>NZ_JBJDQK010000013.1:29728-183735 GCF_044903445.1 Streptomyces sp. NPDC019890 | reverse complement strand
GCTCGAACTGCCCTCAGCTTCAAACCCCCTGCTGCGACAGGGAATTGGTGGTGGTCTTTCACCTCCACTCGAACAACAAGCGCCTCACGGCGCACATAACGTTATCCACAGGGGTCGCGTGGCTGGGGCCGCCGCGAGACCGTCGAGCCATGAACAAGCACCACGAACCCAGCGGTCAGGCCGACGAGCAGCAGATCACGCTGCGCGGACCCGCCGAACTGGCCGACGCCCTCCCGTACATGATGGGCTTCCAACCGACTGATTCCATCGTGCTCGTCGCGCTGCACGGCAACAGCGGCCGCTTCGGCGGGCGGCTGCGGCTCGGCATCCCGCCCTCGCCGCGGGAATGGTCGCCCGTGGCCGAACAGCTCGTCGAGTGTCTGATCGAGGGCAGCGAGCGCAGGGGCTCCCGGCCCGACGGCATTGTCGTCTTCCTCTGCCAGGATCCGGACGAGGACGAGACGAGCCGCAGGGTGATGGAGCGATTGCGTCCCCTCGCGCAACGGCTGCGGACCGCGTGCGGCACCTTGGACGTGCCCGTCTACGAGGCGCTCTGCATCTCCGAAGGACGCTTCTGGTCCTACTGCTGCCCCGATTCACGCTGCTGTCCGCCCGAAGGCAGTGCACTGGCGCTGCCGGGCACCTCGGTGATGGCCGCGGCCGCTGCCTACGCAGGCATCCAGGTGCGTGGGTCCCTGCGGCAGATGGAGGGTCGGCTCGCGCCCATGACGACTCCCGCCGCGGCCGGCCAGGAGAAGGCACTGGACACCGCGGGCGCCGCGCTGGTGCCCAGGATTCTGGACGGGGTGGGACGGGACGAGGTTGCCGCGGAGACCCTGGCGCTGGCCCGCCGGCTGATGACACGCATCGCTGAGACACCGCGGTCCGGGGGCTGGGCCGAGACGGATGCCGCCGATGACCGGCTCATCACGCATGACGAAGCGGCTGCCGTGATCCTCGGTCTTCAGGACAGGGACACCCGGGACCGGGCAGCGGAATGGATGGAAGGGACGGACGCGGATCCCGCCCTGCGTCTGTGGCAGGCGCTCGCCCGCCGCTGCGTCGGGCCCTACTGCGAGCATGCGGCCGCACCGCTCACTCTCGCCGGCTGGGTGGCCTGGTCGAGTGGTGACGAACCAGGCGCACGAGTGGCTCTCGGCCGGGCCCTGCGCGTCGACCCCGAGTATGTCTTCGCCCGTCTGCTGCACCAGGCCTGCAACGAAGGCCTGGATCCGGAGACCCTGCGCAGCTGTCTGCGCCAGGCGCGCGGCTCACGGGAGTCATCCGGGACCAGCAAGGCAGAGGGCCGCCCACACCGACCGCGTCCTCGGCGGGTCGCGCATCGGGTCGCGCCGCGCGTCGGCAGGAAGGGCCTCCCGCCCGCCGGTGCGGCCCCCGCGAAGGCGCCGGCGGGCAACCGCGGCCGGGGGAGGAGCCGGAGCGGGCAACGCGGCACGAGGAGCGGACGATGATGCCCGTGACCTGGGCACCCGTGCCGCCGTTCATCGTCGTGTCGTCGTCGCACGACCCGCGCCGTCGCATTCGCAGCGGCTGTCCGGAGCGCACGGAAGGCACAGCAGACCACCCATGGCCCTCACCGCCCCCCGCCCGCCTCACCTGCCGCAGCTGGGACACAGCTCCGGATCCGGTCCAGCGCCGCCCTGGGCCGGAGGGCCGGGGGATCTGCCGCCGGTGCACAACATGCTCATCTGTGTCGCCCTCCCGCGCCTGGCGATCTCCCCGGAGCACGGCCAGCTCACCGGGACCGGGCTCGAAGGCGTCTACCAGTCCGGCCGGCGGCTGCTCTCCCGCTGCCAGTTGCGGGTCGCCGGGCGCGAACCGGTTGCGATGCAGAGCGGCTTGGTCTCCGCCGACCGCGCCAGGTTCATCGGGGTGCTGCGGACGCCCGCCGGCACTGGACCCGACCCGGGAATCTCCGTGGAGCGATTGCGCGACGCAGACGGCACGGAACGAATCACGCTGCGCAGTTCGGTGGGGAGAGCTCTCAGGCTTCCGGTGGAGATCGCGCTGGGCACCGACCTCGCGAGTCTGGGCGCGGTCGCGGCCGGGCGACCCGGTCCTGAGCTGCGTGCAAGCGTCCATGACTCGGGCATGCGCTGGTCCGCGGGCCCGGACGCGCACACCGTCGTCACCGCGGATCCGCCGCCGAAGGACGCTCTGGCCTCCGCGGGGATACTGCGCTGGGACCTTGAGCTCGCACCCGGCGCCTCCCGCACCATCGAGCTGCGCGTCCGCTCCAAGCGCCCGGCCCGGTCGTCCGGCCGGACGGGCAGTCGACCCTTCTCCGAAGCGTGGGCGGAGGGGGACGACCCCCGGCTGCAGGCGCTGTTCAGTGCCAGTCTGGGCGACCTCAAGGCGCTGCTGCTGCGGGACCCCGGCGGATCCGCGGACGTATACCTGGCCGCGGGCGTCCCCTGGCGCTGTGGGCCTGCCCCTGCCGAGGCGCTGTGGGCCGCGCGGATGGCGCTCCCGCTCTCCACCCGGCTCGCCGCGGCCACCCTGCGCACGGTCGCCCGCACCCAACTGCTGGGTCCAGGACCGGACTTCGGGCGCATCCCCGGCCCGCTGAGGGACGCGGGTCCGCATCTCCCGCCGCGTTGTACGGGCGTGGAGGCGACGCTCGCCTTCCCGGCGGTCCTCGCGGAGGCATGGCGCTGGGGGTTGCCGGAGCGGGAACTGGCGGGGCTGCTGCCGGTCGCGGAGCGCTGTCTGCAGTGGCTGCGGCGAGCCACGGGCGCGGAGGGAATCCTGTCCGAGCCGGGCCCGTCCGGAGTGCAGTGCGCCGAGACGCAGGCACATGCCCATCGGGCCGCGCTGCTGGGTGCCGACCTGCTGGAGGCGTACGGCCGTCCCGGAGCCGACGTCTCGCGTGAGTGGGCGGGAGCGCTGCGGGAGCGCTTCCGGGAGCGCTTCTGGATCGACGACAGGACCGGCGGCCGGCCCGCGTTGGCGCGGCTGGCCGGCGGCCGGCCCCTGCCTCATCTGGGGGCCGGCGCCGCGCATCTCCTCGACACGGGACTGGTCGGCGGGGGACAGCTCGCCCCCGGTCTGCTGGACAAGGTGCAGACCGGACAGCTGGCCATGCTGCTCGGTGGCCCCGCAGTGGACTCCGGCTGGGGACTGCGCAGCCTGGGGACCATGGAGCGTGGACACAACCCGTACGGCCACCGCGCCGGAGCCGTACGGGTGCACGACACGGTCGTCGCCGTCGCGGGGCTGGCCGGCGCCGGATACGAAATGGAGGCGGTGCCCCTGCTGCGTGGCGTCCTCGACGCTGCCGAGGCATTCGGGTACCGGTTGCCCGAGATGTACGCGGGGGAACAGCGCACGGCGGGGGGCGTGCCTGTGCCGCACCCCGCCGCCTGCCGGCCGGCGGCCCTGCCCGCAGCGGCCGGCATCCACCTTCTGGCGACCCTCGCCGGGATCCGTCCCGACGCGCCCGCGGGTGCGGTCGCGCTGCATCCCGTGCGCTGCGCTCCCTTCGGCGCCGTACAGCTGTCCGGACTGCGCGTCGCCGGGGAGCCGTTCGCCGTGCGGATCAGCAGGCTCGGCCTCGGGATGGTCGAGGAGGCCGCCGAGGGCCTTCAGTTGGGGGTGTGAGCCGGGTGCGTGGGCGGGGCGGGGAAGCTGATGAAGAAAGAGTCGCCGCAGGTGGCGAAGGGAGTGTTTATCGTCAGGCAGACGACTATGATCACGGCATGTCTCCCTACGACCCGTCGGCCTATCCGCCTTTTGCTGTCACCGTCGACCTGGTCGTGCTCACCGTGCGTCGTCATGCGCTCTGTGCGTTGGTGGTACGCCGTGGAGAGCCGCCGTTCCAGGGCCGATGGGCCCTGCCCGGCGGGTTCGTCAGGGGCGACGAGGATCTGGCGGCGGCGGCAGCGCGCGAGCTCGCCGAGGAGACCGGGCTGTGTGCGCACGACCCCGCGTCCCCGGCGCCTGGCAACGGCGCGCATCTCGAGCAGCTTGCCACCTACGGAGACCCGAAGCGGGATCCGCGGATGCGGGTCGTCAGCGTCGCGCACCTGGTGCTCGCACCCGACCTCCCCGCGCCCCGGGCGGGCGGGGATGCCAATAGTGCGCGCTGGGCCCCCGTCGAGGACCTCCTGGGCCAGGAGAACGGGTTCGGCCGCGAGGGCGAGCAGGCCGCCCCGCTCGCCTTCGACCATGCGCGCATCCTGGCCGACGGGGTGGAGCGGGCCCGCTCCAAGATCGAGTACTCCTCGCTGGCCACGGCCTTCTGCCCGCCCGAGTTCACGGTCGGCGAGCTGCGCCGGGTGTACGAGGCGGTGTGGGGCGTCGCGCTCGACCCGCGGAACTTCCACCGGAAGGTGACCGGCACCCCGGGATTCCTGGTGCCCGCCGGCGGGACCACAACTCGTCAGGGGGGCCGCCCTGCACAGCTGTTCCGCGCGGGTGGTGCCACCCTGCTGAACCCGCCGATGCTGCGTCCGGAAGTCTGACCGCAGCTTGATCGAGAGCTCGATCGGGGGCTGACACCCGGGCCCGGCCCGCTGCGCAAAAAGTCCTAAATGTCGCGTTATCTTGCTGCAGTATCCGCAGTCTCCGCGTCTTGCTGCGGTATCCGCCCTGCCGCCGAGCGGTCTCACCTTCCGCGAGAGAAGCGATGCTCCAGGCCATCGGACTGACCAGCACCCACCGCCGAAACCTCCCGCCGGCCGTCGACGATCTCACCTTCGAGGCCCCGTCCGGCAGCGTCACGGCCCTGCTCGGCTGCGCCGGCTCCGGAAAGACGACGGCTCTGCGTCTGATGCTCGGACTCGAGTCCGGACGGGGCGTCACCTACTTCCGCGGAAACCCTCTCCACCGCATCGCCCACCCCGCCCGCGAGGTCGGAGTGCTCCTCGGCGACGTACCGGGCCATCCGGCGCGGACCGCCCGGGGGCAGCTCCGTATGCTCTGCGCCGCGGCAGGGGTGCCCGCCTCCCGCGCGGACGAGGTGCTCGAAGTCGTCGGGCTTGCCGGTCTCGGTGGCCGTTGTCTCGGCACGCTCTCCCTCGGGATGGACCGCCGACTCGGGCTCGCCTCCGCTTTGCTCGGCGACCCCCAGGCGCTGATCCTCGACGAGCCCGCGAAGGGGCTCTCGCCCCGCGAGAACAGCTGGTTGTACGGACTGCTGCGCGCCCACGCCGCGCGCGGTGGCACGGTCCTGTGCACCACGGGCGACCCCAAGGAGGCCGCCCGGCTCGCCGATCGCGTCGTCACCCTCGACGCGGGACGCCTCGTCGCCGACCAGGACGCCGCCGCCTTCTCCCGTACCAGGCTCCGCCCCCGCGTGGCCGTCCGTACCCCGCACGCCGCGCGGCTGGCCGCCGTCGTCGCCCGTGAGGCGCGCGCCGCCCAGCGCTCGATCGAGGTGGTCACCGAGACGAGCAACCTCCTCTCCGTCTACGGCAGCAGCTGCGCCGAGATCGGCGAAACCGCCTTCCGGCACGGCGTACTCGTCCATCGGCTTGCCGACGAAGTGGGCGACACCGGCCCTGCGCCCGGCCCCCTGCGGGACCAGCCCGCGCCCAGGCTCGCAATCAAGCCCGCATCAGAGCCCGCGCCTCAGCAGCCCGCGTCCGCGCCCGCATCCGAGCAGCGGCCCGAATCCGCGCCCCAGCAGGAGCGGCCCGCATGCGCGCCGGCCTCCCAGCAATCCGCACTCGACGACACGCGCCCCGCTCGTCCGGTTCCGCGCGCCGCCCAGCGCCTCGACTCACTTCCCCCGCCGCCGCGCCCCGTACGCAGCCCCCTGCGCCCCCTGCGCTACGAACTTTGCCGCCTCCTCGGAGTCCCCACCGCCCTGCTCGTCGCGGCCGCTGTGCTCGTCGCCTCCGCCGCCCTGTGCGTGCTCCTGGCCCGCACCGACGACACCCCGCTGCCCGCCCTGCTCGTCGCCTGGCCCGACTTCCTTCCACTGCCGCCCGCAGCCTTCGGCGCCGGACTGCTCGGCGCGCTCAGCTTCGGCGAGGAGTTCCGCTACCCCGCGCTCGCCGCCGCCCGTGGCACCGTGCCCCGCCGCCTCGGCCTTCTCCTCGCCAAACTCACGGTGACCGCCGCCGCAGCCCTGCTGCTGGCGGTCCTCGTCGCGGTGGCCGACGTCCAGGCCCTTCACCTCGTGTACGGGAGCCATTTGACGACCGTCCCCGACAACTGGCCGGCTCTGGCGGCCCGTTGGGCCGGCCTCTCGGTGGGCTGCGCCTGGGCCGGACTGCTCGCCGCCGGTATCTTCAGGGTCACTGCCGCCGGAGTGGCCGCGGTGCTCGCCGTACCGGTTCTCATCGCCCCCCTCGTACAGAAGACGCTCGTCGCTCCGTCCGTTCGATCGATTGCGGGCCTCCCGGGCAGGCTGCGCGAGCTGACCTGGGTGCAGTTTCCGCGGCAGGCGGACGACTTGCTCATGGCCGCGGTCCGTGTCCTCGCCCAACCTGTCGGTGCGGCGCTTACGTTGTCATTGTCGGTCCTGATCTGCGCATATCTGTTCACTAGCCTTCGGCGCAGCGCTCGTTGGTGATCATGATCGGCCGGGACGCGGTGAAGCGCCGACAACTCCGGTGAGTGCGCCCGTTTCTTTCCGATAAGGCGTCAATTGCGGGGCGGGCGCCGATCACCCTTTCGTGTGCTTTTCACCAAAGACCTCAAGGGCCGCCGGAGCCAGGCCGACAAAGGATGCGTGAGTACCCTTGCGCACACCATGATGACCGCCGCCCGCCCCGCCGACTCCGGCCTCGTCGGCCCGGGCGAACTCGACCGATACCCCTACGCGGAGTCGCCCGGCGCCGACCGCGTCGGGCCCAGCCCGTGGGACGGCTCCGACCCCGAGTTGGGCCGGGTCGGCCGCCGCGCGACAGGAAGCCGGGGCCGCGGACTGCACGGCCAACTCGTCCAGCAGCTTGGCCAGATGATCGTCTCCGGAGACCTCGGCGCCGACCGTCCGCTCGTTCCCGAGGAGATCGGCCAGCGCTTCGAGGTCTCCCGCACCGTCGTGCGCGAGTCGCTCCGCGTCCTCGAGGCCAAGGGCTTGGTCAGCGCCCGCCCCAACGTCGGCACCCGGGTCCGTCCGGTCAGCGACTGGAACCTGCTCGACCCCGACATCATCGAGTGGCGTGCCTTCGGTCCGCAGCGCGACGACCAGCGCCGGGAGCTGAGTGAGCTCCGCTGGACCATCGAGCCCCTCGCCGCCCGCCTCGCCGCAGGTCACGGCCGTGAGGACGTCCAGCAGCGGCTCGGCGACATGGTCGAGATCATGAACCACGCGCTCGCTCAGAGTGACGGGATCACCTTCTCCCGTGCGGACGCGGAGTTCCACACCCTGCTGATCCAGCTCGCGGGCAACCGCATGCTGGAGCACCTCTCGGGGATCGTCGCCGCCGCCCTCCAGGTCTCCGGCGGCCCGGTCACCGGCTGTGACCGCCCTACCGAGGTCTCGCTGGCCCACCACGCGCGGATCGCCGACGCCCTCGCCGCCGGCGACTCGCACGCCGCCGAGTCGGCCATGCGCCAACTGCTCACCGTCCACCCGGAGGTGGAGCGAGTAGTGCCCGCGCCGCGCGAGCACTGACCGCCGGGCGCGGTGGGGAGTACGGAGGCGTACGCATCGTGTGTCGCCGGATTCCACGGGGGTCCGGCGGCACGATTATGTGGTGAACGCCCACATATGGCCGCTTCGTCGCAAACGGGGTGTGACTCGGACCACGTGGATTGGGCGTAACACTCCTCGAAACAGCGCGATGACCTAAGAGGTGACAGCCGAGGAGGGAATACAGCCGCCATTCAGGGCGCTGTGCAAATCCGAGGTTCAGCCCGCGCCACCGGCACATCCGCAGCCGGCTGGTCGTCGGCTCCGGCCCGATCACGGGCGGGGCCGGAAGCCGTTTCCATCGTTCCGAGAGGTTGTTCGTGTCGGCCAGCACATCCCGTACGCTCCCGCCGGAGATCGCCGAGTCCGAGTCTGTGATGGCGCTCATCGAGCGGGGAAAGGCTGATGGGCAGATCGCCGGCGATGACGTGCGTCGGGCCTTCGAGGCTGACCAGATTCCGCCAACCCAGTGGAAGAATGTTCTGCGCAGCCTCAACCAGATCCTCGAGGAAGAGGGTGTGACGCTGATGGTCAGTGCCGCGGAGTCGCCGAAGCGCGCCCGCAAGAGCGTCGCTGCGAAGAGCCCGGCAAAGCGCACCGCCACCAAGACCGTCGCGGCCAAGACCGCCACGGCGAAGACCGTCGCGGCCACCGCGGCGCCGACGGCCGAGACCGTCGACGTCCCGGCCGACGAGGTCTCGGAGACCGCGCCTGCCAAGAAGACGGCCGCCAAGAAGACGGCGGCCAAGAAGACGGCGGCGAAGAAGACCGTCGCCAAGAAGACCGTGGCCAAGAAGACCGCGGGCAAGAAGGACGCCGACGAGGCCGCCGAGGGCGAAGAGCTGCTCGACGAGGTCCAGCCCGGCGCCAAGGGTGACGAGGAAGAGGCCGAGGGCGAGAGCAAGGGCTTCGTACTCTCCGACGACGACGAGGACGACGCGCCTGCTCAGCAGGTCGCCGTTGCCGGTGCCACCGCGGACCCGGTCAAGGACTACCTCAAGCAGATCGGCAAGGTCCCCCTCCTCAACGCGGAGCAGGAGGTCGAGCTCGCCAAGCGCATCGAGGCGGGCCTGTTCGCCGAGGACAAGCTGGCGAACTCCGACAAGCTGGCGCCGAAGCTCAAGCGCGAGCTGGAGATCATCGCCGAGGACGGCCGCCGGGCCAAGAACCACCTGCTGGAGGCCAACCTCCGGCTGGTCGTCTCGCTGGCCAAGCGCTACACCGGCCGCGGCATGCTCTTCCTGGACCTGATCCAGGAAGGCAACCTCGGTCTGATCCGCGCGGTCGAGAAGTTCGACTACACCAAGGGCTACAAGTTCTCCACGTACGCCACCTGGTGGATCCGTCAGGCGATCACCCGCGCCATGGCCGACCAGGCCCGCACCATCCGTATCCCGGTGCACATGGTCGAGGTCATCAACAAGCTCGCGCGCGTGCAGCGCCAGATGCTCCAGGACCTGGGCCGTGAGCCCACCCCGGAGGAGCTGGCCAAGGAGCTCGACATGACCCCCGAGAAGGTCATCGAGGTCCAGAAGTACGGCCGCGAGCCGATTTCGCTGCACACGCCCCTGGGCGAGGACGGCGACAGCGAGTTCGGTGACCTGATCGAGGACTCCGAGGCGGTCGTGCCGGCCGACGCGGTCAGCTTCACGCTTCTGCAGGAGCAGCTGCACTCGGTGCTCGACACCCTGTCCGAGCGTGAGGCGGGCGTGGTCTCCATGCGCTTCGGTCTCACCGACGGCCAGCCGAAGACCCTGGACGAGATCGGCAAGGTCTACGGCGTGACGCGTGAGCGCATCCGTCAGATCGAGTCCAAGACCATGTCCAAGCTGCGCCACCCGTCGCGTTCCCAGGTGCTGCGCGACTACCTGGACTAGGTCGCAGCGATACGTTGAGGCCAGGGCCCGGATCCCGTCAGGGGACCGGGCCCTGGCCCGTTTGCGGGACCCTTGTGTGGTTGCGCGGGTGCGGACTACGGCATGCTGACTGACTCTGGGTGAACTCAATTCAACGCAGAGTCAGGAGGCCCAATGCGTCGTTCCCCCGCCCGAGCCCTGACCGGGGCGCTGGCCCTGATCACAGCGGCAGCCTTGGCGCCCTTGGCATCGCCCCGTCCCGCCCTCGCCGACAGTGTGGTCGTCGGCGGGTATCCGGTGCGCGTGGACGAGAGCCCCTGGGTCGTCGCGCTGTCCAGCCGTGACCGGTTCGGAGTAGCGCGAGCCGGTCAGTTCTGCGGTGGCGTCGTGGTGGCGCCGACGAAGGTGATGACGGCCGCGCACTGCCTGAGCCGGACCGTACTCGGCCAGGAGGTGAGCGAGGTCCGGGATCTGCGGGTCATCTCCGGGCGCGCGGAGCTGACCGGCACGGGTGGCCGGGAGATCGCGGTCAGCGGCAGCTCGGTCGCGCCCGCGTACAACCCGCTGACGAACGGCTCGGACATGGCCGTGCTGACGCTGGCAGAGGCGCTGCCCGCCTCGCAGGTGATCGAACTGGCGGGAGCCGGCGATCCGGCGTACCAGCCGGGGACGAGCGCCACCGTCTACGGCTGGGGCGATACGAGGGGCGACGGCAGCTATGCGTCCGCGCTCCATGCCGCGCAGGTGTCGGTGCTGTCGGACCAGGCGTGCGGACAGGCCTATCCAGGGGGCCTGAGCGGGCGGTACGTGGCTGCCACGATGCTCTGCGCCGGAGACCCCACGGGAGGGCGGGACGCCTGTCAGGGGGACAGCGGAGGGCCGCTGGTGGCCGGCGGGAAGCTTATCGGCCTGGTCTCCTGGGGCACCGGCTGCGGGCGGCCCGACAGTCCCGGGGTGTACACGCGGGTCGGCGCGGTGGCCATGCCCTAGCGGGATCCCGGGCCATGGCTGCCGACAGCTTCGAGCGGCCGGGGTCGTTGGACCGCCGTCGGCTTCGGGATTTCCGAGATCCTGATCGGACCGCGGCAGTCACGGTACGAGAGCGGGCGGCCGCCCCTGGTGTTCAGGGGCGGCCGCCCGTCAACCGGTCCAGGACCGGCCCTGTGGCTCGTCGTGGATGCGAGGTGTCAGTGTTCCTCTTCGCCGACAGCGGCCGGTACGGCCGTGAGTCGGTCGGTCTCATCCTGTATTTCCGCGGCGATCTTCTTGAGTTCCGGCTCGAACTTGCGCCCATGGTGGGCACAGAAGAGCAGTTCACCGCCGCTGGTCAGGACGACACGCAGGTACGCCTGGGCGCCGCAGCGGTCGCAGCGGTCAGCGGCCGTCAGCGGGCTCGCGGGGGTCAGAACAGTAGTCACGTCGCCTCTTCTCTAGCTCGACGAGCTGTCGTACCAGGGTCAACATCCAACCAGGCCGAAAACGTTCCCGCTCGTGGCTTTTCCTCGAAACTTCTCTCAAGGTGGCTGTCTGCTGCCGGTTGGCGGCGAATGAGCCGTATTGCTTCGCTCTACGGATTTCGCATTACTTGTCTCGTTTGGCCCTCCCGGCTGGGTTGCCGGTTGTTCATGAGGACGTGCCCGGAGCCTAAATGGTTCATGCCTGGAAGGGAACGTGATGTGCACGTCACCCCAACGAGGGATCGAACATACATGCGAGGCTGGACTAGCATGAGAAATCACGAGGGTGGCGTTACATCGGCTCTACCAGGCCTCTGTACCCTCTGACCGGTGACCGACGCCCGCCCTTTACCCCACCGGGCCACATTTGAAATTCAGCGAGGAGCGAACCCGCGTGACCGCCGAAACGTCCGTGCCGTCCAGTGCGGTGCTGACCGCAGACCGTGACGGCTCCAACTACACCGCGCGGCACCTGCTCGTACTGGAGGGGCTCGAGGCGGTCCGGAAGCGCCCGGGCATGTACATCGGGTCCACCGACAGCCGCGGGCTGATGCACTGCCTCTGGGAGATCATCGACAACTCCGTCGACGAAGCCCTCGGCGGCCACTGCGACCACATCGAGGTGATCCTGCACGAGGACGGGTCCGTCGAGGTCAAGGACAACGGCCGGGGCATCCCGGTCGACGTCGAGCCCAAGACCGGACTGTCCGGCATCGAGGTCGTGATGACCAAGCTGCACGCCGGCGGCAAGTTCGGCGGCGGTTCGTACGCCGCGTCCGGCGGTCTGCACGGCGTGGGCGCCTCCGTCGTCAACGCACTGTCGGCCCGCCTGGACGTCGAGGTGGACCGCAGCGGCGCCACCCACATGATCAGCTTCCGGCGCGGGGTCCCGGGCATCTTCACCGAGTCGGGCCCGGACGCCCCCTTCGACCCGGCGAGCGGGCTGCTCAAGGGCAAGCGGGTGCCCAAGACCCGGACCGGCACGCGCGTGCGGTACTGGGCGGACCGGCAGATCTTCCTCAAGGACGCCAAGCTCTCCCTGGAGCACCTGCACCAGCGCGCCCGCCAGACCGCCTTCCTGGTGCCCGGCCTGACCATCGTCGTCCGCGACGAGCGGGACCTGGCGGGAGAGGGCAAGAGCCAGGAGATCTTCCGCTTCGACGGCGGCATCAGCGAGTTCTGCGAGTACCTGGCGCAGGACAAGGCCGTCTGCGACGTGCTGCGGCTGACCGGGCAGGGCACCTTCAAGGAGACCGTCCCCGTCCTCGACGACCGCGGCCACATGACCCCCACCGAAGTCACGCGCGAGCTCGGCGTCGACATCGCGCTGCGCTGGGGCACGGGATACGACACCACCGCCAAGTCCTTCGTGAACATCATCGCCACCCCCAAGGGCGGCACCCATGTGACGGGCTTCGAGCGCTCGGTCACCAAGACGATGAACGAGGTGCTGCGCTCGGCGAAGCTGCTGCGCGTCGCCGAGGACGACATCGTCAAGGACGACGCTCTGGAGGGCCTGACCGCGGTCGTCACGGTGCGGCTTGCGGAGCCGCAGTTCGAGGGCCAGACCAAGGAGGTCCTCGGCACCTCGGCGGCCAACAGAATCGTCGCCAATGTCGTCGCCAAGGAGCTCAAGTCCTTCCTGACCTCCACCAAGAGGGACGCCAAAGCGCAGGCCCGCGCGGTGCTCGAGAAGGCGGTCGCCGCCGCCCGTACGCGTATCGCGGCTCGCCAGCACAAGGAGGCGCAGCGCCGGAAGACCGCGCTCGAGTCCTCCTCGCTGCCCGCCAAGCTCGCCGACTGCCGCAGCGACGACGTGGAGCGCAGCGAACTCTTCATCGTCGAGGGAGACTCCGCGCTCGGCACCGCCAAGCTCGCGCGGAACAGCGAGTTCCAGGCACTGTTGCCGATCCGCGGAAAGATCCTCAACGTACAGAAGTCGTCCGTCTCGGACATGCTCAAGAACGCCGAGTGCGGCGCGATCATCCAGGTCATAGGGGCCGGCTCGGGCCGGACCTTCGACATCGACGCCGCGCGCTACGGCAAGATCGTGCTTCTGGTCGATGCCGATGTCGACGGCGCCCACATCCGCTGTCTGCTGCTCACACTCTTCCAGCGCTATATGCGGCCGATGGTGGAGGCGGGCCGGGTCTTCGCCGCCGTGCCGCCGCTGCACCGCATCGAGCTGGTCCAGCCCAAGAGGGGCCAGGACAAGTACGTGTACACGTACTCGGACAACGAACTGCGCTCGACCCTGCTGGAGTTCCAGCGCAAGGGGGTCCGCTTCAAGGACTCCATCCAGCGCTACAAGGGTCTCGGCGAGATGGACGCCGACCAGCTCGCGGAGACCACGATGGACCCGCGGCACCGCACCCTGCGCCGGATCAACATCGGCGACCTGGAGTCCTCCGAGCAGGTCTTCGACCTGCTGATGGGCAACGAGGTCGCGCCCCGGAAGGAGTTCATCACCAGCTCCGCGGCGACGCTGGACCGTTCGCGGATCGACGCCTGACGTCGCAACGCACGCAGTGAGCCGCCGGTGAGCCCACTCGGAGGGCACACCCAGGGGTGGAGCTGTCGGCTCCACCCCTGATCCGATCCCTGGTCAGGCCCAGCTCCGTAGCATCGAGGCGACGGAGGAGGACCTGACGTGTTCAGCAGCCGGTGGACCGCATGGCCCACGCGCGAAGCGCTCTCCCGCCTCGGCGTACCGCGCGTCCGCATCGCGATCGACATCGCTCTGCTCGTCGCGCTCTCGGGATGGGCGGTGTACAGCGCCTACGACTCGAACGCCTTCCACGGCCGGCGCGTGGTGCTCCCGCCGTTGGGTCTGCTCTGCTGCGCCGCTGCGGTCTTCGGCTACCACCGGATGACTCTCGCCAACAGGCTGCTGCCCTCGCTCGGTTTGCTCGTCGGCATCTCCGCCTGCGGAGCGGGGGCGTACGCCGCCGGGGCCCCGATTCCCGCAACGGTGCTGTGGATCTGCGTCTCCGTCATGGCGATGGAACGCCTCCCGCTCGTCTTCGGGCTGGGCGCGGCCGCGCTGATGTTCGTGGGCTTCGCTCTGACCGACGACAGTGAGATGGGGCCGCTGATCACAGCGGCCGCGGTGCTGCTCGGCGGATACTCGCTGCGCCTCGACGGCCAGGCCAGGGGCGCCGGATTCCGGCTCCTCGCCCAGGAGCGGGCTGCCCGCGAGGCAGAGGCGTCATCGGCGGCCCTGGCCGAACGGGCCCGTATCGCACGCGAGATCCACGATGTCCTCGCGCACAGCCTCTCCGCGCAGCTGGTGCATCTGGAAGCGGCCAGGCTGCAGATCGAGCGGGGACCGGAAGGGCCGTTCCGGGAACAGATCCTGGGGCGGGTGGTAGCGGCCCGGCTGATGGCCCGCGAGGGACTGGCCGAGACCCGGCAGGCGCTCTCCGCGCTGCGCGGCGAGATGGCTCCCGTCGAGGACTGTCTGCGCGAACTGGCGCTCGCCGGCGGAGCCGAGGCGGAGGTGACGGGGGAGCGGAGGCAGCTGACCGCCGAGGCCTCGCAGGCGGTACGGCGCGTGGCACAGGAGGCGCTGACGAACGCGCGCAAGCACGCGCCCGGCGCCAAGGTGCGGTTGCTGCTCACGTACGCGGAGGCTGAAGTGGCCCTGGAGGTACGGGATTCGGGCACCACCTCGCAAGCCGGTGAACTCGGGACTTCCGGTTCCGGGTACGGTCTGCTGGGGATGCGTGAGCGGGCCGAACTTCTCGGCGGCAGCCTGGAGGCGGGACCGGACGGAAAGGGCTTCGTGGTGCGGCTAAGGGTGCCGATATGAACGAACAGATCGCCAGAGTGATCGTCGCCGACGATCAGGCGGTGGTGCGCGAGGGCATTGTGATGCTCCTGGGACTGCTGCCGGGTATCGAGGTCATCGGCTCGGCGAAGGACGGTGAGGAGGCGGTCGCCCTCGTTGCCGAACTTGCCCCCGACGTCGTCCTGATGGACCTCCGGATGCCCCGCTGCGACGGGGTCGAGGCGACCCGCCGTATTCGCAGCGAACACCCCGGCACCCAGATCGTCGTGCTCACCACCTATGCCGACGACGACTCGCTCTTTCCCGCCCTGCGGGCGGGAGCGCGCGGCTATCTCACCAAGGACGCCAACGGCGACGAGATCGTACGGGCCGTGCAGGATGTCGTGGCCGGTCGTGCCGGGCTCTCACCGGTCGTCCAGCGACGGCTCCTTGAGCAGGTCGCATCGGCGCCGGAACCGTCCGTGCCGAAACTGCCCGACGGGCTGACCGCGCGCGAGGGCGAGGTGCTGGCCCTGATCGCGGAGGGCCTCAGCAACGCGGAAATCGCCCGGGGACTGCACATCTCCACCGCCACCGTGAAGACCCACATCAACAACCTCTTCTCGAAGACGGGCATTCACGACCGCGCCCAGGCGGTGCGGTACGCCTACCGGGAAGGACTTTCGCGGCCACCCGGGTCGAACATCACCTAATGGGGTGAAGACCGGCAGGAGAAGAGTCCGGGATCTTCCCGCTCTGTCCATCCTTGTGCACGCGGCCGAAACGGTTCGCTGACAAGGGAGTTGCGGTGGAGAAGCGGGAAGGGCGGGATGCTGCGGCGGTGCGGCTCGACGACCCCTGGTACGACGCGCTGGCCTCCGGCTGGGGCGAGCTCGACGGTACGGGTGCCCCGGCGCCCGGAGTCCCGCCGCAGCCCGCGGACCGGGAGTGCGCCGGGCTCGGCACCGCCGGCATCTATCTGGAAGTGCACCGCAGCGCCGCCTTCCAGGAGGTGCGCAGCCGCTACCGGAGGTTCGTCGGCCCCGCCGCTTTCGCCTTCCTCCTCTGGTACTTGGCCTATGTCGTCGCGGCCACCACGGCACCCGGGCTGATGGCACGGCCGGTGGCCGGCGCGGTGAACGTGGCGATGGTCGCCGGGCTCGGACAGTTCCTCACCACCTTCCTGCTGACCTGGGCATATGCCCGGCATGCGCGACTACGGCGGGACCGGGCCGCGCTCGATCTGCGCTGGAGGGTGTTCGACCGGGCGAGAACGCAGGACACGAGCCGGGGGATCGGACATTGAGCGGCGACCACCAGACCCTGGCGCTGTTGCTGTTCAGCGCGTTCATCGCGGTCACCCTCGGGATCACCACCTGGGTGAGCCGCAACAGGCGTGGTTCGGCGGAGGAGTTCTACGCCGGCGGGCGGCTGTTCTCCCCTCTGGAGAACGGGTTCGCCATCGCGGGCGACTACATGTCCGCCGCCTCCTTCCTCGGCATCTCGGGACTGATCGCGCTGTACGGCTACGACGGAATGCTCTACTCCGTCGGCTTCCTGGTCGCCTGGCTGGTCGTCTTGCTGCTCGTCGCCGAACTCGTGCGCAACTGCGGCCGGTTCACGCTCGCCGACGTCGTCGCCTCCAGGATGAGGGAGCGCCCGGTCCGTATCGCTGCGGGAACTTCTTCGGTCGCCGTGTCCGTTCTCTATCTGGTGGCGCAGATGGTGGGGGCCGGCAGCCTCGTCGCGCTGCTGCTCGGCGGTACGAGCGAGGCCGCGCGCTCGTGGACCGTCATCGGCGTGGGTGCACTGATGGTCGTCTATGTGTCGTTGGGAGGGATGCGAGCCACCACCTGGATCCAGATCGTGAAGGCCGTGCTGCTGATGCTGGGCGCGATCGCCATGACCGTGCTCGTCCTCGTCCGCTTCCATGGCGACGTCAACCAGCTGCTCAACTCCGCCGCCGAACACAGCGGTCACGGCAGGGATTTCCTCTCGCCCGGCCTCAAGTACGGCGGGGACTGGACCGCGCGTTTCGACTTCATCAGCCTCGGCCTGGCGCTCGTGCTGGGCACAGCAGGGCTGCCGCACATTCTGTCCCGCTTCTACACCGTGCCGACCGCGCGGGCCGCCCGCCGCTCGGTCGTCTGGTCGATCGGTCTCATCGGCAGCTTCTATCTGATGACGATCGTGCTCGGCTTCGGCGCGGCCGCGGTACTCGGCTCGGACAAGGTCCGGACGTCGAACGCCGCGGGGAACACCGCGGTTCCGCTGCTCGCGCTGGACCTGGGAGGAGGAGCGGGCACCACCGGCGGCACGGTGCTGTTCGCGGTGGTCGCCGCCGTGGCCTTCGCGACCATTCTCGCCGTCGTCGCCGGGATCACCCTCGCCTCCTCGGCTTCCGTCGCGCACGACCTGTACGCCTCTCTCAGGCGCCGTCGGGGCAAGCGGCACAGCGAGGTGGCGGTGGCCAGGGCCGCCGCGGCCGGCATCGGGGCTGCCGCCATCGGGCTCGGCCTGCTCGCCCGCGATCTGAACGTCGCCTTCCTGGTGGGGCTGGCCTTCGCGGTCGCCGCCTCCGCAAATCTGCCCGTACTGCTCTACTCGCTGTTCTGGCGGAACTTCACCACGCGCGGCGCGGTCTGGTCGGTGTACGGAGGGCTGGTCCCCGCTGTCCTGCTGGTGGTGCTCTCGCCCGTCGTCTCGGGAAGCCCGGAGGCGCTCTTCCCGGGGGTGGACTTCCATGTCTTCCCGCTGCAGAACCCGGGCCTGGTGTCCATCCCGCTGGGGTTCCTGGCGGGCTGGATCGGCACGACCACCTCTACGGAGGCGCCGGACCAGGCGAAGCATGCGGAGACGGAGGTGCGGGCGTTGACCGGGGCGGGCGCGGTGTGAGGGCCGCGGGCGTGGATTGAAGGCCCGGGGCGTGGAGGGAAGGCCGGGGCCGTCCGGGGGCATTGTCCTCAATTGCCGGACGGGCTTGAAAATCCCCAGAGGTAGCGGTGTTCCGGGCGGCCCGTCTCGCCGTACTTCAGGCTCAGCCGCACCCGGCTCGTACGCTCCAGCAGCTTCAGATAGCGCTGTGCGGTCTGCCTGCTCACGCCCGCGCGGTCCGCGATCTCCTGCGTGGACAGTGGCCCGTCCGCGGCCAGCAGCACCTGCCGCACCAGCTCGGCGGTGGTCGGCGAGTGGCCCTTGGGCAGGTCGGGGGCGACCGAGCCGGCCGACAGCGCCCCGAAGATCCGGTCCACCTCCGCCTGTTCCGCCTCGCCGCCGCTCTCCAGGGTGCGGCGCAGCGTCGCGTACGCCTCCAGCTTGGCGCGCAGCCCCGCGAAGTTGAACGGCTTCACCAGGTACTGGAGCGCGCCGTGCCGCATCGCGGCCTGCACGGTCGCCACGTCCCGCGCCGCCGTCACCATGATCACGTCGGTCTGGTGGCCGAGCCGGCGCAGCTCCCGTACGACTGCGAGACCGTTCCCGTCCGGCAGATAGTGGTCCAGGAGGATCAGATCCACCGGACAGTCGGCGATCCGGGCGAGCGCCTCGGCGGCGGAGTGCGCCGTCGCGGAGACCCGGAAGCCCGGGACCTTGGAGACATAGGCCGCGTTGATGTCGGCGACGCGGACGTCGTCGTCGACCACCAGTACGCCGATCAGGTCCGTGGCCGCCTGTTCGGCATGTCCCTCGTTCATCGCGCCTCCCCGGTGGTGGCCAGCCCCGGTTCTGCCAGCGCCTCCGGGAGTACGACCGTGAACTCCGCGCCCCCGCCGGGCGCCTCGCGCACCCGCGCACTGCCGCCCTGCCGTTCCGCGAGCCTGCGCACCAGCGCAAGACCCAGGCCGCGCCTGCCGTGGGCGGGAAGTTCCTTGGTGGACCAGCCCTCGGTGAAGATCAACTCGCGCTGTTCGGGCGCGACTCCGGGACCGCTGTCCGCGATCCGCAGGACGACCGCGCGGCCCTCCGCGCGCAGCTCGACCTCGATCCTCGGCTCCGGTGAGCCGACGGCCGCGTCCAGCGCGTTGTCCACGAGGTTGCCGACGACGGTCACCAGACCGCGCGGGTCGACGAGCCGGTCGGGCAGCAGAGTCCCGGGCGCGATGCGCAGCGATACGCCGCGCTCCGCCGCGACCGTCGCCTTGCCCACCAGCAGCGCCGCCAGCAGCGGATCGTGGATCTTCTCGGTGACCTGTTCGGCGGTGGCCCGGTGCACCCCGACCACCTCGGTGACGAACTCCACCGCGTCCTCGTGCATTTCCAGCTCGAGGAGTCCGAGCAGGGTGTGCATCCGGTTGGCGTGCTCGTGGTCCTGCGCGCGCAGCGCGTCGATCAGCCCGCGGGTGGAGTCCAGCTCACGGCCGAGCTGCTCCAGCTCGGTCCGGTCACGAAGGGTGGCCACGGCGCCGCCGTCGTCGGTCGGCATACGGTTGGCGATCAGCACCCTGTTGCCGCGCACAGTCAGCAGATCCTCGCCGGTGACCCGGCCCGCCAGCACATCGGTGGTGCGGCCCTCGCCCAGTACCTCGTCCAGCGGCCGCCCCATGGCCTCGTCGCCGAGGCCGAGCAGCCGCTGCGCCTCGTCGTTCATCAGCCGGATCCTGCCGGCCGCATCGAGCGCCACGACCCCCTCCCGGATGCCGTGCAGCATTGCCTCGCGCTCGGCCAGCAGCCCTGAGATGTCGGAGAAGGCCAGGTCGCGGGTCTGCCGCTGGAGCCTGCGGGAGATCAGATAGGCGGCCAGGGCTCCGACGGCCAGCGCTCCTCCGGCGTAGGCGAGCAGTCCGGGGATGGCCGCCAGCAGCCGGGCGCGCACGCTGTCGTACTCGATACCGACCGAGACCGCCCCGACGATCGTGCCGTCGTCGACGCGCAGTGGCACCTTTCCGCGGGCCGAGCGGCCGAGCGTCCCGCTGTCGATCTCCATCACCTCATGGCCCGCGAGCGCCGCGCTGGGGTCGGTCGAGACGACCCGGCCTATCTCCTCGCGGGAGGGGTGGGACCAGCGCACCCCGCGCTTGTCCATGATCACGATGTACTCGGCGCCGGTCGCCTTCCGAATCCGCTCGGCCTCGGCCTGCACGGGACCGCCGGCCGTCGGCTGTGAGCCGAGCAGCTCGTCGGCCACCTCCGGGGAGGCGGTGGTCTCGGCGATGGCGAGTGCGCGGCGCATCGCCTGGTCGTCGAGCTGAGAGCTGAGCGGGGCGAGGAAGAGGCCGGTGGCAAGCACGGTGACACCGGTGGCGATGGCCAGCTGCATCAGCAGGACCTGCGAGGAAACCCGATGCGGCCAGCCGAATCGCCGGCGTCGGGCGAGGGCGGTCGGTACGGGACTCATGTCTAGGCACGGTAGAGGGCGAGGGGCCCTTTCCGAAACTTCCGGTTCCACGCGCACCGCCTCGGCGGCCGACGGCCCCCATATCGCCGCAGGCCGTACCAAAACTAGGGCAGCGGCCTGGGCGGGCGGGGTCCGTTGTACTGCCCGCGCGGGCGCATCCGCAGCGGGCGCTCCTCGTACTCCTCCAGCGCGTGTGCGATCCAGCCCGCGGTACGCGCCACGGCGAAGACGGTCTCGCCCGCCTCGGCAGGCATCCCACAGGCCACCGACAGCACCGCGAGCGCGAGGTCGACATTGGCGTGCAGCTGCACATGGCGGGCCGTCGTCGTCTCCACCTGGCGGGCCGCCTCCAGGGCGGGGCGGGCCGCGGGGATGCCGGCCAGTACCTCGAACAGCGCCTCCGCCCGCGGGTCCGGGCCGGGGTAGAGCCGGTGGCCGAGGCCCGGCACCCGGCGTCCGGCCCGCAGATGGTCCGCCACGACGGCCGCCGCGCTGCCGCGCTCCAGCACCTCGCTGAGCATCCGGTGCGCGAGACCGCTCGCGGCTCCGTGCAGGGGACCTTCCAGCGCGCCGAGTCCGGCGGAGACGGCGGCGTACGGATGGGCACGTGCCGAGGCCGCGACGCGCACCGCGAGTGTCGAGGCGGCCAGATCGTGGTCGATCAGCAGCGAGAGCGCCATGTCCAGGGCTCGTACGGACTCCTCGGCCGGGCGCTCGGCGGTCAGCCGTGACCACAGCCGCCAGGCGATCCTGCCGGCGCCGCGGTGCCGCCGGCCGACCGTGGGGAGCGCGTCGACCAAGGTGGGGATCAGCGTGCGGGCGCTGCCGAGCACCGCATCCCGGTCGAGGTCGAAGCGGAGCGGATCGGCGATCGCCGCGGCGATCGCGGCCACCCGCAGCCGGTCCGTCGACCCGGTCTGCGCGGGCAGGGCATCGACGGCACGGCGGGCGGCCGCGAGTGCGTCGTCGGGGGCGGTGAACCGGACGCCCGCCCGCAGGGTGCCGGTCCAGAGCCAGTCCGCGATCTCCTCGTAGTGGTAGCGACGGGCGAGTTCGGTCGCGTCCACTCCGCGGAAGTAGTACCGGTCCTTGTCGATCAGCGTGATGCCGGTACGGAAGGCAAGGTCACCGGAGGGCTGGGAATCCCGCCTGGTCCGGCGCGCCAGGGCGTCGACCTCCTGGGCGTCGAAAGTGCTGCCGCGGCCGCCCGGACTGCGTCGGCTGGTCAGCTGGCCCCTGCTCACATACGCGTACACCGTCTCGGGTTTCACACCGAGCCGCTCGGCGGCCTCCCGAGTGGTGAGCCGGGGTCCGTCCGCCGCTTGATCCGTCATGAGGCCACCGTATCCATATTGATTCAATCAACATTGACAATGATCCAGTCAAGCATAGACAGTCAAGTCAAGGACGACTGGAGGAAAGACATGTCGATCACCGGAACCACCGCCCCCCTCGGCGTACCGCGCGGACTCGCGGGCGTCGTCGTCACCGACACCGCGCTCGGCGACGTGCGAGGGCGAGAGGGCTTCTACCACTACCGCCAGTACTCGGCCGTCGAGCTCGCACAGAGCAGCGGCTTCGAGGACGTATGGCATCTGATGTTCCACGGCCGGCTGCCGGACGCCGCGGAGCGCGCGGCCTTCATGGCGCACACGGCGTCACTGCGCCGGCTGCCGGACGACGTACGTGACGCGCTGCCCGCCATCGCCCGCTCCGGCGCCCCGTCGGGCCCCCTCGCCGGACTGCGCACCGCGCTCTCCCTGCTCGGGGCATCGGCCGGGCTGCGACCCGTCTACGACCTGGACGGCGACCGCCGCACGGCGGACGCGCTCGCCGCCTGCGCGGCCGTGCCGACGCTGCTCACGGCGCTGTACCGGCTGGGCCAGGGGCTTGAGCCCGTCGAGCCGCGCGACGATCTGCCCTGTGCCGCCAACTACCTCTACATGCTGACCGGTTCGGAGCCCGAGCCCGCCCGCGCCCGAGCGGTCGAGCAGTACCTGATCTCCACCGTCGACCACGGTTTCAACGCCTCGACCTTCACCGCCCGCGTCGTCGCCTCCACCGGCGCCGATATGGCCGCCTGCCTGGTCGCGGCGGTGGGCGCGCTGTCCGGGCCGCTGCACGGCGGGGCGCCGAGCCGTGCGCTGGACACGCTCGACGCGATCGGCACCCCGGACCGTATCGAGCCATGGATACGGGAACGGGTGCTGGCCGGTGACCGCATCATGGGCTTCGGGCATCCCGTCTACCGCACCGAGGACCCCCGCTCCCGCATGCTGCGCGGCATCGCCGAGAGCTTCGGCGGACCGCTGGTGGAGTTCGCGGTCGAGGTCGAGCAGCGGGTCGAGGCGATCCTCGCCGAGCTCAAGCCGGGCCGTGAGCTGCACACGAATGTGGAGTTCTACGCGGGCGTCGTCATGGAACTGTGCGGGCTGCCGCGGGAGATGTTCACCCCGACCTTCTGTGCGGCCCGGGTCGTCGGCTGGAGCGCCAATATCCTGGAGCAGGCGGCCGATTCGAAGATCATCCGCCCGGCGGCCCGCTATGTCGGACCCCCGCCGCCGCAGCCCGTACCGCATATGTGAGAGAGGCTTTCGTTGCCGACGCCGAGCCAGCAGATCCCCGTCATCGTCCTCGCGGGCTTCCTCGGATCGGGCAAGACCACCTTGCTCAACCATCTGCTCAGGGCCAGCCGCGGCACCCGGATCGGCGCCGTCGTCAACGACTTCGGCTCCATCGAAATCGACGCCATGACCGTGGCCGGTCAGCTGGGCGACTCCACGGTCTCGCTCGGCAACGGCTGTCTGTGCTGTGCCGTCGACGCGAGCGAACTCGACCTCTACCTGGACAAGCTCACCCAGCCCTCCGCCCGCCTCGATGTCATCGTCATCGAGGCGAGCGGGCTCGCCGAGCCCCAGGAGCTGGTGCGCATGCTCCTCGCCAGCGAGAACGAACGGATCGTGTACGGGGGACTGGTCGAGGTCATCGACGCGGCGGAGTACGAGGCCACGCGCGAGAAGCACCCCGAGATCGACCGGCATCTGACCGTCGCGGACCTGGTGGTGCTCAACAAAACGGACCGTGTGCCCGCCACGGAGCTCACCCGCATCCGCCAGAGCCTCGGTACCGCCGCCGCGGTGACCGAGGCCGCGTACGGCCGGATCGACCCGGACCTCCTCTTCGACCGCAAGCCGCTCACCGAGCGGGCCGGCCAGCTCTCCTTCGAGGATCTGTGCGCGGACGAGCACGCTCACCAGCATGCGGACCATCTGCACGCCGCCTACGAGAGCGTCGACTTCACGGCGCGGGCGCCCATGGACCCGCGTCGGCTGATGGACTTTCTCGACTCCAGGCCCGAAGGGCTCTACCGGATCAAGGGATTCGTCGACTTCGGCGCGGCCGACCCGCGCAACCGGTACGCCGTGCATGCGGTCGGCCGGTTTCTGCGCTTCTACCCGGAGGCCTGGCCGCGGGGCGCCGAGCGCCTCACCCAGCTGGTGCTCATCGGCTCCGGCATCGACGCCGGCAAGCTGCGCACGGAGCTCGACGAGTGCCGGACGGCCGGACCGCAGGACGCCCCCGCCGAGCACAGCATGTGGGGCGTCCTGCGGTACGTACCGTCCGAACCGGAGACCGGCCTGACCGAGCCGGAGAGCGACTAGCTCGCCGGGCCCGCCAGCACCGCCACCGCCGAGGTCAGCGGCGTGCCCGAGCCGTCGCGGCGCGGATCGGGCTCCGGCAGTTCGGCCGGTGAGCCGTTCTTCTGCGCCGCGCGGGCCGGGGTGGCGCCCGCCCAGGCCAGCACGAGCACGTCCTCGCCCTTGAGGAAGCGCTGGCAGCGCACGCCACCCGTCGCCCGTCCCTTGCGTGGGTACTGGTCGAAGGGCGTGAGCTTCGCCGTCATCTCGGAGTCGTCCAGCGTGCCGTGCGAGCCCGCGACCGTGAACACCACCGCGTCCGCCGCCGGGTCCACCGCGGTGAACGAGATCACCTCGGCGCCCTCCGACAGCTTGATGCCCGCCATGCCGCCCGCCGCCCGGCCCTGCGGCCGCACCTGGCCTGCCGGGTAGCGCAGCAGCTGGGCGTCGGAGGTGATGAAGACCAGGTCCTCCTCGCCCGTACGCAGCTCGGCAGCGCCGACGATCCGGTCACCCTCCTTGAGGGCGATGACCTCCAACTCGTCCTTGTTCGCCGGGTAGTCCGGCACGACGCGCTTGACGACACCCTGCAGGGTGCCGATCGCCAGGCCGGGGGAGGACTCGTCGAGCGTGGTCAGACAGACGATCCGCTCGTCCGCCTCCAGGTTGAGGAACTCCGAAACCGGCGCTCCGCCCGCGAGGTTGGGCACCGATGCGGTGTGCGGCAGCTGCGGCAGATCGATCACCGAGAGCCGCAGCAGCCGCCCGGCAGAGGTCACCGCGCCCACATCGCCACGTGCGGTCGCCGGGACGGCCGAGACGATCACATCGTGCTTGGTACGCCTGCCGCCTTCGTCGGACAGCGGCTCGCCGGTGGCGGTGCGCGCCAGCAGACCCGTCGAGGAGAGCAGCACCCGGCAGGGGTCGTCGGCGACCTCCAGAGCCACCGCGGCCACCGGCGTGCCCGCCGACTCCAGCAGCACCGTGCGCCGCTCGGTGCCGAACTTCTTCGCCACAGCCGCCAGTTCGGACGAGACCAGCTTGCGCAGCTCGGTGTCCGACTCCAGGATCGCGGTCAGCTCTTCGATCTCGCGGTTCAGCCGGTCGCGCTCGCTCTCCAGCTCGATCCGGTCGAACTTGGTCAGCCGGCGCAGCGGGGTGTCCAGGATGTACTGCGTCTGGATCTCGCTCAGCGAGAAGTGCTCGATCAGCCGCTGCTTCGCCTGCGCCGAATTGTCACTGGACCGGATCAGGCGGATGACCTCGTCGATGTCCAGCAGCGCGACGAGCAGGCCCTCGACCAGATGCAGCCGGTCGCGGCGCTTGGTCCGGCGGAACTCGCTGCGCCGGCGCACCACGTTGAAGCGGTGGTCGAGATAGACCTCGAGCAGCTCCTTGAGACCCAGTGTGAGCGGCTGGCCGTCCACCAGCGCCACATTGTTGATGCCGAAGGACTCCTCCATCGGCGTCAACTTGTAGAGCTGCTCCAGCACGGCCTCCGGGACGAAGCCGTTCTTGATCTCGATGACCAGCCGCAGGCCGTGGGAGCGGTCCGTGAGGTCCTTGACATCCGCGATGCCCTGGAGCTTCTTCGACGAGACCAGGTCCTTGATCTTCGCGATCACCTTCTCCGGCCCGACCGTGAAGGGCAGTTCGGTGACGACCAGGCCCTTGCGGCGCGCGGTGACATCCTCCACGGAGGCCGTCGCGCGGATCTTGAAGGTGCCGCGGCCCGTCTCGTACGCGTCCTTGATGCCCGCCAGGCCCACGATGCGGCCACCGGTCGGCAGGTCGGGCCCGGGGACGAAGCGCATCAGCGTCTCGAGATCCGCGCCGGGGTGCTTGATCAGATGGCGGGCGGCGGCGATGACCTCGCCCAGATTGTGCGGCGGCATGTTCGTCGCCATGCCGACCGCGATTCCGGACGAGCCGTTGACCAGCAGGTTCGGGTACGCCGCGGGCAGCGCGACGGGCTCGCGCTCCTGTCCGTCGTAGTTCGGCGAGAAGTCGACAGTGTCCTCGTCGATCGACTCGGTCATCAGGCTGGTCGCGTCCGCCATCCGACACTCGGTGTACCGCATGGCGGCGGGCGGGTCGTCATTGCCGAGCGAGCCGAAGTTGCCGTGGCCGTCGACCAGCGGCAGGCGCATCGAGAACGGCTGCGCCATCCGCACCAGGGCGTCATAGATCGACGCGTCGCCGTGCGGATGCAACTTACCCATCACCTCGCCCACGACGCGGGCGCACTTCACATAGCCGCGGTCGGGGCGCAGGCCCATCTCGTTCATCTGGTACACGATCCGGCGGTGTACCGGCTTCATGCCGTCCCGTGCGTCCGGCAGGGCCCGGGAGTAGATCACCGAGTACGCGTACTCGAGGAAGGAGCCCTGCATTTCGTCCACGACGTCGATGTCGAGGATCTTCTCCTCGAAATCGTCCGGAGGCGGGGTCTTCGTGCTGCGGCGGGCCATCGCGGCTGCTGCTCCTTCACGTACCAGGTCTGGATCTGACGCGGACCATTGTGGACCGTCCCACTGACAGCGCCGACCGCGACCCGGGAACTTCGCCAGGTGTCAGCGCGCTTGCATACAGTGGCAGGGCTGACAGAAAGAGCAGCATCGCGATCGAAGGGACGTACATGCCCATGGGTCACACGGCCACAGCGCAGGCCGGTTCCGGCGGCCTGACAGCGACAGAGCACCGGCTGGCCAACGGCCTGCGTGTGGTGCTCTCCGAGGACCATCTGACCCCGGTGGCCGCGGTCTGCCTGTGGTACGACGTCGGCTCGCGCCACGAGGTCGAGGGCCGTACCGGACTTGCCCACCTGTTCGAGCACCTGATGTTCCAGGGCTCCGGCCAGGTGAAGGGGAACGGCCACTTCGAGCTGGTGCAAGGGGCAGGCGGCTCGCTGAACGGCACCACCAGCTTCGAGCGAACCAACTACTTCGAGACCATGCCCACCCACCAGCTTGAGCTCGCGCTCTGGCTGGAGGCCGACCGGATGGGCTCGCTGCTCGCCGCGCTCGACGACGAGTCGATGGAGAACCAGCGCGACGTCGTCAAGAACGAGCGCCGCCAGCGGTACGACAACGTCCCGTACGGCACGGCCTTCGAGCGGCTGACCGCCCTCGCCTACCCGGAGGGCCACCCGTACCACCACACGCCGATCGGCTCGATGGCCGACCTGGACGCGGCGACCCTCGAGGACGCCCGCGCCTTCTTCCGTACGTACTACGCGCCGAACAACGCCGTGCTGTCGGTCGTCGGCGACATCGACCCGGAGCAGACGCTCGCCTGGATCGAGAAGTACTTCGGCTCCATCCCGGCCCATGACGGAAAGCAGCCGCCCCGTGACGGATCGCTGCCGGTGACCATCGGCGAGCAGTTGCGCGAGGAGGTTGTCGAGGAGGTCCCGGCCCGTGCGCTGATGGCCGCCTACCGGCTGCCGCACGACGGCACGCGCGAGTGCGACGCCGCGGATCTGGCGCTCACCGTCCTCGGCGGCGGCGAGTCCTCCCGGCTGCACAACCGCCTGGTGCGCCGGGACCAGACGGCCGTCGCCGCCGGATTCGGGCTGCTGCGCCTGGCCGGCGCACCCTCGCTCGGTTGGCTGGACGTCAAGACGTCCGGCGGCGTCGAGGTCCCCCAGATCGAGGGCGCGGTCGACGAGGAGCTTGCGCGGTTCGCGGCCGAGGGCCCCACGCCCGAGGAGATGGAGCGGGCGCAGGCCCAGTTGGAGCGCGAGTGGCTGGACCGGCTCGGCACGGTCGCGGGCCGCGCCGACGAACTGTGCAGGTACGCCGTGCTGTTCGGCGACCCGCAGCTGGCACTGACCGCCGTGCAGCGGGTGCTGGACGTCACCGCCGAGGAGGTGCAGGCGGTCGCCAAGGCCCGGCTGCGCCCGGACAACAGGGCGGTGCTCGTCTACGAACCCGTCAACGCCGAGCAGAGCGACCAGGAAGAGGGAGCGGACCAGTGACCGACGCTGCCGCGTCTTTGACGACCATGGAGTTCCACCCGCAGCCGGCGGCCGGCGCGGCCCGGCCGTGGGCGTTCCCCGCCCCCGACCGGGGCACCCTGGACAACGGGCTCACGGTGCTGCGCTGCCACCGCCCCGGCCAGCAGGTGGTGGCGGTCGAGATCTCCCTCGACGCCCCGCTGGACGCCGAGCCCGAGGGCCTCGACGGCGTCGCCACGATCATGGCGCGCGCCCTGTCGGAGGGCACCGACAAGCGCAGCGCCGAGGAGTTCGCGGCCGAGCTGGAGCGCTGCGGTGCCACCCTCGACGCGCACGCCGACCACCCCGGCGTCCGCGTCTCCCTGGAGGTCCCGGTCTCCCGGCTGCCCAAGGCGCTCGGCCTGCTGGCCGAGGCGCTGCGCGCACCCGCCTTCGCCGACAGCGAGGTGCAGCGGCTCGTACGCAACCGTCTCGACGAGATCCCGCACGAGACGGCCAACCCGGCCCGCCGTGCCGCCAAGGAGCTCTCCAAGCAGCTCTTCCCGGCCGCGGCGCGTATCTCGCGTCCCCGCCAGGGCACCGAGGAGACCGTGGCCCGGATCGACGCCGCGGCCGTACGGGCCTTCTACGAGGCGCATGTGCGGCCCGCCACCGCCACCGCGGTGATCGTCGGCGATCTGACCGGGGTCGACCTGGACGCCGTGCTGGCCGAGAGCCTCGGCACCTGGACGGGCGACAAGGCAGCGCCCCGTCCCGTACCGCCGATCGCCGCCGACGACACCGGCCGTGTGGTGATCGTGGACCGGCCGGGCGCCGTGCAGACGCAGCTGCTGATCGGCCGCATCGGTGCGGACCGGCACGACCGCGTGTGGCCCGCGCAGGTGCTCGGCGCGTACTGCCTGGGCGGCACCCTCACCTCCCGCCTCGACCGCGTGCTGCGTGAGGAGAAGGGCTACACCTACGGCGTACGCGCCTTCGGCCAGGTGCTGCGCTCCGCCCCCGACGGGTCGGGCGCCGCGATGCTCGCCATCAGCGGCTCGGTGGACACCCCGAACACCGGACCGGCGCTGGACGACCTCTGGAAGGTGCTGCGTACGCTCGCGGCCGAGGGGCTGACCGACGCCGAGCGGGATGTCGCCGTGCAGAACCTGGTGGGTGTCGCCCCGCTGAAGTTCGAGACGGCCGCCTCCGTCGCGGGCACGCTCGCCGACCAGGTCGAGCAGTTCCTCCCGGACGACTACCAGGCGCAGTTGTACGTCCGGCTGGCCGAGACGGGCACTGTCGAGGCGACGGCGGCTGCCGTCAGCGCCTTCCCGGTGGACCGTCTTGTCACGGTGCTCGTCGGCGACGCCGACGAGATCGAGGAGCCGGTGCGGGCGCTGGGCATCGGTGAAGTGAGTGTTGTCACAGGCTGATTGAGAAAGCCGGTGCTCCTCGGCCGGCAAACAACTCCTTACAAACAAGCGGAACCCCGGCATCCAGAGTGGAGCCGGGGTTCCGTGTTATGTCCGCTTTGTTGGAGAGGCTGCGTGTCTGCCCTGTGGGATGCGCTACAAAAAAGCCTGTCTGTTTGGTGATTGAAAGTGGCCCGGCCTAGCGTCGGTCCGGCTGTCCGCCAGAAGCCCGCCGCATCCGCGGCATCGGACAGTCATCGCCGAGTCCCCGTCAGGCGCGAGCCTGGGGAGCCGGGGACCCATGTCCCTGGGGTGAATCGGACGCCTTCGCACCCGTGCGGAGGGGCCCGTAGGAGACCTTCCTGCTCCGAACCCGTCAGCTAACCCGGTAGGCGAGAAGGAAGGAAAGGATCAGCCACTACATGGCGTTCACCCGTGCCACCGGGAAGCACCGTGCCCCGAGCCGCCTGTCGCGACGCAGCGCGAACATGGCGGGTGCCGCGGCCCTCGCCACGACCGGCGTCATCGGAACCCTCGCTTCCCCGGCGCTCGCCGCCAACACGAGCACGACCGCGGTCGAGGACACCGGCCTGACCCCGGTGGTGACCGCCGAGACCCTCGCGGACCAGATCGCCGACCAGGCCGCCGCCCAGGAGCAGGAGGCCGCCAGGGCGAAGGCCGCGGCCGAGGCGAAGCACAAGGCCGAGGTCCGTGCCAAGGAAGCCCGCGAGGCCAGGGAGCGCGCCGCCCGCGACGCCGAGCGCAAGCGCCTCAACTCCTTCGTGGCCCCGATCTCCGGCTCGTACATCTCCACCGGCTACAAGGCCGGCGGCGCCATCTGGTCCTCCGGCAGCCACACGGGCATCGACTTCCATGCGGCGTCCGGCACCACCGTGCACGCGGTCGGCTCCGGCACCGTCGTCGAGGCCGGCTGGGGCGGCGCGTACGGCAACAACGTCGTGATCAAGATGAAGGACGGCTCGTACACGCAGTACGGCCACCTCTCGTCGATCAGCGTCTCGGTCGGCCAGAGCGTCACCCCGGGCGAGCGGATCGGCCTCTCCGGCGCGACCGGCAACACCACCGGGCCGCACCTGCACTTCGAGGCCCGCACCAGCCCCGAGTACGGCTCCGACATCAACCCGGTCGCGTACCTGCGTGCACACGGTGTGAACGTCTGAGCGGACAGCTCGTACAGCTCGTGGAGAAGGCCCCGGCGTGCCGCCGGGGCCTTCTGCCTTTGAGGCACTGGCCAAAAGATATCCATGGATTCCGGAGAGCCTTCGGAAAATCGTGCTCGCTGCAATAGAGTCGACCGAACAGACGTCAATCGGCTGCGTTTCGCGCGGATTAAAGCGGAGGTTCGGTCATGCGCATTCCCGCGCACTCGGTATGCACGGCGATCCGCGACGACATCGTCTCCGGTGTATTCGAGCGGGGCAGTCGGCTGACCGAGGAGCAGCTGGCGCGCCGCTACGGCGTCTCACGTGTCCCGGTGCGCGAGGCCCTGCGCACCCTGGAGTCCGAGGGTTTCGTCACCACCCGCCGGCACGCCGGTGCCTGCGTCGCCGAGCCCACCGAGCAGGAGGCCGCCGACCTGCTGGAGATCAGGATGCTGCTGGAGCCGCTGGGCGCCGCGCGCGCCGCCCAGCGGCGTACCGAGGCACACCTCAAGGTGCTGCGTGGCCTGGTCAGGCTGGGTCAGGAGCGGGCGCGCCGGGGTCAGGGCGAGGATCTGCGCTCACTGGGTGGCTGGTTCCACGAGACGCTCGCGCAGGCCTCCGGCAGCCCCGGCCTGACCGCCCTGCTCACCCAGCTGCGGCACAAGATCGCCTGGATGTACGCCGTCGAGCAGCCGGCCAAGCCCGTCGACTCCTGGGCCGAGCACGGCGCGATCGTGGACGCGGTGGCGCGGGGCGACGTGGAGCGGGCCCGGGCGCTGACCAGCCTGCACGCCGAGCGGGCGGCAGCCGCGCACCGGCTGCGCCGTCCGGAGCGGGTGAGGACTTCGCAACATGCCGTAAACACCGCGAGCGTCCGCAATTAACAGTCGCGCCGTATACAAAGGGAAGACAATTGTGGTGGCTGTATTTCTGCTGCCCGAATTCACGGTCGGCCCGGAAATGAACGGAGCCGCGGTCTCCCGAATTCGGGATGCCGCGGCTCCGCGTTGAGCACATTCGACTGTGGCCTCGGACTGCCGGGCTCGGACCGTCCGGTCCTGGACTCCCTGACGTGGACGGTTCGGCTCGGACTCTCGGGTCAGACGGTCTCGGGAAGCTCCTCGAGCCCTTCGGCAACCAACCTGGCCAGCCGGTCCAGCGCAGCCTCGGCGCCGTCCGCCTCGGAAGCGAGCACGATCTCCTCGCCGCCCTGCGCCCCCAGGCCGAGCACCGCGAGCATGGACGCCGCGTTGACCGGCTCGCCGCCGGCCTTGGCGATCGTCACCGGGACGCCGGAGGCGGTGGCGGCACGGACGAAGATGGAAGCGGGGCGGGCGTGAAGGCCCTCGGCCCAGCCGACGTTGACGCGGCGCTCAGCCATGGTGTTGCCCTTCAAGTCTTAGCGGTTGTCTAGACCAGTCTCTCATGTGGTGCGGAGTGCTCGAACCGACCGCTGGGTGAGCCGTACGCTTTCTCCCATGCAGACCCAGCCGGACCACGCCTATCCCGATCACTGGGAAGCGGACGTGGTGCTGCGCGACGGCGCAACCGCGCGCATCAGGCCCATCACCACTGAGGACGCCGAGCGTCTGGTCAGCTTCTACGAACAGGTCTCGGACGAGTCGAAGTACTACCGCTTCTTCGCACCCTATCCCCGGCTCTCCGCCAAGGATGTGCACCGTTTCACCCATCACGACTACGTGGACCGGGTGGGTCTCGCGGTCACGGTCGGCGGCGAGTTCATCGCCACCGTCCGCTACGACCGGATCAACTCCGAGGGCCGCGCCGCGAGCGCCCCCGCCGACGAGGCCGAGGTCGCCTTCCTGGTGCAGGACGCGCACCAGGGGCGCGGTGTCGCGTCCGCGCTGCTCGAACACATCGCGGCGGTGGCGCGCGAGCGGGGCATCCGGCGGTTCGCGGCGGAGGTGCTGCCCGCCAACAACAAGATGATCAAGGTGTTCCGGGACGCCGGCTACACCCAGAAGCGCAGCTTCGAGGACGGCTCCGTCCATCTGACCCTCGACCTGGAGCCGACCGCGGAGTCCCTCGCGGTCCAGCGCGGCCGCGAGCAGCGCGCCGAGGCGCGGTCCGTGCAGCGACTCCTCGCGCCGGGGTCGGTCGCGGTCGTCGGTACCGGCCGCGCGCCGGGCGGTGTGGGGCGCACGGTGCTGCGGAACCTCCTCGACGCGGGGTTCACGGGCCGTACCTACGCAGTGAACCGCGCTCTGTCCGACGATCAGCTGGAGATCGAAGGGGTACCGGCCTTCCGCTCCGTCGGCGAGATCGTCGCCGAGACCGGGGAGCCGGTCGACCTCGCGGTCGTCGCCGTCCCCGCGGAGCGGGTGCCGGACGTGGTCGCCGACTGCGGCGAGCACGGCGTCCAGGGGCTGGTCGTGGTGACCGCCGGATACGCCGAGAGCGGCGCGGCCGGGCGGGAGCGCCAGCGCGAACTGGTGCGGCAGGCCCGCTCGTACGGCATGCGCATCATCGGCCCGAACTCCTTCGGCATCATCAGCACGGCGGAGGCCGTCCGCCTCAACGCCTCGCTGGCCCCGCACCCCCCGGCCGCGGGCCGCATCGGTCTGTTCACACAGTCCGGCGCGATCGGCATCGCACTGCTGTCGGGGCTGCACCGGCGTGGCGCGGGACTGTCGGCCTTCATCTCGTCCGGCAACCGCGCCGACGTCTCCGGAAACGACTTCCTGCAGTACTGGTACGAGGACCCGGACACCGATGTCGTCCTGTTGTACCTCGAATCGCTCGGTAACCCACGGAAGTTCACGCGGCTGGCCCGGCGTACGGCGGCGGTGAAGCCGGTGGTCGTGGTGAAGGGCGCGCGGCACAGCGGCAGCGAGCCGCCGGGGCACGCGGTGCCGGTGACCCGGATCCCGGACGCGACAGTGGGCGCGCTGATGCGGCAGGCGGGCGTGATCCGGGTCGACACGTTCACCGAACTCGTCGACGCGGGTGTGCTGCTGGCGGGGCAGCCGCTGCCGGCGGGGCCACGGGTGGCCATCCTCGGCAACTCCGAGTCGCTCGGTCTGCTGACGTATGACGCGTGCCTTGCGGAAGGCCTGCGTCCGATGCGGCCGCGGGACCTTACGACGGAGGCGACGCCCGCGGACTTCCGGGCGGCGCTCGCCGAGGCGCTGGCCGACGACGCGTGCGACTCCGTCGTGGTGACGGCGATTCCGTGGGTCGGCGAGAACGGTGTGACGGAAGAGGGCCACGGGGAGGTCCTGGCGGCGGCGCTGCGGGATGCGGCGGCGAAGTCCGAGGCGAAGCCGGTGGCGGTGGTTCATGTGGAGCTGGGGGGTCTGGCGGAGGCCCTGTCGGCTGCGACGAGCACCATGCCGGGGCCGGCTGCGGGTGTTTCTGCCCGCCCCCGCGCCGTCCCGAATCCGGAGGCAGGCCGCCAGCCGCCCGTGCCGGCGCCCGAGGCTTCCGGCCCGGCCACCGCTGCCCCGCTCCACTACCGCATTCCCGCCTACCCCGCCGCCGAGCGGGCCGTCCGTGCGCTCTCCGAGGCCGTCAAGTACGCCCAGTGGCGCCGGCACGCCGCCGATCCCGGCAGAGTTCCCGAGTACGAGGACATCGACGAGGCCGGCGCCGCCGCCCAGATCGAGGGGCTCCTCGGCGGGTACGACGACCCTCGCGGCTTCACCCTCGTCCCCGACGCGGCCCAGGCGCTCCTCGGCCGGTACGGCATCGACGTGCACCCCGCCCTCCCCGCCCCCGGTCCCGACTCCGCCGTCCGGGCCGCCGAACGGCTCGGCTACCCCGTCGCCCTCAAGACCACCGCTCCGCACCTCCGCCACCGCGCCGACCTCGGCGGCGTACGGCTCGATCTGGCCAATGAGGCCCAGCTGCGCCAGGCATTCAGCGAGTTGACCGGCGTCCTGGGCAAGCCCGAGGAGCTGCAGCCCGTCGTCCAGGCGATGGCTCCCCGTGGTGTGGACACCGTCGTACGGGCCGCCATCGACCCCGCCGTCGGCGCCGTCCTGTCCTTCGGGCTCGCCGGCGCGCCCTCCGAGCTGCTCGGCGACACCGCGCACCGGCTCGTTCCCGCGACCGACCGTGACGCCGCCGAGCTGATCAGGACCATCCGGACCGCCCCCCTCCTCTTCGGCTGGCGCGGCTCCGCGCCCGTTGACACTCCGGCCCTCGAGGAACTGCTGCTCCGGGTGTCACGACTGGTCGACGACCATCCGGAAGTGGTCGGAATCAGCCTCGAACCGGTCGTTGTCGCTCAGCGTGGCCTCTCCGTGCTCGGCGCCTCCGTACGCCTCGCACCGCCCCCCGCCCGCACCGACCTGGGACCCCGCCGACTCCCCAGCTACTGAGCGCTCACCGCCCCCACGGGCCCGTAGGATGGACCGCATGGCGAAGACCGGTACGACGACCCAGGGGCTGCGCGCGGCGATCGAGCGCAGCGGCTACTACCCGGCCCTCGTGGCCGAGGCGGTGGAGGCCGCTGTCGGTGGCGAGCAGATCGCGTCGTACCTGGTGCACCAGGAGACGACGTTCGACGCCAACGAGGTGCGCCGCCATGTCACCGTCCTCGTCCTGACGGCCAACCGCTTCATCGTCAGCCACACCGACGAGCAGGCCGCCGACACCAGCTCCCCGACGCCGTACGCCACCACCTCCACCGAGTCGGTCAAGCTCGGCCGCATCTCGTCCGTCGTGGTCAGCCGCGTCGTCGCCAACCCCGAGTCGTACACCCCGGGCACCCTGCCCCGCGAGGTCGTCCTCACCATCGGCTGGGGTGCCGTCTCCCGCATCGACCTGGAGCCCGCCGCCTGCGGCGACCCCAACTGCGACGCGGACCACGGCTACACCGGCAACTCCACCGCCGACGACCTGAGCTTGCGCGTCAGCGAGGCCGGTGACGGCCCGGACGCCGTCCGTCAGACGCTGGCCTTCGCCCAGGCGCTCTCCGAAGCCACGGCAGCCACGCGCTGATGGTCCAGCCCACAGCGCAGTCCGCCACCTGGCCCGACGAACCCGTTCCGCTTGCCCTCGACACCGCTCCCGTCCCGGACTACGGCAGCGGATCGCTCGCCGATCTGCTGCCCACGCTCGCCGCGGGCCAGGGCGTACCGGGACTCGTGCAGTCGATCCCCGAGCTCACCCCGGCCGACCGGAACTGCGTCTTCCTGATCGACGGCCTCGGCTGGGAGCAGATCAAGAACCACCCGGACGAGGCCCCGTATCTCACCTCGCTGCTCGGCACCTCGCGCGGTGGCACCGGGCTGCCCATCACGGTCGGCTTTCCTGCCACCACCGCCACCTCGCTCGCCTCCGTCGGCACCGGCCTGCCGCCCGGCTCGCACGGCCTGCCCGGCTACACCGCGCGCAACCCGGAGACCGGCGAGCTGATGAACCAGCTGCGCTGGAAGCCGTGGACCTCCCCGCGCGTCTGGCAGCCGTACCCCACCGTCTTCCAGCTCGCGGACGAGGCGGGCGTGCACACCGCGCAGGTGTCGTCCCCGGCCTTCCAGGACACCCCCCTCACCAAGATCGCGCTCAGCGGCGGCAGCTTCCTGGGCCGGCTTTCCGGCGAGGAGCGCATGGACCTCGCGGCCGAGCAACTGGCCAGGGGGGATCGCTCGTTGGTGTACACGTACTACAGCGAAGTGGACGGCAAGGGCCACCGCTTCGGCGTCGACTCCGACGCCTGGCGCGGCCAGCTGATGTACGTGGACCGGCTGGTACAGCGCCTCGCCGAACAACTCCCGCCCCGCTCGGCCCTGTACGTCACCGCCGACCACGGCATGATCGACATCCCCTTCGACGAGCAGTCGCGCATCGACTTCGACGAGGACTGGGAGCTGCGCGCCGGAGTGGCCCTGCTGGGCGGCGAGGGCCGGGCCCGCCATGTCTACGCCGTACCCGGCGCCGAGTCCGATGTGCTGGCCGTCTGGCGCGAGGTGCTCGGCGAGCAGTTCTGGGTGGCGAGCCGGGACGAGGCGATCGCGGCCGGCTGGTTCGGCGCCCGGGTCGACGAGCGGGTGTACGGGCGCATCGGCGACGTAGTCGCGGCGGCCCACGACGATGTGGTGATCACCGCGTCGATCAACGAGCCCCATGAGTCGGCGATGGTCGGCATGCACGGCTCGATGACCCCCGTCGAGCAGCTCGTCCCGCTCATCGAAGTACGCTCGTAATCTCTTTACGCGGCCCCAGACGCGCCCCCAGACCCGAAAGGTCGTCAACTCCCCATGCCCGAGCTGGTGTTCTTCTCCGGAACGATGGACTGCGGAAAGAGCACCCTCGCTCTTCAGATCGAGCACAACCGGTCCGCGCGCGGACTCCAGGGCATGATCTTCACGCGGGACGATCGTGCGGGCGAGGGCAAGCTGTCCTCCCGGCTCGGCCTGGTCACCGACGCGGTCGAGGCTGCGGAGGGCTTCGACTTCTACGCGTATCTCGTCGACCGTCTCTCCCAGGGCGGCCGCTGCGACTACGTGATCGCGGACGAGGCGCAGTTCCTGGCGCCCGAGCAGATCGACCAGCTCGCCCGCGTTGTCGACGACCTCGACCTGGACGTCTTCGCCTTCGGCATCACCACCGACTTCCGCTCCAAGCTCTTCCCGGGCTCGCAGCGGCTCGTCGAACTCGCCGACCGGGTCGAGGTGCTTCAGGTCGAGGCGCTGTGCTGGTGCGGGGCGCGGGCCACGCACAATGCCCGTACCGTCGGCGGGGTGATGGTCGTCGAAGGCGCCCAGGTCGTCGTCGGGGACGTCAACCAGTCGCCGGACGAGATCGGCTACGAGGTGCTGTGCCGACGCCACCACCGGCGGCGGATGACCGCCGCCACGGCCCGCGCGGCCGCTCTCTCCCCGGACGTGCTGCCGGTGGACGTCAACGGTTCGACCGTACGATCGTGAAGACCGCGCCCTCCGGGTCCGCGACGGTCGCGAGCCGGCCGCTGGAAGCCTCCCGGGGCGGGTACAGCACATGTCCGCCGAGTTCGGCGACCTTGCGCGCGGCGTCGTCGGTGTCCGCGACCTCGAAGTAGGTCATCCAGTGCGAGCCGCGGTCGCGCGGCAGGGCGTTGCCCACGCCGTGCAGGGAGGCCACCGGGCGGCCCTCCAGGTGCAGGGTCACATAGTCGTAGTCGGCCGAGACGATGCTCTCGAGCTCGTAGCCGAAGACCGCCTGGTAGAACTTGCCGACCGCTGAGGTCTCGGCGGTCAGCAGTTCGTTCCAGACCGGTGTGCCGTGCGTGCCGTGCACCGCGGTGCCGCTGTGGGCCGTGGGCTGCCAGACGCCGAAGACCGCGCCGGCCGGGTCGGTCACGACGGCCAGTCGGCCGGCGTCCTCGGCGTCCAGCGGGCCGACCCCGACCGTGCCGCCGCAGCTCCTGATCGTCTCGACGGTCGCATCGGCGTCGTCGGTCGCCATGTACGGCGTCCAGGCGATCGGCAGTTGCCGTTCGGCCGGGAGCCGGCCGATACCCGCGACCTCCTTGCCGTCGATCAGCGCGCGGACGTACGGGCCGAGCTGCCGGGGGCCGGGGGAGAAGTCCCAGCCGAACAGCCCTCCGTAGAAGTCCTGGGTCGCGTCAAGGCCGTGCACCATCAAACTCACCCAGCAGGGCGTGCCGGGGGTGCGCCGAGTCGCCTCGGTCATTGTCACTCTCTCCTCGGACCATGTGGTGGCCGTACGGGGACCTGATGCGCGCCGTCGTGCGGAACGGCTGCGCGCCCCGTCCCAGATGCTTGCACCACCCGGCGCCCGACGCGCCCCGGCCGCGCCGCTTTTGGCGGGTTCCCGCTGGAGGATGCCCTTTTTGGCATTACTCATCTACCTTGGCGGCGTTACGCCGCGGCCGGGTGCTGCGCAAGGATGGCCCTTATGAAACCCATCATCTCCGCGACCGAACTCGCGAGCGAGCTGGCCGGAACCCGTCCTCCGGTCCTGCTGGACATCCGCTATCAGCTGGGCGGACCGCACGGGCGGGCGGACTACGAGGCCGGTCACATCCCCGGCGCGGTCTTTGTCGACCTGGACGCGGAACTGGCCGCTCCGCCCGGGGCCGGCGGCCGACATCCACTGCCGGACGTGGCCGCGTTCGGCGAGGCGATGCGCCGGGCCGGGGTCTCGGCGGACTCCCCGGTGGTCGTCTACGACGCCGACAAGGGGTGGGCGGCGGCGCGGGCGTGGTGGCTGCTGCGGTGGACGGGCCACGCGGATGTACGGGTGCTGGACGGCGGTCTCGCGACGTGGACGGGCGAGCTGTCGAAGGAGAGCCCCAGCCCAGCCCCCGGTGACTTTGCTCCCGTGCCGGGCGCGCTCCCGCTGCTGGACGCGGACGGGGCGGCCGACCAGGCCCGCAAGGGCCTGCTCCTCGACGCGCGCGCGGCGGAACGCTACCGGGGCGAGGTCGAGCCGATCGACCCGGTGGCCGGCCACATCCCGGGCGCGATCTCGGCCCCGACCACGGAAAACGTGACCGAGAACGGCCGCTTTCTGGCGCCCGAGGCGCTGGCCGCCCGCTTCCTCGCCCTGGGGGCCACGGACACCGCGCCGGTCGGCGTCTACTGCGGCTCGGGAGTCTCGGCGGCCCAGGAGGCCTTGGCCCTGGAACTCGGGGGCTTCACCCCGGCGTTGTACGCAGGCTCATGGTCGGAGTGGTGCGCGAACCCAACCCACCCGATCGCCACGGGCCCCGAGCCGGGCTGAGCGCCGGCCGCACCAGCCGTTCGTTCCCGCCGCTGCGCGGCGCATAGCTGCCGCTTGCCTGCCCGGGGCGCGGGGTTGCGCGGTACCCCATTCATGGGGCGGGCCGGGTCGCTGCCTGGCCAGGGCTCGCCGCTCGCGGCGCGAAGCTGCCGCTTCCCCCGCGGGGGCGTGGGGGTACCCCGTACCCCCAACTCTCAGGGCGCGCCCCTGGCGAGACGCCCCATTCGTGCGTCTCGCCAGGGGCGTGCTGTGCCCGCCAGCGGCGCGAGCCTCCTGCTCTGGCGTCGGGGCTTGCCGCTCGCGGCGCGAAGCTGCCGCTTCCCCCGCCGGGGGTGGGGGTACCCGGTACCCCCAACTCTCAGGGCGGGCGGGTGGGGAGAGACCCACCGGGCGCGCCAAAGGCCCGGCGCGGTCATCGCGCCGGGCCCCTTGCGTACCGCTAGTCCTGCTTCTTGCGGCGCGTGCCGAAGACGATCTCGTCCCAGCTCGGGACCGCCGCCCGGCGGCCCGGGCGAACCCCGTCCGCCTCCGCCTGGCGGTCCGTCGTGCCCGTCAGGCGGTCGCGGTGGCCCGCAACCGAGCGGGGCATCAGGACGTCCGCGTACGCGGAGCCCGCGCCCGCCGAGGCCGCCGGAGCAACCGGTTCCTCCTCCTCCGGCGCCGCGGCCGGCTCGGTCGCCGCAGGCTCCGGCGGCGCAGGCCGCTCGGGCACGACCATGTCGCCCCGGAAGCTCGGCACCGCCTCCAGCAGGCTGGTCAGCGAGTCCCGCTCGCCACCGCTCTCCTCCGGATCGGTCGACTGCGCCGGCACGGTCGGACGCTCCAACTGGCGGTCGAGCGACCGGTCCAGCGGCCGGTCCCGCGGCAGCCGTGCGATGCGCGGCACAAACGGAAAGCTCGGCTCCTGCGCCGTGATCGTGTCGTCGGTCTCCCCGATCAGCGCCCGCGCCTCGTCGTCAACTGCCTGCACCAGCCGCCGCGGTGGGTCGTACGTCCAGCTCGCCGAGTGCGGCTCGCCCGCCACCCGGTAGACCAGCAGCACCTCCCAGGTGCCGTCGTCCCGGCGCCAGGAGTCCCACTGCACCGTGTCCTTCTCGGCGCCGCGCAGCGTCAACCGTTCCTGCACCGCCTCGCCGAGCTGCGGCCCGGTGTTCTCACCGGGACGGCGTACGGGAGTCTTGCGCGCCCGCTCCGCCATGAACGCGCGCTCCGCGAGCACCGGGCCCTCGAAGCGCCGCACCCGGTCGACCGGGATTCCGGCGAGCTGCGCGACCTCCTCCGCGGAGGCTCCGGCGCGTATACGTGCCTGGATGTCCCGAGGACGGAGATGGCTCTCCACCTCGATCTCGATCTGGCCGAGGCGGGCGCGGTCATTGCGCACGGCAGCGCGCAGCCGCTCATCAATCGGAAGCGTGTATTCCGTGCTGTCCGCAGCCTTGAGCACCAGTCGTGTGCCGTCGTTGGAGACGGCCACGACACGCAGTTCGGGCATGGGGACCTCCCGGGTGGTGCCTGCCGACGTCACGTGCGTCGCTGCTTCCGCTAGTCGAGTGTGGCCTGCCCGGGTGCAGCCTGCCACAACCTTGCCGAGTTGCCCGGCGTGTCGGGCACAGGCCCTGGATCGCCGTTATGGCACGGTTACCTGTTTGCGACTCTGAGTGACTGGTCCGTCACTCTCCGCATCGGGTACCCGTGCGGTGCCGCGGCGCCGCCGGATCGAGCGCCGCTTTCGGCCCCCTACCTGGGGTCCAGACGCCCAAGAGGGAGGCCGGGCCCAGGGCTCGCCACAGTACTCCATTCGGGCCACCGGGGTGGACCGCCGCGCCGTCGAACTTCTCTCCGGGGGCGGGAGTTGGGCGTCATGGACATGAGTGACCAGGTGTCCTGATTCACAGAATCTTCCCAAAGGGAACTATTCGCTTCGCTCGCCTGTCCCCAGAAGGAACGGCGGCTCGACCTGATCCGCCCTCAGCCGCCCAGTACCCGCCGCAGATAGTCGTTGCCGAACAGCCGCTCCGGATCCAACCGGTCACGCAGCGCGGTGAATTCGCCGAACCGCGGATATACCTCGGCGAAGTACGCCGCGTCCCGCGAGTGAACCTTGCCCCAGTGCGGCCGCCCACCGTGCGCGGTCATGATCCGCTCCACCGCGGTGAAGTACGCCTGGTACGGCGTGCCCCGGTACTGATGCACCGCGATGTACGCACTCTCCCGGCCCGATGCAGTGGAGAGCGCGATGTCGTCGGCCGGGGCCGTCCGCACCTCCACCGGGAAGCTGACCCGCAGCGGCGAGCGCTCGATTATCGCCTTCACTTCGCGCAGCGCCCCCACCGCCGCCTCCCGCGGCAGCGCGTATTCCATCTCGACGAACCGCACCCGCCGCGGAGATGTGAAGACTTTGTAGGGAATGTCCGTGTAGGTACGGGCGGAGAGCGCGCGACTGGAGATCTTGGCGATCGTCGGGATGGTCGCGGGGACGGCCCGGCCGAGCGAACAGGCGAGTTGGAAAACGCCGTTGGACAGCAGCTCGTCCTCGATCCAGCCGCCGATCGGTCCGGGCGGTGCGGCGGGACCGGCGCTGCGGTTGTTGCGCTTGGTGTTGCAGTTGCCGGTGTGCGGGAACCAGTAGAACTCGAAGTGCTCGTTCTCCGCGAAGAGCGCGTCGAATTCGGCCGTCACCTTGTCGAAGGCCATCGGCTCCTCGCGGGCCGTGAGCAGGAAGACCGGCTCCACGGCGAGGGTGATCGCGGTGACGACACCCAGCGCGCCGAGCCCGATCCGGGCCGCCGCGAAGACGTCCGGATTCTCCTTCTCGGAGCAGGTCAGCACCGAGCCGTCCGCCGTCACCAGCTCAAGTGCCCTGATCTGCGCGGCGATCGAGGCCGAGTCGCGGCCCGTGCCGTGCGTGCCGGTGGAAGTCGCGCCCGCGACCGTCTGCTCCATGATGTCGCCCATGTTCGTGAGCGAGAGACCCTCACGGGCCAGGGCCGCGTTCAGCCGCTTGAGCGGGGTGCCCGCCTCGACGGTCACGGTCATCGCCGTGCGGTCGATCTCCCGGATCCCGGTCAGCAGATCGGGCCGTATCAGCACACCGTCGGTGGCCGCGGTGGCGGTGAAGGAGTGGCCGCTGCCGACTGCCTTCACCTTCAGGCCGTCCTCGGCCGCCTTCCGTACCGCGTCGGCGAGTTCTTCGGTGGAGGCGGGCGAGACCTCCCGTACCGGACGGGCGGTGACATTCCCCGCCCAGTTACGCCACGTGCTGCGCCCCGTCGTCGTAGTCCCGCTCACGCTGCCCCTCCCGCGTCGGCACCGGCCTGCGCAGCCGGCGGTACCCCAGGAACGCCACCGCGGCCGCGACCGCTCCCGCCGCCGCGGGCACCACGTACCCCGCGTCCGCTCCGGCCGCGTCGACCACCCAGCCCGCGGCCGAGGAGCCGAGCGCCACTCCGACCGCGAGCCCGGTACTGGTCCAGGTCATGCCCTCGGTCAGATTGGAGCGCGGTACGTGCGCTTCGATCAGGGCCATGGTGGTCACCATCGTAGGAGCGATGGACAGGCCCGCGACGAAGAGCGCCACGGCCAGGAAGGGGAGGTTCCCGGCCAGTTGGAGGGGGATCATACTCACGGCCATCGCACACACTCCCACCAGCCACCTCCGGGAGGCCGAGCCCTTGAGGTGGAGCAGTCCGAAGACCGCCCCGGCGAGGCAGGAGCCCAGTGCGTACACCGCGAGGACCAGACTCGCGGCGGCCTTGTGTCCCTGCTCGTCGGCGAAGGCCACCGTGACCACGTCGACCGCACCGAAGATCGCGCCGGTCGCCACGAAGGTGACTACCAGGACCTGCAGCCCGGGGGAGCGCAGCGCGGAGCCGCCGCTGTGGTGCTCGCGCGGATGCGGCACGGGCTCGGTGGCCCGCTGCGAGGTCAGCCAGAAGACGCCGATCACCAGGAAGGCGGCGGCGAGCAGCGGACCCGCCTCGGGGAACCAGGCGGTGGAAAGACCGATGGAGACGATCGGGCCGACGATGAAGCACACCTCGTCGGCGATCGACTCCCACGAGTACGCAGTGTGCAACTCGCGCGGCGAGCCCCGGTAGATCTCGGCCCAGCGGGCCCGGGTCATCGAACCCACGCTCGGCACACAGCCCGCGGCCGCGGAGAACACGAACAGCGTCCAGTCCGGGGCCTTCTGCATGGCACAGAGCAGCAGACCCGCGACCGCGGCGAGAGCGGCGAGGGTGGCCGGGCGCAGCACCCGGGCCTGCCCGTGCCGGTCGACCAGCCGGGATATCTGCGGACCGAGCACGGCGGCCGACATCGCAAGGGTCGCACAGAGCGCGCCTGCGAGTCCGTAGCGCCCCGTGAGCTGGGAAATCATGGTCACGATGCCGATGCCCATCATGGACAGCGGCAGTCGGCCGACGAAGCCTGCGGCGGAGAACGACTTGCTGCCGGGGGCGGCGAAGATGGCGCGGTACGGACTCGGCAAGGGGTGCTCTCCGGTAAGGCGTGTCAAAGGCTTTGACAGGTTACGCCCGTACCGCGCCGCGTGCACCGCGGTTTTTCCGCTGTCAGAGGCTGGTGGCAGGATCGGACCATGCCCGATCAGCGCGACCCAGCCCCTTACGACGCTTTGCTGCTCCTGTCCTTCGGCGGACCCGAAGGCCCGGACGACGTCGTCCCGTTCCTGGAGAACGTGACGCGCGGCCGCGGCATCCCCAAGGAACGGCTCAAGGAGGTGGGGCAGCACTACTTCCTGTTCGGCGGGGTCAGCCCGATCAACGACCAGAACCGCGCCCTGCTGGACGCCCTGCGCAAGGACTTCGCCGAGCACGGCCTGGACCTGCCGGTCCACTGGGGCAACCGGAACTGGGCGCCGTATCTGACCGACACCCTGCGTGAGATGGTCGCCGCCGGCCACCGGCGCATCGCCGTCCTCGCCACCAGTGCGTACGCCTCGTACTCGGGCTGCCGCCAGTACCGCGAGAACCTCGCGGACGCGCTGGCCACACTGGAGGCGGAGGGGCTTGAACCACCGCGCGTGGACAAGCTGCGGCACTACTTCAACCACCCCGGTTTCGTACGCCCCATGATCGACGGCGTACTGAAGTCCCTGGCGGATCTCCCCGACGAGCTGCGTGCGGGAGCCCAACTCGCCTTCACCACGCACTCCATCCCCACCTCCGCGGCGGACTCATCGGGACCGGCCGCAGAGCACGGCGAGGGCGGCGCGTATGTGCGCCAGCACCTGGACGTGGCCCGGTTGATCGCCGACGCCGTGCGCGACGAGACGGGTGTCGAGCACCCCTGGCAACTCGTCTACCAGTCCCGCAGCGGCGCCCCGCACATCCCCTGGCTGGAGCCGGACATCTGCGACCACCTGGAGGACCTGCACGCCTCGGGCGCTCCCGCTGTGGTGATGGTCCCCATCGGCTTCGTCTCGGACCACATGGAGGTGCTGTACGACCTCGACACCGAGGCCACCGCGAAGGCCGCCGAGCTGGGGCTGCCCGTGCGGCGTTCGGCGACGGTGGGCGCCGACGCACGGTTCGCCGCGGCGGTGCGGGACCTCGTCCTGGAGCGCGCCGCGGCCGAACGGGCACTGCCCGCCGAGCGCTGCGCACTGGGGGCGCTGGGCCCCTCCCACGACCTCTGCCCGGTCGGCTGCTGTCCGGCCCGGGCGCCCAGGCCCGCAGCGGCCGGAGCCGACAGCCCCTACGCCTGAGGAAGCCCGAGGAAGCCCTGTGACCGACCCTCTCCTGTCCGAACTGCTCGACCTCGCGCTGGCGGCCGCCCGCCGGGCGGGAGAGCTGCTGCGCGACGGCCGCCCCGCCGATCTCGGCGTCGCGGCCACCAAGTCCAGCCCCATCGACGTCGTCACCGAGATGGACATCGCCGCCGAGAAGCTGATCACCGGCTTTCTGTCCGAGCGCCGCCCCGAGGACGGCTTCCTCGGCGAAGAGGGCGCGTCCACGGCCGGCACCAGCGGCGTGCGCTGGGTCATCGACCCGCTCGACGGCACCGTGAACTACCTCTACGGTCTGCCGACCTGGGCGGTCTCCATCGCCGCCGAGCGTGACGGCGAAGCGGTGGTCGGGGTCGTCGAGGCCCCGATGCGCGGCGAGACGTACCGGGCGGTGCTGGGAGGGGGCGCGTTTGCGAACGACAAGCCTGTCCGCTGCCGTCCGGCGCCCCCGCTGGAGCAGTCCCTGGTCTCCACCGGCTTCAACTATGTGGCGACCGTACGCAGCCATCAGGCGGACGTCGCCCAGCGGCTGATCCCCCGGCTGAGAGACATCCGCCGCAGTGGCTCGGCGGCCGTGGATCTCTGCGACGTCGCCGCGGGCCGCCTGGACGGCTATTACGAGCGCGGCCTCCACCCCTGGGACCTGGCGGCCGGTGACCTGATCGCCCGCGAGGCGGGCGCGCTCACCGGCGGCCGCCCCGGGCAACGCCCTTCGTACGATCTGACGGTGGCCGCGAGCCCGGGTGTCTTCGAGCCGCTGCAGAGCCTCCTGGACGAGTTCGGCGCCTGGCACGACTAGAAGCCGCCTGGCACGACCGGACCAACCCGGACCCGGCTCCGCACAGCGAAGGGCCCCGGCACCGTGGTGCCGGGGCCCTTCCGTGCAGCTCGGCGCTATGCCGCGCTGACCTCCACGCCGTGCTCGGCGGCCAGGCGGTGCAGATCATCCAGCTCTGCCTGCTCGACATCCGCAAGGAAGTCGTCGCCCGTCTCGCGAGCCAAGGTGAGGTCCGTCTCCGCGGCCTTTATGCGCTGCATCAGTCCTGCGGTGAATGCGTCCATGGTGCGCCCCCTCGTCGTGGGTCGGTGGCACGGGGGTGTGCCGACGGTGGGTGATCAACCCTGGAACGGGTAGTGGTGTGCCACATACAGGGCGTGATCGCGGGTGTTTAGTCGTCCTCCCCCGGGCTCACCTCAGAGAAACCTCAACTGAGAGGAGAATCCGGTGAATTCCTTCCGGCGCAGGTCGGCCGCCCGGCGGTCGCTCCGCCTTACAGCCGGTTTACGCGCGTAACGGGCAGGATGGATGCGCACAGTCAGTGCACACACCTGCCCTGATCATGGGTGACGGGCCCGGAGAGAGGAACACGACGTGCGCGTACTCGTCGTCGAGGACGAGCAACTGCTCGCCGATGCGGTGGCCACCGGACTGCGCCGGGAGGCCATGGCAGTCGACGTCGTGTACGACGGGGCGGCCGCCCTCGAGCGCATCGGGGTCAATGACTACGACGTGGTCGTCCTGGACCGGGACCTCCCGCTCGTCCACGGAGACGACGTGTGCCGCAAGATCGTCGAGCTCGGCATGCCGACCCGGGTGCTGATGCTGACCGCGTCCGGCGACGTCAGCGACCGCGTGGAGGGCCTTGAGCTCGGCGCGGACGACTACCTCCCCAAGCCCTTCGCGTTCAGCGAGCTCACCGCCCGCGTACGGGCACTGGGCCGCCGTACGACGGTGCCACTGCCGCCCGTCCTGGAGCGCGCCGGCATCAAGCTCGACCCGAACCGCCGCGAGGTCTTCCGCGACGGCAAGGAGATCCAGCTCGCGCCCAAGGAGTTCGCGGTTCTGGAGGTACTGATGCGCAGCGAGGGCGCGGTCGTCTCGGCCGAGCAGCTGCTGGAGAAGGCCTGGGACGAGAACACCGACCCGTTCACCAATGTCGTGCGCGTGACCGTGATGACCCTGCGCCGCAAGCTCGGTGAGCCGCCGGTGATCGTCACCGTGCCCGGCTCCGGCTACCGGATCTGAGTCCGTGGCCGCCACCCCGGCGCCACCCGAGGCGCCTCCGAAGCCGACCTGGGACCCGCGCGACCCGGTGCGCCCGCTGCTGCGGCCGACGATCCGGATACGGCTCACGCTGCTGTACGGCGGGATGTTCCTGATCGCGGGCATCCTGCTGCTGTCGATCATCTATCTGCTCACCGCGCAGGCGCTCGGCGCGAACGGCGAGCTGCCCTTCGAGATCGTCACCGCCAGTGTGAAGCGGACCACCGACTGGTGCCAGCTGCCCAACCAGTCGACCGGACCGGAGTTCCAGCAGGCCGTGAGCGACTGCCTGCAGCACCAGCGACAGATGGCTCTGGACGACCTGCTGCGCCGCTCGCTCTTCGCCCTGCTCGGCCTGAGCATCATCGCCTTCGCCTTCGGCTACGCCATGGCGGGACGGGTCCTCTCGCCGCTGGGCAAGATCACCCGCACCGCCCGCCAGGTGGCCGGCTCGGACCTGTCCCGGCGCATCAAGCTCGACGGACCGGACGACGAGCTCAAGGAGCTCTCCGACACCTTCGACGAGATGCTGGACCGCCTGGAGCGCGCGTTCACGGCCCAGCAGCGGTTCGTCGCGAACGCCTCGCACGAGCTGCGTACGCCGCTCGCGATCAACCGCACGCTGCTGGAGGTCCACCTCTCCGACCCCGGCGCGACCCCGGAGCTCCACCAGCTCGGCAAGACCCTGCTGGCCACCAACGAGCGCAGCGAGCAGCTGGTCGAGGGTCTGCTGCTGCTCGCCCGCAGCAGCAACGAAATCGTCGAGCGCAAGCCGGTGGACCTGGCCGAGGTCGCCACGCGCGCGGTCGACCAGGCACGCACCGAGGCCGAGGCGAAGGGAGTGGAGTTCCGCGGCCGGCGGGCGCCCGCAGTCGTCCAGGGCAATGGCGTCCTGCTGGAGCGGATCGCCCTGAACCTGGTGCAGAATGCGGTGCGCTACAACATTCCGGAGGGCGGCTGGGTGCATGTCACCACCGAGACCGAGCACGGCCAGGCGGTCCTCGTGGTCTCGAACACGGGGCCAGTGGTTCCCGCGTACGAGATCGACAACATCTTCGAGCCGTTCCGGCGCCTGCGTCAGGAGCGCACCGGCAGCGACAAGGGCGTCGGCCTGGGACTTTCGATCGCCCGCTCGGTTGCGCGCGCCCACGGAGGCCGTATCATCGCGGAGCCTCGTGAGGGCGGGGGCCTCGTGATGCGTGTCACCCTGCCGGTCTGAGATGCTGAACGATGCCACACGCTTTGTTCGCTTTGCGCGGAATTTTCGGGACTCGTGCTCGAAAGAACCGTGTGGGATCGATCACATAGGCGAATTTCAGGCCATCTACTCTCTGTGATCAAGACTCTTGCCGGAAAGCCGGGAAAAGTCCGGGTTTCCGGGGGTCGAGATCACGGGAAGTACACGGGGTGGCGCCCGTGAAGTGCGACATTCGGACCGTGTACGGTCCCGATCGCCATCCAACCCGATCACTCTCGGGGGATCCGGTTGGGTGTCGATTGAGTAACAGACCTTGATGTGAGGCAAAATCTCCGCCTCGGGTCGGGCACAAGTCCGGCCTCTCACGCGTTACGTGCGCTGGAGACACCGCAACCACCCAGAGGGGGAGAGCGACATGGCAACGGACTACGACACCCCACGCAAGACCGATGACGACGTCGATTCGGACAGCCTTGAAGAGCTGAAGGCCCGCCGGAACGACAAGTCGACCTCGACCGTCGACGTCGACGAGTTCGAGGCCGCAGAGGGCATGGAGCTGCCCGGCGCCGACCTGTCCAACGAGGAACTGGCCGTACGGGTCCTGCCCAAGCAGGCCGACGAGTTCACCTGCATGAGCTGCTTCCTCGTACACCACCGCAGCCAGCTGGCGCGCGAGAAGAACGGTCAGCCGATCTGCCGCGACTGCGACTGAGGTCCGGTCGGCCGTGGCAGGCGAGACACCGCCCAGGAAGAGGCGTTTCCGGCGTCACAAGCCGCCGGAGGCGCACTGGGGCGGTACGGGACCGGCAGAAGGCGACACAGCGTCTGCCGGGCACTCGGCCGCCCTCCTGCCCCACGGCGCAGGAGGCGACGCCGAGCGAGGCCTGCCGGCCTCGCTCGAAGCGGCAGACCGGGCGGGGCCCCGGACCAGGGCCCCACGCCTGGCATCAGTGCGCCAGGGCGTCCGCAGGGGCGGTGAGAGCGCCAAGGCCGGCGTGGCGTACGTCACCGACCGGCTCATCGAGAACGCGCCTCGCGTGCCGGTGCGCGATCTCGCGACGCTGCGCAGGCAGTTCCCAGGCCTCGCTCCCGAGCAGCTTGCCGACAAGCTGGTCGCGGGCGCGGCGAACGGCACCTCCACGGTGGGCGCCGGCATCGGCGCGGCAGCGATGCTGCCCGTGCCGCCCGCGATGCCGGCCGAGCTGGCCGCGGAGATCGTCGGCGTCGCCACCATCGAGCTGAAGCTCATCGCCGAGCTCCACGAGGTCTACGGCCTGCGGCCGCCGGGCAGCCTCAGGGAGCGCGGCATCGCGTATCTGAACTCCTGGTCGCAGGAGCGCGGAATCGACGTGACCAAACCGTCGACGATCAACGCCGCAATGGGCGGCCAGTTCAAGCGCGAGCTGCGGCAGCAGATCATGAAGCGCATGATCCGCAATCTGCCGATGCTGATGCCGTTCATGGTCGGCGCGGCCGTCGGCGCCGCGATGAACCGCCGGGACACCAAGAAGCTCGCGGCACGCATCCGCAGAGACCTGCGCGCGAGGCAGATCCCCTGGGACGCGCTGGCCGGGCTTCCGCCGCTGGAGCAGCCCAGGGACCCGCTGGAGGCGATCCGGGACCCGCGCGAGCTGGGGCGCTGAAGACGCCCGGATCCGGTCCGCCCCGATCCGGTCCGCCCCCGTCCGGTCAGTGCCGGGCCGGACATTCCCCTGCCTGCCCTGCCGGTGAGAACCGGTCCCGTCAGGCCGCGCGCACCGCAGCCAGCGCGTCGGCCAGCGCCTTCGGATTCCGCGTCGACAGATACACGTACGGAGTCGGGTCGGCCGGGTCGGTGACCTCGATCCGCAGCGCCGTCGGGACATAGCTGCGCAGCAGCATGAAGGCCCGGGTGTCCGCCTTGTACGAGCGCCAGGCGCGCGCCTCCTCCGCGTCCAGCACCTCGGCCTCACCGAGCGCCGTCAGCGGGATCCGGGCGTCGCCCGCGACCAGCGAGCCGGCCACGACGCGGATGCGGACCGAGCCGTACGAACTCACCACGACCGCAGCCACCGCGGCCGCGCCGATCAGGCCGCCGACCATCGGCACTGGACCGAGCGGCAGCAGCATCAGACCGCCTGCGACGCCGACCAGAGCGGCGATGAACCACCACGAAGCCGGCGCGGTCAGACGTTCTTCGTAGTGCGGGGCGGAAGGCTGCATGAAGCCAAGCTTGGCACGGTGCGACCAGTGGGTAGCCGCGCGGGTAAGGTCTGAGCCTGTGAGTAATGCGAAATCCCGGGGGGCGGCCTCCGGATCCTCGGCCCGGGCGGCGGCTATGACCCCTCCGGCCGACGCCATACCGCCGGTGCGGCATCCCGATGCCCCGGCCCCCGGTGAGCTCCTCGGCGCGCACTACGAGCACTGTTTCGGCTGCGGAGAGGGACAGCCCCACGGGCTGCACCTTCAGGCCCGGGCGGGCGAGGGCGTGAGCCTGACCGCCGAGTTCACCGTCAAGCCCGCCCACCAGGGCGCGCCGGGCCTCGCGCACGGCGGCGTGCTCGCCACGGCGCTGGACGAGACGCTGGGCTCGCTGAACTGGCTGCTGCGGACCATCGCGGTCACCGGCCGGCTCGAGACCGACTTCGTACGTCCCGTGCCCGTGGACACGGTGCTGCATCTGCAGGCCGAGGTCACCGCGGTCGCCGGGCGCAAGATCTACTCGGCCGCCGTGGGCCGGATCGGCGGCCCCGAAGGACCCGTCGCCGTCCGCGCCAACGCTCTCTTCATCGAGGTCAAGGTCGATCACTTCATCGACAACGGCCGCCCTGAGGAGATCCAGGCAGCCATGGCCGACCCCGACCAGATCAGGCGCGCCCGCGCCTTCGAGGTGAACCCCTGATGCGTAACCCTGTCGATGTGCTGATCCGTCGCGTGGACCCCGAGGTGCCGCTCCCGGCGTACGCACACCCCGGCGACGCCGGGGCCGATCTCGTGACCACCGAGGCGGCCGAACTCGCCCCCGGCGAGCGGGCCGTTCTGCCCACCGGGGTGTCCATCGCCCTGCCCGACGGATACGCGGCCTTCGTGCACCCGCGCTCGGGTCTCGCCGCCCGCTGCGGCGTAGCCCTGGTGAATGCCCCGGGGACGGTGGATGCCGGGTACCGTGGGGAGATCAAGGTGATCGTGGTCAATCTCGACCCGCGCGAGAGTGTGCGGTTCGATCGTTTCGACCGGATTGCCCAACTGGTCGTCCAGCAGGTCGAGAAGGTGCGCTTCCACGAGGTGGCGGAGCTTCCCGGCTCGGCGCGGGCCGAGGGGGGCTTCGGGTCCACCGGCGGTCATGCCGTCGTGGGCGGCTCAACGGGTGGGAATCGATACGCTTCGGTCGTATCCGACCGGGAAGGACAGTGACGTGTTCGGACGTCGCAAGAAGAGTGGTTCCGCCGAGGACGCGGCGGACGCAGCGGGCGAGGCCGAGCAGGTCGTCGACGAGCGTGACACGGAGTACGCCGACGAGGAGGCGCCCCGCCGGGTGAACCTTCCGCCGGCGCCCCGGCCCGACGGCCCCTGGGACGTCTCCGAGGTATCCAAGCCCGGCGAGGGCCGGGTCGATCTGGGCGGTCTTTTTGTGCCCGGAGTCGAAGGCATGGAGCTGCGCGTCGAGGTCGCGGGTGACGCGATCGTCGCCGCCACCGTCGTACTGGGCGACAGTGCCGTGCAGCTGCAGGCCTTCGCGGCACCCAAGAAGGAAGGCATCTGGGGCGAGGTCCGTGAGGAGATCGCCTCCGGTATCACGCAGCAGGGCGGCATCATCGACGAGGTCGAGGGCCCGCTCGGCTGGGAGCTGCGGGCCCAGGTGCCCGTACAGCTGCCGGACGGGACCGGCGGTGTGCAGCTGGTGCGCTTCGTCGGCGTCGACGGGCCGCGCTGGTTCCTGCGCGGAGTGATCTCCGGGCAGGGTGCGGTGCAGCCCCAGGCTGCCGGTCTGCTTGAGCAGATCTTCCGGGACACCGTTGTCGTACGCGGCGAAGGACCGATGGCGCCGCGCGACCCCATCGTCCTCAAGCTGCCGGACGACGCGCAGATGGTGCCCGAGGGTGTCCAGCAGGAGGAGCAGGAGGGCTCGCGCTTCTCCGGCGGTATGGGGCAGCTGCAGCGGGGTCCCGAGATCACCGAGGTGCGCTGACACGGCGTCAACCTGATTGCGGCCCGCTGCGGTTCCGGCTCTCCGGACCGCCGCGGGCCGATTCCGTACGCCCTCCTGTGGTGCGGCTTGATCATGACGGCCGCCGGGCGCGTGTCGTGCCGGTCTCCGGCCCTGGTGCCCGGGCGTTGAAGGGGTGTCGGCGGTGGCCGGTAGGCTTTCTGTATGAGTGCTGTACCCCGTTCGGAGAATGCGGCAAAGCCGGCCGGCCGCTTCCGCCGTATGCTCGACCGGCTGTCCACCTCCCAGCAGGAGCTCGAGTCCGAGGAGCTGCAGGAGGACGCTGAAGCCTCGGGGTGTACCCGCATCGCCGAGTGCGGTGACCGCCAGATAGTCAGGGTGGCTGGTACGTTGCGCACGGTCACCCTGCGTCCCAGGGCCGGGGTGCCCGCGCTGGAGGCGGAGCTCTTCGACGGTACGGCCCCACTGGACGTCGTCTGGCTCGGCCGTCGGTCCATCGCGGGCATCGAACCGGGCCGCAGGCTCATCGCCTCGGGCAGGATCTCGATGAGCCACGGCCGCCGGGTGCTGTTCAACCCCAAATACGAACTCCGACCACTCGGACAGGAGTAGCCGGTGACGTCTCTCGACAAGCCGACCACCACGACGAACGACCAGCAGCAGGACAGCGACGCCAAAGCAGTGACGGAGGCGGCGCTCTTCGAGGCCTTCGGCGGCGTGCGCGGCATGGTGGAGACGGTCCTGCCCGGACTGCTGTTCGTCACGATCTTCACAGTCAACAAAAACCTGCACATCTCGGCGATCGCGGCCCTGGCGGTCTCGCTGCTGCTCGTCGCCGTCCGGCTGATCCGCAGGGACACCGTCAAGCACGCGTTCAGTGGCGTCTTCGGGGTGGCCTTCGGTGTCGTCTTCGCGATGATGACCGGCAATGCGAAGGACTTCTATCTGCCGGGCATGCTCTACACGCTGGGCCTGGCGCTGGCGTACATCGTGACGGCGATCGCGGGCGTGCCGTTGATCGGCCTGATCCTGGGCCCGGTCTTCAAGGAGAACCTCTCCTGGCGGAAGCGGAACCCTGGCCGCAAGAAGGCATACACGAAGGCGAGCTGGGCGTGGGGCCTGATTCTGCTCGCCAAGTGCGCGATCCTTTTCCCGCTCTACTGGTGGGCGGACACCGAGCAGCTGGGCTGGGTGCTGGTGGCCCTGAAGATTCCGCCGTTCCTGCTCGCGGTGTACCTGACCTGGGTCTTCCTCGCCAAGGCACCGGCACCGATCGACGTCTTCGCGGAGATGGAGGCGGAGGAAGCCGCCGAGAAGGAGCGCAAGCGCACCGCTGAGCGGTTCGAGGGCGCGATGGAGCCGCTGGTCGACGAGGCGGTTCAGCGCCTCGCGGACGGCCCGGCGAAGCACCGCAAGCCGTAGCGCACCGCTGCCCGTCGACGGGGCCCGGGACCGGAGCCGGTCCCGGGCCCCGCGCGCGTTGCACCGGCCAGGTGCCCCTGAAAGCAAAGTGGCCCGGGAAACCATCTGGTTCCCCGGGCCACCGCGGTCGTACTCGACCCCGGCGTCAGCTCGACGCGTCCTCGCGGCGCACCGAAAGCAGGTCCTCCAGCTGCTCCTCGCGCGCCTGCGCCGCCACGAACAGCAGCTCGTCGCCCGCCTCCAGCGTCTCCTCCGCGCCCGGCGTCAGCACCCGTGAGCCGCGGATGATCGTGACCAGCGAGGTGTCCTCCGGCCACTCCACATCGCTGACCTGCGTGCCCGCCAGAGCCGACTCGGGGGGCAGCGTCAGTTCGACCAGGTTCGCGTCGCCATGGCTGAAGCGCAGCAGCCGTACGAGATCGCCGACGCTCACCGCCTCCTCCACGAGCGCCGACATCAGACGCGGCGTGGAAACCGCGACATCGACGCCCCACGCCTCGTTGAAGAGCCACTCGTTCTTGGGGTTGTTGACGCGGGCGACCACCCGCGGCACCCCGTACTCGGTCTTCGCCAGCAGCGAGACGACCAGATTGACCTTGTCGTCACCGGTCGCCGCGATCACCACATTGCACCGCTGCAGCGCCGCCTCGTCCAGCGACGTGATCTCGCACGCGTCGGCCAGCAGCCACTCCGCCTGCGGCACCCGCTCCACCGAGATCGCCGTCGGCGCCTTGTCGATCAGGAGTACCTCGTGCCCGTTCTCCAGCAGCTCACCCGCGATGGAACGACCCACCGCGCCGGCGCCCGCAATAGCGACCCGCATCAGTGACCGCCCTCCTCAGGGCCCTCGGCGAAGGCCGCCTCGACCTTCTCGATCTCGTCCGTACGCATCATCACGTGGACCAGGTCGCCCTCCTGCAGCACGGTCTGCGACGACGGCAGAATCGCCTCACCCAGCCGGGTGATGAACGCGACGCGCACGCCGGTCTCGTCCTGCATCCTGCTCACCTTGTGCCCGATCCAGGCGCCGGAGGTGTGCACCTCGGCGAGCTGCACTCCGCCGCTCGGGTCGCGCCACAGCGGCTCCGCGCCGGACGGCAGCAGCCGCCGCATCATCTGGTCGGCCGTCCAGCGGACCGTGGCGACGGTCGGGATGCCGAGCCGCTGGTACACCTCGGCGCGGCGAGGGTCGTAGATACGGGCCGCGACGTTCTCGATGCCGAACATCTCGCGGGCCACCCGCGCGGCAATGATGTTGGAGTTGTCGCCGCTGCTGACCGCGGCGAAGGCGCCGGCTTCCTCGATCCCCGCCTCGCGCAGGGTGTCCTGGTCGAAACCGACCCCGGTGACGCGGCGGCCGCCGAAGCCGGAGCCGAGACGGCGGAAAGCCGTCGGGTCCTGGTCCACGACGGCGACAGTGTGCCCCTGCTGCTCCAGGGTCTGCGCGAGAGCGGCTCCCACTCGCCCGCACCCCATGATGACGACGTGCATCGCCCCGTTACCCCGCACTCCTGGTCATCCCGCTGACCTGCAGAAACACTGAGCTCACATCTTCCTTCTCGGCTCGCCGGGCAACTACGGGGCAACGGCAAGCGGCGTTGCCCGGTGATGAGCTTATGCCGCGACCGCGCCATTGCGTTCATCAGAGGGAGGACTGGCCTCTCGGCCTGTCCCCGAGTTGCAGGGGTGGCGGGTGGGCGAGGCATTGGCCGAAGCCTTACGCTTACGTGTTGTGTCCAAACTGACCGACGTGCCCAAACGGATTCTCATCGGGCGGGCCCTGCGCAGCGACAAGCTGGGAGAAACGCTCCTCCCCAAGCGCATCGCACTCCCCGTCTTCGCTTCCGACCCGCTGTCCTCCGTGGCGTACGCACCGGGCGAAGTCCTCCTGGTGCTCTCCATCGCGGGTGTGTCGGCCTATCACTACAGCCCGTGGATCGCGGTCGCCGTCGTGGTGCTGATGTTCACGGTGGTGGCCTCCTACCGGCAGAACGTCCACGCCTACCCGAGCGGCGGCGGCGACTACGAGGTCGCCAACACCAACCTCGGCCCCAAGGCCGGTCTGACCGTCGCCAGCGCTCTGCTCGTCGACTACGTGCTCACGGTGGCCGTGTCGATCGCCTCCGGAGTCGAGAACCTCGGCTCCGCGATCCCCTTCGTCGTGGAGCACAAGGTCTTCTGCGCCGTCGCGATCATCATCCTGCTGACGCTGATGAACCTGCGCGGCGTGAAGGAGTCGGGCAAGCTCTTCGCCATCCCGACCTATGTCTTCGTCGCGGGCGTCTTCATCATGATTGCCTGGGGCGCGTTCAGGGGGTTCGTCCTCGACGAGACCATGAAGGCCCCGACGGCCGACTTCGAGATCAAGGCCGAACACCAGGGTCTGGCCGGCTTCGCCCTGGTCTTCCTGCTGCTGCGGGCCTTCTCCTCCGGTTGTGCCGCGCTCACCGGCGTCGAGGCGATCAGCAACGGCGTCCCCGCCTTCCGCAAGCCGAAGAGCAAGAACGCGGCCACCACACTGGCCCTCATGGGCGGTCTGGCCGTCACCATGTTCTGCGGCATCATCGGCCTGGCCATGGCCACCGATGTGAAGATGGCCGAGCAGCCCGCGCACGACCTGCTCCAGAACGGCACCCCGGTCGGCAGCGGCTACGTCCAGAATCCCGTGATCTCCCAGGTCGCGGCCGCCGTCTTCGGCGACGACACATTCTTCTTCGTACTGCTCGCCGCGGCCACCGCGCTGGTCCTGTTCCTGGCCGCCAACACCGCGTACAACGGCTTCCCGTTGCTCGGCTCGATCCTCGCGCAGGACCGCTATCTGCCCCGCCAGCTGCACACCCGCGGCGACCGGCTCGCCTTCTCCAACGGCATCGTGCTGCTGGCCGGAGCGGCCATCCTGCTGGTCTGGCTCTACGGTGCCGACTCGACCAAGCTCATTCAGCTCTACATCGTCGGCGTGTTCGTCTCCTTCACCCTCAGCCAGACCGGCATGGTCCGGCACTGGAACCGTCATCTGAAGACGGAGAGGGACCCGGCCAAGCGCCGTCACATGATCCGCTCCCGGGCGATCAACACCTTCGGCGCCTTCTTCACCGGCCTGGTACTGGTCGTCGTGCTCGCCACCAAGTTCACGCACGGTGCCTGGGTGGCGCTGCTCGGCATGGTGATCTTCTACGGGACGATGACCGCGATCCGCAGGCACTACGACCGGGTGTCCGACGAGATCGCCGCGGAGGAGGAGCGCCCCGACGACTATGTGCGCCCCTCGCGTGTGCACTCCATCGTTCTGGTCTCCAAGATTCACAAGCCGACGCTGCGCGCCCTCGCGTACGCCAAGCTGATGCGCTCCGACAAGCTCGAAGCCGTCAGCATCAGCGTCGACACGGCCGAGACGAAGGCGCTCAAGGAGGAGTGGGAGCGGCGCGGCATCAATGTGCCGCTGAAGATCCTCGACTCCCCGTACCGCGAGATCACCCGGCCGGTCATCGACTACGTCAAGGGGCTGCGGCGCGAAAGCCCGCGGGACGTGGTCAGCGTCATCATCCCCGAGTACGTGGTGGGGCACTGGTACGAGCATCTGCTGCACAACCAGAGCGCGCTGCGGCTCAAGGGGCGGCTGCTGTTCACCCCCGGCGTGATGGTGACGTCCGTGCCGTACCAGCTGGTGTCCTCCGAGGCGGCGAAGAAGCGGGCGCGCAAGCGCCAGGAGTGGAACGCTCCGGGTTCGGTGCGCCGCGGGCCCGTGGATCAGCGCCCCAAGGAGCCCAGCGGCAAGAGCTGAGGGGTCCGCACACCCACGTAGACTGGGGGGCTGTCGTCCGCAGACGGACGGCGGCCCCCTCTCTCATCCCTGGAGTCACCCCGTCATGCAGAACGCATCCGAGTCGTCGCTGGTCGGGGAGGAGTACGAGGTCGAGGTCGGCCCCGTCGCGCACGGCGGCCACTGCATCGCCCGCACCGAGGAGGGCCGGGTGCTGTTCGTACGGCACACGCTGCCCGGCGAGAAGATCGTCGCCCGCATCACCGAGGGCGAGGAGGACTCGCGCTTCCTGCGCGCCGACGCCGTACGGATCATCGAGGCGTCCAAGGACCGCGTCGAGGCACCCTGCCCGTACTCCGGCCCGGGCAAGTGCGGCGGCTGCGACTGGCAGCACGCCAAGCCGGGCGCGCAGCGCCGCTTCAAGGGCGAGGTGATCGCCGAGCAACTCCAGCGGCTCGCGGGCCTTACGCCCGAGGAGGCCGGCTGGGACGGCACTGTCATGCCGGCGCCGGGGGACAAGCTGCCCGCGGGCGAGGTGCCCGCGTGGCGTACGCGCGTGCAGTACGCCGTCGACGCGGACGGCCGCGTGGGGCTGCGCAAGCACCGCTCGCACGACGTCCAGCCGATCGACCACTGCATGATCGCTGCCCCGGGGGTCACCGAACTCGGCATCGAGAAGCAGGACTGGCCGCAGATGGCCTCGGTCGAGGCGATCGCGGCGACCGGATCCAGCGACCGCCAGGTCATCCTCACCCCGCGCCCGGGCGGCCGACTGCCGCTGGTGGAACTGGACAAGCCGGTCTCGGTGCTGCGCGTGGAGGAGCGCGACGGCGGAGTGCACCGGGTGCACGGCCGCGCCTTCGTACGGGAGCGCGCCGACGAGCGTACCTACCGCGTGGGCATGGGCGGCTTCTGGCAGGTCCACCCGCAGGCCGCCGACATCCTTGTGAAGGCGGTCATGCAGGGCCTGTTGCCGCGCAAGGGCGACATGGCGCTCGATCTGTACTGCGGCGTGGGCCTGTTCGCGGGCGCGATCGCTGACCGTGTGGGCGAGAAGGGCGCGGTGCTCGGCATCGAGTCGGGCAAGCGCGCCGTCGAGGACGCGCGCCACAACCTCCAGGACTTCGAGCGCGTACGCATCGAACAGGGCAAGGTCGACCAACTCCTGCCGCGCACCGGGATCACCGAGGTGGACCTGATCGTGCTCGACCCACCGCGCGCGGGGGCGGGCAAGCAGACGGTGCAGCACCTGGCGGGCCTGGGCGCACGCCGTATCGCATATGTGGCGTGCGACCCTGCGGCACTGGCCCGGGACTTGGCGTACTTCGGGGAGAACGGCTACCGGCCGCGCACGCTGCGGGCGTTCGATCTGTTTCCGATGACGCATCACGTGGAGTGCGTCGCGATCCTTGAACCTGCCGCAAAGGGCGTCTGACCTGCGGTTTCAGGCCGTGTGCGTGGTGAAAGCAGGCCGCAGTTTCCCCTGGCACCTGCGTGATCCTGTTTGACCCTCACAATGGCGGTCCAGCGGGTGTGTGACGAGCGTTACCGCCCATGATCGGCCGGGGTCACATCGGCGTAATGGGCGTTTCGTACCGTCGGGGGCACGCTTCGATCAACGGAAGGCCATACGGTGCCCCCACAGGACTCGTCGACGGCCGCCTCCCAGGTACGGACGGTCTGCTCGTACTGCGGGGTGGGCTGCGGGATGGTCCTCGACATCGCGTCCGGCCCCGACGGCCGCCGCAAGGTGCTCAAGGCATCGGGCGACAAGGCGCACCCGGCCAACTTCGGACGGCTGTGCACCAAGGGCGCGACAACGGCCGACATGCTCGCTGCCCCCGGCCGGCTGACCACCGCACTCGTGCGCACCGAGCGCGGGGCTGAGCCCATACCTGCTGGTGTGGACGAGGCGATCACCAGCACGGCGCAGAGGCTGCGCAGCATCATCGACGAGCATGGGCCCGACGCCTTCGCGTTCTACGTGTCCGGGCAGATGAGCCTGGAGGCGCAGTACCTGGCGAACAAGCTCGCCAAGGGCTTCATCCGCACCAACCAGATCGAGTCCAACTCCCGGCTGTGCATGGCGAGCGCGGGCACTGGCTACAAGCTCTCCCTCGGCGCCGACGGCCCGCCCGGTTCCTACCAGGACTTCGAGAAGGCGGATGTCTTCTTCGTCATCGGCTCCAACATGGCCGACTGCCATCCGATCCTCTTCCTGCGGCTGATGGAACGGGTGAAGGCGGGAGCGAAGCTGATCGTCGTCGACCCGCGGCGCAGCGCCACCGCAGACAAGGCCGGTCTCTTCCTGCAGATCAAGCCGGGAACCGACCTGGCTCTGCTCAACGGCCTGCTGCACCTTCTGGTGGAGAACGGTCACACGGACTCCGGTTTCATGGCGGAGCGCACCGAGGGCTGGGAGGCGATGCCGGAGTTCCTGGCCGACTACCCGCCTGCGACCGTCGCCGAGATCACGGGAATCCCGGAGGCTGACATTCGCCGGGCGGCCGAGTGGATCGGCGAAGCCGGGGAGTGGATGAGCTGCTGGACCATGGGGCTCAACCAGTCCACCCATGGCACCTGGAACACCAACGCGCTGATCAATCTGCATCTGGCCACCGGCGCGATATGCCGCCCTGGCAGCGGCCCGTTCTCGCTCACCGGCCAGCCCAACGCCATGGGCGGCCGCGAGATGGGCTATATGGGCCCCGGTCTGCCCGGTCAGCGGTCGGTGCTGGTGGATGAGGACCGCGCCTTCGTGGAGGAGTTGTGGGGCCTCGAGCCCGGCACCGTACGCAAGGACGGATCGGGCAAGGGCACCGTAGAGATGTTCCAGCGCATGACCGAGGGCGAGATCAAAGCCTGCTGGATCATCTGCACCAACCCCGTTGCCTCGGTCGCCAACCGCAGGACCGTCATCGAAGCCCTGGAGACGGCCGAACTCGTCATCACCCAGGACGTGTTCGCCGACACCGAGACCAACGCCTACGCCGACGTCGTGCTGCCCGGTGCACTGTGGACCGAGACCGAGGGCGTACTGATCAACAGCGAGCGCAATCTCACCCTCGCCCAGCCCGCCGTCGACCCTCCGGGGGAGGCGCTCGCGGACTGGCGGATCATCGCGCGTATCGCCTGCGAGATGGGATACGCCGACGCTTTCTCCTACGACAGCGCCCAAGAGGTCTTCGAGGAGATCAAGGGCGCAGCGAATCCGAAGACCGGATACGACCTGCGGGGCGTGACCTACGAGCGGCTGCGCACCACGCCTGTGCAGTGGCCCGCCGCGACTACCGACGGCCCGGACCGCAACCCGATCCGCTATCTGGGCGAGGACGGCACCGGCCCGGTGTTCCCGACGGCGAGCGGACGGGCCGTCTTCTTCGCCCGCCCGCACATCCCGGCCGCCGAAATGCCCGACGACGACTACCCGTTCGTCCTCAACACCGGACGGCTCCAGCACCAGTGGCACACCCTCACCAAGACCGGAAAGGTCGCCAAGCTCAACAAACTCAACCCGGCGCCGTTCGTCGAGCTCCATCCGGAGGATGCCCGACGGCTGGGGATCGTGGAGGGCGACTCGGTGGAGGTGGCGTCCCGGCGCGGCCGGGCCGTGCTGCCGGCCGTGGTGACGGACCGGGTGCGGCCTGGGTGCTGCTTCGCGCCGTTCCACTGGAACGACCTGTTCGGGGAGTACCTGAGTGTCAATGCGGTGACCAGCGACGCGGTGGACCCGATCTCTTTCCAGCCTGAGTTCAAGGTGTGCGCGGTGACGCTGGCGAAGGTCGCCACTCCGGTAGCCGTGGCTACGGCGCCCGTTGCCGTCCCCGCCGAGGAGCCGGCCGCGATCGTGCCGACCGCCGTCCAGCCCGGCGTGGCCTCGATCTTCGGGCTGGAGAACACGCCGCCGCCCGTGCTCGCCGAGCACGAACGCCAGTACCTGGTCGGCTTCCTCGCCGGACTTGAATCCGGCGCGCGCGGTGTTCCCGTACTGCCGCCCGGTGCGCCGTTCCGCGAGGACCACGCGCGGTGGGTGAACGGCGTGCTCGCCGGCATGTACTCGCGTGCCCCGCAGAGCACAGAGGAACCGACGACGCAGGCCACTTCCCGGGGCCGTGAGGTGGTCGTGCTGTGGGCCTCGCAGACCGGCAATGCCGAGGAGTTCGCCGCGGCCGCCGCCGACCGGCTCACCGCAACCGGGCACCGCGCTGCGCTCGTCGGCATGGACGACGCGGACCCCCGGTCCCTCCCGGCCGCCGCCGACCTGCTGTTGATCACCAGCACTTTCGGTGACGGCGACGCGCCCGACAACGGATCCGGGTTCTGGGACGCCCTGACAGCTGCCGACATCCCGCGCATGGACGGCAGGCGGTACGCGGTCCTGGCCTTCGGGGACTCCTCGTACGACGACTTCTGCGGCCACGGCCGTCGCCTGGACCAGCGTCTGGACGAGCTGGGGGCCGTACGCCTGGCCCCGCGCACCGACTGTGAACCGGACTACGAGCCCTCTGCCCACGCATGGCTCGACCACGTCCTCGGCAACCTCACCGCACAACCGACGGCCGGCTCGGCCCCTGCCCCGGCTGCCGCACCGGTCCGCAGCGCGAAACCGGCCCCCGCCGCCGCCCGGCTCACCGGCAACCGGCTCCTCAGCCTCCCCGGGGCGGGCAAGGAGGTCCGCCGGTTCACCTTCGACTCCAGCGACAGCGAGACTCCGCTCGCCTACGAGGCCGGTGACGCTCTCGGCGTGCACCCCGTCAACTGCCCCGATCTCGTGACCGAATGGCTGGCCGTCACCGGCCTTGACCCTGCCGCCGCTGTCGACGTCGCCGGCATCGGCGAGATCCCCCTGACCGACGCCCTGCACCAGCACCTGGACATCACCAGGCTCACCCCCGCCCTGCTGGGCTTCATCACCGAGCGCACCGGCGACCGCGACCTCAAGAAGCTGCTGCGCCCCGACAACAAGGGCGAGCTCGCCCGGTGGTCCTGGGGCCGCCAGGCCGTCGACGTCATCACCGAGCACCCCGTGCGCGCCACACCGCAGGAGTGGGCCGGTGTCCTCAAGCGCCTGCAGCCCCGCCTGTACTCGATATCCTCCAGCCCGCTCGCCGACCCCCACCAGGTGTCACTGACGGTCTCCGTCGTCCGGTACGAGAACCTGAACGGCCGCCCCCGCAAGGGCGTGTGCTCGCCGTTCCTCGCCGACGCCGCGGCTGACACCCCGGTGCCGGTCTTCGTCCAGCGCTCCCCGCACTTCCGGCCGCCGGTGGACCCCGACACACCCATGGTGATGGTCGGCCCCGGGACCGGAGTGGCTCCCTTCATCGGCTTCCTCGAGGAGCGCCGGGCCCGTGGCCACCGAGCCCCCGGCTGGCTCTTCTTCGGCGAACAGCACCGCGCCACCGACTTCTACTACGAGGACGAGCTGACCGCCTTCCTCGCCGACGGCACGCTCACCCGCCTCGACACGGCCTTCTCGCGCGATCAGCGCGCCAAGATCTACGTCCAGGACCGGATGCGCGAACACGGTCCCCAGCTCTGGTCCTGGCTCCAGGACGGCGCACACTTCTACGTCTGCGGCGATGCCGCGCGGATGGCCAAGGACGTCGACCAGGCGCTGCGCGACATCGCCGTCACCCACGGAGGCCTCGACCAGGACGGAGCTGCGCTGTACGTCAAGCAGCTCGCCGCCGACAAGCGGTATGTCCGCGACGTCTACTGACTCGGCTCAGAGGGCCACCACGGTTGCTTCGGTCGCTTTGACGCTTGTCCATACGGGAGTTCCGTCGGCGAGGCCGAGTTCGGCGGCGGCCTGCGGGGTGATCTCGGCGACGAGGTCCGGTGCCTGGTCGGAGGTGATCAGGATGCGTAGCCGGCTGCCGCTGGCAGTGATTTCGCGGACGGTGCCGGGCCAGACGTTGCGGGGGCTGCCGGTGGGCTTGTCGCGGTGAACGGCGACGGCTTCCGGGGCGATGACAGCGAGGGCTTCGACGCCCGTGGGAAGTGGGTCAGCGACGATGAGTGTGCCGCCGCCGGGGAGTTGGAGACCGTCTGGGGTGGCGGTTCCTGGCCAGGCGTTGCGGCCGAGCATGCGGGCGACCCAGGGGGAGCGGGGGTGGCGGGTGACGTCGGTGGGCGGGGCGTCCTGCAGGGCGCGGCCGTCGTCGAGAACGAGGACCCGGTCGGCGAGCGCGACGGCTTCGACGGGGTCGTGAGTGACGATCAGGCATACACCACCGAAGCCGTCGAGATGACGGCGCAGGGTGTGCCGGACCTGGGCGCGGGTGGTCTGGTCGAGTGCGGCAAGCGGCTCGTCGAGCAGGAGGAGCCTGGGGCGTGCGGCCAGCGCCCGGGCCAGGGCCACACGTTGGGCCTGTCCGCCCGAGAGCTGAGTGGGCCTGCGGTGCGCGAGATGCCCGACGCCGAGCCGGTCCAGCCACTGTTGGGCGTCGCGACGGGCCTCGGCGCGCGGTACGCCGTGAGCGCGAAGCCCGTACGCGGTGTTGGCCAGCGCGCTCATGTGCGGGAAGAGGGCACCGTCCTGCGGGACCCACGCCACGCCCCTGCGGTGCGGAGGGAGTGCGGTGGCATCCCGGTCGCCGAGCCGGAGTTCGGCGTGGGCGCGTGGGGTGAGGCCGAGGAGGGCACGCAGCAGGGTGGTCTTGCCTGCGCCGTTGGGGCCGACGACGGCGATGGTGGTGCCGGGTTCGGCGTCCAGGGTGAGCCGGTTGAAGCCGGTGACGTCGGCGTGCAGGGACCAGAGCTCCTGCGGAGCCGCGCGCTGTGCATCGGCGGGCTCGGGGGCCGGGGCCACACCTGGTTCGGCTTCGTCCACCGGGGGCCTGGTTTCGTGCGAGCGGACGGCGGGCGTACCTGTCCAGCGGCCACGCAGCGCTATGAGCACCAGCATCGCGATGGCGAGCAGCAGCAGCGAGACCGATGTCGCTGCCTCCGGCTCGTCCTGGAGCAGCAGATACACCTGCAGGGGCAGCGTCTGGGTGGTGCCGGGGAGGTTGCCGGCGAAGGTGATGGTGGCGCCGAACTCGCCCAGCGCCCGGGCCCAGGTGAGGGCCGCTCCCGCGATGAGACCCGGGGCGACCATGGGCATCGTCACGGTGAAGAACACCCGTACAGGAGGGGCCCCGAGTGACGCGGCGGTCTCCTCGTAACGGGGCCGCAGTCCGCCCAGTGCGCCTTCGAGGCTGATGACGAGGAACGGCATGGCGACGAAGGTCGCGGCGAGGACCGCGCCCGAGGTGTGGAAGGGCAGGGTGATGCCGAACGTGTCCTCCAGCCAGGGGCCGAGCAGTCCGCGGCGGCCGAACGCGAGGAGCAGGGCCACACCGCCGACGGTCGGTGGCAGCACCATCGGCAGCAGCACGAGGGAGCGCACGAACGCCTTGCCGGGGAACGGCACACGTGCCAGCAGCCACGCCAGCGGTACGCCCAGGACCAGAGACAGCCCGAGAGCCCAGCACGAGACCAGCAGCGAGAGCCGCAGCGCCTCGATGGTCCCCGGAGCCGTGAGATGGCTCGCGAGTTCGCCCCACTGAGTCCGTACGAGGATCCCGATCAGCGGCAGCAACAGGAACGCGACGGCCAGCAGTGCAGGGATCGCCAGGGTGATCGGCGTGCGGGAGCCCGGTGCGCGACTGCGGATTCGGTTCATCGGAGATCCCTGGACTCGGGGTGATGGTGATGGATGAGGGAAGGGGGCTGTCCGTTCCCCCGGAACGGACAGCCCCCTCGCGGCAGTCGTCGGGGCTACGGCTTCTGGAAGCCCGCGTCCTGGAGGATCTTCTGTGCCTCGGGCGTGGACAGCCACGCGACGAACGCGGCGGCGGCATCGGCGTTCTTGGACTGCTTCAGCGCGGCGGCCGGGTATTCGGCGATGGCGTTCTGCGCGTCGGGGATCTCGACGGCGTCGACCTTGTCGGGGGCCGTTTCGGCGTCCGTCTTGTAGACGAGACCGGCGTCGGCCTCGCCGAGCTCGACCTTGCTCAGCACGGCCCGGACGTTCGGCTCCTGCGAGACGGGCTTCACGGTGATCTTCTGGGCGTCGAGGATCTTCTTGCTGTACTTGCCGGCCGGCACCTCGGGGGCGGCGAGCACAACCTTCAGCTTCGTGTCCGCGAGGTCCTTGAGTTCGTCGACCTTGTGCGGGTTGCCCTCGACGGTCGCGATGACGAGGCGGTTCTTCGCGATGACGGTCGGGGTGCTCGTGTCCGCCTTCACGCCGTCCATGCTCTTGGTGTCGGCGGTGACCAGGGCGTCGGCCGGGGCGCCCTGCTTGACCTGGGCGACCAGTTCCTGGGAGCCCGCGAAGGAGAACGTGATCTTCGTGCCCGGGTTCTTCTTCTCGTACGCCGCGCTGGCGGTCTTGAACACATCGGTCAGCGAAGCGGCTGCCAGCACCGTCAAGTTGGCCTTGGGAGCGCCGGTCGCTGACTCGGTGGCCTTCGCGCTGCCGGTGTCCGTCTTGGGGTCGTCGTTGCCGCATGCCGTGAGCGGAACGAGGAGTGCAGCAGCCAGTACAGCGGCGGCGGCGCGGCGTCTGGTGAACGTGAGGGACATGAGGGTGGAACTCCCTGGGGACGTGGTCGGCTGGTGCCGTCCGAGCGGATGGTGATGAGCCGCGCCGGTGACGGGCGACGCCGCTTGGTTGCGCGAGGGGTCAGGTGCGGTCGATGTGCACGCTGGTCGACTTCACGCGGGCGGTGGCCTGCATGCCGACCTCCAGACCCAGTTCCTCCACGGCCTCCCGGGTCAGGAGCGATACGAGCCGGTGAGGTCCTGCCTGGATCTCGACCTGGGCCGCTACGTCGCCGAGCTTGACCGCGGTGACGATGCCGGGGAAGGCGTTGCGGGCCGAGGTGTAGGAGGCGTCGTCCTCGCCATTGCCGCCCTGGGCGACCTCGATGGAGAAGGCGGCCAGATCCCGGCCGTCGATAAGACGGCGGCCGCTGTCGTCGCGATGGGTCGCGACCCGGCCGGCGTCCGCCCAGCGGCGCGCGGTGTCGGGACTGACGCCGAGCAGACGTGCCGCCTGTCCGATGGTGTAGGACTGCATGGGTGACACGCTAGAGCGATTCGCCTGGCATTTGCAAGTCTAGATATGATTATCCATCGCAAATGCCAGTTGACTGGAGGAAGAGCCAATTGATCGGACGCGGTGATGCCAGTGCGGTGTACCGGCGAGAAGTTGTTGCTCCGGACCGGACGGTTGCTGGAGCCGCGTATGGCCGGACTCAGACGTCTCCGCGCGCGCCCGCGGGTTCGTCGGACAGGCGGCAGGCGCCGATCCAGATGCTGGTGACGGCGCTGATGTAGCGCGCGCCGCAGCGGTCGGACGGTACGACGAGCTGGGTGCCCGCCGCGTCGAGGTCTTGCCCGTCCATGCGGGTCGCCAGCAGCATGGGTGCGTTGCCGAAGTCGGCGTCGATCTCTGCCCACGACAGAACGGTGTGGTGGCCGTCCCCGCCGCTGACGGCCAGCAGGAAGCGGGAGCGGTCCTTGCGCCGGCGGGGATCGAAGCCGGGGCGGGCGTCACCGACCACCTCTCGGAGCAGCGGCCCGTGGAAGGTGTGGTGCTGCGGGCCGTTGGTGGCGCACTCGAAAACCACGTCGGCCCGATGCTGCTCCCAGCCCTGCCGCAGGTCCGCGACGCTCAGTGTGACCGGCTCCGCCACGTCGCCGCACACGACGAAGGACCCGGTTTGTGCGGCGCTTGTGCGGGGCGGAGCGCTGAGTCGACTCATCAGGTCCCCTTCGAACGGTCGGTGCGGCGACTGCGCCCAGTGATACCCGACCACCGTCCCGAAGAATCGTGTTTGCGAGCCGGTATCGCGACTTTCCCTCGCGATTGTGAGGTTGCTACGAATGTCCGGGGAGCATCCTCCGGGTTCATGCGCCAAGGGCCGGGCTCCCGGCTGCGGACCTGGCGTGCCGGTCGAGAGCGAGCCAGACCCGGTCCCGGGCCAGGGACGGCTGCTGCCCAGCGGACGGGCGTCGCACACCAAGCTGTTGGAGACCCTCGAGGGTCTTCCTCGCGCACGACTGTTCCTGGGCCCGGACCGCCGAGGCGCTGCATCTGCACGTGAACACCGACCACTACCGCATCCAGCGCATCGACGTCCTCACGGGACGCGACCTGTCCCGCCTCGACCACAAGCTCGACCTGCGTGCCGCGCTGCTCTGCCGCTGACCCGTCTCGCTTGTCACGGGAGGTCGATGTGCACGTTCGTCGACTTCACCCGCGCCGTGACGGTGACCCCGACCTCGATCCCAAGTTCCTCGACGGACTCCCGGGTCACCAGCGAGACCAGCCGGTGCGGACCGGACTGGATCTCCACCTGCGCGGCGACATCGTCGACGTGCACGGCGGTCACGATCCCGGCGAACGAGTTGCGCACGGAGGTGGATACAGCGTCCGGTACCGGATGCATGCCCGCGGTCCGCTCCTTCGCGAACGCCGCCAGGCTCACGCCGTCGATCACCCGGTTGCCCGAGCCGTCCCGGTCCATGCGCAGCCGTCCGCCGTCCGCCCACCGGCGAACGGTCTCCGAACTTACCCCCAGCAGCCCTGCTGCCTGCCCAATGCTGTACGACGGCACACCCGCACTCTAGGCCAGGGCCAGGTGCCTGCCTGGCCGGACCACCGGTCGTGGTGCTGACCTGCGGTCCGGACCTGGTCCGTGACTTCTGGCTGTACGAGTACGCGCCAGAGGTCCTGGAGACCGAGGCCCGGCGATACCCGGCGAGCACTGACGGCTTCAACGAGGCGTACCCGGGCCGGCGGCCCGCCGGGCGGGTGGTTCACGGCCGCTTCACATGCGGTCGATGTGCACGCTGGTCGCCTTCACACGGGCGGTGGCCTGCATACCGACCTCCAGGCCCGGTTCCTCGACGGCTTCCCGGGTCAGCAGAGAGACGAGCCGGTGCGGCCGCCTGGATTTCCACCTGGGCCGCGACATCGCCGAGCTTGATGGCCGTGACGATGCCGGGGAAGGCGTTGCGGGCGGAGGTGTAGGAGGCGTCGTCCTCGCTTCCTCCTTGGGATGCGACACGATAGGTCCATTATTTGCGCGCTATCGGCCGTCGCAGACGATGTCCCGGAATGGTCGCTCGGGGGCCTCGCCATCGCCCAACGCGGCCCGGGAGAATGGTTCGCTCCGGTTTGCCACCCACTGCGCATCATCCGCCTGGTGCCTGCGGCGCGTGCGGAAACGGCTGCGATGAGCGTGGCTACAGTTCCAGTGACAGAGCAGGTGAAAACCTCGCATACTGCCCCACAACTGAAGGCGTTTTCTCTATGAGCCTGAGCATCCGCAACCAGATTCCCGGCACCGTCACCAGCGTCACCCCCGGCGAGGTCATGGCCGCCGTCAAGGTCCGCCTCAACGGAGGTCAGGACATCACCGCAGTCATCACGGTGGACGCGGTCAAGGAGCTGGGCATCGCCGAAGGCTCTTCCGTACGCGCACTGGTGAAGTCCACGGAAGTGGCTCTGGCCACCGGCCCGGTCGAGGGCGTGAGCATCCGCAACCAGATTCCCGGCACCGTCACCGACGTCGCCACCGGCGGCGCCATGGCCGGTGTCAAAGTGAACGTCGAGGGCGGCGAACTGACCGCCGCGATCACCAAGGACGCCGTCACCGACCTCGGCCTCTCCGCCGGCTCCTCCGTCGTGGCGCTGATCAAGTCCACCGAGATCTCACTCGCCAACGCCTGAGGTCACTGATCGGCCCCAGGGTCGCGAGCGTATGAAGGCCCCACCGTGCGGGGCCTTCTGCGCTACCGAGCGGCACCCGCCTCCGGAGCGTCCGAGGAACCGACGGCCGAGACCGCACGTCACTTTGCGCCGGAGCCGGTCGCTTTGCGCCCGGTCCGGGCGGCCCAGGTGCGGTGCACCTCCGCCGTGAGGAAGGCCAGGTCGAGTGACTGGCTGCGGTTGAGCCGTGGATCGCAGGCGGTCTCGTACCGCTGGTGCAACTGGTCGAGCAGGATCTCCTTGCCCCCGCCCACGCACTCGGTGACATCGTCACCGGTCAGTTCCACGTGAATGCCGCCCGGGTGGCTGCCGAGGCTCGTGTGCACTTCGAAGAAGCCCTTCACCTCGTCCAGGACATCGTCGAACCTGCGCGTCTTGTGCCCGGAAGCCGTGGTGAAGGTGTTGCCGTGCATGGGATCGCATACCCACACCACCTGGGCCCCGGCGCTCGTCACCTTCTCCACCAGCTCCGGCAGGAGGTCCCGCACCTGCGTTGCGCCCATGCGTGAGATGAACGTCAGCCGGCCGGGTTCCCGGTCCGGGTCCAGCCGTTCGACCAGTTCGACCGCCTCCTGAGGGGTCGTCGACGGGCCCAGTTTCACCCCGATCGGATTGCGTATGTCTGCCGCGAAGGCGATGTGGGCGCCGTCCGGCCGGCGGGTCCGTTCCCCGATCCAGACCATGTGGGCGGAGGTGTCGTACAAGCCACCCGTGCGGGAATCCACCCGGGTGAGTGCCCACTCGTAATCCAGCAGAAGCGCCTCGTGCGACGCATAGAACTCGTTCGTCAGCCGTTCGTCCGGTTCACTTCCGCATGCGCTCATGAAGTTCAGAGCGTTGTCGATCTCCCGTGCCAGCGACTCGTAACTCTGTCCCGCGGGAGACGTTCTGACGAAGTCCTGGTTCCAGGCGTGCAGTTGCCGCAGGCCCCCATATCCCCCGGACATGAAGGCCCGCACGAGGTTCAGCGTCGCCGAAGAGGCGTGGTACATCCGCTTCAGCCGCCGCGGATCGGGCGTGCGGGCCCGCGCGGTGAACTCGAGTGCGTTGACCGCGTCACCTCGGTATGCGGGCAGCGTCAGACTGTCCCGGGTCTCCGTCGCGCTGGACCGGGGCTTGGCGTACTGGCCCGCGATACGTCCGACCTTCACCACGGGCACCGATCCGGCGTAGGTCAGCACGATGGCCATCTGGAGCAGCGTCTTCAGCTTGCTGCTGACCTGGTCGGCCGAGAGCGAGTCGAACGTCTCGGCGCAGTCGCCGCCCTGGAGCATGAACGCCTCGCCGCGGGCCACCGCCGCGAGCCTGCGGCGCAGCTGATCGCACTCGCCGGCGAAGACCAGGGGCGGCACGGCAAGGAGTTCGGAGACGACCTCGCGCAGCGCGGACGCGTCGGGCCAGTCCGGCTGCTGTGCGGCCGGGAGGGCGTGCCAGGCTTCGATCCGATGGCCGGGTGTGACCGGCATCGGTTCCTGGGGCAGGTTCTTGGTTGCCTGAACTGTCATCGGCTTCAGTCCCTCACCTGAGTGTGTTCCCCTGTGGCCCACAAGGCCGTGCAGCGGTGTTCGGAATGCTGATGAAAACGTATGCGAAAGACCCGCCGCGCGGTGACTCAGGCTGCTTATCTCCTTGATAGTCAACGGTAATTGGCGCAGTCCTGCATCGCGTGAATAGGGTCGACGGTGTCCTGCACGAGCCCCTTGGGCGAAGGTGTTTCCCGCCTGGAGGAAGGGTCATTCGATGACGCCTGTGATAATCGACGGAAATTCTCTTACGCTGGCCGACGTTGTATCCGTGGCCCGCGATCCGGGGAAGGAGGTCCTCTTTTCAGAAGCGGCACTCAAGGCATGCGAGGAATCTCGCGACCTCAAGCTGCGGCTTATTTCCACGGGGCAGCCCATCTACGGCGTGACCACCGGGTTCGGCGACAGCGTCACCACGCAGATCGCGCCGGCCAAGGCGGCCCAGCTGCAGCGCAACATGATCCGCTACCACCTCAACGGAACCGGTCCGCTGGCCCCCGCGGAGGTTGTCCGGGCGACGCTCCTCATCCGGGCCAACTGCCTGGCACGCGGCAACTCGGGGGTCCAGCCCGCGGTGGTCGAGCGCCTCCTCGACCTGCTGCGGCACGATGTGCTGCCCGAGATCCCCGAGCGCGGATCGGTGGGAGCGAGCGGTGACCTGGTGCCGCTGTGCTACGTGGCCTCGGCCCTCATAGGCGAGGGCCCGGTGCTCCACCGCGGGGAGAGCAGGGACATCGCGGACGTCCTGGCTGCGATCGGCCTCGAGCCGATCGTGCCCGAGGCCAAGGACGGCCTGGGGCTGATCAACGGCACGTCCTTCAGCGCCGCGTTCGCCGTGCTCGCCGCCCGCGATGCCCACCAACTCGCGGTGACCGCGGACATCTGCACGGCGCTGGCCTCCGAGGCGCTGCTGGGCAATCGCGGGCATTTCGACGACTTCATCCACGAGCACCGCCCGCACCGGGGCCAGCGGGACAGCGCCGCGCTCCTGACCGCCCTGCTGGACGGCTCGGAGCTGTCCCTGCCGCACAGTCAGGTTGTCGACCTGAACGAGCCGCTGGAGGGGCGCGGCCACGGCAAACTTCGCCGCAGCATCCAGGACCGGTATTCACTGCGGTGCGCACCCCACGTCAACGGCGTGCTGCGCGACACGCTGGACTGGGTGGACCGGTGGCTGGAAACCGAGATCAATGCCTCCACGGACAACCCCCTGTTCGACGCCGACAGCGGGGACGTGCACAGCGGCGGCAATTTCTACGCGGGACATGTCGTGCAGGCCATGGACTCCCTGAAGGTCGCGGTGGCCAATATCGCGGACCTGCTCGACCGGCAGTTGGAACTTCTGGTCGACGAGAAGTTCAACAACGGGCTCACTCCGAACCTGATCCCGCGATTCGCGGACGACAGCTGGGACGGGGGTCTGCACCACGGTTTCAAGGGAATGCAGCTGGCCTGTTCGGCGATCACCGCTGAGGCGCTGAAGACCTCCAATCCGGCGAGTGTCTTCTCCCGGTCCACCGAGGCGCACAACCAGGACAAGGTCAGCATGGCGCCGATCGCGGCACGCGACGCGCGCACCATCGTGGGTCTGACCCGCGAGGTGACGGCGATTCACCTGCTGGCCGCCTGCCAGGCACTGGACCTGCGAGGCACAGAAGAAATGAGCCCGCGCACCCGGGCCGTGCACGGCGTCATCCGTGCCTCCGTGCCGTTCGTGGACGGGGACCGTCGCATGGACCACGACATCGCGGCCGTCGTGGAGCTGATCCGTTCGGGAGCCGTCGCCGAGGCGGCGGGCGTACCTGCCTCCTGACGGGGCCCGACAACCCGCAGCCCGCCACCGGATTCCAGAAGGAGAAGTCATGCTGCTCATGCGAGACGGTTTTGCGCGAAAGGAAGCGGAACGGCAGTTCGACGAGCACGTTTCCCTCGTCACGGAAGTCTTCGCGGGACGTGCCGATCTGGCGTCCGTGCACGGGGACAAGCTCGTCCGTACGCTCGTCGCCGCGGCGCGTTCGCAGCTGTACGAGGGCGTTCTTCCGCAGCGGTTGCGCGAGATACTGGACGGCGGCGGGCCCGTCGACCCGCACTGGGTGCTCGGCGAAGTCTTTCCGGCGCTGCCCCTGCTGGAAAAGCCGCTTCTTGGCAAACTCGGCCATCATGCGTTCACCCGAGAGGTCGGGGAGTTCCTGCACTACTACGAGTCGTCGGGCACGACCGGGAATCCCATCGCCGCTCCCAAGGCCGTGGACGATCTCGTCGTCAATACGGTGAACATCGGCGAGATGTGGGGGCGGATCGTACGACCGGGCGACATGGCGATGATTCTGATCAACGCACCGTTCGCTCCCGCCGCTTACCAGTTCGAGAAGGTGCTGGAATACCTGGGTGTGAATTCGCTGCGCCCCTGGGTCGACAACATCACCGGTGACTACAGCCGGGTGCTGCGGCTGGTCGAGGAGCTGGCGGTCAATGTCTTTGTGGGACCGCCCTCCCGGCTGCTCGAACTGATTCAGTTCGCCCGGCGTCAGGGTGCCCCGATACCGCGCTTCGAGACCTTGCTTCTGATGGCCGAGCAGACCGGGCCCAGCTTTGTGCGTCATCTGGAGCGGCTGACGGGTGCGAGGGCCTTTGTGGCGGCGTACGGCTCGTCCGAGACCGGAACCACCGCTGTCTCCTGCGAGGCCGGCAGTCTTCACCTTCAGGTCCAGAGCTATCTGCTGGAGCTGCACGACGACTCCGGAACCCGGCTGGTCGACGGTCGGCCCGACCGGGGTGAACTCGTCGTGACCACACTCGACCTGGCGGCCCGCCCGCTGCTGCGCTACCGCACCGGCGACCTGGTCGAAGTCGACTCCGGATCGTGCGGCTGCGGCCTCGCGCTGCCGGTCCTGCGCACGCAGGGGCGGTCGCAGGATGTGCTGTCGCTGTCCGATCGGGGGATCCGCCAGAACGATGTCGAGGCGATGATGTGGTCGCCGGACGCGCCCAAGCCCGTCGTCCTCAACTACATGCTGATCCTCCACGCCGGCGATGTCCTCTGCCTCACCACGACCGACGAGCCGCCCGGCCGTGGATGGTCCGAGGACATGGCGGCCAGGCTGGCGGAGCTGTTTCCCGGACGCCGCCTGGTGGTGCGGGCGGTGGAGCAGCTCCCTCCGCTGGCTTCGCTGGGGCAGTACTTGGGCTGGAAGCTGTCGCGAGTGCTGGACCTCGACGAAGAGCGCAACTGGGACCGGCTGCCCGGTCCCATCGAGGTGATCGTCCGTCAAACCCTCGGCCAACTGGCTAGTTCGTAGGTTGTGGAACTACTGAACCATGCCTAGTATCGGGGACCGCTGCCGCAGCTCGCGGCAGCGGACCGTCTGGAGACACCCATGACGCATCGCGCGGGATTCTCGATCCCGTTACACGGCGTACCCCTGCGGGACCACCGCACGATCCTGGAAAGGGCGCCCGACTGGGGCTACACGGACGCCTGGACCGCCGAGTCGGCCGGACCGGACGCCTTCACCCCGCTCGCGCTGGCCGCCGCGTGGTCTCCGTCCCTGCGGCTCGGCACCTCCGTGGTGCCGGCCCAGACCCGGGGACCCGCCACTCTGGCCATGACCGCCGCCACCCTCGGAGAGGCGACGCAAGGGGGAGTGGTCCTCGGGATCGGCGCCTCGGGGCCGCCGTTCGTGGAGGACATCAACGGCATCCCGTTCCGCGATCCGTACCGGCGGGTGCGGGACACCGCCCGGTTTCTGCGCACGGCGTTCCGGGGGGAGGTGGTCCAGGGGTCCTTCGACACCTTCGACATCAAGCGCTTCCAGCTCTCCACGCTTCCGGCCGAGGCGCCGAGGGTCATGCTCGGCGCGCTCCGTCCGGGCATGCTCCGGCTCGCCGCCCGGGAAAGCGAGGGGGCGATCACCAACGTCCTGACGGTGGAGGACGTGTCGCGAGTGGTACGGGAGTTCCGTACCGGCGGCACGCACCAGGAGCTGATCGGACGCTTCTTCGTCTGTCCCACGCCCGACCGTGAACTCGGCCGCATGATCGGCCGACAGGTACTGACGCCGATGCTCATGGCCCGCACCTACTGGGCTTTCCACGAGTGGCTGGGGCGTGCGGAACTGCTCAAGCCCATGCGTGAGGCGTGGCTGGCCGGTGACTGGCACCGTGCCCAACTGCTGCTGCCGGACGCGCTGGTGGACGAGCTGTTCGTGCACGGCAGCCCGCAGGAGTGCCGTGCGCACCTGGACCGGTTCGTGGCCGCCGGCATCGACACCACGATCATCGCCCTCATCCCCTCCCCGGAGTTCGACCAAGGCCTGCCCGGTGCGATGGCCGCCCTCCACGCACTCGCCCCGTCCGGCTCCTGACCGCCGCTCCCTTTCCCCGGAGGTTTCATGTCCGCCACCGCAGCCGTCGGCGGCCGCGCCCGTCCCGCGCCGTTCGAACCGCAGACCAAAGCCCTGCTCGCCGTCGGGGCGTTCGCCGCCCTGCTGGTCGGTTCCGACACACTCGTCGTCTCCCCCCTGATCCCCAGCATCGCCGCGGCCACGCACACGTCCGCGCATTCCGGAGGACTGCTCGTCACGGCCTACGCGCTCGTCTACGCCGTGCTCGGGCCGCTGTTCGGCCCGGTGTCCGACCGCTGGGGCCGCAAGCCCACCGCCATCCTCGGGCTCGTCGTCTTCTCGGTCAGCACCGCGCTGACCGGGGTCGGATCCAGCTTCGCCCTCACGCTCACCTTCCGGGCGCTGGCCGGACTGGGGGCGGCCATGTTGCTGCCGAGCGTCTTCGCCGCCGTCTCCGACAGGGTGCCCGCCGAGCGTCGGGGGTCGGCCATCGGCGTGATCACCGGCATGCTCATGGGCTCGTCCGTGATCGGTGTGCCGGCCGGCGCGCTCGTGGCGGAGGCCGCCTCCTGGCGCTGGTGCTTCTTCGGCCTCGGCGCGCTGGGCGTCATCGCCCTGTTCTGCGCGGTGCTTCGCTTCCCGGCGGGGCAGCCGCCCCGTCAGCTGCCGGGCGGACCGGTCCAGGTGTACCTCGGTCAGTTCAAGGCCGCTGTGTCGATGACCCCGGTGCTGTTCGTCCTGGGCTCGACGATGTTCTGGAGCGCCGGACTCCAGGGGATGTTCGCCAACGTCGGTGAGTTCTACCAGGCGAACTTCTCCCTGAGCACCGGGCAGACCGGCCTGGCCATGCTGCTGGCCGGTGGATGCAGCGTCGTCGGCAATCTCTACGGAGGGCGTACGGCCGACCGGTACGGGCGCAGGCTGGTGATCGCCGCCGCCGGCACCGTGGCTTCGCTGGCCGTCATCGGCTTCTCCCTGTCCACCGGTGCCCTCGTCGCGGCCATCGTGGTGCAGGGCGTGTGGGGCGCGGCCATCGGCTTCGGGCAGGCGTCCTTGACCACGCTCGTCAGTGAGCTGAGCCCCCGCGCCCGCGGGACCGCGCTCTCACTGAACGCCTCCGCGCAGTACGTCGGCGTGATGGCCGGAACCGCGGCCGCCGCCGCGCTGCTGTCGTCGGGCGCCGGCTTCCTCGTCATCGGCGTGCTCTGCGCGCTGTGCACGATCGTCGTCGTCCCCCTGGTCCTTGTCTCCAAGCCCCCGGCCGCCGAGGGATCGCCCTCGGGGGCGAGCACCGCGACCGCCGGGAATCCCGTACCCAGCCGAGAAGGAAAGGCAAGCTGAATGCCCGTCATGAATGACCATGAGAAAGCCCAGTTCGTCCTTGGCGTCTACTTCCGGACGCAGGCAGCCATCGAGAAGTACATGGGTGCCGAACGGCTTCCGGAGTGGACCGAATACATGGCCGGCATCACGGCCGAATCCACCAGGAAAAGGCTCCCCGACGCCTCCGATCAGCGCCGCAGCCTCCTCGACGGCCTGGCGAGCATGCTCGAGGTGTACGGCTCCGAGTACACCACCACGGAGGCGGACGGAGTCCGGCACCTCAAGGTCGAGCGCTGCGGCATCTACGACTACCGCGAGCGGGTCCAGCAGCAGGGAGTCGAGCTGACCCTCAAGCGGCCTTGTGAGTTCTGCGTCGACTTCCGCTACCGGACGGCCCGTGAGCTGGACGCGGCCCTTTCCCACCAACTCGCGGAGCGCGGCTGCAGCTGGACGTGCCGGACCGACACCGGCGCGACTGAGGACTGACCTGCCGTGCGGCGGCCCTGTCGCCGTGACCGGGCCGCACCCGTGCCTGGGGCACGCCGGACGACGCAACACCCAATGGACGAAGGAGCAACGCATGTGTGGAATCGCCGGCTGGGCCGACTGGGAACGTGATCTCACGCTGGAAAAGGCCACGGTGGAGGCCATGACCCGGACCATGGCGTGCCGCGGTCCCGACGCCGCGGGCACCTGGCTCTCGCCCAGGGCAGGCATCGGCCATCGGCGGCTGTCCGTCATCGACCTCGATGGCGGCACCCAGCCGATGACGAGCCGGGAAGAGCGGGGCACCGTGGTGCTCAGCTACAGCGGGGAGGTGTACAACTTCCAGGAGCTGCGCGGTCGGCTCGCCGCCAAGGGGCATGTCTTCCGTACCGGATCCGACACCGAGGTGGTCCTGCACGCCTACCTGGAATGGGGTGCCGACCTGGCCCGGCACCTCAACGGCATGTTCGCCTTCGCGCTCTGGGACGAGCGCTCCGAAGAACTGGTTCTCGTACGCGACCGCCTCGGCGTGAAGCCGCTGTACTACGCCGTCCTGGGCTCGGCCGTGCTCTTCGGGTCGGAGCCCAAGGCGATCCTGGCCAACCCGCTGTTCAAGGCCCGTGTCGATCTGGAGGGGCTCGCCGACCTGTTCGTCATGGCCGCCAAGAGGCCGGGCGACGCCGTCTACCGTGACATGCGCGAAGTGGCCCCGGGCACGGTGGTCCGGTGCGGCCGCGACGGGGTACGGACGCAGCGCTACTGGGAGTTGGAGGCGCGTCCGCACGGGGATGACCCGGACACCACGGTCGCCACCGTACGAGACCTGCTCGTCGACATCGTCGACCGCCAGCTGGTGACCGATGTGCCGATCTGCAGTCTGCTCTCCGGCGGCCTGGACTCCAGCCTGGTCACGGCGCTGGCCGCACGGCACCTCACGGCCCAGGGCCGCGGGAGGATCTCCACCTTCTCCGTCGACTTCGTCCAGCGGGAGCAGGAGTTCAGGGCCGACGCGCTCCACTCGAGCGCCGACGCCCCGTTCGCGAGGACGGCCGCGGAACACATCGGGACTGCGCACCAGGAGATCATCCTGGATGCCGGGGAGCTGTACGCGTGCCAGGAGGACGCGGTGGCGGCCCGTGACCTGCCCGGCATCGGAGACCTGGACGCCTCACTGCTCATGCTCTTCCGCGAGGTGCGCCGGCATTCCACAGTGGCGTTGTCGGGCGAGGCCGCCGACGAGGTGTTCGGCGGCTACCCCTGGTACGCGGCCGAAGCGGCCCGGCCCACGGACTCCTTCCCATGGGCCGCGGGGGCCGGCGACCGCAACGCCGTGCTCGCGCCCGATCTGCGGGGCAAGCTGGACCTCAACGCCTACGCTGCCGACCGCTACGCGGAGGCGGTACGGGAGACACCCGTCCTGCCGGGCGAGGACGCGCGGCAGCGCCGGATGCGCGAGGTGTTCTACCTGAATCTCACCCGGTTCCTGCCGTTCCTCCTGGACCGGAAGGACCGGATGAGCATGGCAGTCGGACTGGAGGTGCGGGTGCCCTTCTGCGACCACCGGCTGGTCGAGTACGCCTGGAACATCCCGTGGGCACAGCACTCCGCCGGCGGGATACAGAAGAGCGTCCTGCGCAGGGCGGCCGTGGGCCTGGTACCGGACGCCATTGTCAATCGTCCGAAGAGTGCATTCCCCTCCGGGGTCGGTGCCGCCTATCTGACGGCGACGCGGGAGAAGGCCCGCGCGCTGCTGGACGATGCCTCGTCGCCCGTGCTGGAACTTGTCGACGCGACCGCCGTCGCCGGCATGGTGCGCGCGGCCGAGGGCTCGGGGTCCTTCAGCCCGCCTCCCATGATGCCCCGGATCCTTCAACTCGACGCCTGGCTGCGGCGCTACCGGATCGACGTGGTCCTGTGACGCGGGCGGCACGGTGGACGATCCGCGGGTACGCGAGAGCCAATACGCCCCGGTTTCACGGGTCACGGTGTGGGGCGAGCCGGGCCCCTGTCTCGAGGAGCGCCCGGTGAGCATCCGTACGGCGGCCGTGGTGGGGACCGGCCTGATCGGCACATCCGTGGCACTCGCGCTGACCCGGGGCGGGATCCGGGTGCACCTCATCGACACCGACCCCTCGGCGGCCCGGACGGCTGCGGCACTGGGGGCCGGAACCCTGGCACCGCCCCGGGCACCGGTGGACCTGGCGGTGCTCGCTGTGCCGCCCAGCCAGGTCGCACCGGTATTCGCCGACAGGCAGCGGGCCGGGCTGGCCCTCAGCTACACGGATGTCGCCGGGGTGAAACGGGCGCCCGAACGCGCCTTCGCTGTCGGCGGGGTGGACACCTCTGCCTTCATCGGAGGTCATCCACTGGCGGGCCGGGAGCGGTCCGGCCCGCTCGGCGCCCATGCCGGCCTCTTCCAGGACCGGACATGGGTGCTCACGCCCACACCGGACACCGGTCCCGAGACACTCAACCGGGCGCTGTCACTGGTCGCCGCGTGCGGGGCGGTGCCGATGGTCATGGACAGCCCGCTCCACGACCGGCTCGTCGCCCTGGTCTCCCACGTTCCGCATGTGGTGGCCGCGCTGATGGCGGCACGTCTGGCGCACGCCCCGGACGTGGCCGCCCGCCTCGCGGGTCCGGAACTGCGGGACGTGACGCGGATCGCGGCCTCGGACCCCGGCCTGTGGTCAGACATCCTCGCGGAGAACTCGGCCGAGGTGGCCGACGTACTCGACGCGCTGGCGGCGGACCTGTCGCAGACCATCGGGGCTCTGCGCGGGCTGTCATCCGCCGCCCGCGGCGACGCGAAGGCGGCCGACATGGCGCGGCTGACCGACCTGCTGTCCCGCGGGGTGACCGGACAGGCCCGGGTACCGGGAACGGACGCCCGCGCCCAGGCCGGTTCCGTGCCCGTTTCGGTGGCCTTCGGCGACGAACCGGGGGCCCTGGCCGAGCTCCTCGCCAGGGTCGGTGAGCTGGCCGGACCCGTGGGGCGGGTGACGACCGAATACCCCGTCGGCCGACCGGGCGGACTGGCCCGTTTCATGGTGGCTCCCGTCCGGGCCCGGGATCTCGTTCACCGGCTGAACGAGGAAGGCTGGATGGTGCACTCCGCCGGGCGCAGGCGGCGGTCACAGAACGGCCGGCCGGTGCGGCACGGCGCGCAGACCGGTGGCGCCCCCGTACCCGTCGGCCCTCCCGGGGGCCGTGACCGGGCTGTACGGTAGTCATGGTTTCAAGGATTTCAAACAAGCGAACCACGGAGCTTCGGTGCGCTCACTCAGCCATCCCGCCCGCGAGGACATCCAACTCCCCGCCGTCTTCCACGCGCTCAGCGATCCCGCGCGACTGCGGATCGTCTGGGACCTGGCCAATGGTCAGGAGCGCAATTGCAGCAAGCTCAACTCCCAGCTGGCTAAGTCCACGCTCTCCCACCACTTCAAGGTGCTCCGCGAGTCCGGGCTCACCCACACCCGGGTGGACGGCACCTGGAGGTTCATCTCCCTGCGGCTGGACGATCTCGAAGCCCGGTTCCCCGGCCTCTTCGACTCGGTCTTCCGGAGTATGGCCCGTGACAACACCCTCGCACTGCCGTCCGCCGAGCCGGGTGAAGCACAGACGGCCGGGTAGCCGCCCGGCCGTCAGCGCCCGCGGCAGGCGGTGAGTTCCGTCGGGTGCCGGTCCGACGCATCGAGCGGGTCGGGCCTCACCGGATGGTCACGAAGCGCGTGTCGGGCGGAGGCGACGAAGGAGTCCGCAATCCTTGCGTGGACGCCCGGCGCCACCGCGAGCGTCACCGGCAGCGGCCGGGCCGGCTCGGGAAGGGTTCCGGGTCGTATGGGCGACAGGCCCCACAGCGCCTCGGCACCTGCGAAGAGGAGGCTGACTCCGAGCCCGGATCTGTTCGCCGCGACCACCCCTTCCAGCCCGACTCCCTCGTACGTGGTCCGCCGGGGCACGCATCCCGCTTCGAGGGCTTCTTCGGTCAGCCGGCGCAGCGGACACGGCTCGGCGACGACGGCGACCGGGAGCGAATCGGCGGCCAGTGCGGCCTGCTCTCCGAACCAGGCGCACTCCAGATGCCCGATCGAGCGGTCCTGTGCCGTACGGGGTGGCTGCAGCAGCATTGCCATGTCGGCCGCGCCGCTCGCGACCTGCTCGGCCAGCCGGCCGCTCTCACCGGTGCGGACGGTGAGCATCGACTGCGGATGTCGTTCCGACAACTCCGAGAGAAGCACGGGCAGGATGCCGGCCAGGGTGTCGCACACGCCGATGACCAGGCGCCGTCCGGTGCGCGCGGGCGACAACTGACCGACCAGTTCGTCGTTGAGACGTACCAGCCGTCGTGCGTACTGCAGTAACTCCTCCCCGCTGCGGCTCAGTCGCAGGCTGCGGCCGGTCTGATGGAAGACCGAGCCGCCGATCAACCCTTCAAGCCGACGCACATGCTGGCTGACGGCCGGCTGTGACATGTGGAGGTTTTCCGCCGCCCGGCGGAAGCCGCCGGTGTCCACGATCGTGACGAGAGTACGGAGCAGGCGGATGTCCAGATCGCGTCGCAAGGTGTCTCCAGGGGGTTCGGTACGACGGTCGGATACGCCGTCGCCGACGGACACCGTTCGTCACCGCGATCGCGGTGCCCCTCCCGGCGTTCCGGCGGTGACGGTCTGTCAACTTGTGAAGTATGTGAACTCCTGGCCTTCTGAACATGAGTTGATGTGCTCACTGGGACGCTAGGTCGAAAGGAGTGGCGATGTCAACGGACATAGAAGATGGGGCCGTTGACGGCTCCACACGAGTGTGGGAGCTTGAGGGAGCGAGTGGGACCGCGAGTGCGAACGCGGGCACGGGACTGCCCGGGAGAGGTATCGCAGTGGACGACGGAAGTGCGGCGGCAGGTCGGCAATCGCTCGCTGACAAGCTGAACCACCTGTTCCGGACGGTGGTGCCTGCGGGGCGTGGCCCCTTCAGCGTCGAAGAAGTGGCCAAGGCGATCACCGAGACCGGCGTGTCGATCTCAGGTAGCTACATCTGGCTGCTGCGCAAGGGGCAGCGGGACAATCCGACGCTGCGGCACCTCACGGCGCTGGCCAAGTTCTTCGGCGTACCTCCCGCCTACTTCTTCGACGACGAGGTGACGGCGGATGTCAACGCTGAGCTGGGGCTGCTCGTTGCGCTCAGGGACACCGGGGTGCAGATGGTCGCCCTGCGGGCGGCGGGGGTCTCTCCCAAGAGTCTCGCGTCGATCAAGGAGGTCATCGAGCGGGTCCGTGAACTGGAGGGGCTGTCGAACGACGAAACGGATCTTGGATAGCGTGTAGCGGTGAGCGCCGTGAGCCGACACCCCTCATGGCGGCCGTGACGTCATGAGGGGGAGTGGGTGAAGCTCAGAAGGATGTACCGGCGTTGCGAGGCACTGCTCCGCGACCTCGACATCCCGAATCCGTTCGACGTCCGGGTCCTCTGCGAGCGAGTGGCGGAAGACAGAGGACGGCCGATACACCTGGAGGCGGTCTCCTTGCCGGCGGACGGGCCCTGCGGCCTGTGGATCTCCACTTCGGCGACGGACTACATCTTCTTCGAGGAGCGCACCAGCCCGTTCCACCAAGAGCACATCATCGCTCATGAGCTGGGACATCTGCTGTGCGATCACGGCAAGCCGGCCGCGCAGAACGCGAACGCGTTACACGGCATGCTGTCCGCTCTCGATCCGCAGATGATCGGACGCGTACTGCACCGGAAGCACTACGCGCAGGCCGAGGAGCAGGAAGCAGAGATCTTCGCGTCCCTCATCCTCCAACGCGTCAGCCGCCGGCCCAGCGAACCCGTCCGGCGCGTGCCGTCCGACGCGGCGGGGGTCGTGGACAGACTCGACCGGTCGCTGCGCCACCAGCCTGCCGACCCGGACCGATGACCCTCCTGCATCCCCTGTGCGCGGTCACCGCCTGGCTGGCCCTGCTGTACAAGCTGAGCGGGTTGCGCCGGGCCCGGGCGGACACCGCGCTGATCGCGCTGTGCTGCGTGCTCGGCTTTTCCGCGGTCAGCTTCACTGTGTCGCTGCCGGTTGTCTGGGCGGCCGTCGACCGGCTGTCCGGTCTGCCCGGGGCCGCCTCGCTGGCCCTCCAGGCATCCGTGATGTCCCTCGCGGCCGGCCAGCAGGTGCTGCTGGCCTACTGGATGGAACCGCCGGAACGGGCCCGCCGCCGGGCGGCCAGACGCCTGCTGCTCACCGGCGCGGCGGTGGTGGGCATGTTCGTCCTGTTCCTGCTCACCGTGCTCAGCAGGAGCCCCTCGGCCGGCTTGCTCGTTCCGGCCTCCGAGCGTGGGTACTCCGCGGCGTACTCCCTGCTCTACAACACGGTCTACGGCATCGTCGAAACCGAGGTCTGCTTCCTTTGCTGGCAGTACGCCAGGGTCTCCCACCTGTGGCTGCGCTGTGGCCTGCTCACCACGGCAGTCGGCGCGGTGCTCACCTTGTCCTACAGCGCGGTGGGAGCCGCCGACGCCATCGCGCGGTGTGCGCACCTGCCCCCGCCCGGCTGGGGCCAACTGGCGTGGACCTGCGGCGACATCGGGTCGCTGCTGAAGCTCCTGGGCTGGACCCTGCCGGGGTGGGGCCCACAGGCGTACGGCGTCACGGAGTGCCTGAGAAAGCACCGGCGGTACCGCAGGCTCCGCCCGCTGTGGCTCGCGCTGTACCAGGCGATGCCGGCGATCGCGCTCCGTTCCCACATCTCCTGGCTGGCCAAGGTGTTCGGCGCGCCGGGTCTGGATTTCCGGCTGTACCGACGGGTGATCGAGATCAGGGACGGGCAACTGGCGTTGCGGGACCGGGTAGTACCTGGCGTGACCGGCGCGGCGGTGAAGCGGGGACTTGCAGCCGGACTGCGGGGAGACGATCTCCAGGCGGTCGTGCAGGCCGCGCAGCTCGCCTCCGCCCTGCGGGCGCGGGAGAACGGACGTCAACCGGGCACTGACGGGATGGTCGAGGGGCCGGTCAGGGTAACTCTGGCCGACGAGATTGCCTGGCTGATGAAGGTCTCGGAGGCGTTCGCGCACTCCCCGATCGTCGGCGAGGCCCTCCGGGACGCTGCCCTTGCCCGGCACGTGCCGGCGGACGAGCCAGGAACGGACGCTTCGCGCGGGACCGACCGATCCGCGACCGGATCGTGCGGGCCGCGCTGAAGATCCACCCACTCGGGTCACCGCTCGCAGTCCGCCGTCCCGTCCGCCCCACAGACAGCGGTACGCCGCACCAACACCAAACGATTTTGGCCGGATTGGTCGTCTGACGGGTGTTCGAATCCGGCGATACTCAGGGCTGGGCAATCCGTCCCAATCCCCACGTCCGGAGGCTGCTGATGCCCCAGACCAGTGTTTCCACCACCGCCGTGCTCGACGCCTGGCTGTCGGGCGCCGAGAGCGCGTACGGCCAGACCAACCCCGCCGGGCCCCTCTACGTCGGCGGCGCCGCCGCCGAGGCTGCACTCACCGACCCGAGCGACTCCCTCTACGGCTTCTGTTCCAGCCCGAGCGGGTCGCACGGCAGCTGGTGCTGCTGATCGCCTGCGGCGCCATTAGGTAGGAGCGTGGGGAACTGCGTGCCGGGCCACGATGCGTCCGCACCCGGGAACGCGCAGTTCCCCGCGCCACTTTGGGCGCCCCGGAGGGGCGCGAACGTGCGGCGGAATGGGGAGGGTGGACGGTGAGCGGATCGGCGCCGGAAAAGAGGGACGAGGCGGAATGGTTCGCCCAACCCGTACGAACCATCGCCCGCCCGTGGCGGGAAGAGCTGGCCCGGCGGCTGGCCGCCGTGGACGCCCTGGGCCGGGAGGAACGCGAGGCGGTGCTGGAGGCCGGCCACACTGCCCTGCTCAAGTCCTTGCACGCGAAGCTGTCCCGCCTGTTCCTGATTGAACTGCACGCGCTGCGCATGGCAGCAGGCGGCGGGCGGGCCGCCCAGGGCGCAGCGGCCGGATCCGACACGAGGACATGGACGGCGTTCATCGAGCAGGCCGGTGAGGAGGGCTATCTCGACCGGCTGGCCGGCCGATATCCGAGCGCCGGCCCGCGGATCGCGTCGGTGGCGCGGCTCTCGGTGGCGGCGACGGCCGGTTTCGCGCAGCGGCTCGCCGCGGACCGCGAACTGCTGCGGCCGCTGCTGGGGGGACCCGCGGGGCAGATGCGAGCCGTCGCGTTCGGTGCGGGCGACACCCACCGGGGCGGCCTGACGGTCAGCCGGGTCGACTTCGCCGGCGGGAGCGTCATGTACAAGCCCCGGCCGTCCGAGGCCGACGTGGCTCTGGGCGCGCTGCTGGACGAGCTCTACGCGGACCTCCCCGGTGCCCCGGCGCCGGATGAGCGCATCCGGGTGCCGCGGACGCTGGCGCGCGAGGGCTACGGCTGGGCCGAGTTCGTCCGCCACCGCTACTGCGCGGACGACACCGAACTCGCCGCGTTCTACCGCAACGTCGGACACTGGCTGGCCGTCCTCCGCTTCACCGGCGGCACCGACATGCACGCCGAGAACATGATCGCCGCGGGCCCGGTGCCGGTGATCGTGGACGCCGAGACGCTCTTCGACGCCCCCGCGCCCTTCCCGCCCAGCGGCCGGGGCGACGCGGTGGACGTGGCGGCGGCGGCCATCCGCCGTACGGTGCTGCGTACCGGACTGTTGCCCGTACGCGGCACCGGCTTCGCGCTCGGCGGGGTGGACATCTCCGGGGTCGGGGCGCTGCCCGGCCAGCAGCCGCTGATCCCGAACCCGGTGATCGCGGACGGCGGCAGCGCGGCGGCCCGCTTCCAGGTGGACCTGGTGGCGATGCCCACCGCGGGCAACCACCCCAGCCCCACCCCGGTGCTGAGCACGTACTGGGACCGGATCCTGGCCGGCTTCCTCGAGATGACCGCGCACCTGCGCCGGCCCGGGGTCGACCCGTACCGGCTGCTGCGCCGCTTCGAAGGCGCCCAGGCGCGGCGGATCCTGCGGCCGACGCAGGCGTACGTCGACATCGGCCGGATGCTGTGGCACCCGGCGTCGTTGCACGACGAGGCGGCGGCACTCGAGCGGGCCCGGGACATCCTGCGGCGCAACGCCGAGGTGCTGCCCGGCGCGCCGACCGACCGCGCGGCCATCGACGGCGAGATCGCGGACCTACTGGCCGGCGACGTACCGATGTTCAGCTTCACCGTGGACGCGGCCGCCGTACGGACCACCGTCGAGGACTGGCGCACCACCGACCTGGCGCTGGAGGAGTCGGTGATCCAGGACGCGCTGGTGGGCGCGTACCTCAATGAGCGTTCGCTGCCCGAGCGGGTGCAGGCCGCCGCCCGCGACCCGCACGCCCGTGACCGGGAGCGGCGCCGCCGCGACCTGGCCGCGCAGATGGTACGGCGGCTGTGTGACGGGGCGGTGCGCGGCGAGGACGGTACGGTCACCTGGATCAGCCCTGTCTTCACCCCCGCTGGGTGGTCCATCAGGGTGCTGCCCGCCGACCTCTACACCGGGCAGGGCGGGGTGGCGCTGACGCTCGCGGAGTACGTGAGAGAGGTGCGGGCCGGGCGGGCGGACGAGGTGCCGGGTGTCGCCGAGACGTTCGAGGGGGCGCTGCGGGTGCTGGTCGGCACCGAGGACCGGACGCCGACGCCGTCACCCGGGGCGTTCAGCGGTGCCGCGTCGCAGGTGTGGACGTGGATGGCGCTGCACCGGGTGCTCGGTGAGGACTGGCTGCTGGAGCGGGCCGCCGAAAGGGCCCTGCTGCTCGCGGAGGGCCGACTGGTCGAGGACGACGTCGAGGTGGACCTCCTCAACGGGGCGGCCGGCGGAGTGGTCCCTCTCCTCAACCTGGCCGCGGCGACCGGTCAGGACCGCTGGCTCGGCGCCGCCACGCACATCGGCCGTCGGCTGACCGCGCTGGCCACGGTCGACGCGAGCGGCGCCCGCTGGACGACCCGGCTCAACCCCGAGGGCATCGGCGGCTTCGCCCACGGCGCCACCGGGATCGGCTGGGCGCTGACCCGGCTCGCCCTCAGCGACGCGGGTTCCGCGGCCGAACGGAGCGGCTGGGCCCACCTCGCCGAGCGGGCCTTCGCCTACCAGGAGTCCCTCTACCAGCCCGAGCACGGCAACTGGCGCGATGTCCGCATCGGCGCGGAGGAGGACTTCTTCACCAGCTGGTGCCACGGCAGCGCGGGAGTCGGCATCGGCATGCTCGATCTCCACCGGCGCGCGGGCGATCCCGCCCACCTCGACATGGCCAACCGCGCAGCACGCGCCTGTGCCGCCGAGGGCTTCGGCTGGAGCCACACCCTGTGCCACGGCGATCTCGGCCTCTGGGAGTTCCTCACGTCCCTGAACTTCGGCGACCCCTCTGACCTCGACGCCGAAATCCTCACCGGCCTCGAACAACGTGGCCCGGTCGGCGGCCTGGCCCGCGAAGCGTTCTCCCCCAGCCTCATGTCCGGCCTCGCAGGAGTCCTTCACACCCTCCTGCGCATGCACCCCGCGGCCACCCTGCCCAATCCCCTGCTCCTCGACTGACGCCCGGGTCTGAAAACCGTGGTGGTAAGTGATCAGCCAGGGAAGAGGTTTCGGGCCGAAGGAGGTCGACTTCTGCGGCATGCGAGTGCCGCGTTCGGCCAAGCGGCGCACGTCGTCCTCCCTCGGTGGGGCAAGGAGCGCGAGGGTACCGGTGGTGGGGGCGTGCGTGAGGTCGGGCACGTAGCTGACCTGGTGAGCACCGGACGGATTGCGCCACACGCGATCGATGAACAGGTGGTGGAGGACTGCGGCGTCGAGAGAATGCCAGACCTTGGGATGTCCGGCCAGGGCAGCCCGCACCTCCCCCGTACGGGGCGCCGTGACGGACCAGCCGCGGCCTTCGCCGAGGAGGATCAGTTCACCGGGGCGCGGTTGCAGGTGCGTTCGGGGACAGACCTCCTCAACGGTGGCCACGGCAGCGGCGCGGGCGGCCGCCTCATGGGATGCCAGGTCCGGCAGGTGGCGGTGGATGGCCCCCAGGTGCAGTGGGTGGCGCCGGGTGTCGACGACCAGGGCCAGGATGCGGTCCCACGGTCCGGAGCGGCCGGCGAAGCGGCGGCGGTGTTTCAGCGCCGCTGCGTACCGGTGATGGCCGTCGGCGATGAGGGCGCTGCGGACGCCGAAGTCCGCCGCGATGACTCGCTGGTGGCCGACGTCGGCGCAGCGCCAGAGGCTGTGCCGGGTTCCGTCGGCTGCCTCGACGGTCGTGTCGGGGCGTCCTGTGGTGATCCGTGCCATGACCTCGTGGGCGTCGTCCGCGCCCTGGCAGGCCAGCAGGAGCGGCTCGGGGTTGCCACCGGCGAGGCGAATGATCCGGCGTTGCAGGGCCACTTTGTCGGCGATGACATGTTCGTGCGGCAGGATCGCCCGCTGCGACGTCGTCAGGTCGAGCGTGCCGATCACCCCGCGCTGGAGCAGCGCCGCGCCGCGGCGCTGCTCCAGGATGTAGAAGGCGGGTTCCTGGTCGCGAGCCAGGGCGTGCTGGGAACGGCGAATGCCGCGGAAGGGGTGCAGGCTGAGGCCGGTCGGCCTGCGGCGGTCGAGGATGCCCGCGGGGTGCAGTGTCTGCGCACTCATATGGTGTCCCAGGTCTTCCGTGCTCCCTTGTGCGGCTAGCCGCACAGCTTGGTGAAGCTCTCTTCGATGTGTGCCAGGACAGTGGCCACATGCGGCAGACTCAGCGGATCGTCGGATGCCAGAGCCTCCTCCTGCTGCTCGGCAGTGTCGCCGTAGAGCATGCTGGTGGCGGCCTTGAAGCGCAGGGCGCTCTCGTCGTCCCCGAGGTGGTGCCCGGCCAGGACCATCACGCCGTACGCGTCGAAGAGGTGGCGCTGGAGGCTGTCCGAATCGGTGATGCCGCGCAGGGCCAGGTGCTCGCGCAGCGGTTCGAAGTCGGGATAGACGTAGAAGCCCCCGGTGGGCGGGCGGCAGATGGCGCCCGCGTTGACCATGATGCGGTGAACGGCGCGGGCGAGGGCGCCGTGCAGGCGGGCACTGGCGCCGAGCCGTCGACGGATCTCGGGTGGTTCCGCGAAGGCGTAGGCGGCTACTTCCTGCATGGGGCCGGCGAGGGTCGACCAGACCTCGCTGGCGACGGAGATGACGCCGTCCCGGACGCCCTGGCCCCAGGGGCCCTCAGGGAAGCGGCAGACTCCGATGCGCCAGCCGCCGAGCGCGAGGGTCTTGGACAGCCCGTTGGTGACGATGGTGCGGTTGGGGGCGACTTCGGCGGGGCTGAGGAAGGGGGTGGTGGGGTCGTGCACGATGTCGCGGTAGATCTCGTCGGAGACGATGACGAGGTCCAGCTCCTCGGCGATGGCGCAGATCTCGCGTACGAGCACGGGTGGTGCCAGGGTGCCGGTGGGATTGTCCGGCAGCGTCAGGATGACGGTGCGCGGGTCGCCGCCGGTGGCTCGCGCGGCAATGACGGCATCGCGCAGGGCGCTCGGGTCGGGGATGCCTCCGCACTCCGCGGGGATCTGCACCGGGTACGCCTTCTTGCCGGCCAGGCGGGCCTGCGGGGCGTAGGAGTTCCAGGCGGGCCGGGGCAGGATCACATCGCCGGGCAGGACGTGCTGGAGTGCCATGAGCAGCGGTTTACTGCCCGGGCCGACGACGATCTGGTCGGCGTGGGTGGGCAGCTTGCGACGGCTGAAGTAGCCCGCGACGGCCTGCCGGACCTCGAGCCCGCCGGCCACGGGCCCATACGCGTTGCGTCGGGCGCCCCGTGCCAGCTGTTCGGTCAGCGGACCGAAGGCGGGCAGCCGTGATTCGCCGAAGCCGAGGTGTACGACGTGGTCTCCGGCCGCCCGGCGTTCGGCGACCAGTTGGTTGAGTGCCAGGTTGGGCGACGTTTTCCAGAGGGGAGCGTCAGGCATGGGCGAGCTCCTCGTCGAGCCAGGCTTCAGCCTCCAACTGCTCGGTGAGGGAGGGAAGTGCGCCCTGGACGGCGGTGGCGATGTCGGCGGGGACATCGTCTGCCAGTCGCAGTTCGTCCAGCCACGCGGCGGTTTCGGAGTAGTGCGCGCGGAAGGGCCGGCCGACGAGCTGGGGATTGCGGGCCTGGAGCATGCGCAGCTGGAAGAAGCGTCCCTCGGCGGTTTCCGTCACGCCGTCGACGATGACCTTGCCGGGGGTTGCGGACATGACGGGGCCGCGGACGGTGCGGGCCAGGCCGGGCAGGGTGCGGTAGGCGGTGTGGAAGATCTCGTGTGCACGGGCGAGGGGCACCCTGAAGTAGTCGTACGGGCCGGTGTCGCGCTCGACGAACATGTAGTACGGGACGGCTCCCGCGGCCAGTTCGGCGCGCCAGAGGCTGCTCCAGGCCTGCGGGTCGTCGTTCACATGAGCGACCAGGGGAGCCTGGCAGTAGGCGAGCGCGCCGGTGGAGCGGATGCGTGAGAGGGCGCGGCGGGCGATGTCGGTTTCCATCTCGCGCGGGTGGGTGAAGTGCATCATCACGGCGAGGTTGCGGCCGGATGCGACGACCTTTTCGAAGAGACGCAGGACGTCGTCGGCATCGTTGTCGGTGACGAAGCGCTGGGGCCAGTAGGCGACCGACTTGGTGCCGATGCGGATGGTGCTGACGGTGGGGACGTCGAGGATCGGTTCCAGGTGACTGCGCAGCCGGTCTGTGGACATGATCATCGGGTCGCCGCCGGTGACGAGGACATCGTCGACCTCGGGGTGCCGGCCGAGGTAGTCGACGAGACGGCTGGGCTCCGGGACGGCGAAACGCAGGTCGGCGTCGCCGACGAACTGGGCCCAGCGGAAGCAGTAGGTGCAATAGGAGTGGCAGGTCTGGCCCTGGCCAGGGAAGTACAGGACGGTTTCCCGGTACTTGTGCTGCAGGCCGGGTACCTCGTCGCCGTCGATGGTGGGGACGTTCAGCTGCTTCTGGCCCGAGGGATGCGGGTTGAGCCGGCCTCGGATCTGCTGGACGGCGAGTCGGAGGGCCTGCTTGGCGCTGGGGTCGCCCACGAGGGCAGCCAGACGCCGCTCGTCCTCCGCCTTCAGCATTCCGCTCTGCGGGAAGACCATCTGGAATATGGGGTCATGCGGAATGTTGTCCCAGTCGACGAGATTCGACAGGACGTACTCGTTGACGCGGAAGGGCAGGACGGCCGACAGGACTTGTATGGACCGGGCTATGTGTTTGGGGATTCCAAACCTGTCCGATATTTCGTCGACATGGCGTGGACCGTAGGCCCGGAACCGCTCTTTTTCCGGGATGGCAGGGACTGTCAAGGACATGCGGCTTCCTCCGGTTTCAAGGAAATTGAGCCAAGCAATTTCCTTGATCCTAGAAGGCGGCGGCCGGCCGGAACAGGGAGTTCGACGGCCGGCCGATAGGCGCTTTCAATGCCTGCATAGTTGCTGCGCAAGGCTGCGGGTGAAAGGGGATGCGTTCGCTGCGGGTCAGTTCTTCGGGGCCGTGGCGTCGATCTCTGCCAGCGCCCGCGGGGTCATGGTCCGCAGGAAGGGGACGAAGATGAGAAGAGTGGCGACGGTGAAGACCGCGAAGGCTGTGCGCATCCCGAACCATTCGGCGAGCAGGCCGACCAGGCCGGCACCGAGAGGCATTGCGCCCCAGCTGAAAAGCCGCGCGGCGGCGTTGTAGCGGCCGAGCATCCCGCTGGGGACGAGCCGCTGGCTGATGGTGCGGGAGTTGACGGTCCACAGGATGCCGCCCATGCCGCCCAGGAAGGCGCCGGTGGCGACGACCCAGAGACTGGTGGACAGTACGGGGGCGGCGACCATGGCAGCCGTGCCGATCAGATCGGCGAACATCGACCAGCGCCTGCCCAGCAGCCGGTTGACGGTGGTGACGGTGAGCGCGCCGATCAGACCCCCCGCGCCGAGTGCGCTGAGCAGGATGCCGTACTCGCGCGAGTCGAGATGCATCAGCGAGGTGGCGACCAGCGGCATGAGGGCGAGCCAGGCGCCCCAGCAGGCGGAGAGCACGGTCAGGGCGAGCGCCATCAGGCGCAGCAGGCGCTGCTGCCACAGGAAGCGGACGCCCTCGGCGATGCGCTCGTTGACGGAGCCGGTCGGCCGGGTGCCGTCGGTCCCCGGCTTGAATCGGCCGGCCAGGAAGACCAGGATCAGGGTGCCGATCAGGTAGCCGACGCCGGTCCAGCCCAGCGCCACACTGGCGCCCGCGGCGACCAGGAGCCCACCGACGAAGGGGCCGCAGAACTCGTTGCAGGCCGTTTCGGCGCCCGCCACCCAGGCGTTGGCGCGCTCCTGGCCGGCCGGGGCGACGGCGGACGGGACGAGGGTGGCGGCGCACGTCAGGGCGACGACCTCGGCGACGCCCAGGACAAGGCCTGCGATGTAGAGCGCGGGGATGGTCACGGAGTCCTGCAGGGCCAGGCTGAGCAAGGCCGCGATGACGAGCATGCGTGCGCCGTCGGCCAGCCACAGCAGCAGCCGGCGGTCGAAGCGGTCCACGAGGACGCCGACATGCAGGGCGACGAGCAGCCACGGAAGCGTGAGGGTGAGGCCGACGCCCGCCACCTGGGCGGGGGAGTGGGTCAGTTGGGTCGCCATCAGCGGCAGCACCACCTTGGTGACTCCGTCGGCCAGGTTGGTGATCGCGGTGAAGCCCACCAGAACCGCGGTGTTGCGGGTGCTGTGGTCGGCCGGCCCCGGCTGTTCCGTCTGCCGACCCGGTTCCTGGGACGTGACCTGCTCGTCCAGCACACCGTCCATGAGTAACCTCCTAAAGCTCTTTGGTGGTGAGTATGGCACTGGTAACCTGGCGGTACAGCAGGATTCAGACATGACCTATCAATGGCCTTGATAGGTGGAACACGATCTTCGATCCGGAAGGCGGCCTGCCGTGCTCAAGCCCTCTCCCGCCGCCGAGTTGGTCGAGGCGTTCACCAACACCATTGATCTGGAGAGCGGCGACGACGATGTGGCGACCCCCGGTGAGCTCGCGCGCTGGCTGGCCGGTCGCCGGCTGGCCGACGAATCGCTGCGGCTGACCACTGAGGAGCATCGGGCGTTCCACGATCTGCGTGCCGGAATCCGTGAGGCCCTTGACGTGGCTGACCCTGTGTCACCGCACCGGCTCGCCCTGGCCGATGCGGCGCTGGCCGAGGTTCCCGTCCTGGTCACGCTCAACCGGTCCACGTGGGGTGACCGGCCGCAGCCGCTGGTGCCGGCCCCCGGCCAGGCCCCGGCACAGGCGGCCCTCGCGTACCTGGCCATCGGTTGGACGGAGGTCGTCCTGACCGGCCAGATCCAGCGGCTCAAGCGGTGCGCCGAGCACACCTGCGGCTGGGTGTTCTGGGACTCGTCGAAGAACAACAGCCGGCGCTGGTGCTCGATGCGGGTGTGCGGCAACCGCACCAAGTCCCGGCGCTACGCCGCCCGCCGCCGGGACCCCGTCGACTGACCCGCCCGCACTTGGGGACCGGCGAAGCGTCAGCGCATGTTCGCGCAGATGCATCGACCGCGACCAATGGCAACCACCGGAATCTTGATGGGGTCATAGGCAATGTGGATCGCGATGCCTTCCCGAGGGATTCCGGATGGGGTCGGCGATACCCTCATAAGCCCTGGCTATGGCCTGACTCCCTGATTTTCTTGACCGTGCCTCAGGCACTCCAAATAACATGGCATCGCTGATTCATTTCACCGAATAGCGATTGCCGTCGGCGCGATCTCCGTGCCCGTTGTGACGGCGAATTCACCCACGCCAGAACAAGGAGTCCGGATGCCGGAACCACTTGCCGTTGTCACCGGCGGAACCAGGGGAATCGGACTGGCCCTGAGTCGCCGCCTGATCCGCATGGGTCACCGCGTCGTCGCCTTCTACGGATCCGACCGGGAAGCGGCCGAGAAGGCCGAGGCGAACAATGGCGGACAGCTGACCGCTCTGCGGGTCGACCTCTCGGACGCCCAGCAGGTCGCCGACGCCGCCGCCCGCGTACTGGCCGAGCACGGTACTCCCACGGTGCTGGTGAACAATGCCGGCCTCAACATCGACCGCCCGTTCCTGGAACTGACCGACGACGACTGGCGACGCGTCCTGGACACCAATCTGTCCGGGCCGTTCTGGCTCACCCGCGCCCTCGCCCCGGCCATGCTCGCCGCGGGTGGCGGATCGGTGGTCAACATCGGCGCCACCACCGGCATCCGGCCTCGCGTCGACGGCGCCAACTACTGCGCCAGCAAGGCGGGCCTGCTGCAGCTCACCAAGTGCCTCGCCCTGGAGCTCGCCCCGGCCATCCGGGTCAACTGCCTCATTCCGGGAATGATCGACACCGAGGAGCTACGGACCCGCTGGCGGCTGGACGACCCCGAGCGGATGGCCCAGACCCTGGACGAGATACCCACCCACCGCATGGGAACCACAGAAGACATCGCCGACGCACTCGAGTTCATCGTCGGCCCGGCCGCTTCCTACCTCAATGGTCAGAAACTGATCATTGACGGTGGGCAGTTCATGTGGTGAGCGCCGACATGCCCGAGCAGATCCTCAACCTCGCCCGTGCCGCGTTCGACGCCGCACCGCCCCTCGGAGACCTGGCGTACACCCGCTACTGCCGGGAACTGGCCGGCCACCTCACAGAGCGGTGGCACGAGATCCAGAGCGCAAACCAGGCCGACATCGCCCGCGCGCAGATGCGGGGCCTCCCGCCCACCCTCGTAGCCCGTCTTCGGCTGACCGACGAGCACCTCGAGGGCATGGTCGAGCTGACCGGCGCCGTCGAACGGGAACTGACCGCGGTCCTCGCCGGAACACCGGAAATCCCGGCCGGCGACTGGGGCACCCTGCGGCGCGTCCCCAAGCCGCTCGGTGTGGCTCTCATGATCTACGAGGCCCGGCCCACCGTGACCGTCGACGGTGCGCTGCTCCCGGTCGCCGTCGGCAACGCGGTGCTGCTGCGCGGCGGCAAGGAAAGCGCAGCCACGGACGCAGCCCTCGCCGAGGTCGTCAAATCCGCGCTGGCCGCGGCCGGCCTGCCCACCGGGCTCGTGACCGTCCTCGACGACCCCGACCGGTCGCTCATGAAGGGGATCCTTGCCCGCCCCGACCAGGTCGACGTTCTCATTCCGCGCGGCAGCCCCTCATTGATCGAATACTGCCGCACGGCGAGCTCCATCCCGCTCATCGCCAGCGGCGGCGGCGTCAACCACCTGTACGTGCACCGCACCGCCGACCTGGCGCTGGCCGCCCGCGTCACCCTGAACAGCAAGGTCCCCGAGCCCGCCGGATGCACCTCGGTGGAAATGGTCCTGGTCGACCAGGAGATCGCCGCGGACTACCTGGCGACCGTCCTGGCCGAGTGCGAGCGGCAGGACGCGCAGTTGACGGTGCGCCTGGATGCCTCCGTGAAGCAGCCCGCGGCACGCGACGACAGCCCCTGGCGCACCGAGACCCTCGAACCGCACGACCTGGGGCGGGAGTTCCTCGACCCAGTGATCGGCCTGCGGCCCGTCCCCGGCCTCGAAGCCGCCGCCGACCACATCCGCGCCTACGGCTCCCGCCACACCGAAGGCGTCCTCACCGAGGACCCTGCCGTCGCCCAGCAGTTCGCCCGGCAGGTCGACGCCGCCATGATCGTGGTCAACGGCTCGCTGCGGCTGCACGACGGTCCCAAGCTCGGCCTCGGCTCCGAAATCTCCATCGCCACCGGACGACTGCACGTACGCGGCCCGGTGACGCTGGGCGCCCTGGTGACCAGCACCTGGGTGGTCGAGGCCAACGGCGAACTGCGCGGCTGAACCGCCGCGGGACCGGGCGCAGCCCCGGTCCCCGACCCATCACTCCCACTGTCACGTGCTGCCCGCTGCCGCGGGCGCAATTCGACCTTCCTTGCGAGAGGCAGTCATGACAACAGTGCAACACTCCGACCGGGCCACCGTGGGCGACACCGTCAGGCGCGTTGTCGTCGCGGAGTCCCGGCTCTCCATCGACCCGGCCACCATTGCCGAGAGCGAACCGCTCGTCGGGGAGCTGCTGCGGGTGAACTCCCTCGGATTCGTCGGCATGCTCGTGCGGATCGAGGACGAGCTGGGAGTCACCCTCCCCGACGACCTCTTCGTCGGCCGCAACTTCCAGACCGTCGGCGACCTCATCGATGTCGTCGTCTCCGGTGCGGAGAACGCCCGATGACCGTCGAGCTTCCCACCAGCTGGCGCAGCACCCTGCCGTATCTGTCGGAACCCATGCCGCCGGACCTCACGCCCGAGTCCGCCGGTGGCACCGGAGTCGGCGTCAACCTGCCGATGGAGCTGGTACGGCAGAGCGTGCTCGAGCGCGAGTACTGGCAGATCCCGGCCGAAGTCCTCGACGCCTACCGGCAGTTCCGGCCCACCCCGATGTGGCGCGCCACCGGATTCGAACGCGCCATCGGCGCCCGGGTGCCGGTGTACATGAAGTACGAGGGCGGCAACATCTCCGGCAGCCACAAGCTCAACACCGCTCTCGCCCAGGCCTACTACTACAAGAAGGCCGGCGTGAAGGAGCTGGTCACCGGTACCGGAGCCGGCCAGTGGGGCACCGCCATGGCCGCCGCCTGCGCGCTGTTCGGGCTGCGCTGCCGGGTGTTCATGGTCGAGTCCAGCCTGCGCCGCAAGCCGTACCGCGGTGTGCTGATGCGCATGCTCGGTGCCGAGATCCACTCCAGCCCGAGCGGTCTGACCAGCGTTTCCGGCAAACGTGCCGACGGTGTGGGCAATAGCCTCGCGTTGGCGATCGGCGAGGCCGTCGAGTATGCGGCGACCCATGACGGGGTGGCCTTCTGCATCGGCAGCGGAGAGACGTACAGCATCCTCCACCAGTCGGTGATCGGCATCGAGTCCCAGGCACAACTCGCCGAGCTGGACGCCCAGGTCGACACGGTTGTGGGCGCGGTGGGCGCGGGATCCAACTTCGGCGGGATCGCACTGCCCTTCCACGCGGAGGCCAGGGCAACCGGCACGCAGGCCCCGCTGCTGGTGGCCGCCGAGTCGTCGACGGCGCCGAAGCTCACCCGAGGTGTCTACGCGTACGACAAGACCGACGCGACCGGTTCCGGCCCGCTGGAAGCGATGTACACCATCGGCAGCGACTATCCGATCCCGGACGCCCACTCGGCGGGTCTGCGCTTCCATGGAGCGGCGAAGATCATCTCCGCGATGCGGCACACGGGCGACCTGGCCGCGACCGCGGTCACCCAGCAAGAGGCCCTGGACGCCGGCCGGTTGCTGACCCGGCACGAGGCCGTACTGCCCGCTCCCGAATCCGGGCACGCACTGGCAGCGGCGGCCAAGCTCGCCACCTCGGGCGCGGACGGCATGCGGTCCGAGCGCGGCGTACTGGTGTGCGTCAGCGGCCACGGCTACCTCGACCTGGCGGCATACGAGCAGCTCCTCAATGAGGAGCTGGGCGACGAGGCGCCGAGCGAGCAGGCGCTGCTGAGCGCAGTCTCGGGCCTGAAGCCGGTCGGGCAGGGCGCCGGTCCGCTGCTCGTGGGAGGCCGGCGATGACCCCGGTCACCGAAGCGCAGGAGCGCAACCAGGCCGTCCCGTCCGTCCGCGCGGACATGCTCGACTGCGTCCAGTCCAACCTGGCCGTGCTCGCCGACCGGCATCACGGACCGGACACCCACCTGGCGCTCGGCGCGACCCTGCGGTTCAGGCCGCGGCCCGGCCCGGGCGGACTGCCCACCGTCGAGCCCGAGCTGGAGAGCCAGCTGGCCGGCGCGGAAGTCCTCGGACTGGTCGAGCACGGCCGCTGGAGCGGGGTGCCGGCGGCGGAGCTGGCGGAACTCGCCGACAGGCACGGACTGCTGTACGTCATGGCCGACACGTACGACATGCCGTGGCTGCCGTACCACCGGCAACGACACATGGAGCACAGCTATCTGGTAGCGCCCGCCGGCCGGCAGGCGCTGGTCACCGACGCGTACTACAGCCACACCCCGTGGGGAATCGCATCCCCCGGACAGTGGGTCATGGACTGGGACGATCTGCCCAAGTCCGCACTGGTGGTGCGATTCGACCCGGCGGACGCAGGGGCTCCCCTCGTCCGGCACGGCACCGACTTCGGCGACATCGACGGCTACGTCGCCGCCTATGCGGCCCACCCGGACCGGAGCGCCGCCCTGGAGCAGCTCACCACGGAGACCTGGCTGCTGGCCCGCTCCCGGCGGCTGCACGCGGCCTTCCTCGCGCGGCAGGGCAAGCCTGTCTGCGCGGAGACCGCCGCCCACCTCCAAAGGCTGGAACGCCTCGCGGAGCAGGCCTTCCTCGCACTGCGCCGGGTGCAGCGCGGGCGCGCGGAACCGGAGCGCCTCCTGCCTGACCTGGCCGAAGCCCTACGGGCCGACCGACACGTCTTCGCCGGCCAGGACGAGCTGCGCGAGACGGTGACCGCCACCGTCGCCGGGGTGCTGGGCGTCGATACGGCCGAGGTGCTGACCGCGCCCTCCCTGGCAGCGATCGCCGGCTTCAACTCTTTCCAGGTCGTCGAGATCGTCGAAGCGCTCGAGGAGCGACTCGCCGTCGAATTCGACCCCGAGGACCTGGTTCCGGAGAACCTCCACCAGCTCGACGACCTGTGCAGGCTCGCCGCCGCGGCCGCCGCCCCCTGAACACCATTCGACTCTTATCAGGAGCAATTGCTATGGACGCCCGTTTCACCGAACTGCTGACACCGTTCCTCAAGTACCTCCGGGGACAGGAGCTCACCGAGGACTCCGTGCTGCGCGAACTGGGCCTGGACTCGATGCAGTCGATCGAGCTGCTCTTCGCCATCGAGGACACCTTCGGTATCGCACTCGCCGACGAGGACCTGAACGACGCGACCTTCGCAACCGCCGGCACCCTGTGGAAAGCCATCGAGGCAGCTTCCGGCGGCAGCGCGGGCAGCCGGGCGGAGGCGGCGTGAACACCGCGCAGGCTGCCGGCCATGGCACTCTCGGTGGCTCCTTCCAGGGGCAGAGCCTGACCGAGCGGGTCGGGTACGTGGCGGGGGTCGCCGCCGAGCACGCACCTCGCCACGACCGCGAGGCCACCTTCCCCGTCGAGGCCCTGGCCGCGCTGAGAGAGACCGGTCTGCTGGGCCTGACCGTGCCGATCGACCACGGCGGGCTCGGCGCGACCGTGTCCGATCTCCTCGACGTGTGCATCGAACTGGGCCGCGCGGACATGTCCGTCGCCATGATCCTCGGCATGCACTGCCAGCAGGTCGCCGCCCTGGTCGGGCACGCAGCACCCCAGCTGCGGGACGAGCTGCTCCCGCGGATCGCCGCGGGCCGCCTCTACCTGGCATCCGTCACCACCGAGGCGGGCAAGGGCGGCCATCTGCTCACGGCCGAGTCCCAGGCCCACACCGACAACTCCCACCTGGTCATCGACCGGTTCGCGCCGATCGTGACCGGCGGCGCTCATGCCGACGGCTTTCTGATCACCGTCCGGGCCCCGGACGCGAGCTCACCGAACCAGGTCTCCCTCGTCTACGCAGACCGCGAGCAGCTCACCATCGAGCAGAGCGGTGACTGGCAGCCGATGGGTATGCGGGCCAGTCACAGCGCCGCCCTCCAGCTGACCGGCCGCGTTCCGGCACACCAGGTCGTCGGCGAGCACGGGCAGTTCTCCCGGATCGCCGGCGAGGTCTTCGGCCCACTCGCCCACCTGGCCTGGTCCGCGGCATGGCTCGGCACGGCGGCCGGAGCACTCGCCCGGGTCGTCGCGATGCTGCGCAGCCCCGCCGGCCGACGCCGCTTCGACCTCGGCTCCGAGCTGCTGCTCGGCCGGCTCTCCGCAGCCCGCCAGAAGATCGACACGGTGCACGCTCTGCTGCGCCACACCGAGCAGGCGCTGCGCTGCGGCACGGAGCTGTCCGCCCCGCGCATCCAGCTGCTGCTCAACGCCCTCAAAATCACGGCCTCGGAGCAGTGCCACGCTGCCGTCGACGACCTCATCCAGGCGGTGGGCCTGCGCGACGGCTACCTCAAGGACTCCGCGACCAGGCTGGAGCTGGCCCTGCGCGATCTGCGGTCGGCGCCCCTGAACTACAGCAACGACAGGCTGCACCAGGCCGACGGGCGACTCGCCCTGCTCGACGCGGAGGTGCGTCTTGCCTGAAGGCGCCCTGCTCACGCTCGCGGCACGTGAGCCGACCGGGCCCCGGCCCGCCCTGAACCACCTGTCTGCGCACGCAGACGGCCGACAGGTCTGGGCCGCCCTCGGCGCGGCCGGCCGGCTGACCGGTGTCTACCGCGACGGCAACCCGGCGGCAGGAGTTGAGCCGGCCGCGCTCGGCCGGCTCATGGCCGATGTGGACGCCCGCGTCGGTATCGGGTCCACGCTCTCGGTGTGCGTACAGATCGCCACCGCCGTACCCCTGCTTGCCCTCGGCGGGCAGCCGGCCGGGCGCGCCCTGGTCGAGGCACTTGCGGGGACGTCCGTCATCGCACTCGCGGCGACCGACGAGGGCTCCGGTACGGACCTCGCAGGTCTGGGCACCACAGTGACCATCGACGACGAGAACATCACGGTCACCGGCACCAAACGGTGGATCACCAACGCCACCCAGGCAGATCACTTCCTGGTGCTGGCTCGCCACCGCGAGGGCCGGCACTTCACCAACTTCACCTGGGTCCTGGTGCCCGCCGGGAGTGCCGGTGTGTCGGTCGAGGCGGCCGACACCGCGCTGTTCGACGGCTCCGGCACCGGCCATGTCCGCCTGGACCGCGTTCGGCTGTCGCGCGAACATCTCGTCGGAAGAGTGGGGCGCGGGATGACCTCCTTCGCCTCACACATCGCGGTGGAGCGGCTGACCGGCACGTTGTGGGCGGTCGCGCTGTGCACCCGCATGCTGGCGCAGACCAAACAGCGCCTGGAAGAGCGGCGGTTCGGCGACGGAACGCTGTGGCAGCTCGAAAGCGTCCAGCAGCGCTTTGCCGCATGCCTGGTCCGTACGCACCAGCTGCGGGCACTCGTCGACCGTCTCGCCGACCGTGTTGCCCGCTCCTACGACACCACGGCGGCGGCACTCCTCAAGGCCAGTGCAGCGCTGACCGTCGACGGGGTGCTGGCCGAGTGCGCCCAACTGCAGGGCGCCGAGGGTTTCGCAGGCGCGGGTGCCCAGTGGACCAGGGCCCAGGCCGCCCTGTGGGGTATCGGCGGCGGGACCACCGAAGTCGTGCTCTCCACCGTGGCGGGTGCCTCGGACTCTCTCCTCGCGGAGCTGTCACCATGAACGTGATCGAGATCGAACCTGACATCTGGGCTGTGACGCGGCAGGGCGTCACCTCGGCCCGTGGGCATCCGGACGACCACGCGGCCGCCTCCGGGATGGTCGCGTGGCGGGCGGAGGAGTTCCTCGCCGGCCGGGCCCTGCTGCGGGAACTCCTGGCCGAGGTTGTTCCGGAGGCTGCCGACGGGCGGGTGTCGCTCGGGCCGAACGGCAAGCCGTTCCTGGCCGACCGGCCCGACATCGGCGTCAGCGTCGCCCACGACGAGGGCCACTTCGCCGCCTGCGTCTCCCTGGGCCGCGCCGTAGGCATCGACATCCAGCAGCCTGTGCGGGACCTCGACGCAGGGGTGATCAGGCGCTGTGTCCGCCATGGACTCGAGTCACTGAACTCGCTGCCGGCTGCCGAACGTTCGCTCGAGTTCGCCTGGATCTGGACCGCGCAGGAAGCCTGCGTGAAGGCCGAGGGCAGCGGCTTGGCCGGCGGCCCCTGGACCGTGGACGTGCGCCTGAAGCAGACGACCGGCACCTGGAAGGGCTTCGAGTGGCGCAGCCTTCGCGAACGGTCGGACACACCCTTGAGCTGCGCCTGGGAGGTGGCGTGATGAATGGCGTACTGACCGGGTTACCGGAACTGAGCTGCTACACCGCCAACTTGGTGGCCTACCTGGAGCCGGAACTGCCGCAGGCGAGCCGACGGCTCGCCGAGGCCGTCCGGCTGGCGGTCCGTATCGATGAGCCGGGCGGCCATCTGGCCTTCTCCCATCACCGCCGTATCGACCTGACGGGCCACTCCGGGGGGCTCGCCTACCGCAGCGCAGCCCAGTGGCCGGACGCGCTGGCGGCACTGCGGGCGGAACTCGCCCTGAGCGGGCGGGTACTGGCCGTCGGCAACACCCGGTGCGTGCCGTGGTCGCCGGCGTTCGGGAAGTCCACCGTGGCGCACTGGGTGCTTGTGGAAGCCGCTCCCGGACGCTCCGACTCATGGCTGATCACCGACCGCTTCGCCGCGCTGCTGCCCGAGGGCGAGCAGCTCCCGTACAGCGGCGTGGTGGACGACGACGGACTGCGCGAGCTGCTCACCCCGCTCGGTGACCTGGAGCGGCAGTACGTACTGCGTGACATCCACGCGCTCGGAGTGACGTCGGCGCTGCCCGAGCAGTCGCACTACCGCTGGCTGGTCCGTGACCCGCTGTCCGTCGGCCGGCCACCGGCCGGACGTTGGCTCGAGGACCAGCTGGAGGTACTGGAGTTCCTCGCGGACCGGCTGGGCTCGGACCCCACGGCGCTGGCCGCACACGCGGACGACCTCTGGGCGGCCTCCCGCCACCAGCGTCACCGCCTGGAGCTGCTCGCCCAGCGCGGGCAGCTGCCGGAGCCGGTCGCTCACGCGGCGATGGCGAGCTGGGCCGAACTGCCCCGCTCGCTTCGCTTCGCCGTCACTTCGGCGGAGCGGGGCCGACCACGCCCCGGAGTGGTGGCGAAGGCATTCGCCGACCTGATCAGCACCATGACCCCTGCACTGCGGGAGGAGCACTCCTGATGGCCAAGACAAAACGGCTCTACGAATGGTTCGCGGAATCAGCCCACCAGTACGGGGACGCGCAGGTCGCGCTGGAGGTCGACGAGCAGCGTCTCAGCTACGCCCAGCTCGCCGCTGCGGCCGCACGAGTGTCCGGGGCCATCCTGCGCCGGCACGGCGCGGTGCCGTCCCGGGTCGGGCTGCTGGCGTCCCGCAGCGTCGTCGCCTACGCCGGGTATCTGGCGATCTCCCGGCTGGGTGCCACCGTCGTGCCGCTGAACCCCGCGTTCCCGGTCGGCCGCAACAGCGACGTGGCAAGGGAAGCGAGCCTGGACCTGGTGGTCGCCGACGCCGCCCTGCCCGGTTCGGCCGAGCTGCCCGTACCGGTACTGCGACTGGGTGACGAGGATGTGCCGGCGCTGCTGTCGGGGCCGGTGCCGCAGCTGCCCGAACTCGGCTCGGCCTCCGAGGATCTCGCGTACATCCTCTTCACGTCCGGGTCGACCGGGCGGCCCAAAGGGGTCCCCGTCACTCATGCGAACGTCGCTGCCTATCTCGACCATGTCATCCCCCGGTACCGACTCGGGCCGGACGCACGGGTGTCGCAGACCTTCGACCTGACCTTCGATCCGTCGGTGTACGACATGTTCGCGGCATGGGGATCGGGCGCGGCCCTCGTCGTGCCGACGCGCAACGACGTGCTGTCCCCGGTGCGATTCGTCAACCGCAACCGGATCACCCACTGGAACTCGGTGCCGTCCGTCGCGGCCATCGCACTGCGCCTGCGCGCCCTGAAGCCGGGAGCGATGCCCTCCCTGCGGTGGAGCCTGTTCTGCGGTGAGGCCCTGAAGCTGGCGCATGCCGAGGCATGGCAGGCCGCCGCGCCGAACAGCACCGTCGAGAACATCTACGGCCCGACCGAAATGACCGTGACGTGGACGGAGTTCCGGCTGCCGGACAGCGTTGACCTCTGGCCGCGGACAGACAATGGAACGGTGCCCATCGGCACTCCGTACCCGGGCCAGGAACACATGATCCTGGACGAGAACGGGCGCCCGGCCGACGACGGTGAACTGTGTGTGCGCGGCACGCAGCGCTTCCCCGGCTATCTGGACCCGGCCGACAACGTGGGCAGGTTCTGCACCTTCGACGGCCGGCAGAGCGCGGTCCACGACGGATCCGAACCGCTGACCCCCCAGCACTGGTACCGAACCGGCGACCGAGTGAAGCTGCGCGACGGCGTACTGGTGCATCTGGGCCGGCTCGACCACCAGCTGAAGATCCGCGGCTACCGGGTGGAACTCGGTGAGATCGAGTCTCTGCTGCTGCGCCGTCCGGGCGTCACCGACGCCGTGGTGGTGGCCCTGCCCGGGCGGAAGGGCGATCCGCTGCTGCACGCGGTGTGCACGGGCGCCGGTGCGAACCGCGAGGAGCTGCTGGACGCACTGCGGCGCAAGCTCCCGGCCTACATGGTGCCCACCGCGGTCACCTTCACCGGTGCTCTGCCGCTCAACGCGAACGGCAAGGTCGATCGTGCCGCGCTCGTCGCGTCCTTGTCCGAACCGCAAGCGGCCTGAGGGAACAGACGATGACCATCGACATACAGTCCATGCCCGATGCCCGAGTGGACCAGGGCACCTTCCGGCGCGTGATGGCGCGGTTCCCGAGCTTCGTCGCCGTCATCACCACCGACACACACAGTGGCCCGGCCGGCTGCACCGCCACCGCAGTGCTGTCGCTGTCGCTCGACCCGGCAAGCATTCTGGTGTCGCTGCGCAGCGAGGGGCGGACGCTCCACGACGTACGTGCGTCCAGGGCGTTCGCGGTCAATGTTCTGTCCTGGCAGCAGCGGGACTTGGCACGGCAGTTCGCCACCGGCGACCCTCGCCGGCGCTTCGACGGGGTCGCGCACTCGCACGTGCACGGAGTTCCGGTTCTCGACGACTGCTCTGCCACCGTCGTGTGCCGACTGCAGGAAGCGATTGAGGTGCTCGACCACACCCTGCTGATCGGGATCGCGGAAGAGGCCACCAGCAGGACGGACGCACCGATGGTGCTGCTGGACGGCCAGTCGCACCGTATTCCCGATGTGGCGGACTTCCGCTCCCTCTGACTTCGAGACACTTCCGAGGAGACCCTCACCGTGACCACGTTTGCCGAAACCGCCGTCGCGCGCCCGCCGGCGCAGGAGGAGATGCTGCACTCCTTCCTGCTCGCCGCGGCGGCCACCGCGCCCGACAGCCCGGCCGTCGTTGAGTTCGTGGCCAATGACAACGTCCAGACAGTCAGCTACCGGCAGCTCGAAGAGCTGACCCGCGGGTATGCGCTCGCCCTCGACTCGCTCGGCCTCGACATGGGCGACCGGGTGATTCTGGAGTCCGACACCTCGGCCCATGCCATCGCGATGCTGCTGGCCTGCTCGACGCTGGGACTGCCCTTCGTGCCGGTCAGTCCGGAAACCCCTGACCAGCGACTGCGTACGATCATTGAGACCACCGGAGCTTCGCTGCACATACAGGCGGAGGGCGGACAACGGGAGTCAATCCCCGAGGCCACTGGGACCGGGAGGTTCGGCGGCGGCAAGCTGACTCTGGACCGGCTGCCGCGTCCGCGGACCCGGCGCCGCCGGGAGCTGTGCGCGACCGACACCGCGTACATGATCTTCACCTCGGGTACGACGGGCCGGCCCAAGGGCGTGGTGATGAGCCACCGTGCGGTCACGTCCTTCTACCGAGGGATGCTCTCCCAGGACATCGTGGGACCGCAGGACAAGGTGGCGACCACCTCGCCGCTGCAGTTCGACTTCTCGCTGCTGGACATCGGTCTCGCGCTGGGCAGCGGCGCGGCCGTGGTGCCGGTGCCACGCAAGCTGATGCGTTGGCCCACCCGTTTTCTGCGGGTACTCGCCGACACCGGTGCCACCCAGGTCAACGGGGTGCCGTCGATCTGGCGCCAGTCACTGAAGCATCTGCCGGACGCGGTGGCCGCACTCAAGGGCGTGCGCGGAGTGCTGTTCTGCGGGGAGGACTTCCCGCTGCCCGAGCTGCGGCAGCTGCAGCAGCTGCTGCCGCAGGCGAGGCTGATCAACTGCTACGGGGCGACGGAATCCATGGCTTGTTCCTTCACCGATGTGCCGCGGCCACTTCCGGCGGACCTTGAGAAACTGTCCATCGGCTACGCCCACCCGGGCGCCGAGATGCTGCTCGTCGACGAGTCGGGCCATCTCGTCGAGGAGGAAGAGGTACCGGGGGAGATACACCTGCGCACCCCGGCCCTCTTCACCGGCTACTGGGACGATCCGAAGGCGTCCGCGGCCGCACGAGTGCCCGATCCGGCCGAACCGCGCTCGGGCCAGCTGGTGCTGAAGACCGGTGACCTCGCCTTTCGAGGGCCCCACGGCGAGCTGTACTTCTGTGGCCGAGTCGACTCCCAGGTGCAGATCCGGGGCAACCGGGTGGAGCTGGGGGAAGTGGAGCGCAGGCTGCTCGAACATCCCGAGGTGGCCGGGGCCACGGTGCTGCTGCTCGAACGGGCGGGGGCCGAACCGGTACTCGCCGCGGCTGTGGTGGCGCGGGCCGGGGCGGACTCGCTGGGAGACGGCCGACTGACGGCCTTCTGCGGCCAGGCGTTGCAGTCCTACATGGTTCCTGACGAGATTCACTTCCTTGCCGAGCTGCCCGTCACTGAAAACGGCAAGGTCGACCGTCGGAGCCTGGCATTCCGATTTACCGAAGGCGGCTGAGCCGTGCAGGAGAAGTCGGAAGCGGTGACGGTTGACTGGCCACAGTCGGCGCCCGTCGAGCACGTGTATTTGAGCTACGCCTATCTCAATGCCCGCGACTACGACGCGTTTGCCTCCCTACTCGAAGACGACGTCACAGTGAGCGTGCCGGGCGAGGTGATCGCAATAGGGCGCGCCGCTGTGATTTCGACGGAAAGGGGCCGACGGGTCAGTTACTCGCTCGAGGATCTGTGGGCTGGTCAGGGGCGGATTGTCGCGACAGGCGTCTTCTATCGGCAGGCAGACTCCGTGCACGGGGTGGATTTCGCCGACATCTTCATCGTGTCGAGCCGTGGTCTCATAGCTTCTCGGAAGACCTACGCATCGGTGTGCCCCACACGCTAGGTCTTTGCATCCGGCAAACCGGAACCAGCACTCTGCCCGTCCGAAAAGTGCCCGCTCACGACCGCTGTTGTCCGGCCCCCGTGTTAGCTTAACGATCAAGCGAACGCTTGCTCGGGGGTCAAGGGGGAGACACGCCAATGCCGGAAGGGCCGGGTAACCCAACATTCCGCATTCTTGGTCCACTTGAGATAACCGGCGAGGGCGGTCAGGTGTGCCGGATCCCTCGTGGCAGACAGCAGGTTGTACTGGGTGCACTGCTTCTCGAAGCAAACCGGATCGTCAGTACCGAGAGTCTGGTCGACGCGATCTGGGGTGATGATCCTCCACCCACGGCGCGCGCTCAGATTCAGACATGCGTATCAGCGCTGCGGACCAACCTCGCGGCGATCGGCGAGGACTCCCAACTCGTCACGCAGGAGCCCGGGTACCTCATCAAGGTGTCCGGCGACCAGCTGGACGCCACGCTCTTCGCCGGCCTGCGCAAGAAGGCGTACTCCCTGGCCGATGAGGGTGAGATCGAAGAGGCAGCAGCCCTCACCCGGCGTGCGGACGAACTGTGGCGCGGCCCCGCGCTGAGCGGGACCAGGAGCCACAAGCTCCAGTCGATGGCAGCTCAGCTCGACGAGCACCGGCTCATCAACCTCGAGACCCACATCGACCTGGAACTCCAGCTGGGCCGACACGCCAAGATCATTCCTGAACTCTCCGCGCTCGTGTCGAAGTACCCGTTACGTGAGGGACTGCGCGGCCAGCTGATGCTTGCCCTGTACCGCTCGGGCCGGCAGGCCGAGGCTCTGGAGGTTTTCCGCGCCGGCCGGGTGATCCTCGTCGAACAGCTCGGCATCGACCCGGGTGACGACCTGAGACGGCTCGAAGCCGCGATCCTCGCCGGGGACCGGGACCTGCACCAGCCCGGAGGCACGGCCCGGGTCCCGGCCCCGGCGGCAGTGCCCGGGGCTCCCGAGCCGTTCGAGACAGCGGTCCCCTTTCAGCTGCCACCCGACATCGCCGACTTCACCGGGCGGGCCCAACTCGTCGACACAGCGGAGAGCCTGCTCCTGGCGGGAGGCGTGGGGCGGCCCACGCCCGTGGCCGTGCTCGCCGGGCCGTCCGGCGTCGGCAAGAGCACACTCGCCGTGCATGTCGGACACCGGCTGATGCCGCAGTTCCCCGACGGCCAGCTCTACTGCGACCTGGGCGGGACGCAGCCCTCGCCGGCCGCGGCTCTCGATGTGCTGGGCCGGTTTCTGCGCGCGCTGGGTATCCCGGGCTCCCAGATACCCGGAACCGTCGACGAACGGGCCGAGATGTACCGCAATCTCCTGGCCAGCAAACGGATGCTCATCGTTCTCGACAATGCTTCCGAGGTCCAGCAGATACGCCGGCTGCTGCCTGGCACCGGCAACTCATCGGTGATGGTCACCGGCCGTTCGCGGATGACCGGCCTGCCCGGCGCGCGGTTCCTGTACGTGGACGTGCTGGATCTCGACGAGTCGATCGAGATGCTCGCCGCGGTCGTCGGCGAGGAGCGAGTGGCAGCCGAACCCGATGCGGCGGCCGAACTGGTGCGGATGGTCGGACAGTTACCCCTCGCGCTGCGCATCATCGCCGCGCGGCTGGCGGCGCGCCCCAACTGGTCGCTGGTGTGGATGCTTGACCGGCTCTCCGACGAACGGCGCCGACTGGACGAACTCGCCCATGGCGAGCTGGTCATTCGCTCCAGCCTTGCGCTGACCTACGACGGTCTGGCCGAGGACGGCCGGCGGCTGCTTCGTCTGCTGAGCGTGCTGGAAGGCGGGTGCATCCCCACCTGGGCAGCGGCCGCGCTGCTCGACACCGACCTGTTCCGTGCGGACGATCTGCTCGAATCCCTGGTGGACGCCCAGATGCTGGAGATCGTGGGCACGGGGACGTCGGGCGGCCCGCGTTACAAACTGCACTCGCTCGTGCAGCTGTTCGCGCGCGAAGAGCTGGAGCGGCCTCGAGAGGCCGACGAGAAGGAACCCGCGCTCACTCGCCTTGTCGGCGGCTGGCTGGCCCTCGCGGAGGAGGCACACCGCCGGCTGTACGGAGGCGACTTCACCGTCCTGCACGGCGATGCGCCGCGCTGGCACCTGTCCGATGTTCAGGTGGACCGTATGCTGCGGGACCCGCTGGCCTGGCTGGAAGCTGAGCGGGTGAACCTGTGCCAGGCCGTGGACCTGGCCGCGGAGACCGGACAGGCCGAGGCGTGCTGGGACCTCGCCGTCACACTGGTGACGATCTTCGAGTCGCGCTGCTACTTCGACGAATGGCAGCAGACCCACCAGCGGGCCCTTCACGCGGCCGGCAAGGCAGGCCTGGTCCGCGGCTGCGCGGCAGTCCTGTGCTCGGTGGGCTCCCTTTACTTGAGCAGGTCCCAGTTCAGCGCCGCTCGGCAGGCGCTCCAGCCGGCTCTGGAGTCGTTCACCCTCCTGCAGGACACCCATGGTCTGGCGCTGGCCCGGCGGAATCTGGCCCTGCTCGCCCAGCGGCAGGGCGACTCGCACACCGCTCTTGGGCTGTACCGGCAGGCGGTCGCGGACTTCCGCGCCGTCGCCGACCATGTGGGTCAGACGAACGTTCTGGCGCATCTCGCTCGCCTCGCCCTGGACGAGGGACGCCTCGATGACGCGGAAGGGCTGCTCGACGAGGCACTGGAGATCTGCCGGTCGACCGGCAGCCGCCGCACCGAAGGCCAGGTGCGGCTGGTCCTGAGCGACCTCATGCAGCGCCGCGGCCGCTACCAGGAGGCCGAGGACCTGCTGCGGGATGTGCTCGACCTGGTGCGCTCGCGCGGAGACATCGCGGGCGAGTCGCGGATACTGCACCGGTTGGGCATGGTCAATGCCCGGTTGGGGCGGATCAGTGTCGCGCAGAGCCTGCTGCACGACGTGGTGGGCATCAGAGAACGGATCATGGATCGGGTGGGGGCCGCGGAAGCCCGCCTGGAGCTGGCGCAGTTGGAGGCCGAGCACACCGCCCAGCTGACCCGATTCGAACTCAATCTGGGGTGCTCGAGCGGCTGATCCGGCCACCTGCCACGATGCCGGGCCGGTGCGCGGACCCGAGCCGTATGTCAGTGCTGCGCACTGCGCGGCCACGGGGTGTCGCTCGTGACACCGGCCGGAGCAACAGGGGTGGGCCACGGGGTGTCGGCTGCCGTCACCGGGCCCCGGCTCGCCCCGGAGTGCACGGTGCCGGCCCCGAACGAGGTGACGGCCACGGCGGCGGTGATCAGAACGGCAACGCTGCTGAACCGGATCTTTCGCATTTCGAGGAGCTCCTTGCCGATGTGTAGGGGGTTCGTGTCCATCTGCCGAGGACGGTAAGGACCCCCACTACTCATCGGCTCTCACCCAGCACCTCATGGCTTCTCACAGCAGTGCTTTGGCCAAGGCTCGGTCAGTAGAGAAGCAGTAGGACCCGGGCACAGGATGACGAGCTGTCAAAGCAGTCCCGTCCTGTACCAGAGGAGGTTGGACCGTGGACACTCCTCAACTCGACGCATTCGTGGCCGTTGTCGAAATCGGCAGCTTCACCCGAGCCGCCGCCCGACTGAGCCTGTCCCAGCCGACGATCACCACACGCGTGAAGTCGCTGGAGCAGGGGCTCGGCGTCACGCTGCTCGAACGCCTGCCGAGCGGAGTGCGACCCACTCCCGCCGGCCGGCAACTCCTGCCGTATGCACGGGAGATCATCTCGCTCACGGGTCGCGCCCGCCAGGCGATCAGTTCCGACGGCCAGCCGCATGGCTGCCTGGACGTCGGAACCGTCGAGAGCCTGACGAGCTACCGGCTCCTGCCCATGGTCGAGTACCTCTACCGCCGCTACCCGAAGGTGCAGGTCTCCCTGCACGCGGGAGCCGGCACCGACGCCGTCGCAGCCGTCCGCGACGGCCGCCTCGACTGCGCCTTCATCGTCGGCTCACCCGAGGAGCACGAGGGCCTCGACACCCAGGTGCTGTGTCCCGAACCGCTGGTCCTGGTGGGGAACCCAGGACATCTTCTGGTGGGCCGCGGCCGAGTCGCCGACGAGGACCTCCGCAGCACGCCGATCATCCGCGCCGACAGCCGGGCCGGCTACCAGCACCAGTTCGAGCAGGCCATCGGGCTGCTGGACGGATCCGATCGCCCTCGCGTCTTCGAGCTGGACTCGATCGACGCGGCCAAGCGCAGTGTCGCCCTGGGCATCGGCATGGCGTTCATGCCCCTGGTCTCGGTCGAGCGGGAGCTCGCCGACGGGACTCTGGCGACGATCGACTGGGCACCGCCCTTCGAGACCTTCACCCAAGTCGTCCGCCGCAGGACGAGCAGCTCCAACGCCGCGCTGGACGCCCTCGTGGCCGCCGCCCTGGACGTGGCCGCCGAGCACCTCGACGACCCTCTGCTCGCGGCCGGCTAGGGCGTACCTCCGTCGACGTTTCCCGGGGGCTTCTCGCCCCTCTCCCACTCAGTACCGAAGGAAGGCCCTGGCTCATGACAGTCACTCCTGCCGCAACGCAGCCCCAACCCACGGACCCCGTGCCGCACATCACCGAGCGGGTGCACGCCGCGATCACCAAGCGGGTGGGCGAGCAACCTCTCACTCCCCAGACGGAGCTGGCGGCCCTGGGCATCGACTCCCTCCTGCTGCTGCGCATCCTGGGCGACCTCGCCATCGACCCCGCGCAGGAAATCGACCCCTACCAGCTCGCCGACGTCCTCACGGTCGCGGATTTGGCCGCCTTCGTCGAGGACTGGAACTGAGGGAGCGGGAAGTGCGCACCAGGGACATCGACATCGTGAAAGAGTCCGTGGACCTTCCGGTCACGGCAGCGCAGCGCAGCCTCCTCTTCATCCAGGAGGCCATGGAGCGCAAGGACCTCTACAACATCAGCTTCCGCATCACCTTCGACGGCGAGGTGAACCAGGATGCTCTGCGGCAGGCGCTGAAGCGGCTGCTCGACATCCAGCCCACGCTGCGCACGGAGTTCGCCTTTGCCGGCGGTGAGCCCCGGGCACGCATCACCGAACCCGCCGACGTGCCGCTCGAAGTGAGCGCGACCGCGACCGGTGCCGCGGAATCCGACTGGAAGCGGCTGGTGGACGAGGAGAGCAAGCGATTCGCGTCGCTTGCCGTGGACCTGCGGACCGCACCCCTGTGCCGCTTCAAGCTGCTGCAGGGGCCGGGCCGCAGCGCACTGCTGTGCAACATCCACCACTCGGTCAGCGACGGCGTCTCCATGAGCGCCTTCCTCGACGAACTCCGCGACGGATACCGGCTCGCCTGTGGTGGTTCCGCCTCCGCGACCGGCACACCGGAACCCGCCGAGCGCGAACGGCACCTCGCCCATGAACTCGCCGCACAGGTCAGGGCGACGGACGCCGCGATCGAAGCGGGCGAGGTCAAAAAGCTCGCCGCGGACCTGGCCGGCGTACCGGCGACAACGCTCTACCAGACGCCCACCCGGCCGGCGAACACGTCATTCGCCGGCGGAGACCTCAATGCGCTGCTCAACGCCGAGGAGCGACGCCTCGTCGAACGCACCGCGCGCGAGCTCGCGACGACCCCCTTCTGCGTCCTGCTCGCCTGCTACTCGGCGCTGCTGGGCGAGTACTGCGGCCAGGAGCAGGTCATCGTCGGCAGCCCCTTCTCCACCCGTCGCACGATCGCCTCCCATGACCTGTGCGGCTTCTTCGTCAACACGCTGCCACTGGTCCTGCCCGCCCGTGACGTGCCGTTCGACACGCACTGCGCCGCCGTCTCCGACGTCGTACGCGAGGCCAAGCGCTACCAGGCGATCCCCTTCGACGCGCTGGTCTCAGAGGTCGCACCCGAGCGCACCACCAACCGCAACCCGCTCTTCCAGTGCATGTTCGCGATGCAGGACGAGCTGCGCACCCGGCTCGACCTCGCCCCCGGCCTCCAGGGGAAGGTCGAGTTCGTTTCCCAGCAGGCCGCCCGCTTCGACCTCTGGCTCGGCGCGACACCTGTGGAGGACGGTCTGCTCATCGAGCTCGAGTACGACAAGGACCTGCTCCCCGCCTCGTACGCCGAGCGTTTCCTCGCGGAGTACCGGCAGCTGCTGCTGCGGGTCACCGACAGCCCCCGCACTCCCCTCACAGAGCTGCTGGCCGGCCTCGACACCCGCACGGTCCCGGACTTCAGGCGGAGTCATGAGACGCGCACCCACGGCGAAGGAGGACTGCTCGGCCTGATACTCGACGCCGCTCGCCGGCACCCGGAGCAGCTCGCGGTCACGGACGCCTCCGGATTCAGCCTGACGTACCGGGAACTCGCGGCGCGCACCGCCCGGGCGGCAGCCGGACTGCACAGCCGCGGTGTGCGACGCGGCGACGTGGTTGCCGTGGTGCCGGACGCCCTCGCGGACACGGTGGTGTCCATGCTCGCCGTCCTGTGGTGCGGCGCCACCTATCTGCCCGTCGACACCACCCTCCCGGCAGACCGGCTGAGCTACATGATCAGCCACTCGGGCTGCACCTTCGTCATTGGCAGCCGCTCCGTGGTGCCCGACGAGCCCGAACGGACGACGGTCACCGCACTCGAGGAGCCCGGCGGCACCGCACAGCCCCCGCTGCTGCCCGACGGAACCGAACCCGTCTACATCATGTTCACGTCCGGCTCGACCGGGCGCCCCAAGGGCGTCCTCATGGGGCAGCCGGCCCTGATCAATCTGCTGCACTGGCAGATCGACGAGCTTCGCATGGGCTCGGACACCCGGTTCCTGCAGTTCGCGCCGCTCGGCTTCGACGTGTCCTACCAGGAGATCTTTCCGACGCTCGCCGCAGGCGGCACCGTCCACGGGCTCGGCTCCGTCGACCGTCGCGACCTCAGCCGGGTCGCGGCCCTGGTCGAAGACCAGCGCCTGAGCCACGTATACCTGCCCGTCGCCGTCCTCGGCGCCTTCGCCGAAGCGGTCAACGACGCCGGCCACACGCTGGAATCCGTCGGCTTCATCTGCGTATCGGGCGAGCAACTGCACCTGGACAGCCGCTCTCGACGGCTGCTCGACGCGCATGACCGGCTCACGCTGATCAATCTGTACGGCCCGACCGAGACCCACGCCGTGACCTACCACGTTCTGCACGGCGGGCCCGCCGAGCGCCCCTCGCATGTCCCGATCGGTCGCCCGCTGCCGGGAGTCGACACCTACCTGCTCGACAGAGCGGGCCGCGAGGTGCCGCCCGGCGCCGTCGGGGAGCTGTACTTCGGCGGTATCTGCCCCGCAGACGGCTATGTCAACGACCCCGAGCGCACCGCCACCGCCTTCCTGACCGCACCTGACCGGACGGGACGCATGTACCGGACCGGTGACCTCGCGCTGCTCACGGAGGACGGCACCCTGGTCTTCCTCGGCCGCCGGGACTCCCAGGTCAAGTTGCGCGGCCACCGCATCGAACTCGGTGAGCTCGAGACCGCGTCCGAGAAGCTGCCGATGGTCAAGGCCGCGGCCGCCGCCGTTCACGGCACCGGTGAACAGGCAGCGCTCTGCCTCTTCGTCCTGGCCGCGCCGGGCCGAGACGTGGACGTGAGGGAGCTGCGCAGCGCGCTCCAGCAGGAGTTGCCCACGTACATGATCCCCCGGCATGTCCTGACGATCGACGCCATGCCACTGACCGACAACGGCAAGATCGACCGCACGACGCTCCTTCGACGCTTCACCGCCGGCGAGTTCGCTTCGGCCGAGACAGCCGGGCCCGCCATCGCCTGGGCGCCGACACCGAACGAAGCACTGGTCCGGGACCTGTGGACGCAGCTTCTCGGACACGAGCCGGCCGGCCCCGACGAGTCGTTCTTCCTGCTCGGCGGCAACTCCTTCGACGTGCTGCGACTGCTCACGGAGCTGGGAAAACGCACCGGTACGCGCGTCCCGGTCGTCGAGTTCTTCCGGGCGCCGACCATCCGCGCGCTGGCCGACCACATTGCCGCGCCGGCCACCCAGCCGGGCGATGCCGCCAACGGTGGCCACTGACCTCAATCCCCACAGACAGCGGAGCAACACATGACCACCGTCATCGACCTGATCGAGACGAACGTCCAGCGACACCCCGACAAGGCCGCTCTCCTGTGCGGTAACGACCGGGTCAGCTACCAGCAGTTGTGGGACGGGGCGCATGACGTCGCCGACCGGCTGCTGGCCCGCGGCTGCACCCGCGGCGAGACGGTCGCCCTGGTGGGGCCGGGCAACGCGGAGTTCATGACCGCCGCGCTCGGCGCCTGGCTGGCCGGTGCCGCCTGGGTTCCCATCGACCCCCGGCTGCCCGCCGAGCGCATCCGGTACGTCCTCGAGGACACCGGCGCCAGGGTGGTGCTCGAGACCGGCGGCAACGGCGTCGAGACCGCCCTGCCCCGTGAGCGAATCACCCTGCAACCTCCGACTGCGGACGCAGGCCGGGAGGAGCGCCTGCGCTCCCACCGAGCCTTGGCCACCGACCGCGCCTATCTCATCTACACATCCGGCTCCACCGGCCTGCCCAAGGGCGTGGCTGTCGGCCATCACGGCCTGGCCGTCCATCTGCTGGGCACGCTGGAGGCATATCGGCTCACTCCGGACGACGTTCTGCTCTCCTTCGCATCACCGAGCTTCGACGCGGCCGTCGAAGAGATGTGGGCGCCGATGGCCGGCGGCGGCACCGTGCTGCTGCGCGGTCCGGCCCTGTGGACCGGTCAGCAGCTCTTCGAGCGGGTACGGGCGCACCAGGTCACCTACATCTCCTGCACCACCGCCTACTTCGAGGCATTCTTCGGCGAGGAGCTGACCGAGAACGACATCGCTTCACTCGGCTCCCTCCGCGGCATCATCTTCGGCGGCGAGGCGGTGAACCCCGGTGTCGTACGCCGCTGGGCCAACGGGCCACTCGGCTCACTGCCCGTGTGCAACACCTACGGACCGACCGAGACGATCGTCACCGCCACCCTGTACTGGATCGAGCAGGGCTGGGACGGCGACCGGGTCCCGATCGGGCACTGTCTTCCGGGCCACCTCTCCGTCGTCCTGAACACCGAGGGCGACGAGGTCGCCGACGGCGAGAGCGGCGAGCTCTACCTCGGTGGCCCTTGCGTGGCGGAGGGGTACCTGGGACGACCCGACCTCACGGAGCAGCGCTTCGTCGAAATCCCCGGCCGCGACGGCGTCTACTACCGTACGGGCGACCTTGTCGCCGTCGAGGGCGGTGAGTTGCTCTTCCTCGGCCGCGCCGACCGGCAGGTGAAGATCCGCGGCTTCCGTATCGAACTCGAGGAGATCGAGGTCGCTCTCCGCAACCTCGACGAGGTGCGCACCGCCGTCGTGGGCGTCGAGCAGCGTCCCGGAGGCGGTGACCAGCTGATCGCCCATGTCGTCCCGCAGGATCCGGCGGACCAGGATGCGCCGGCCGCCTTCCGCTCGGCTCTGCGCGTCGCCCTCGGCAAGACCCTGCCGGTCTACATGGTCCCCGCCGAGATCAAGGTGCACAGTGAACTGCCGCTGGGAGTGACCGGCAAGGTTGACCGGGCCAGGGTGCTGGCCGACGCGAGCACGTGACATGAGCACCAGACCTGCCGGGTCCCCGCTGCGCATCGAAGCGGGGCCCGGCGTCTGGGCCGCCCTGGCGTACGCACCGTCCGATACCGGCCTCCTCACCACTCGCGACCTCGACGATGCGACGCGCCTGCCCTTGCTCAGGCGCATCGACCGGCTGGGCGCACGTGGCCTGCTGCGTGCTCTGCTGTCCGAGCGGTTCCCCGAAGCTGCCACCGCCGCCGTCGAGTACGAACCGTCCGGCCGCCCCGTGCTCCTCGGTCATCCCCGCATCGGCATCAGCGTCAGCCACAGCAACGGTGCCTACGCCGCGTGCGCCGCACTCGACCGGGCCGTGGGCATCGACGTACAGCCTCCGCCGTCGGAGCTGGCGGATCCACTGCTGCGCTGGTGCACGCCCAACCGGCAGCAGGAGCTCACCGCTCTGCCGCCGCACCGCAGAGCCGCCGAGTTCGCCTGGATCTGGACCGTCAAGGAGGCATGCGGCAAGGCCCTCGGCACGGGCCTGGCCGACGACACCTTCACGCTGGACGTGCCGTGCGGCACGGCGCGCGGGACGTGGGGCCCGTATCAGTGGGTGAGCCTGCGCCAACGCTCGCCGCTGCCCCTGAGCTGTGCCTTCAGCAGCATCAGACAAGGAGAATTCAAGTGACCGAGCAGCGATGGCTGCAGACCTTCGCGGCGGCCCGACCGAACGGCGGACCGACGCAGGCCCGGCTGGTGTGCCTGCCGCACGCCGGCGGATCCCCGTCCTTCTTCCGGGACTGGCCCCAGCACCTGGACCCGCGGATCGAGACAGTGGCCGTCTGCTATCCCGGCCGCCAGGAACGATTTGGGGACCCTGTCATCACGGACATGCACGACATGTCCCAGCGCCTGGCCGCCGTCCTCGCGCCCCTTGGCGACCGGCCGCTGTGGCTGTTCGGGCACAGCATGGGCGCCGCCATCGGATACGAGGCCGCGCGCGTGCTGTGGAACACCTATGGGGTGCATCCGGCCGGCCTGTTCGTGAGCGGCATCGCGCCACCTCACCGGATCGAAAAAGGCGACGTCCACCTTCAGGGCGACGACGCCATCGTCGCGGACGTACTGGACATGGGCGCCGCCGAGAGCGCACTGCTCGCCGAACCGGAGTTCAGGGAACTGCTGCTGCCTGCCTTCCGCGCCGACTACCAGCTCATCGAGAGCTACCGGCCGACGGACACTCCTCCGCTGGACATCCCGCTCACCGCCTACTACGGCACCGCCGATGAGGACGCCGCCACCTGGATCGACGAATGGGCACGCTATTCGGTCCGATCCACGGTCACCATGCCCTTCCCCGGTGGACACTTCTATCTCCAGGACGCCGCGCCCCAACTCCTCGCCGACCTCTCGCACCGCATCCTGGCCGGCACACAAGGAGAGGGCTGACCTCACATGCCGACCACCACCCCCGTCCGCCCCTGGCTGCTCAGCGCCCCGTCGCGGGCCGGCGCACTGCAGCTGTACTGCTTCCCGCACGCAGGCGGAAACCCTGCCGAGTACCTCCGCTGGGCTGCGCGGCTACCGGATGCCGAGCTCCACGTCGTCCAACTGCCCGGTCGCGGAAGCCGCCATCAGGAACCCCACGCCACCAGCATCGAACGGCTCGCCGCCGATTTTCTCGCCGACGTTCCCCTGGAACGGCCGTACGCCTTCTTCGGGCACAGTCTGGGTGCCCTCATCGGATACGAGATCACCAGGGCACTGCGGGATGCCGGTCGGCGTCTGCCGCAGGACCTCATCGTGTCCGCGTTCCCCGCCCCTCATCTGCCCCGGTCGGCGAAGCCTCTGCACACCTTGCCGGACGACCAGCTCCTCCAAGCCGTCGCACGCCGGCACGGTGGCATCCCTCCCGAGATTCTCGGCTCCCCACAGATGCGCGCCCTGGTGGTCAACCCCCTTCGCTCGGACCTGCGGCTTGCCGAGACCCATCACCATCGGCCCTGCACACCTCTGCCGGTGCCGCTGACCGTCTTCGCCGGGAATCGCGACCGGGTGAGTGCGGGACAGCTGGCCGCCTGGCAGCAGCACACCATCGAGCCGATCACCGTCCGGTCCTTCCCCGGTGACCACTTCTACTTCCGCGACCACGAACCCCAGGTACTCCAGAGCCTCGAGGACGTCCTCAGCCCCTCGCGGTGAGAAACTCCCGCCGGGCCCCGACGCCCGGGTGCCGGTCATCGGGATGTGCCGAGGGCCGGATGCGGCTCATGCATCCGGCCCTCGTAGCGCGACAGTGCGTCAGTACGGGTGCTTGTTCGGCTTGCTCGCCCAGGCCTCGTAGGACGTGGCACCCAGCTCGGGGTGGAGCTGCTCAAGGGTGATGCTCCGCCCCGCCGGCGGCTTCGCGAAGTCCTCGTACTGGAAGGCGTCGTCGAAGCCGATCTCCTGGGTCGCCTTCCAGTCGCAGCTGTAGTAGACGGTGTTTATCCGGGACCAGTAGATGGCGCTCATGCACATCGGGCAGGGAGCGCCACTGGTGTACAGCGCGCATCCCATGAGCATGCGGGCGCGCTCAGGCACGAGGTCGGGGGAGCCCTCGGGCCGCGGTATCAACTCCAGGGTGTTCTGGTTCTGGTGCTCCTCGGCAACGCTGGGCGCCTCGGGGTTCAGGATCGCAACTGCCTTGTGGATGGCTTCCACTTCACCGTGCGCGGTCGGATCGGCCGTGAGAAGCACGCGGTTCTGCCCGCGGGCGATGATCTCGCCGTCATGGGTGATGACTGTGCCGAACGGTCCGCCCCAGCCCTTCTCCACGGACTCCGTGGCCAGCCGAACCGCTTCGGCCATGAACTCCTTGTGTCCCATCTCGGAATCCTCCCGCCCGTCCGGCGCAATTGCCGCGATTTGTCCGATAACTCCCTTTCGATCTAGACTACTCCGTATGAGTACCCGTGCAAGTGGTGACCCTGGCGGCAGCGCCACGGTCGTGACCTCCCAGAAGGTCCGGGCGGGCCTGGACGACGACTACAAGCGCTGGCAGGAGAAGACCAACCAGGTTGTGCGAGGCTTTGACGGTTTCCAGGACACTGAGCTGTACCCGCCGGCTTCGGGCGACGAGAACGAATGGGTCGTCGTATTCCGCTTCTCGCGTATCGAGCAGCTGACCACATGGCTGGATTCGGGTGAGCGTCGACAACTCCTGGATGAGGCGCGCCCGCTGTTCGACGGGACCCCGACACAAGAGGTGCTCGCCGGCGGGACGCCGGCCGAGGATGTCGTCACCGCAGTCATCTCGCACGATGTGCTGCCGGGGCGCGAGCGGGACTTCATGCGCTGGCAGGACAAGGTCCTCAAAGAGCAGGAGAAGCATCCCGGCTTCATGGGGTCGGAGTTGTTCAAGCCGGTGGAGGGCATTCAGGACCGTTGGGTGGTCGCCTTCCGCTTCGACACGCGCGAACACCTCGACGGGTGGCTCAACTCCGAGGCCCGCGAGAAGCTGCTGGACGAAGGGCGCGATTCCTTCCGTTCCTACGACGTGCGCAAGATCGGGTCGGCGTTCGGCGGCTGGTTCCGCTTCGGTGAGGGTACGGACGAAGGTATTCCGCCCAACTGGAAACAGGCCATGTCGGTGGTACTGGCCCTGTATCCCACGGTGATGATCCTCAACCTGACGGTCGGCGACTGGTTCAACGACATGGGGATGCCCGGATATGTGGCGCTGTTCTTCGGCAACGTACTGAGTGTCAGCATCCTGACCTGGCTGCTGATGCCGCTGGTCAACCGAGCATTCGCCTTCTGGCTGTTGCCGAGCCGGGCACGGTCCGTACGCGTCCACGTGGCGGGCGCTGCGATTGTGGCGGTGTGTTACCTGGTGTTGATCGTCGTCTTCGGCCTGACCACGGGTTAGAAGCGGACCGCGAGTCAGTCCCGGACCGCGTGTCGTCCGCCATTCTCCCAGGCGGCTGTCTCCAGGCCGCGAGCTTCCACAGGGGCCGGTAGACTGGGGATGTCTCCGCTTGCGCTCTGCAGAATTCACACCTGACCTTCAGCTTCGTCCGCAGCCGCGGCTTGCGCAAATCCTGGAGTCCGTGATGAGCAGACAGCGGCAAGCCCGACGAATCGAGGGGGAGCTCGTCCAGCGGGGCGACGCCGACTACGCAGCGGTCCGGGCAAGCATGGTGTGGAATGGGCTCAAGCCCGATCGATTTCCTGAGGTGATCGTCCGGGCCGCATCGGAGCGCGATGTTCCCGGAGCCATCGCGCTGGCCCGTTCCCGAGGACTCCGCATCGCCGTTCGGTCGGGCGGGCACAGCTGGTGCGGGTCCTCCCTCCGCTCCGACGGCATGCTCATCGACCTCTCCCGGCTCCGGCGGTGCGACATCGACATGGCTTCCGCGACGGCGACCGTGCAGCCCGCTGTCACCGGCGGCGAACTGGCCGCGGAACTCGTCGCGCGCGGCCTCAGCTTTCCCACGGGGCATTGTGGGTCGGTCGCCGTCGGCGGATATCTCCTCAGTGGTGGTCTCGGGTGGAATTCCGGTGCCCTGGGACCGGCTTGTCGGAGCGTTTACGAGATGGAAGCCGTGACGGCGGACGGCGAAGTGGTCAGGTGCAGCGAGGACGAGAATCCCGACCTGTTCTGGGCGGCGCGCGGAGCGGGTCCGGGTTTCTTCGCCGTCGTCACCGGCTTTCGCCTTCGCCTGCACCGGATTCCCGGGGCGATCATGTCGTTCACCCATGCCTTTCCCCTCGCGTACGTCGAAGAGGTGTCGAACTGGGCCACCGAGACCGCGCAGGAGCTCGACCCGACCGTGGAATTGACCCTCGTACTGGCAACCGCAGCCCCGCACATGACGAAGCAGCGGCCGCGGCCGAAGGTGATCACCGTCGCCGCGACGGCTTTCGCGGATTCGGGCGACCAGGCGGTCCAGGCTCTCCGGCCGCTTGAGAACTGCCCCTTCGCCGACCGCTCCCTGTTCCGGGAGGCGTACGAGCCGACGTCCCCCGCTGCCCTGTACGAGGCCTCCAGCGACCTGTGGCCCGCAGAGAACCGCTACGCGGCCGACACGCTGTGGTCGGATGCGGACTTCGGGACGCTGTTGGCCAGGCTCAGCGACGCGGTCGACAGCGCCCCGTCCGACAAGTCCCTTGTCCTGGCACCCGTGTCGCCCGCGTCGCACGACGACGATCTGCTGCGCGACATGGCGTTCTCGGTGCTCGGCGAGAGCTACGTCGTCCCCTATGCCATCTGGGACGACCCTGCGGAGGATGACATCAACACCCGCTGGTTGCGCGAGGCGATGAGCGCCGTGGAGCCGCTCGGAACGGGGCACTACATCGCCGAGGCCGACCTCACCGCCGGTGCGACCCGCGCCGAGCGGTCGTTCACGACGAGCGACTGGCAGCGGCTGCAGGCCCTGAGGGCGCAGTACGACCCGGAGGGTGTCTTCCACTCCTACCTGACGCCCTGAGGTGCGCAACCGACCGCCGCCCGGTCACCCCTCGCCGTTCACAGCGGACGCCCTCACGCATCCTCCAGCGCACGGAACGTGAACGCGAACTCCGTCGGCTCGACCCGGAGTCGGTACTGCGGCAGCGGGCCCGGCCCGCAGGACTGCGAACCGATGCCCTGCTGGTCGTGGTCGAGGTTGACCCAGACCGTGTCCTTCGACGGTACGAGGTCGGTGCGATGCTCCGCGGCGTCCAACTGCTCGCTCGTCCAGCGCCGAGCCGTGAACCAGAACGCCGCGTCGCCCTCGACGCGCAGACCGCCGACCTCCGCCCACCGCACGTCCGCGCGTGCGCCGTTCTCCTGCGGCCGCACATACGGGGTCTGCAGATCGTCCACGGACGACTCCCAGCGGCCGAGCATCGACGCGGCCCGGGTGTCCGGGTATGCCTCGCCCGGGCCGCCGCCGGACCACTTCACGTACCCCGCCGACGACGGCAGGCCGAGGCGGATGCCGAGGCGAGGCAGCGGCAGCGGCCACTCGCCGTCGAGGCCCACCGATACCGTGAGACGCAGCCGGGTTCCGTCGGACGTCCAGCGGTAGACCGTGCGCAGCCCGGCCTCGCGGGCCGCGGGCGCGACCCGGGTCCGCACGGTCAGTGCATCGTCGGTCAACTCCACGCCGTCCAGCCTGTGTTGCATTCGGTGCAGGCCGAATTCGCGCCAGCGCGGCCCGTAGCAGAGATCGGGCTCCCAGGCCGCGCCGTTGTCGTTGTCCGTCGTCGCCCGCCAGACATCCAGCCGCAGTCCGGTGACGTGCACCGCCCCGATGGTGCGCAGCGCCCCGGTGCGGGCGTCGAAGGACGCCGGGCCGAGCGTGATCAGCTTCTCGCCCCGCACCGGCCGGTCGCCGCGGGCCATCCGCTCGGGAGGCCGCTCGCCCACCGGGAGTTGGCCCCAGGCCACCTGGTGGCCGCGCCGCCCCCACGCGATGTCCTCGGCGAGCAGGGCCCGTACCGTCCACCGGGTCTCGGCGCTCCCGGCGCCGGCCGGTGGCGCGGGCAGTTCGATGTCCGCGGACTCACCCGCCGTCAGCTTCGGCACGTCCAGCGGACCGGACTGAATCGTCTCGCCGTCCACCTGGTACGACCACTCGAAGGCAATCCCCGAAAGGTCCGCGAAGTCGTACGCGTTGGTGATCCGTACGGTCCCCGCCCTGCCGTCGCCCTCGATACGGACCGGCTCGATCACCTTCTTGTACTCGAGGAGGCCGGGGGAGGGCGTACGGTCCGGAAAGAGCAGCCCGTCACAGACGAAGTTCCCGTCGTGCAACTCCTCGCCGAAGTCGCCGCCGTACGCATATCCGTACCGCTCGTCCTTCAGGCCGTGGTCGATCCACTCCCAGATGAAGCCGCCCTGAGTGCGCTCGTACGTCTCGAAGAGCCTCTGGTAGTCGGCGATCCCGCCCGGACCGTTGCCCATCGCGTGCCCGTACTCGCAGAGGACGAAGGGGAGTCCACGGCGCTTCTCGGGGCCGCCGTCCAGGCCTTGGCCGATCTGCTCGACCTCGGCGTGGTCCGCGTACATCCGCGAATACACGTCCGTGTCCCGGCAGTTGTGGTCGCCCTCGTAGTGGACGAGCCGGTCGGGATCGCGGCCGTGGATCCACTCGGCCATGGCCGTCAGACCACGGCCGGTCCCGCACTCGTTGCCGAGCGACCACATGATCACGGAGGGGTGGTTCTTGTCGCGCTCGACCATGCGGGTGGCCCGGTCGAGCAGTGCGGGTGTCCAGCGGTCGTCGTCGACCGGGTTGCCGCGCCAGTTCTGCTCGGCGAAGCCATGGGTCTCCAGGTCGCACTCGTCGATCACCCACAGGCCCAGCTCGTCGCAGAGGTCGAGGAAGGCAGGGTGCGGCGGATAGTGCGAGGTGCGCACGGCGTTGATGTTGTGCCGTTTCATCAGCTCCAGGTCGAGACGCATGGTGCGCGCGTCCAGCGTCCGGCCGGTCTCCGGGTGGAACTCGTGCCGGTTGACGCCCCTGAGCAGGATCCGCTTCCCGTTGACCTTGATGACGCCGTCCGCGACGGCCACCGTGCGGAACCCGATGCGCAGCGGGATCCGCTCGCCCTCGGTGGCCAGTTCGCCGTCGTACAGCCGCGGTGTCTCGGCCGTCCACGGCTCGACCGGCACGGTCACCGCCTCTCCGGTCGCCATGTCGATGCCGAGCTCGGGCACGGTGATGCGGCCGGCCGTGTCCGAGTCGACCCGCAGGGTGCCCAGGCCCGCGCCATGGCTGTACGGGGCGTGCACAAAGAAGTCGAGTGCGCAGCCCGCCGGACGGTGCAGCAGTGTCACGTCCCGGAAGATGCCGGGCAGCCACCACTGGTCCTGGTCCTCCAGATACGAACCCGACGACCACTGGTGAACCCGGACGGCCAGCACATTGCCCTCGGGGCGCAGCAGCTGCCCGACGGCAAACTCATGGGGCAGGCGGCTGCCCTTGAAGTCGCCGATGTCCTCGCCGTTCAGCCACACGCGGGCGCACGACTCCACTCCGTCGAAGCGCAGCACGGCGCCGCCGTCCGCCGGCCAGTTGCCGGGCAGGTCGAAGGCGCACAGATGGTCGCCGGTCGGGTTCTCGGTCGGGACGCGTGGCGGGTCGACGGGGAAGGGGTAGCGGTGGTTGGTGTAGATCGGCGCGCCGTGGCCCTGGAGCACCCAGTGCCCGGGTACGGCGATCTCGCTCCAGCCCGAGGTGTCATGGCCGGGCTCGGCGAACGAGTCGGCATGGGCGTCCGCCGTGGCCGACAGCCTGAAGCGCCAGTTCCCGTTGAGACAGAGAGCGGCGGCATCCGATCCGGCGTACCAGGCGCGCGGTGGCAGTGCCCCGTTGCCGGGCGAGACATCGTCGACGTACGAGAAGGACATCGGTCTCCTTGGACAGTTCATGAACTGACCTTGCAAGGCGCGACGCTAATCTTCCCCCAATGCTTCGGCAAGGAGTCAGACGAAGTGGCGGCCGCCCGTTGCCACGGCCGAGGCAAGCGCCCCCTCCAGCGCGAAGGTGGCCGCACCCAGACACACGGGATCGGTGGGAATGGGCGAGAGCACGATCTCGACGGCGGAGGCGGGACGCCGCAGCGCATGCCGCGCCACCGTCTCACGCACCCCGGTGAGCAGCGGCTCGCCCAGCCGCCGCGCGACCCAGCTGCTCAGCACGATCACCTCGGGGTTGAGGAGGTTCACCAGGGCGGCGATCGCGATGCCGAGACGGCGCGCGGTCTCCCGTACGACGTCGACCGCGACCGGATCGCCCTCGGCGACGCCCTGCGCGAGTGCGTCGATGGTCGCCGTCTCGTCGTCCGGGTGCAGCAGCGGGCAGTGTGCGTCCCGCTCGCGCAGATCGCGCATGATGCCGGGCGCCCCGACATACGTCTCGACGCAGCCGCGGCTGCCGCAGTGGCACGGCCGCCCGTCCAGGACGAGCGTGGTGTGGCCCCATTCGCCCGCGTTGTTGCTCACTCCCCGGTGCAGCGCTCCGCCCAGGGCGAGCCCGGCGCCCACTCCGGTGCCGAGATTGACCACCACGGTGTCACTGCGGCCGCGGGCGGCGCCGAACCAGAGCTCCGCCGTCGTGCACGCGTGCAGCGGATTGTCGAGGTGGAGTGGGTAGGCGATGCAGTCGGCGAGCAGATCGAGCAGGGGTACGTCGTGCCAGCCCCAGTTCGTCGCGTGCACCAGGACACCGTTTTCGCGGTCCACCTGGCCCGGCATGCTGACGCCGACGCCCAGCACCCGGGCGCCGTTCGCGCCGGCCTGCGCGACCACCGAGCCGACGGCCGCCGCGACCTGCGCGACCACCTGCTGCGGTGTCCGCTCACCGGGGCGCACCGGCTCCTGCGCGCGGGCCAGCACCGTCAGCCCCAGGTCGAAGAGTTCGGCGTGGACGTACGTCTCGGCGATGTCCACGCCGATGAGCGTGCCACCCGACGCATTGGCGGCGACGAGGCCACGCGGCCGGCCGCCGGCGGACTCCTCGAAACCGGCCTCGGTGAGCATGCCGAGCTCCAGCAGCTCCCCGACGAGCGTGGCGACGGTCGCCAGACTCAGGCCGGTGGCCGACGCCAACTCCGGCCGGGAGGTGGGGGAGCGGGCGATGATCCGCCGCAGCACCTCATAGCGATTGGCGGTGCGGATGTCACGGGACGTGCGCTTCACCGAACTCCCCCTCTGTCCCCGTGGCCCGGCGGGGCGCAAGGCTATGACGGCGGAGTGGAGTTCGACAAGGGGTTGGCACAGGGGCTGGAGGAAGGGAGATGCGGTGGGCGGGCGCGATACCGCGGCTTTCAGGCGAGCAAAGCGGGGGTGGCCCGGCCCAGGACCGAGGTGACCCGGTTCCAGGTTTCCATGTCCCGCTCCACGGGCGGGAGTTCACGGCCGGAGCCGGTGCCCCACCTCGTGGAGATCGCCACTGCGTCGTCCCCCGTGGCGGCACCGGCGGCGAGCGCGGCCGCGCCGAGTGCGACGAGTTCGCCCGCCTCGGGGACGATCACCGGCCGCCCGGAGAGCCGTCGTACGGTCTCCACCCAGGCATGCCCCTGGGCGCCGCCGCCGATGAGCCGCAGCGGACGCTCCCGTACGCCCGGCGAACGGGGGTCGAGGCCGCAGGCGTTCAGCACCTCGTCGAGGGCGCGCAGCACGGTGACGGCCGCGCCCTCGTACGCGGCGCCGAGGAGCTGCTGCCGGGTGGTGGTGTGGCGCAGACCGGTGAGCAGCCCGGCGGCGGCGGGCAGGTCGGGGGTGCGCTCGCCGTCGAGATACGGCAGCAGGACCGCCTCGCTGCCGGGCGCGGCGTCGTCGCGGTCCAGACCGAGGAGGGCGGCCACCTTGTCCACGGCGAGCGTGCAGTTGAGGGTGCAGGCGAGCGGGAGGTACGTACCGTCGGCGGCGGCGAAGCCGGACAGCGCAGGCGTTGTGGGCCGGGTGCGGGTGGCGGCGAAGACGGTGCCGGAGGTGCCGAGGCTGAGGACGGGGTGGTCGAGGAGCCCGGCGCCGCCGAGGCCGAGTCCGACGGCGGCGGCCATGTTGTCGCCGGTGCCCGCGGCGACGGGGGTTCCGGGCGGCAGCCCGAGCGTGGCGGCGGCCGATGCGGTCAAGGTGCCGATACGGGTGCCGCCGGTCGGGGCGACCTCGGGCAGCAGTGCCGCGTCCAGGCCGATCAGCCGGAGCAGATCCGGGTCGTAGGCACCGGTCGCGGTCGAGTACCAGCCGGTGCCGGAGGCGTCCCCCGGGTCGGTCGCGGCCGTGCCCGCCAGCCGTTCGGTGAGGAAGTCGTGGGGGAGGCGGACGGCGGCCGCCGCCTTGGCGACGGCGGGCTCGTTCTCGTACAGCCAGCGCCATTTGGCTGCCGTGATCGCGGCAACCGGCACGGATCCGGTCCGGGCGGTCCAGGCCTGTGGGCCGCCGAGTTCCGCGGTGAGGGCCGCGGCCTGCGGGGCCGAACGGGTGTCGTTCCACAGCAGGGCGGGACGGAGCGGCCGGCCGGAGCCGTCGAGGACGACCAGGCCGTGCTGCTGGCCCGCGACGGCGATGCCGGTGACGGCCGCGGAACTCACACCGGCGGACGCGAGCTCCTTGAGGCCGTCGCCGACCGCGTCGCACAGGGCCCGCCACCACAGCTCGGGGTCGGACTCACGGGCGCCCGCCTCGCCGTGGACCTGGTGCGGGGCGCGGCCGACGGCCAGCGTCCGGCCGGTGGTGGCGTCGGTGAAGACGGCCTTCGTGGACTGGGTGGAGCTGTCCACGCCGATGACGACTGCGTTCGGCGGCATGGGCACGCACCTCACTTCGCAGGTTTTGATCTTGCGCAGAACAAATTACGGGATGGCTGGGTGTGGCAACAGGCCTCGGCGGCGACGGAGCCCTGTTTGAGGCCTTCCCTGTCCTGGGGGCCGCGTGCATGATTAGTAATGTCAAGAAACAAATTGGCAGCGAAGGTGGCCAGGGCATGTCGGAACGCTTCACCCCCACCCCGGAGGACAGGTTCAGCTTCGGTCTGTGGACGGTCGGCTGGCAGGGTCGCGACCCCTTCGGCGACGCCACCCGGCCGGCGCTGGACCCGGTCGAATCCGTGCAGCGCCTGGCGGGACTCGGCGCCTACGGCGTCACCTTCCACGACGACGACCTGATCCCCTTCGGCTCCTGTGACACCGAGCGCGAGTCGCACATCAAGCGCTTCCGTCAGGCGCTGGACACCACCGGCCTGGTGGTGCCGATGGCCACCACCAACCTCTTCACCCACCCCGTCTTCAAGGACGGCGCGTTCACGGCCAACGACCGCGACGTACGCCGTTACGCCCTGCGCAAGACCATCCGCAACATCGACCTCGCCGCCGAGCTCGGCGCGCGCACCTATGTCGCCTGGGGCGGCCGCGAGGGCGCGGAGTCGGGCGCCGCCAAGGACGTACGCACCGCCCTGGACCGGATGAAGGAAGCCTTCGACCTGCTCGGCGACTACGTCGTCCAGCAGGGCTACGACCTGCGCTTCGCCATCGAGCCCAAACCCAACGAGCCGCGCGGCGACATCCTGCTGCCCACCATCGGCCACGCCCTGGCCTTCATCGAGCGCCTCGAGCGCCCCGAACTCGTCGGCGTCAACCCCGAGGTCGGCCACGAACAGATGGCGGGCCTCAACTTCCCGCACGGCATTGCCCAGGCGCTCTGGGCGGGCAAGCTCTTCCACATCGACCTCAACGGCCAGTCCGGCATCAAGTACGACCAGGACCTCCGCTTCGGCGCAGGCGATCTGCGCGCCGCCTTCTGGCTCGTCGACCTGCTGGAGACCGCGGGCTATGCGGGCCCGCGCCACTTCGACTTCAAGCCGCCGCGCACCGAGGACCTCGACGGTGTGTGGGCGAGCGCCGCGGGCTGTATGCGCAACTATCTGATCCTCAAGGAGCGCGCGGCCGCCTTCCGCGCGGACCCTCAGGTCCAGGAGGCACTGAGGGCGTCCCGGCTGGACGAACTCGCCCGCCCCACCGCGGAGGACGGGCTTGCCGCGCTGCTCGCCGACCGGGGTGCCTTCGAGGAATTCGATGTCACGGCCGCCGCCGAGCGCGGCATGGCCTTCGAGCGCCTCGACCAGCTCGCCATGGACCACCTACTGGGCGTGCGCTGACGCGGGGCCCGGCCCCCCGTTCTTCATCGCCCGACGGGCCTGAACATCAGGCCCGTCGGGCGACTTCCGCGTACGCGACGGGGTCGGCCAGCACGTCCCGTACCACCAGAGCCGCCGCACCGCGCGCCGCGTCGCCCGCCAGCGACGAGGCGCGCAGCCGGCCGCTGTCCCTGGACCAGAGCCCGGACACCACCCGGCCGGTCAGCTCGCGGCCGGCCGCGGGAGAGAGCCATGGCATCAGCCCCCGGTAGATCCCGCCGAGCACTACCGCGTCCGGATCCAGCAGATTCACCGCCCCGGACAGCACCCTGCCCAGTTTGGCCCCGGCCGCCTCCAGCGCCTCCATTGCACGCTGGTCGCCGTCCCGCGCCCGCCGTTCCAGCTCGGCGACGCCGGCGGCGCCTGCGTTCTCGTCGAGCCCCGCCGTGCGCAGCAGCGCCGACTGACCCGCGTACTGCTCGAGGCAGCCCCGCGAGCCGCAGCGGCACTCGGGCCCGTCCGGCTCCACCACCACATGCCCGATCTCACCGGCGAAGCCGTGCGCCCCGCGCAGCAGTTCACCGTCGAGCACCACCGCGCCGCCGACACCGATCTCACCGGTCAGATACAGAAAGGTGCGTACGCTGCCGAGCCCGCCGAACCAGAGCTCGGCGAGCGCCGCGAGATTCGCCTCGTTCTCCGCGCTCACCGGCAGCGCCGGGCCGCCGGGCCGTCGGCCGGCCAGGGCTCGCGCGAACAGATCCTCCGCCGCGACCCGGCTCCAGCCCAGGTTCGGGGCCTGGCGCACCGTGCCCGCCGACACCAGACCCGGCAGCGCCAACTCCACGCCGACCGGCCGGAGTTCCTGCTCGGCCGCCGACTCCAGCGCCCGCCCGGCTATCCGGGCGGCACGCCCGAGCACCTCGTGCGGCGGCACGCCACGGTTGTCCAGGTGCTCGGTCAGCCGGACCCGGTCGGTGCCGGCCAGATCCACCACGCACACCGACACATAGTCGATGTTGACCTCCACGCCGAGGCCGGCCGGACCGGTCCGCGCGACCTTCAGCACGGTGCCGGGCCGGCCCGCCTGCCCGCTGAACGTCTTGCCCGACTCGGTGAGGAACCCGCTCGCCAGCAGCTGCTCGACCAGCGACGACACGGCCGCCCTGGTCAGCCCCACGCGGGCGGCGACTTTGGCGCGGGTCGCCTCGCCCTCCTCGTGCACCGCGCGCAGCACCAGGCTCAGATTGTGCCGCCGCACGGACTCCCGCCCGGCCTTGGGCTCCAGCGGAGTGGGGTTGCTGTTCATGAGGCGACGAGCCTATGCGAGGTCCTCGGATGTGTGTGTCAGGGCGTCGCCGTGATCGATTCGGTCCCGGTGCCGTGTGGCGTGAGGTACTCCTCCGAGACCTCCCTGGGCCCGAAGGGCCACACCTTCTCGTACCGTGCCCACACCACGAAGGCCACGCAGCCGAGCGCCAGCCAGGCCAGCGACCATTCGATGGGGTGGCGGCCGGGCGAGTTCTTGTCGGCGTATCCGTAGATGACCAGCCAGCCGACGAGCGCGATGACGCTCGGCAGCGGATAGAGCCACATCCGGTACGGACGGCGCAGCCCCGGCTGCCGCTTGCGCAGCACAGTCACGGCGACGACCTGCGCCAGCGCCTGGACGATCACCATCACGGTGGTCAGCAGCTGGATGAGCGTGGCCAGGTCGGTGTGGCGGCCGATGAGGAAGCCGACGGCCGCGACGACGCCCATGGTGGCCAGACCCAGCATCGGGAAGCGGTGCTTGGGGTGGAGCCTGCCGTAAGGACGGAAGAAGACGCGGTCGCGTGCGGCGTCGTACGGCACCCGAGAGCCGCCGAGGAGCCCGGTGAAGACGGACGCGAAGGCGGTGATGAGGATCAGGACGGTGACCGTCTGGGCGGCGCCCTTGCCCCAGGTCTCCTCCAGCACGGCGGAGGCGACCGAGGTGGCTGCGATGTCGCCGGGGTCGGTCATCCGATGCCAGTCGATGACGCCGAGGGTGCCGATCTGCAGCATCAGATAGATCGCCATGATGCCGAGGACGGAGAAGATGATCGAGCGCGGCAGGGTGCGGCCCGGGTCCTGGATCTCGGCGCCCATGTAGGCGGTGGTGTTGTAGCCGAGATAGTCGTAGATGCCGATCGTCAGGCCCGCGGCGAAGCCGATCCAGAAGTGGTTGCTGCTGAACTCCAGGGCGTGCGCCGGGTAGGTGAAGGCCAGGCCGGCGTCGAAGTGGGTGGCGGAGGCCACGATGACGAGGGCGACCGAGGCGATCATGACGGTCCACATCACGGCGGTGATCCGGGCGATGTGCTCGATGCCCCGCCACAGCAGCAGGATCACGAGGGCGATGACGCCGAGTCCGATCAGATCGCCGGAGCTCTGCCCCAGCCCGGGCGCGAGATAGCCGAGGTACTGCACGAAGCCCACCACGCCCGTCGACATGATCAACGGTATGAAGAGCATGGCCGTCCATACGAACAGGAACGGCATGAGCTTGCCGCTGCGGTACTGGAAGGCCTGGCGCAGATACACGTAACTGCCGCCGGATCCGGGCATGGACGCACCGAGTTCGGCCCAGATGAGGCCGTCGGCGAGCGCGAGCACCGCGCCGGCGACAAAGCCGATGACGGCCTGCGGACCGCCGAAGGCGGCGACCATCAGCGGAATGGTGACGAACGGTCCGATGCCGCACATCTGACTCATGTTGATGGCGGTGGCCTGGAAGGGGCCGATGCGGCGCACAAAGCCGTCGGCCGGCGGTGGGGTTCCGGACATGGGGAGCCTCCCTGATCTCAGGTGGCGGGGCGGGGAGTTGTGACCGTTTCAACCGGTACTTCGCCGGTACTTGACCAGTACAGGGAGGCATGACAGCTCCGGGTGGGATTAAGTTAAGGAGCTTTACTTGGACCGTCAAGAGGCCGACAGGAGATGCGTGAGAATGACGGCATGACCAGCAGCGAGGAGAGCGCGGAGCAGCGCTGGAACCGGCAGCGGCTGCGCAGCGCCAACGAGCGGCTGCTGCTCGGCCGGCTGCGGGCGGGCGGGGCCGCCTCCCGCGCCCAGCTCGCGCGCGAGACCGGACTGTCGAAACCGACCGTCTCCAGCGCTCTGGCCGCACTGGAACAGGCCGGTCTGGTGCGGGAGGCGGGCACTCACGCCCCCGAACGCGGCCGGGTCGCCGTGCTCTACGCCCCCGATCCGGCAGCGGGATACGCGCTGGGTATCGACATCGGGCGCGACTGGCTGCGGGTTGCACTCGCCGACCTGGACGGCTCGGTCGTCACCCGCGCCGACGTACGCAACCGGGCCCGCACCTCGGGCACCATGGCCGACCTCGTCGTCGCCACCGCCCACCAGGTCGTCGCCGAGAGCGGCGTCGAAAGCGAGCGCGTGATCCAGGCTGTGGTCGCGACCCCGGGTGTGTACGACGAGGAGAACCACCGCGTGCGCTACGCGGTCAATCTGCCCGGCTGGGGCCGTGCCGGTCTCTTCGACCGCATGCGGGAGCAACTCGGCATGCCGCTGGCCGTCCACAATGACGCCAACCTCGCCGCTCTGGGCGAGTACGCCTTCGGTGCCGGCGCGGGCAGCCGGCTCTTCGTCTACGTGATGATCGGCACCGGCCTGGGCATGGGCGTCGTCCATGAGGGCCGGCTGTTCACCGGCGCGCACGGAGCGGCCGGCGAGATCGGCTTTCTGCCCTGGCCGGGACGGCAGAAGCCCGACGTCCTGGAGGATGCGGTCTCCGGCGAGGCCGTCGTCGAGGCCGCCCGCGCACTCGGAATGACCGGGCCGCTCACCGCCAAGGACGTCTTCGACGCCGCACGCCACGACGACCCCGCCGCCGCCAAGGCCGTGCGGCAGGAGGGCGAACGGCTTGCCCACACGGTGGCCGCCGTGGCCGCCGTCCTCGACCCGGACCTGGTCGTACTCGGCGGCGGCGTCGGCCACAGCGCCGACCTGCTGCTGCGCACCGTGCGCGACACCCTCAAGTCCCTCACCCCGCTGCGCCCGAAGATCGCACCCAGCGCGCTCGGCGAGGACGCGGTGCTGCTCGGGGCGGTGGCCACGGCGTTGGACACGGCACGGGATGTGGTGTTCGAACGGCGAGCGCCGGGGTAGCACCCCGACGCCGGCGACGTCGTCGGCCTCGTAGACGTCAGGTCAGGGCGGCGCGGTCCGACTGCCGTTCCCTCAGCACCGCGGCGATCCGCCGGCACCAGTCGCGGTTGTCCTTCTCGAACGCCAGACCGCGCAGACAGGTCAGATACGGCCCGATCCGCCTGCCGTGACGCAGGAATTCGTCCTCGTCCGCCGCGCCCCGCATCTGCCGCAGCAGCTTGCCGAAGAGCTCGATCTTGCCCTCGGCGACGGCTGCGCGCTCCTCGAGCTGCTCGATCACGGGACCTGTGCCGATGCGGTCGGCGGCCTGCACCTTCACGAGCAGGTCGTCCCGGACGAAGGAGGGCTTCGACGCGGCGGCGGCGAACTGCTCCAGCTCGGCGAGCCCCGCATCGGTGACCGTGAACAGGCGCTTGTTGGGCCGGGTTTCCTGCACCACCTGCCTGCCTGCGACAAGACCTTCCTTCTCCAGCCTGGTCAGCTCGGCGTACAGCTGCTGGGGCAGCGCGTGCCAGAAGTTCGCGACGCCGACGTCGAACGCCTTGGCCAGCTGGTATCCGCTGTACTCGCCGTCCAGCAGTGCCGCCAGTACGGCATGTCGCAAGGCCATCGCAGCAACCCCTTCCCTTGGTCCCGGCCCTCATGATACTCAAGAAAGTGACTAGTCAGATTCTTGAGTATGAGGGTCTGGGTCAGAGCGCATCAAGGCGTCTGTATCAGGAGGAGTCATGGACACTGCCGAACGCTTCCGCGCGGCCGTGGAGAAGCGGAATCCCGGCGAGCTGGACGACCTGTTCGCCGAGGATGTGCGTTTCTACAGCCCGGTGAAGTTCACCCCGTTCGAGGGCAGGCCGATGGTGCTCGGCCTCTTCGGCGTACTGCTGCGCACCTTCGAGGACTTCCGCTACGTGGGGCAGTTCCAGGGCGCGGCCGAGACGAGCGCGGACGGCGAGGAGGCCCCCTCCGAGATCCTGCTCTTCCGGGCCGTCGTCAACGGCAAGCAGATCCACGGCATCGACCTGCTCCAGTTCGACGAGACGGGCCGGATCAAGGAGTTCACCGTGATGGTGCGCCCCCTGTCCGCGGTCCAGGCGCTGAGCGAGGCGGTCTTCGCGGGCCTGGTCGCCGACGGCCTCGTGCCCGGCCCCGCCGGGGGCTGATCGCCCCACCCTGCGCGCGGGCCGACGGCCCGCGCGCAGGATCCGCGGCCGACTCGCCCGTGTCGCTGTTGGGCCGAACGGGTGAGGAGCGCGAGGATGGTGCCCATGAGTAGGTACGAGAGGTACGACGTCACCGACGAGCAGTGGGAGGGCCTGGCCCAAGTCGTTCCGCTGCGCAGTCGAAACGAGTGGCCGTCGCGGGTCGATCACCGCACCGTCCCGGAGGACTACGCGGCGGTCGAGCAGCGTCGGTTCGTTGTGCTGCGGGTGCAGGTCTTCGCCGACGCGCGCGAGGTCGCCGAGTACCTCATCGCCCAGATTCCGGTGCTCCTCGACCTCACCGGCGCCGACACCGAAGTCGCCAAGCGCATCCTGGACTTCAGCAGTGGTGTTGTCTTCGGCCTGGGCAGCGGGATGCACCGGGTCGACCGGAATGTCTTCCTACTCGCGCCGGTCGGCACGGAGGTCGAAGGGATCGCGGTGGCCGCCGTCCCTCATTCGTAGGAAGGTCGTGGAGGCGGAACGGTTCGGCGCATTTCGCGCTGCGTACCGTCCGGCTCATGGACCAAGACACCCCCCACCACGGCCCGAACACCCCCCACCACGGCGCGACCACTGCCCTCCGCGGCGCGAACAGCGCCCGCCCCGCGGTCACCGAACTGCGGCTCTCCGCCTTCGGGACGCACCGGGGCGCGGCCTTCCCGCTCGGTCCGCTGACGCTGTTCGCGGGGGCGAGCGGCAGCGGCAAATCGAGTGCACTCCAGGCGTACGAGGCGCTGGCGCGGCTGGGCGCGGGCGATGAGCTGGAGGCGGTCTTCCCGGATCCCGCGGCATGCGTGCCGGAGTGGGCGGAGCCCGACCGGCAGGGGCGGCGTGGATTCCGGATCGGCTGCACCGTCGACGGCCCCGCCGGGCCCGTACAACTCGACCTCGCCGTACAGGCGGAACCCGAACTGCGCGTCGTCGGCGAGCGGTTGACCAGCAGCGGGCAGACCCTGCTGACCACAGCACTGCGCGATCCCGGACGGTCGTCGGTGCAGGCGGCCTGGCACACGGCCGGGGCCGTGGCCGTGACGCGGGCGCCCCTGCCCGACAACCGGCTCGGCACGGCTCTGCTGCCGCTGCGCGTGGCCGGCAAGACGCAGGGGCAGTTGCAGGTGCTGGCGGCCGCCGAGCAGGTGGTCGTGGCGCTGCGATCGGTCTTCGCCTGCGACCCGCAGCCGCACCGCATGCGCGAGCCGGTGGCGGCGGGGGAGGGGCGGCTGCGGCGCGGCTGCGACAACCTCGCCGAGGTGCTGCATCGGACGCGGAGCCAGTGCGCCAAGCGGCATGCGCGGCTGGCCGCGGCGGCGCGGGTGGGATGCGCGGGCTCGGTGGAGGGCCTGGACGTCGAGGAGTTGGCCGACGGAAGGGTCCGGGCGCTGCTCGGCAGGGGCGGCGAGCGGGGGGCTACACCCGTGGGGCGGCTCGGCGAGGGCGAGTTGAGATATCTGGCACTCGCGCTCGTGCTGCTCACCGGGCCGGGCGTGCTGGCCATGGACTGCGCGGCCGAGGTGCCGGAGGCTTACCAGGCACTCACCGTGCTCGCCGACGGGTTCGACCGCTGCTTGGACCCGCGGCAGGCGCGCCAACTTCTCTCGCTGGGTGCGGAGATCTGTGCCCGGGGCCATGTCCGGCTGGTGGGGGCCGTGGCCGATGCGTCGTACGCGCGCGGGGTGGACGGTGTGACGGTGGTAGACCTGGTGGCGTGACGAGAGAAGACGGACTGGATGTGGCGGCGTTGCAGGCCCGGCTGGCCGAGTTCGCGGCGGCGCGCGGCTGGGAGCCCTACCACACACCGAAGAATCTGGCGGTGGCGCTGAGCGTCGAGGCCTCCGAACTGGTGGAGATTTTCCAGTGGTTGACCCCGGAGCAGTCGGCGGGGGTGATGGACAAGGAGGAGTCGGCACACCGGGTGCGGGACGAGGTCGCGGACGTGCTGGCGTATCTGCTGCAGTTCTGCGAGGTGCTCGGGATCGACGTCCTGGCGGCGCTCTCCGACAAGATCGACCGGAACGAAATCCGGTTCCCGTTGAAGTGATCCTCGGCGGGTCCGATGATCGCTGAACACACCTTCGTCACTCTATGGAGTTACCGAGATATTCACACTGAGCTTCGTGTCCACAGATTTCCGAATTCCCCTGGAGTTTAGGCTCAAGCACCTTCACTCTGGGTAATGAACTGGGTGGGCAGTAAGTCGTACGAACGGGGGCGCGTACATGGATGCGGAGCGGCTGATCGGAGTCAGCCGGCATGCCTTGGCGCAGAGCCGGGCGGTGCCGGACATCGTGGCGGAGGCCTGGCAGGCCCAAGCCCTGGCGAAGGCGATCGGAGACAGGCTGGCGGCGTACGGGCCGCCGGAGCTCAGAGGCGAGGCACGAGGGCTGAGCGAGATCGGAGGACGCGGGTGCGGGGTGCTCGACCACCCGATGGTGCGCAGCGGCGGGGTCAGAGCCGCGCAGCTGTCCCAAGTGGCGGATGAACGAGGGACGTTGCTCGGGCTGAGTGTGCTGCTGGGGGAAGTGGGGATCGCCCTGGTCGGGGTCGCGTGCGCGACGGACGAGGAGGGGTTGTACTGGCAGTGCATCGAGGCGATAGACGCCGCCGACGAGTCGAGTGACCGGGTGCGGGGGATGCTGCGGCGGCTCGCGGCGCGGGACGCGGAGAGGCCGCCCGGTACGATCCGGCGCCTGGTCGATCCGGTAGTGGTGGCGAGGCCTCCGGATGTGCCGGAGGCGCTGGAAGCGCCGGAGCCGTCCCGGAGGGAGGAGCCGTCTCGGAGGGAGGAGCCGTCTCGGAGGGAGGAGCCGGCCGCCCCGGCTGATTCGGCTCCCTCGAGGGACGCTGTGGACTTGGCGGCGGGGCCGTCATGACCGTGAAAGCGTTCAAAGCGCCGACGCCCGTCGGCGTGCGGGCCGGGCGTTCCGGCTCCGCCCGAGCCGACGACCGGTGCCGCGAGCCAGTCACTGGCGAGGTCGGGCGCGCCCCACCGGGTTGACCGGGCTTCACCCGACCGGGCCGGTGCCGGCCGGGCGGGGACGGCGGGATTGACGGCCGTTCGAAGGTGCAGGATGGATGCATGGATCTTCGAATCTTCACCGAGCCCCAGCAAGGGGCGAGCTACGACACCCTGCTGACCGTTGCCAAGGCCGCAGAGGACCTCGGTTTCGATGCCTTCTTCCGCTCCGACCACTATGTCGCCATGGGGTCGGCCGACGGGCTGCCCGGGCCGACCGATGCCTGGATCACCCTGGCCGGGCTGGCCCGCGAGACCAAGCGGATCCGTCTCGGCACGCTGATGACCGCCGGCACCTTCCGGCTGCCGGGCGTGCTGGCCATCCAGGTCGCACAGGTCGACCAGATGTCGGGCGGCCGGGTCGAGCTGGGGCTGGGCGCGGGCTGGTTCGAGGAGGAGCACAAGGCGTACGGCATCCCGTTCCCGAAGGAGAAGTTCGCGCGGCTGGAGGAGCAGCTGGCGATCGTCACCGGGCTGTGGGCCACCGAGATCGGCAGGACCTTCTCGTACGAGGGTGCGCACTACCGGCTGACCGAATCGCCCGCCCTGCCGAAGCCCGTCAACGGCAAGGTGCCGGTGCTGATCGGCGGACACGGAGCGACCCGCACCCCGCGGCTGGCCGCGCAGTACGCAGACGAGTTCAACATTCCGTTCGCCTCGATCGGGGACAGCGAGCGGCAGTTCGGCCGGGTCCGCGCCGCCGCGGAGGCGGCTGGGCGGGGCGCGGACGACCTGGTGTACTCCAACGCCCTGGTCGTCTGCGTGGGCAAGGACGACGCAGAGGTGGCGCGCCGCGCGGCCGCGATCGGACGGGAGGTGGACGAACTCAAGGCGAACGGGCTGGCCGGCTCGCCCGATGAAGTGGTCGACAAGATCGGCCTGTACGGCGCCATCGGAGCGTCCCGGATCTACCTCCAGGTCCTGGACCTCGACGACCTCGATCACCTGGATCTGATCTCCTCTCAGGTCCAGTCCCAACTGAGCTGATCGTCATGCGCCCCGCCCGTGCCCTCGCCGCCGCCCTCGCCGAAGGGACCGTCGTCCTCGACGGCGGTCTCTCCAACCAGCTGGAGGCGCAGGGCTGTGAGCTGTCCGACGCGCTCTGGTCGGCGCGGCTGCTCGCCGATGATCCACGTCAGATCGAGGCGGCCCACGCGGCGTATGTGCGAGCGGGTGCGCAGGTGCTCATCACCTCCAGCTACCAGGCCACCTTCGAGGGTTTCGCGCGGCGCGGAGTCGCGCCCCCGGAGGCTGCGAGACTGATGGCCCGCAGCGTCGAACTCTCCCGCAGCGCGGGGGAGTTGAGCGAGCAGGAGGTGTGGGTCGCGGCCTCGGTCGGGCCGTACGGCGCGATGCTCGCAGACGGCAGCGAGTACCGCGGGCGGTACGGGCTGACCGTACGGGAACTGGAGCGCTTCCACCGCCCGAGGATCGAGGCCCTTGCCGCGGCCGGTCCCGATGTACTCGCGCTGGAGACGGTGCCGGACATGGACGAGGCGGAGGCGCTGCTGCGGGCGGTCGGCGGGTGCGGGGTGCCGGTCTGGCTCTCGTACAGCATCACCGGCGAGCGCACCCGGGCGGGCCAGCAGCTGACGGATGCCTTCGCCCTGGCCGCCGGCCAGGACCAGGTGATCGCAGTCGGGGTGAACTGCTTCGAGCCGAGTGACGCGGACCGCGCGGTCGGGCTTGCGGCTGCGGTGACCGGCAAGCCGGTGGTCGTCTACCCCAACAGCGGGGAGAAATGGGACGCGGAGGAGCGGGCGTGGCGGGGCGGGGCAACATACGACCTGGCGAGGGCGCGGGACTGGCGGGCATCCGGAGCACGACTGGTCGGCGGCTGCTGCCGGGTGGGACCGGGGCAGATCCTGCAGCTCGCCGCGGCCCTCGCAAGTGGCGGCGGCCTGGAGGAATTCCCTGGTCGCGATGGGTGAATGCGGCCGACGGGCATGCGAGCCCGCATAGCAGTTCGTGACGCTGTCACGCTTCCGGCCTGACGCTGGTCGATCTCTCCCTTGCCCCGGAGCATCGCCGGGGTCACGGACCACCACGCGTCGGATGGCGTGGGCGGCAGCCGAAGTTATGGGGTCTTCCCCAATGCTACGGGCGCGGCCGGCAGACGAAACTCTGTCTGAGCCCGGGCGGGACCCGTGTCCCGCGAGGCTTCCCACTCATGCCAACCCCCCCCACGAGAGGTCTGTTCTGTGACCAAACGTCATGGGCGCCATGCCCGACCGAAACGCCACAACCCGGTCGTGCGTCGCGCAGCGATCGTCAGCGGCCAGGCGATCGGAGTCTCCGCCCTGCTCGGGTCACTCGCCGGTACAGCCAATGCGGCGGCCGGCGACCCGGGGCACGTACGCATCACCGTGATCGGTGACTCCTACACCAGTGGCGAGGGTGCTTCGGCGGGTACCTACAGGACCGTGCAGGTGACAGGAGCCGAGGGCTCCGTCCTGAACCAGATCGACCCTGCCCACCAGTCCGCGACCGCCCCGACTCTCCGCGCCATCGACAAGATCGCGCAGGAGAACCCCCATGTGACGTTCGACGTGACGTTCGTCCCGGTCTCGGGAGCGACCCGCGGATCGTTGTACGAGACGGTACGGCCGGGAACGGAGTTCGAGCATTCGCCGCAGATCGACGCGGTCGACAACGCCAACATCGTGATCGTCGGCGTGGGCGGCAACGACGCGGGATTCGGCAACCTGGCGCACACCGTCGTCACCTCCAGGGAGTCGACCACGGAGCAGGCATTCCCGGGCATGATGGCGCCGCTGCAGGACGGGACCTACCTCAGCCAGCAGGCGGCGGTTTATCAGGACATCGCCTCCCGGGCCGCTCCGGGCGCCACGATCGTCACCCTCGGGTACCCGAAGGTCATGCCCGACGCCATCCAGGGCGGCTCTCCCTCTCCGGTGAGCGAGTTACTGATCAGCAATCGCGAGGCGCAGCTGGTCAACGAGTTCGGGTCGACCATCAACTCGCTGAACCAGCAAGCGACCCAGCTGGCGGCGCAGCAGACCGGTGCCAACGTCACGTACGCGGATGTGTCTCAGGCGCTGGCCGGGCATGAGCTCTTCTCGCCGCAGGAGGGGTTGAACGGCCTCGACTTCCTGAACGTGCAGGGTTCGTACCACCCCAACGACCTTGGCCAGGCACTCATAGCCAACACGCTGACTCCGACGGTGAACCAGGCCGTCATCCACGAACTGGGCAACCAGGGACTCGTCGGCCCGCCGGCCCCGGAGCCGGACCCGCTGCCCCCCGTAGACACGGCACCGGAAAACCCTCCGGCACCGCCGGACCCGGTTGAGCTTGATCCGGGTACGCCGGACCCGGTTGTGCCTGATCCGGTTGTGCCTGATCCGGTAGTGCCGGATCCGGGTACCCAGGACCCGGGTATGCCAGACCCGGTTGTGCCGGACCCCGTTGTATCTGATCCGGTAGTGCCTGATCCGGTAGTGCCTGATCCGGTAGTGCCTGATCCGGTAGTGCCTGATCCGGTAGTGCCTGATCCGGTAGTGCCGGACCCGGTAGTGCCGGACCCGGTAGTGCCGGACCCGGTAGTGCCGGACCCGGTAGTGCCCGACCCGGTAGTGCCGGACCCGGTAGTGCCCGAGCCCATCACCGACCCGGGCTTCTCTGACCCCGTTGTGCCGGACCCGGTTGTGCCGGACCCCGTTGTGCCTGATCCCATCACTGACCCGGGCTTCTCTGACCCGGTTGTGCCGGACCCCGTTGTGCCTGATCCCATCACTGACCCGGGCTTCTCTGACCCAGGGTTCTCTGACCCGGTTGTGCCGGACCCGGTTGTGCCTGATCCCATCACTGACCCGGGCTTCTCTGATCCGGTTGTGACTGAGCCCATTACCGACCCGGGGTTCTCTGACCCAGGGTTCTCTGACCCGGGGTTCTTCGACTCGGGCTCCTTCGACTCGGGCTCCTTCGACTCCGGCTCCTTCGACTCGGGCTCCTTCGATTCGGGGTTCTGATCCAGGAACGGAAGCCTCAGCCTCCTGACCCGATCAGCGACCGTGTGCCATCAGGTCGCGTGGGCGTGAGCTGAATGCCTGCCCTCCAAGCCGGCGCGGATCGCGTGCGAAAGGTGCGCGCGATCCGCGCCCTGGTCTGGCCCGTCAGGGCTCGGCGGCAGCATCGCCCTCGCTGTCCTGACGTTCGCCGAAGGCCTGGGCCAGGGCCCATCGGGAATCAACACCGAGTTTGCGGAAGATCCGGGTCATGTGGGCCTCGACGGTCTTCACAGACAGGAACGTCCTTTCTGCGATGTCCCGGTTGGACAGACCTTGGGTCGCCAGCTCAGCAACGGAGCTCTCACGCGGTGAGAGCCGGGACGGGGCCGCAGATCGCACGCGAGGCCCCATCGCTCCGATCCGGCGCTGCGCATTGACTGCCTGCACATGCAGATGGCCGGCACCGTACGCGACCGCGGTCTGTTTGACCTGGCCGACGTTCTCCGTCGCTGCACCGAACTGCCCCGCCGCGGCCTGCGCCCTGGCAAGCGCCAGCCGGGTCCTTCCTTCGACGAGTACCTGCCGGGTGGACGCGAAGTCCGCCACCGCCGAGCCGAGTAACTCGACGCCTGCTTTCGCATCGCGGCCCACAAGGCAGGCCTGCGCCACGGCCGCGTGCCCGTGCTGGCCTCGAAGTCCGACCGCCGTGGCCGCTTCCGCGGCTCGCCGCGCCCAAGTGCGCGCCGCTTCCAATCGACCGCGCGCCGCCTCTGCCTGTGCCGCCGTGCTGAAAAACGTGGCCTTGATGGAGTGCGTCGGCGCCGAGTGCCGCGGCTGATCGATGATGTCCTGCACCAGCGAGACGCAGTCGTCCAGGCGCCCCTGCTCGAAGCGTATGAGGGAGAGCACCCCGGCGGTCAGGCCCCAGAGCCGTCCACGGGCGCGGACAGTTCGCAGGGCGCGTTCGGCGAGCGGCGCCGCCGTCACCGGATGATCACGGATCATGATGGCTCGGGCGCGCAGCGCCAGCGAGTATCCGAGCAGATCGGACTGGCCCAAGAGATACGCCATCTCTTCGGCGGCCTCCGCCGAGCCGACCGCCTCCGCAAGTTGGCCGACCGCGCGATGTGCCCACGAATGGCTCAGGAGCAGGTACGGCATGACATGGCTCTGCCCGGTGTCGCGGGCGATCCGGATGCCGCGGGTCACGTGCCGTACGGCGTTGTCGTAGCGTTCGGCGAGCAACTCGGCCCAGCCGAGCTGGCTCAGCGGATCGAGGAAGGCGACCAGCTCCGCGTCCTCCATCTCGTCCACGGCCGCAGCGGCGTCCGAGGCATGGGCCAGTAGCGCTTCGGTCTTCCCGCTGTAGGCAGCGCCCAGGGCACGGCACGCGTCGGCTGCGATCCGGGTGCCCCGGTCACCGGTCTCGTTCGCGTGTTGCACAGCTGTGTCCAGGTAGGCCGCCGACTCGTCGTACGCCCGCTGAATCATGCGCACGGTCGCAAGCTCCAGCCGCAGCGGGTTGGCCACGCCGCTGCTCCGGGGCCACGCGGCCAGTTCAGCCTCCAGGACCGACCGCGCCTCACTGATGCTGCCCAGAATCCGCTCGACCTTCGCCTGCAGCGCCACCACCCCCACCCACCGGCTGCGCTGGTCGGGCGGCAGCAGGCCCAGCGCTTCCTTGAGAGCCGCTCGAAAGCCCACAAGGTCGCCGGTCAGCCCCAGGGCGCGGGCCAGCGCCAGCAGCACGCCGAGCCGTGGTTCCCCCGATCCGGCATCCGCGGGCTTCAGCAGCCGTAACGCGGCCGTCAGCCAGGACGCCGCGGTCGCCGGCACCGAGTACATGGTGCGCTCGGCAGCCTCGCGCAGCAGGTGAACCGCGTCCAGATCGCCGGCCTCGGCCGACCGCGCGACGTAGGGGGCCCGTGCCACCGGGCCTGCCCCGGCCTCGCGCAGCGCCCGGTCGGCCCTGGCATGAGCGGCCAGACACCAGCCGGGCGGCGATTCACCCGAGATCAACTCCCGCAGAAGCGGATGCCGGAACTCCAGCATCCGGCCGGACGGTTCACCACGGCGGACCAGATCCATTTCGGCCAGGACGTCAAGCGCTTCCAAGGTCGGCCCGAGTGCCAGGTCCGCCACCGTGGCGAGCAGGTTCGGATCGAACGGGTCACCGAGCACCGCGGCCGCCCTCAGCACCGACAGCTGCTCAGGATTGAGCAGCGCCACCTCCCTGACCAGCGCCGCCCGCAGGGAACCCGGAAGATCGACGAACTGGCCCGGGCACTGAGACGAGAAGTGCGCGGATGCTGCCTGCGAGTGGGCTGCCAGCCGCGCAAGCACTTCGAGGTAGAGGGGATTTCCTCCGCTGGTGGTGTACAGCCTGTCACGCTGCTCGGTCGCCAGCTCCGTGCCGAGAATGAGGTCTCCGGCACGCCGATCGAGGGGGGCGAGCCGGAGTCGCTCCACCCGGTAGCCGTCGACCGTCTCCGGAAAGCACGCCAGCAGCCGCGGCCGGGCCTGCCTCGGCCGATACGAACAGGCCAGGACAACAGGCACCGCAGGAGGATTGCGGAGCAGGTAGTGCAGCAGCTCGAGCGTGCCGTCGTCCGCCCAGTGCAGGTCGTCCAGACACAGCAGGACGCCGCCGTCCCCGCCTGCGCTCTCCAGCAGCCGGCTCACCGCGCCGAACAGCCGGAACCGTTCGACGTCGAGCAGCTGTGGGGCGCGGGGGACCGGCCGCGAGGACCTTGCCATCACCAGATCCAGCAGTGCCCGGGTCTCCTCGTCCACAGCGGGCTCTGCCCGGCTTGGCGCCTGTTCCAGACGGGTGCGCAGCGACTCGACGACGGCCCCGAACGGGCGCTCCTGCTCGTACTCCGAGGCCCGGCCCGACAGTACGGTCACCTCGGTGGCGCGGGCATGCGAGGCGATCTCCGCAAGGAGCCTGGTCTTGCCCAGCCCCGGGTCCCCGGTGATCTCGACGACCGTCGACCTGCCGTGGGAGCAGGCATCGAGGGCTGTGCACAGCCGTGTTACCTCCCAGTCCCGGTCCACAAGCGGCGTCGCCTGCCTTCGCGGTGGGCGTGAGCCGTCACGAGGACTGGGCAGCCCACTCATGGCGTCAGGGGTGTTCCGCATCGCAACAGGAGACACGCAGTTCCCGCTCTGGGGAATAGCTTCAGGCACCACAGCAAGGTTGTTGGAAGGTTGGTCGTCACACATGTCCCGTCCGCCCGGGTCGCCGGGCCCCCCGGACCGGAGCGCGGCTCACGTGGACAGCGACCTGAGGGCGCGCAGGTCGGCGGCGGTCGGATACCGCCAGACGAGGTAGCCGAGGGGTACCCCCGTTCGGTCGGCCAGCCACTCGTGGTTGAGCTCGGTGGGGCCGGCCTGCTGGGCGGCATCGACCAGCAGCCGGGTGCGGCGAGTGTCCCGGACCGATGCGATGACGCGATGGTCGCGCGGCGTCTTACGCCGAGGGCCGTTCCAGCGCCGATACCTAGTGCCTCGGAACTTCATGCCGGGGAGTCAAGCGCGCCGCTGTTGCTCTGGGGTCACTCTCTGGTTGCGGGTCCTTTGCGCTGGCCTTGGCGCTTCGGGGAGGAGAGGAGGAGGCAGGCCGCGGCCCGTTGTCGACGTCCGGAGGCGCGCCGGCAGGGATGCGCATCGCAGCCCGCAACGGCGCAATCCAGACGTCACCGCCGGCTCGTTCGCCCGCAATGGGGATCCGTCGCACTGGTCCTTGACCCAACCGTTCCCGCCGAGCCGCAGGAGCAGACAGGATGGACTCGACCTTGACCAGCACCGTCCTCGGCGTGCCGTTTGGTGCGCGACTGAGGCTTCGTCGATATGCGGACAGATCAGCGCCCAAGCAGGTGGGGCTCATCGAGGGACGGGTCGAGCATGGCGACCGGCGGGGCCGCGAACTCGGCTTCCCCACAGCCAACATCGTGCTCGGCGACGAGAGCGCGAGCGACGGTGTGTGGGCTGGGCTCGTGCAGCTGCCCGACGGCGACACGTACGGCGCAGCCGTGTCGGTCGGCCGGAGGGCCACCTTCTACGGTCGCGACGGGATCCGCCTCCTCGAAGCACACCTGTTGGACTTCTCCGGCGACCTCTACGGTCAGTGGCTGCGGGTCTTTCTCGACCACAGGATTCGACCGCAGCGCCGCTTCTCCGACATCGAGGCGCTGGTGAAGCAGATGCACCAGGACATCGCCGACGCCCGGCTCTGGCTGAATTCGAACGTTCGCCTGCGAGTATCCGACGGCATTGCCGACCAGCTCTGAGGGGCGACCTGCTGTCCAGAGGGCAACCGATGGCGCAATATGTACGTCGCATCTGAGGACGATTGAGGCAACACTCCCATGCTTCCATGATCAGGCTGGATGGCCGCCGCTTCGAAGGGGGTTTCCTCGTGCAGATGATCTGTTGCCTCGTCACGCCGCAGAACCGTGACGGTCGGCGGTGACCACCCACCCTGTCGGGCCGGTGCGCCCCGAGACGCTGTACCAACGGCACCGCCAGACTCCGGACCGGCTGAACAACTCGATGCGCAGGGCCTACGACCTCCTGCGTTCCTCCCTCCAGAGCAGCTGCGAGAGCCAGTACCTGGTCGAGGGGGAGCTGACCGGCGCCTTGTCGGCGAGCCGCAACACGGTGCGTGCGGTCCTGCAGCTCCTGGCCAAGGACGGTCTGGTCACGCGCAGCCCGAAGCGGGGCACGCGCTCTGCCCGCGTGACGACCTTGCGGATCAACCACATCGCCCCCGTAGAGGCGTTCGGCGGCGAGAGGGCCATCCACACCCAGCTCCGTGCCCTGGAGTACCAGACCCTGGGTTGCCCGGGCCTGGTGCGTGAGCGACTGCAGCTCGTGGGGGACTGGACCGTGCTCATGATGGAGTCGCTCCTCCTCCAGCACGAGATGGTGCTGGGCATCTCGGTGAGCTACGTCGCGCTGAGTCCCGAGGAGTCCCGAGGCGTCGTTGTCGACGAACCTGACGCGATCTTGTTCCTGGAGAAGCATTTTGACGTCAGGATCCGCGGAAGCAAGTCGACGACGATCGGTGCGATCGCAGCCGACGAGCAGTCCGCGTGGTTGGTGGGGGTGGAGGTCGGAGCGCCCATGCTCTTCTTGGAGGACGTCCTGGAGGACGAGCAGGGCCAGCCCAGGGCGCTGTCGCAGTTCCGGCTGCGGAGCGACCTGATCGCCTTCCAGACCCACGCCGTCCGATCGGTCTGACACACGCCGATCAGCCTGCCGGAGGACAGCCCACGACCTCACCCCCCCCCGGCAGCCCGCCGACCGTTGCGGCCTGGCCCGACCGGGCGTCGTGTCCAGCCCTTCACTCGTGGCTGTGGGCGGCACTCGTCACCATCGCCGCCCACAGCGCCGCATAGTGGCCTCCCAGCTTGAGGAGCTCGTCGTGGGAGCCGTCCTCGACGATCAGCCCGTTGTCCACGACCAAGATGCGCTGGGAGGCTCGTGCCGTCTGGAGCCGATGCGCGATCAGCAGCGTCGTACGTCCCCTCGCGGCCAGTCCCATCGCTCGCTGGACGCGTGCCTCGGTGGCGAGGTCCAGGTTGGCCGTCGCCTCGTCGAGCAGCAGGATCGCGGGGTCGACGAGGAGTGCCCGCGCCAGGCTCAACAGCTGGCGCTGGCCGGCCGACAGTGACCGGCCCTGCTCGCTCACCGGGGTGTGGTAGCCGAGCGCCAGCTCGGCGATGAAGGCGTGTGCCCCCACTGCGCGCGCGGCCCGCTCCACGAGAAGGTCGGGCGCCTCGGGTTTCCCGTAGGCGATGTTGGAACGGATCGTCCCCGAGAAGAGGAAGGGTTCCTGGGGGACGAACCCGAGTTGGTGGCGGTAGGCCGCCAGGTCGAGCTGCTTGATCGGGATGCCGTCGAGACTCACCGTGCCCGCTGAGGCGTCGTAGAACCGGGCCACCAGCTTGACCAGGGTCGACTTGCCTGCACCGGTGGTGCCGACCAGAGCGACGACCTGCCCGGGCGGGATCTCGAGGCTCACGTCGTCCATGGCGACCAGGCCTGTGCTCTCGTAGGCGAACGTCACGTGGTCCAGGGAGATCCTGCCGGACAGGCGCCCCGGGACGACGGGGTCCTCGGCGAGCGGGGTGCCCGTCGGCGTCTGCAGGAGCTCTCGCAGCTGGACGACCGCGACCTTCGCCTGTAGCCATTGGTCGAAGACGAGGGACAGCTGCTGGATCGGCGTGAAGAACTGGTCGAGGTAGAGCAGAAACGCAATCAGCAGCCCGTAGGACAGGTCACCCTCGATGACACGCGGGGCGCCGACCGCGAGCGCGATGGCCTTGGAGACGGTGCTCAACAGCTGGAGCAGCGGGAAGAACCGGGCGATCAGCTCGGCCGAGCGAATCCGGGCCTCGCAGTAGGAGTCGGCCAGCGTCGCGAACCGCGCTTCGTTCGCCTGCTGCCGGCAGTAGGCCTGGCTGACCGCGACGCCGGCGAGGCTCTCCTGCATGGTGGCGTAGAGCACCGACACCCGGTGGCGCGCGGTCAGGTATGTCTTCCCCGAAGCGGAGCGGAACCACAGCGTCGTGACCACCAGGATCGGCAGCACCGCCGAGACGGCGAGGGCGAGCTGGACGTCGAAGATGACGAGGGCAACGGCGATTCCGGCGCACGACAGCAGACTCACCATCGCGGTCAGCAGTCCCTGCTGCAACAGCTGGGCGAAGGCCTCGACGTCGGAGGTCATCCGGGTCATGATCGTGCCGGCCATGTGCTGCTCGTAGTAGTTGAGCGAGAGTCGTTGCAGGTGCGCGAGCGTTCGCACCCGCAGCCCGAACAGCATGCGCTCGGCAGTGCGCTGGGCGGAGTAGATCATCACCCTGCTGTTGACCCAGATGACGCCTTGGATGGCCAGGAGGACAACACAGACCCAGGTGAGCATCTGGCGGGAGTGCTGGAGGACGCCGTGGTCGATGCCGAACTTGATCAGCACGGGCGTCGCGATCCACGACACGGCGTCGACGACCACCATGACCGAGACCAGCAACAGCGGCTTGGTGAAGGACCGGAAGACGCTCCCGATGGAGAACCGGTCGTGTGGCGCGACTGCCTCTGCGAGGTCGATGTCGGGCTCGCCGCGCAGCTCGGGGAGGCGCTCCACGGCCTGGAGCAGCGTGGGTGACACCGTGGCCAAACCGGCGAGGGTCGAGGTGTCGCCACTCATACCGGGGCCGTGCGAGCCGGACGCCGCCCGCGTGGCGGCCTCGCTGGTGTGGCTGCTGATCTTGGGCGCGCCCAGCCGTGACACGTCCTCCGGCCAGGCGGCGGGGTCCAGCTCGGTGACCGGTTCCTCAGGCCCTGCCTCGAAGTTCGCGTCGGGTCCGGTCAGGAGCTCACGGAAGAGCTGGGATCTCTCGAGCAGCTCTTCGGTGGTCCCGACGTCGACGATCCGGCCGTGGTCGAGCACGATGACCCGATCCGCCAGAAGGAGGGTCGAGTGCCGGTGGGCGATCAGCACGGTCGTCCGCTGGGCGAGGACCTCCCCCAGCGAGCGGTGGATGGCGTGCTCCGTCCGCGCGTCGATGGCCGACGTGGCGTCGTCAAGGATCAGCACCTGGGGGTTGGTCAGCGCCGCTCGGGCGAGTGCGAGTCGTTGCCGTTGCCCGCCGGACAGGGTGAAGCCGCGTTCGCCCACGACGGTGTCGTAGCCGTCGGGGAGCCCGGCGATGAAGCCGTGTGCATGGGCTGCGACCGCCGCGTGCTCCACCTCGTCGGCGGTGGCCGTCGGCCTGCCGAACGCGATGTTGTCGCGGATCGTCGTCGAGAAGAGGAAGCCTTCCTCGAACACCATCCCGACCGCGGCACGCAGCGAGGTCAGGCTGTACTCGCGGATGTCGCGGCCGTCGATGCGCACCACTCCCGACGTGGGGTCGTGGAACCGGGCGATGAGGTGGGCCAGGGTGGACTTCCCCGAACCCGAGGCCCCCACGACGGCGATCCGCTCCCCCGGGTTCACCCGCAGCGAGATGTCGTGCAACACCAAGTCGCCACCGGGGTAACGGAAGTCGACATGGTCGAGTTCGAGCAGCCCTGCGGGGTTCTCCAGCCGGACGGCGTGGCGACGCTCCTGCACGCGTGATTGCGTCGACAGCAGCTCGACGACCCGCTGGGCGCCGGCTCGCGCCTGCTGGCTGGTGGCCATCAGCCCGGACAGGAAACGCACCGGGGCGACCAGCTGCAGGACGTAGCTGGAGAAGGCGAGGAACACGCCGAGCGAGACCTGGTCCTCCATGACAAGCCAGCCCCCGAAGCCGAGGATGGCCAGCTGGGTGAGACCGGGGATGGCATCCAGGCCGGCGCCGAACACCGCGTTGATCCTCGCGGTGCGGAGCCGGGACTGGAAAAGCTTGCGCGCCTCGTCGTTGAGCGACGTCTGCTCCTGCTCCTCCTGCCCGAAAGCCTTGACGACCCGGACTCCGGTGACCGCCTCCTCCACGACCCCGGCCACGCTGCCCTGGAACCGCTGGTCCATCCAGCTCGCGGGGAACGACCGGCTACGGAACCTCATGGCCACACCGAGGAACACGGGAACGGCCACCAGCATCACTGCTGCCAGGAGGGGGGAGAGGTAGACCATCACGGCCAGCGACACGATGAGCAAGGTGATGTTGCCGTACGCCAGGCCCATCTGCTGGAGGAACATCTGGATCAGGGTGAGGTCCGATGTCGCCCGGGACATCACGTCCCCCACACGCAGCTCGTCGCGTCGCGAGGCGTCCAGGTACTGCATGTGCCGGTGCAGCTTGATCTGGAGGTCCCGCTGGACGCGCACGGCGGCTCTCCCGCCGATCGTGCGGCGCAGGTAGTTCGCCACGAAGCCGGCGAGTCCGGCGACGAGCAGGAGCGTGATCCAGACGGCTCGGGAACGCCTCTCGGACAGGATCGTGTCGTCGAGAACGACCTGCTGGATCAGCGGGATGAGGCCCATCAGGCCCATCGTGACGACGGCGCACCCGACGCCGAGCCAGATACGCAAGCGCTCCCGCCGGTCGAGCACGGGTGCCAGCAGTTGGAGGGTCCCGCGCATGTACACCGGACGGTACTGGGTGGCCACCTCCACGTCGGGCTCGAGGGAGTCTGCATCGCGGATGTCGAGTGGAGTGGTCATGGGCACATGAGAAGGGGCGCGGATTTCCGCGCCCCTTCTCATGCATTGCCGGCCTATTGCGCCTCAGACGGCGATCCGCGGATCTGCTGCGGCTTGGAGGACGTCGACGACGATGTTGGCCACCACGTAGAGGAGGCCGACGACCAGCGTGATTCCGGCGATGGTGTTGAAGTCTCCCTTGCCGATCGACTGTGAGATGTACAGGCCGATCCCGGGTCTGGCAAAGATCGCCTCGACCAGGATGCAGTTCCCGATCATCCCGGCGAGCTGCAGTCCCATCAAGGCGAGCACCGGGCCGAGGGCGTTGCGGAGTGCGTGCTTGACGAGGACCTGATTCCCGCTCAGGCCCTTGGCCCTGGCAGTACGGGTGTACTCCGCTCGGAGGGTGCCCTCCAGGCTGCTTCTCAGGACGCGACCAACGGCCACCGCAGGTGCGATCGCGATGCACAACGCCGGGAGGATGAGATGTTTCAGGCCGTCGAGGAACAGGCCCGGCCGACCCGCCAGCAGGCTGTCCACCAGGAGGAAGCCGGTCGGGCCCGGCGGCGCGTCGTACGCCGATGTCTTGCCGGTGACCGGCAGAAGGTCGAGCCAGCGGTAGAAGACCAGCATCGCGATCAGGCAGGCCAGGAACACGGGCACCGACGCGCCAGAGATCATCACCACCCGCAGCACCCCCGATCCGCGCCACCGCTGCGCCGTGGCCAGCCCCAGGAAGAACCCGATCACGGCGATCAGCACGAGTGCCATGAACACGAGCTCCAGCGTGACCGGCAGGAACTTCACGATGTCCGACGCGACCAGCGAGCGCGTCACCGTCGAGGTGCCGAGGTCACCCTGCACTGCGTTCCCCAGGTAATGGAAGAACTGCACCGGCACCGGCTTGTCGAGTCCCAGTTGCCGGCGGGCGGCTTCGTACACCTCCGGCGGTGCCTTCTCCCCGACCAGGGCCACGACGGGGTCGACCGGCGCCACCTTCTGCAGGACGAAGACCAGCAGGACCAGTGCGATCAGGACGGGAAGCGCTCCAAGCAACCGACGCCCCAAGGTCATCAGCATGATGCCACCTCACGTTGGCCTGTCGGGTCAGCGGTCACGGATGCGGTCCCTGAGTGCGTCGCCGGCGAAGTTGCTCACGATGGCGATCAGGGCGACAGCTGCAGCAGGGAACACGGGGATCCACCACGCACTGAAGATGTTGGTCATGCCTTGGGCGCTCATAGCCCCCAGCTCCGGCGCAGGTTGCGGCGCACCCAGACCGAGGAACGAGAGGCTCGAGAGCATCAACACCAGCGCTGACACGTCCAGGCTCGCAGTGACGATGGTGACCGGGATGGCTCCGGGCAGCAGGTGTCTGGTGAGCCGGCGCAACGGTCCGGCCCCCGAGATCTTGGCCGCCTCCATGTGGGGAGAGGCCCGCAGCTTGCGTACCTCGGCGCGGATGATGCGCGTGTACAACGGCCACCACACGATCGAGATGCCGACGAGGGTGTGGAAGTAGGACGGGCCGAGGGCCGCGACCACCGCGACCGCCAGGATCGGCCCGGGCAGCGCCAGGAACACGTCGGTGATCCGCATCAGGATGTTGTCGACGATGCCGCCGACAGCCCCGGCGACGAGACCGACCAGCCCACCGAAGACGACACCGGAGGCGACGACCGCCAGGGCGCCCCACCAACTCGTGGACATGCCGACGAGCACGCGACTGAGCACGTCACGTCCCACCGTGTCGGTCCCGAGAAGAAAGCCGGATCCGGGCGCGGACATCGGTGCCCCGGCCGGCACCAGGGGGTCGTAGGGCGCGATGGCTTCCGCGAAGATCGCGATGAAGAACATCGCCGCCAGCGCGGCGAAGGCGACCCAGCCGGCCACCGGCGTGCCGTGGAAATACTGTCTGAGGCCTTGACCGAACCTGGTCCCGACCGGGACCAGATCTTTGGCGACGTAGGGCTCAGCAATGGCCATGATTCCTCCTCATCCTGCTCGTCCTCGACCCTGCGGTCACGGGCTCCTGATGGGATCCATCGGGAACAAGTGCACCTCTCGGTGGTGGCATTGACAGTGCAATCTCGTTGCTGGTTCATTGCGCGCGTATCGCGCGCGTTTCACGCAGGGGACTCGACCCGGCCAGCACTGCAGCGCACAGCAGGACGAGCCCTCCGCCGACCACGCACCCCGTCGCTCCCAGCACCCCGAAGAGCATGCTGACGCTGCCCGAGCCGCTGAACGAGCCCACCCCGCAGGCGATCCGGTAGGTGGCCACGGCGATCGACGGGTCCGGGCTGGTGGCGACGACCAGCACCGGTGGTGCTGCCAGAGCGACTCCGTCGACGAGCCCGAACAGCACAGCCGCGGCAAGGAAACCACCGAGCGAATGTGCGGCCAGAAGCGCGCCCAGGGCGATCACACCGAGCCCGAACGCCCATACGAGCGCTCGAGCCGGGGGGACCTTCTCGAACAGCGTGCCCGAGGTGCCGAGGACCACGATCTCCACCATGGAGAGCACGCCCAGGGAGATTCCGATGCCGGCGGCGGTGAGACCCGCTGCGTCCCCGATCAGCGGGAAGGCGGTGTTTTCGATCCCACTGCGCAGGTAGTTGCCGAAGAGCCCCAGCGCGAGCGCGACGCGGACTGCTCGGCGGACCCCGAGTCGGGGCAGACCGATACGGGGTCCGCCGAGCTCGTCCGAGGCCGGCAGGCGCGGTAGCAGCAGGACCACCAGCGCGCCCGCCGCCAGGCCCGCTCCGCAGCAGACCGCGAAGGCGAGCCGGTAGCCATCGACCCCCGCGAGCCGTGTGGCCAGGATGCCGCCGACCGGGGCGCCGACGGAGCCGCCGAGCATCTGCAGGCTCGCGTTCGAGCCGAGAGCGCGGTGCGGGCGAGCGCGCATCCGCACCGTCACCTGCAGCGCTGCGCCGGCGACCACCGCGCTGGCGGTGCCCTGGACGACCCGGGCGGCGATCAGCTCCGGCGCGCGGTCAGCCAGCCCGTAACAGGCCTCGCTGACCGCGAAGAGCACCATCCCGACCACGGCCGTTGAGCGAGCGTCGATCCGGGTGACGACCCGGGTTCCCAGGACGTCGACCAGGATCAGCCCGGCCGCGGAGCTCACGATGAAGACTGTGACGAGGACCGGGCTGAGTCCCAGCTTGATCGCGTAGAGCAGCTCGATCGGCGCGGTCATGGCCATGACGAACCCGACCAGGATCATCGTCAGCGAATGCCCGGCCGACTCCCGGAACCTGGCAAGCGCGCTGTCGGCTGCGTACGCCGGCACGATCAACGCCGGCCGTGGGACGTGTGGGGCGTGGTCAACGCCCGCCTCGATCAGAACTCACGGAGGGTCTCGCGCAGGGTGGACTTGGTGTACTCGGTGCGCGTGTACCCGAGGCGCTGCAGCGCGGGCATCAGGCCGTCACAGATGGCGTTGATGTAGTTGCGGGACAGGTCCCAGCCGGGCTTGCTGATCAGGAAACCGTCGCCGCCGACCTCCTCCATCGCCTCGCCCATCTTCTTGGCGACCTGCTCCGGAGTGCCCACCAGCTCCAGACCCCGCTTGGCGCGGTGCAGCACCAACTCGCGCAGGGTCTTGGGGCCGGGGGTCCCGTCGCCCCGCATGAAGTACTCCAGGGATCCGCGTTCGCCGTTGGTGGTCAGGCCCTCGGGGAGCGGCTCGTCCAGGTCGAACTGCTTGAAGTCGATCTCGGTGTTGGACGAGATGTTCACCAGTGACTTCTCGATGTACGACGGGTGGTTGAGAACCCGTTCGACCTCGGCGCGGGCTTCGGCTTCGGTGGCGGCGATGGTGGGGGAGACGACGAAGAGGAGTTTGATCTCGTCGGGGTTGCGGCCGGCTGCTTCGGCGCGGGCGCGGATG
>NZ_JBJDQK010000013.1:0-29629 GCF_044903445.1 Streptomyces sp. NPDC019890 | reverse complement strand
ATGACGACCGCGTCGGCCTCCCAGGAGTCCCACAGTTGGTTGACGACGTCGAAGTACTCTTCGGCGACGTTGTAGCGCTCGTCGTGCTCGGGAAGTCCTTCGAGTCCGAAGTTCTGGGCGGCGCGGTCCTCGGCGGAGGAGACGATGTTCCAGCCGAACCGGCCTTGGGCGATCGAGTCGACGGTGGAGCAGGCGCGGGCCAGCAGGTACGGCGGGTAGAACGAGGTCGACATCGTCGCCACCACGCCCATCCTGGACGTGTTGGCAGCGACCAGAACGGCCAGCGGGACCGGGTCCTGCTTGGGCGCGAAGACGGCGTTCTTGAGCGACCCCTCCATCGTGCCGCCGTACGCGTCGGCCACCATGACGGTGTCCTCGATCATCATGAAGTCGAAGCAGGCCCGCTCCATCGACCGGGCCATGTCGACGTGGAACGTGCCGTCGGCCCAGTTCTTCACGTCCGGGGAGGCCCACTCGGACTGCCAGTCCGGCGGCGTGAAGTTCATGAACCAACCCAGGTGGAACATCTTCATCATGTGCGTCTGCCTGCCTTTCCTGCTGTCTCTGCTGTCTCCGCCGCGAATGACATCGCCGGGCTGTTCGGCACCGCGCCATTGCGTGCCTCGGTCCGTGGTGACCTCATGACATCCCGCCTCGATGTCACGTCGAAGGCGCCGTGATAGCGCATGCATTGCGCCGCTGCGACCGTGGTTCGCCTCTCGGGCCGACGGGGTGACACACGCCCAGTCATCCCTCGTTCGCGGGGTGCATGGTGAGATGACACGAGGCGGCCCGACCCCCGCGGCCGTCGATGGAGTAGAGGAATGGCGCCTCGGCGGAGCATCGGTCGATCCGCTCGCGGCAGCGCGGGTGGAACGAGCAACCCGACGGCACGGAAAGCGGGCTTGCCGGCTCGCCCGGCAGTCGCACGGGCGCGGCCCCAGGGGTGGGGATCGCGGCGAGCAAGGCTTTGGTGTAGGGGTGCTTGGGGGAGGTGATGACATCCTCGGTCGGCCCCAGCTCGACGATCTGTCCGAGGTACATCACCGCGGTGCGGTCGGAGATGAAGCGCGCAGCGGCCAAATCATGGGTGACGAACATGACGGCCATCCCGAGCTCGCGCCGCAGGTCTTGAAGCAGGTTGAGCACGGACGCGGCCAGGGAGGCGTCCAGAGCGGAGGTGGGCTCGTCGCACAGCAGCAGCTTCGGAGGGACGATGACGGCCCTGGCGAACGCGACCCGCTGGCGCTGACCTCCCGAGAGCAGGCCCGCCTTGATGCCGGCCACGTCCGGGGGAAGCCCCACCTGGCGCAGTGCCCGGTCGACCAGCTCCCGGCGGTCTGCCCTGCTGGTCTGCTTGATCAGCCGCTCGCCCACGATCTCGCCCACCGTCAGCCAGGGTGTGAGCGAGGCACCGGCGTCCTGGAACACCATTTGGGGCCGGCCGCCGAGTCTCTCGACGGTTCCGCCGTCGGGCGCCATCAGCCCTGCGACGACACGGAGCAACGTCGATTTCCCCGACCCGGACTCGCCCACAACGGCCATCGACTCGCCGGGAGCGATCTCGAGGATCACATTGCGCAGCGCGTGGAGCTGGTCCTTCTTGAGCAGCCCGCGCCTGACCGTGAACCGCTTGTCGACGCCGTTGATCCGCAGCGCGGGAGCGTCGTCGTCGACCTCGGCCATGGGTCGGAACGGCGGCGCGGCGGCGATTATCGCCTCTTGCCTCGTCGCTCCGGGCACGATGCAGGCCGCGACACCCGAGTGCGTGGACGCACGGCTCAGCACCGGCAGCGTTTCGGCGCATTCATTGGTGGCCGCCGAGCACCGGAGGGCGAAGGCGCAACCACGCGGATGTGCCCGAGGGTCCGGAGGTTCACCCGGGAGCGCCGGGATCGGCCGGCCGGTCGGCAGGTCGAGATCCAGCCGGGCGTTCAGCAGGCCCACGGTGTAGGGGTGTGACGGCGCTCGCAGGACCTCGTCCTTCTTCCCGACCTCGGCCACCCGACCGCCGTACATGACCGCGATCCGGTCCGCCACCTGTGAGGCCACGCCGATGTCGTGAGTGACCAGGACGAAGGATGTGCCGAGTTCGTCGCAGAGGTCGCGGATGAGCGCGAGGACCTGAGCCTGCACCGTCACGTCGAGTGCCGTGGTGGGCTCGTCCGCGATCACCAGGTCGGGCTTGCCGGCGACCGCCATGGCGATCATCACGCGCTGCCTGAGCCCACCCGACAGCTCGTGGGGGAACGCCTTCATCCGCCGCGCGGGGTCCGGGATCCCGACGAGGTCGAGAAGCCGGAGCGCCTCCTCCTCGGACCCGGCCGCCTCCACCACCTGGCGACCGACGCGCATCGTGGGGTTGAGCGAGGTCATGGGGTCCTGGAACACCGCGCCGAGGTGCAGCTTGCGCATGCGGCGCCGTTCCTCGTCCGACGCGGACACCATGTCGACGCCGCATACCTCGGCCTTTCCGGTGACCACGGGCATCGGGTCGCCCGCGAGCAGCCCGAGGAGGGCCAGACTCATCACGCTCTTGCCCGAGCCGGACTCCCCGACGACGGCGAGGATCTCGCCGGGGTGGATGTCGAGGGTAACGCCGCGCAGCGAGTGGACGGGCACCCCTCCACGCCTGAAGGTGACTGTGAGGTCCTCCACCCGAGCGCGTGTTGCGGTGAGTGGTTCGGCGAGTGCTGCGGCACTGCCCGAATAAGTGCTGGTGCTGGTCATCGTTCATGCCTTCCTCAACCTGTTGGCGGTGACGATGGAGGTGAGGTGGGAGTTCTGCTCCAGCCCCTCCAGGTACGTGTGCACGTGAGGCGCCGCTACCGGCTCAGACCCGTTTGATCTTGGCCGAGTTGAAGATGTAGGGGAGGTACGAATCGAGCTCGACGCCGCTGATGCCGGAGTGGGTGACGAAGTTCTGCGGGATACGGCACAACGGGACAAACAAGGCGTCGTCTGCGATGATCTTGGTGATCCTGAGGTAGACGTCGTTGGTCTTGTCCTCGGTGCCCTTGGTGATCGCCTCGTCCATGAGCGCGTCCACCTTGGGGTTGCTGTACTGGTACGCGTTCAGGGGCTTCGCGCCGGTGCGCAGGAAGATCCGCAGCGCGGTGTCCAGGTGCAGCGCGTCACCCCCCATCGTTCCCAGGATCATGTCCGGCCGCTTGGCAGCCGGCTGGTTGCACAGGTCGAACCACTCCGCCGAGGGCATCGCCCGGATGGTGATCTTCAGCCCGGTCGGGGCGAGCTGGGACTGGATGAGTTCGGCCATCTGCTGGGCCGGTGCGCCGTTGGACGACACCCAGGCGAAGTCGACCTTCTTGTCCGACAACGAGGCGACCTTCTTGGTCAGCGGACCGAGGTCGACCTCCGGGGCGAAGGGCGCAAGGCCGTCGGGGAACATGTTCTCCGGCCAGAAGTTCTTCTGGACCGTGGTGAGCCCCTGGAATGACGTCTTGACGGCCGTGGCGCGGTCGATGGCGGTCATCATCGCCTGCCGCAGGGACTTGTCGCTGAACAGTCCCGCGTCAGGGTTCATGTAGAGCGACATCATCGATGCGCCGGTGGTCGTCGTGACCGAGTACTCCTTGCTCTTCTTGTACCTGAGCACGTCGGCGATGGCGAACCCATGGCTGACCAGGTCGAACGCACCCTGGTCCAATTGGAGCTTCTGGGTCGCGATCTCGGGGGTGACCTCGATCCGGATCGTCTTGAAGTAAGGCTGCTTGCCCCAGTAGCCGTCGAACCTTTCCAGGACGTAGTGGCTTGCCGGCACGAACTGCTTCATGACGTAGGGGCCGGTGCCCGCGTCGTGGGTCTTGAGCCACTTCTGGGCCAGGTCGCCGCTCGCCTCGTGCTTGGCGACCGCCGTGGGGCTGGTCGCCAGCATCTTCCACGGGCAGGCCGCGTAGTGGAGGAAGGCGTTGTTGGGCTCCTTGAGCTTGATGACGAGGGTGGTCGCATCCTTCGCCTCGGCCTTCTCCATCCCTTTCACCATGTAGGCCGGCCCCTGGTTGACTGCGGCCCGGCGCTTGAAGCTCTTCACCCACGCCTCGGCGTCGGCGGGTGTCCCGTCGTGAAACTTCACGCCCGGCTTCAGCAGGAAGGTATAGGTCAGCTGGTCGTCGGACACCGTCCAGGATTCCGCCAGCTGCGGGACTATCTCGGGAGTACCGGGCTTGTAGGTGACGAGGCCGTCGTAGCACGCGAGCATGACCTGGACCCCCTCGCCCTCGTACATGATGTCCGGGTCGGGGACCTGCATGTCCTGCAGGAACGGCATGCGCAGGGTGAGGTTGCCCGCGCCGTCCTCGGTGGCCCCATCGCCACACGCCTGGAGCAGGCTCATCAGGCTGACGCTGCCGAGCGTGATGCCGCCTGCCTTGAGCAAGTTGCGACGGCTCAGCTGGATGCGCGGCTCCGGGCTGCGCTGGTCTTCGGTCTTGGTGGACAAGGGGTCCCTCCTACGACGGGGGCTCAGAGAGCGTTTGGATGGTGCGGTGAGGAAGGGGTGGAGGCGTTGGGCCGGTCTCCACGCTGTTTGAGCAGGATCAAAGCGGCGGTGTGTGACACCGCAGCGTCGTCATCGTGGCTTTCCTATTGCGCCTGGTTCGTGACACATGAGGTCTGTGTAACGAAAGCCGCCGATGCCATGAGGGCGCCCGGAAGAGCCAGGTACGGGCGTCACAACGGTGGGCTCGGGCACGCCGTCTGTCTCGGCGGGCAGCCCCTGACCAGGGGTACTCAGGCCCCGGAAGAGGGGCGGAGGGCAGTCTCCGGGGCGGCTGACAGCAGGTCACGCAGGCGCAGCACGACCGTCACCACCGCAGCCATCCCGACCAGGGAGGACAGCATCAGGGCGTTCCTCGTGCCGAGCAGCTCGGCACCCGCTCCGATCGCCACCATCCCGAGCGGCAGCGCGCCGATCGCGGTGCTGAGCACCCCGAGAGCGGCGCCGCGTTCGGTGTCGTGTGCGGACTCGATCGCGAGGAGACTCTGCATGGACCCGAACCCGCCCTGGCCCATCCCGGCCACGAACAAGGCGAGGAACGCGAGTCCGAACAGAGGCGCGGTGGAGAAGCAGAACAGGCCGAGCAGAGCAACCATCGAGCCGACCGCGAAGACCAGCCCGTGCCGGTGGATGGGCCGGGTGCTCAGGACGATTCCGCAGAGGATCTGGCCGCAGCCCGCAGCGGCGCCCAGGGCGCCGGCGAGCACGGCGTCGGTGGAGAACTCATCGGCCACGAGAGGTACCAGCGGGATGTAGCCGAACATGAACAGGTTCATCGCCACGGTCACACCCAGAGTGGCCAACAGGCGCCTGCTGCGCCGGGCAAGCCCGATGCTGGCGGCGGCCTGCGCGGCGATCGACACGCGCGCATCGGGGTCGCGCGGGGTGGCGTAGCGAGGACTGGGGACCAGCCACAGCAAGGCCGCTGAGATGCAGAGCAGTACGCCCATCCCTGCGAATCCCGCCCCCATGCCGACGTGGTCGATGAGCGCACCACCACCGAGCGTGCCGAACATGGCCGACCCTGCCTGTGCAGTGGACTCGATCGTCATCGCCTGCCCGCCGAAACGCGGACCTACGGTCTCGAAGATGAGGGGGCGCTGCGCGGTCATGTTCACCAAGCCGCCGATTCCCAGCGCGAACATGAAGGGGAAGGTCATCCAGATCTCGACCCGTCCGGACTGGACGAGTCCGAACATCGCGAACTCGATGGGGATCAGCACCAGTTGGACGCGACGGACGAGTTTGCGGCGATCCAGCCGGTCGCTGATCACCCCGGCCACGAAGCCACCGGCGAGCATCGGAGCGAAGATGAGCGCGCCGACAACCTGGTTGAGGATGGGCGAACCGGACAGCTGGACCAGCAGGTAGCTCGTGGTGAACAGGCCACCCCACCGCGTGGTGTGCCAGATGAAGGAGCTCACGCAGAGGTAGCGGTAGCCGGGAACCTGGAACAGCGCCCGCAACGAGTTCGGCGGCGCGGGATCGGCCGGGTGCGGGGTGGATCGTGCTTCGTCCGTGGTCATCCGGTGTCCACCGCCCGTTGGATTTCCGCGCGTTCGACCGGGGACCGGGGCACCGCCCAGGACGCCGAGGTCACGTCAGAACTCGAGCAGGTTGTCGCGGAACATCTCGTGGGAGTACACGGTGCGCGTCAGCCCGCGCCTCTGCAGCTCGGGCACAAGCCCGTCGCAGATCTCGCTGAGGGAGCGCCGCGTGAGGACGTCCTGGGTGATCAGGAACCCGTCGCCGCCCACCGTGGCCATGACGTCACCCATCTGGTCGGCGACCTCGGACGGCGTTCCCAACAGCTCGACGCGCTGACCGGCGCTGGTGGACGACTGCACGGCGACCTCGCGGAGAGTGCGTTCCCAGTTGTGTGCGACGAACTGCTGCAGCGAGCTCTGGTGGCCGTTGGTCACCATCAGGGACGCCAGGTCCTTGATCGGGGTGTCCAGGTCGAAGACGGAGAAGTCGATGTCCGTCGCGTAGCCCATCCCGGCGAGGCGCATCACAGGGTTGGCTGCCGCCTCCTCCTGGGCCTGCTGTCGACGATCCAGGGCCGCCTGATGGGTCTCGCCCAGGATCGGTGACACCAGGAACAGCACCTTCACCGAGTCCGGGTCGCGACCGTGCACCTCGGCACGGGCTCGGACGTCGTCGCGGTACGCCTTCATCTGCTCGACCGTGGTCGCCGAGGCGATGATCGAGTCGGCGTACTTCGACGCGTAGGCCCGGCCCTTTTCCGATCCGCCCGCCTGGACGATGACAGACCTGCCCTGCGGGGAGCGAGCCGAGTTGATGGGTCCGCGCGACTTGTAGAACTCTCCGTGGAAGTCGACCGGGTGCACCTTGGCCGGGTCGGCGAAGATCCCGTCCTGGTCGACCACCATTGAGCCCGGCCCCCAGGACTCCCAGAGCTTGATGACCAGCTGGGTGAACTCCTCGGCCATGTCGTAGCGGATGTCGTGATCAGGCTGGGCGTCGTGGCCGTAGTTCTGTGCCGCACGGTCCGAGCTTGCGGTGACCATGTTCCACCCGGCCCGGCCCCGGGAGACATGGTCCATCGTCGAGACGAGCCGTGCGAGCAGGTACGGGGGGTACTCCGTGATCGCCAGTGTCGCGACGATCCCCAGGCGTGAGGTGTTCTGGGTGAGGATCGAGGCCAGGACCGACGGGTCGAACTTGGGGACCGCGTACGCGTTCTCCACGTAGAAGTCGTGCTTGCCCTGCCAGGCGTCGGGCACGAACGACGAGTCCTCGATGATGAAGTAGTCGAAGCACGCGCGCTCCAAGGAGCGCGCCATGTCGACGTAGAAGTCCGGGAGCATTCCCTCGGACTTGTGGGTGCCGATCCACTGGTCCCGCCAGCCGTGCACGCGGTAGCCGTTCATGAACCAACCCAGGTGGAACTTCTTGGCTTGCAACCCGGCCTCCCGATCTCTCCACGCGACGACGGCGTCCGGTGCTGCCGCCGACCTTGGTACGGGAAACTAGACAGGCAGCGTGACACCGGCGGATCACGACCGTTCCGCGGCGATTGCGCCGTCCAGGCGGTTCTGTCGACGGGGTCGCAGCGGCGCAATGGAGGGTTTACTGCGCGAACCTGACCGGGAAATCCGCCGCTCCTTGACTGAGGGGGTCAGCATTCGTCTGCTGCTGTGGAGGACTAATCATGACGGTCGTTGTTGTCGGCAACCCCAAGCCGATGTCGCGTACCCGAGCTGCCGCCGAGCTGATCGCTCGCGAGCTCAGCGGGAGCGCGCCGGTTGCAGTTGTCGACGTGGTGGATCTCGGGGCCGGGCTGCTCGGATGGGGTGACCCCAAGGTGGCCGCGGCCAAGGCCACGGTGCTGGGTGCCGACTCGCTGGTGGTGGCGTCACCGACGTTCAAGGCCACGTACACGGGTCTCCTCAAGCTGTTTCTCGACCAGTTCGGGCAAGGTGAGCTCGGCGGGATCCCGACGTTCCCCGTCATGCTCGGGGCCGGACTTCAGCACGCGCTCGCGCCTGAACTGACCCTGCGTCCGGTGCTGGTTGAGATCGGAGCCAGCTGTCCCGCGCCGAGCCTGTACCTGATCGACTCGGAGTACGCGACCTCGCCGGCCCTGGCCGCCTGGCTCGAGTCGGCCAGGAAGTACGTCCCGGCGGTGACGCCGTGATCCGAGCATCCGACAGGCGGTTCGACGACGTCTTGCTTCGGAAGGCGTTCGGCTGCTTCCCCAGTGGCGTGACCGCCTTCTGCGGGATGTTGGACGGCGTCCCCGAGGGGATGGCCGCCAGCTCGTTCACCTCCGTCTCGCTGGATCCGGCACTGGTGTCCGTCTGCGTGGCGAACACGTCCTCGACCTGGCCGCGGCTGGCCGAGGCACGTCGCCTGGGGCTGAGTGTGTTGGCCAGCGAGCACCGTTCGGTGGCGCGTTCGCTCGCATCGAAGAACGGTGACCGCTTCGACACCGTCGACTGGGTCGCCACCGGCAGTGGGGCAGTTTTCGTGCACGGCGCCACGCTGTGGCTGGAGTGCTCCATCTACGACGTCGTCGTGGCAGGCGATCACGCAATTGTGCTGCTGAAGATCGAGGCGCTCGACATCTACCCCGATGTCCCCCCGATCGTCTTCCACCGCAGCAACTTCCACGAGCTCGCCTCGAGCGCATGAAAGCGGGGACGCCGATTGGCGCTTGCGCTGGCCTTCCAGGAGCTGGGTTGCCGGCTCAGCTTTCGCATCGGTGACGGCGGCTCGCCGGCTTTGGCCGGTGAGCCGCCGTCTGAACTCGACCGAGCTGATTCAACGCGCCGTTGAGTCGGCGAACCGACCTCCGATCGGTACCGGGTCAAGCCTCCAGGATTGCCGTCCTGGAGGCTTTCGTATGCCTGCCTCCGGGTGGAGGCAGGCGTCCCCATCACGGCTCGACCGGGGTCGAAACCCAGTGGTTGGCTCCGACTGGCTCCTAATAGCCTCTGAAACCCTTCCTAGCAGGTCACAGTCGTTTCAACCTCGTGCTAGCAAAGGTCAAGAGGTGCGTCGGATGTTCCGGCGCGATCAGGCTCGGTGGGCTCCGGCGCACTGGGACAGCGCGCGGTACACGGCTGTCGCCATGGCCTGCTCGCCTTGTGCGTTCGGGTGGGCTGGCGCCGCTGGTTTCTGGGCAGCGAGGTTCTCGATCCAGCGTTCCCCAACGGGACGGCACATGTCGTGGCCGATGGTGGGCCTGTATGTGTCAACGTACGTGGCTCCGCCGAGCTTGGCTCGGCCGGCGATCATGGCGTTGAGGGACTTCGTCTTGTCTCGCAGGTAGGCAAAGTCGCCGGCGGCGATGGGGACGCTGGGGCTCGTGCAGCCGACTCCGCTGTCGGGGAAGAGCGATGGGTAGCCGACCATGAAGACCCTGGCTCGCGGGGCCCGGCGGTGAATCTCGGCGATCACCTGGGAGACCTTCGGCGCCGTGGCCGCGATGCCCTGCTCGACCTGGTCGGTGCCGCCCTGAATGAAGTGGTCGCGGCATGGGCTCGCGGACGGGGCGCCGGCGGACAGTGCGGCGCAGCGTCCGAGCACTGCGGAGAAGCCGATGTCGTTGCCGCCGATGCTCACGGTTACGAGGTCGGTCTTCCGGGAGAGGGCGTCGTACTGTGCGGGAGCAGTACCCTGGGCGACGGCCAGAGCCGCTGTGGTCGCCCCCGAGCAGGTGACGTCTGTGAGATGTGCCTTGTTCTGGGTCCCCACGAGATGAGGGTAGTTATTGCTGGAGCGGGCGCAGACTGGATCGATCTGCTCTGGCACGCCCGGAGCGGCGGCGTAGGAGTCACCCAGTGCGACGTAGTCGAATGAACTGGCTTTCTGGGGCGCGGCGTTTGCGGATACCGAGGGCATCATCACCAATGCCAGAGCGCCAGAGGTGACTGCCGCGCTGAGCGCAGCCGCTCGATAGCGGGAGAGACGAGTAATACGTGGCTTCACGTGCTTCCTTTGTTCTGAATCAGGTGATTCCGCTTGCTAGCAGAGGTGTGAGGGGCGTACGCAGGCGCGGGTACCTCGTATCTCCGCCGGCTCTTCTCGCTCGTCACTACTCCGTTCCCAGTCCCGGGGTTCATCCCAGTGGAGTGGGCGTGTTGGTGATCTCCGCAAAGTTGGTTTGATCCCCTTTGGGCGGACAACTGAGATCAGAGCTTCGTTCCGGGATGTTCCCTCATGGGGACCTTGAGGGAAGAAGCCTCTCGCTCGTCGTCCGTCACGCCCTGCTTCAAGGCCAAGATGTCGAGAGTGCCGACGGTGTGACCACTCGTCAGGCGCGTCGATCCGATCGGGACTGCGATGCGCGACAAGCAGGCCGAGGCCGGTGGCAGCGATGGTCGAAACGGGGGTGCCTGGAAGGTCATGCGTGGGTGTCGTCGCGTTTGCGCTGGGTCCGTCGGACACGAGGCGGACCTCGCCGGGGTGAGCTGCGTTCCAGGACTCCGCGCAGGTCTTGTGCGCGGGTTCGCCTGCATGGGAGCGCAGTGGCGAGGGTCTTCGAGGCGCTCGGCCGCGCCATGTGCTGGGTTGCTTCGAGGTACCGTTCGGCCAGCGGGATCGCGTGATCGATTCCAGTCGTTACGTGGAGCCCTTCATGCTGCTGAGCTTGCCGAGCCCGGACAGGCCGTCGAACCTGATGCAGAGCATGGTTCCTGAATGGTCCTCAAGCTTGAGGCGCAGCTGCTGGGTCAGGTCGTGGTGACCTCCATGCCGATGAGGAGGCGGTCCGAGCGCAGCTGAATGGCCTCACGACGAACCGGCCTTGTTGCTGACGCGCCGATAGAGCTCCCTCGCCGGCTCGCCCAGGCGGGGCCCGGCGAGCCAGGTGTTTTCGGTTGGCCCTATGGATGTGTTGCTGACCAGCGCCAGGCCACCGCCCGGGCTGCGGGCGAACCAGCCGCCCCCGGAGGAGCCCCCGGTCATGGTGCAGCCGATCCGGTACAGCACCGGTTGCTCCGGGCGGATCGACAGACGACCGGGCCTGTCCTGGCACGAGAACATCCGCTCGCCGTCGAACGGGGACTCGGCCGGATAGCCCCAGACCGCCATGTCCCCGATACCAGTGGCCGACGGAGCGCCGAACCAGACCGGCGCCGCCTGACCGATCGTCTCCTGGAGCGAGGCAGGCTGCCCCTGCCGCTGCACATGGAGCACCGCGTAGTCGAACGGTGAGCCGCCACCTTCGGAGGGTTTCCCCTCGGCGACCCACTCGGGCGCGACCTCCGCCCAGGTGGCCCACCAGGTTCCGAAGGGCGCGATCCGTTCCTCGCCCGCACTCTGACGGGCCGTTCCTTCGAGCCCGAGATTGTTGTACGAGGGCACGAAGACGATGTTACGGAACCAGTCGCCGCCGGCCCCGCCGTGCACACAGTGACCCGCCGTCCATACCAGCCCCGATCTGCCGGGGCGTGCCGGATCCTCCACCGCCGTGCCGGAACACACGCTCGGCCCGTCGGGGGTGTCGAAGAAGAGCTTCCCCATCACCGCGGCGTTGTCGTGGTACGTCGCCTTTTGCGGCTGTGCCGGCACCGGGTCGGGCTCAGGGTCCGTCGTACCGGTGTCCTCGCCGGTGCCGTTCGGCACTCGGGTGTCCGCGGACCTGGCCTGTGCCATGCGCTGGATGGTCCACAGCCCTTCCACGACAGGGTTGGAAAAGGCCGACAGGCGTCCTGGGGAATCGCAACCGGCGACGCCCGCCAGGACGAGCAGCAGCGCAGTGACGCAAGCAGCGACGCGTGTGCGGCGGGTCAAGGGCATCCTTCAACTCGTGCGGAGCCCGGGGCGGGCGGAACCAAACGGGGGAACAGGCCCACCCGCCCCGGAGATCAGTGATCGCGATCGAAGTCGGCGGCCAGATGGCCCGCCCGATCGCCTGCTCTCTTCTGCGCGTTGTTCTGCCTGGCCGTCCTGCGCTCGAACTCCACAGGGCCGACTCAGAGTGCTGCGCGGCCTCCGAAGCGGAGCCGACAACCCCTTCTACGGAGCCGGTCCCGGCGAGGTTCTCCCGAAGCGGCCCGACCTCGACAACGCCGAGCCGGTACGCCTTTAGGCCGACGACCGCTTCCTCCTCGCTGCGCGCGAGTCCTTCACCGTCTCCAGTGACAGAGGAACGCCGTACCGCAGCGCCGAGGAGCTCTACCAGGCAGCCGACGGCGGAATTGTGCGGCGCGAATCTGATGGGTTCTCGGCAACCGAGAAAGAAGGTCCAATGGCTGAGAACTGGTCACGGTTGTGTCTCGGAGTCAGGTGCTGAGAACCCCTTAAGAACCGGGTCCGTAGCAGGGGCTGATCGCTTCGGAACGTCCGGAGCGGAAAGACCAGCAGCATTCGGGGGTATTTCTCGATGTTCCGTACACGAGCCGCAGGGCTCGCCTCTTTCGCGGCGGTGGGCGTTCTTCTGCTGTCCGCCTGCGGCGGAAGTGACACCAAGGACGCGGCCGCATCCGCATCGTCAACCGCATCCGGGGCCGGCGAGCTGTCCTTCCAGAACGGCACAGCAAAGCAGAACAATGCGCCCGCGCAGACCGGTGACTTGGCGCCCGACGCGGCACCCGCTGTGGCGGCGAAGAAGCCGGTGGCCCGCAAGTGGGTACAGCTGTCGGCCGGCCGCGCTGGACAACTGGACCCGGTCGTAGTCAATGGTGCCGGCTTCACGCTGTACCGGTTCGACAAGGACACCGCAGACCCGTCGAAGTCCAACTGCAGCGGGGAGTGCGCAACCACCTGGCCGCCGTATCTGGTCGCGCGCGGCGGGAAGGTTTTCCTCGACGGGATCGACAAATCGTCGATTGGCTTCATCCAGCGTGACGGCGCCTTCCAGGTCACCATCGGCGGCTGGCCCGTTTACCTCTTCAACAAGGACACGAAGGCCGGGGACACCAACGGCCAGGGCGTGGGCGGCACTTGGTTCGGCGTCAAGCCGGACGGCGAGAAGGCCGACGGCGGTCAGTCCGGTGCTGGTGCTGGTGCTGGTGCCGATCCCAACGCCTCGCCCGCGAGCAGCGCCACCTTCTTCCAAGGTCCGAACTTCGCCGACCCCTCCCAGGGGGTGGCAGGTCCCGGCTGCAAGAACGTCCGCTTCTCCGGCTCGCTCCAGGCAGCCGGCGCCGTCAAGATCTGGGACGCAGCCGACTGCACCGGCAAGGCGCAGGTCGTCAATGGGAATGTCCAGGATCTCTCTGCCATCGGATTCGGCACGGTGAGGTCCGTTCGCTTCCTCGGCTGAAATGCCCGGCGCCGGACGTGGCGGCTCCTGCTCCCGACTCCTCGGGGCGGGCGACGCCACAGGCGGCGGGTCACCCATGCCCCGGAGCGAAGCTGTCGCGCCTTTGGCTCCTGTCCCACTCTGATCACGCTGGGTGCTCCCGACCGCGGAGCCCGCGACGTCGCTGGCCGGAAGCTGGAAAGCAGAAGCTCCGCCGGTGCCCTTAGAGGTGGGTCACCTGCAGCCGGAGCGCCAGTTGTTGGCCCTCTGCCGTGAGCAGCAGAGGGCCGACTTGCTCAGGTCTCCATGCGTTCACAGGCTTAGTGGCTGCAAGCTGGACTCCCGCCGGCGGAATCCGGCGCGCGATGTCGACCAGGCTTGCCTTCTTGGACAGTCGGGCAACGGTAGTCGGCTGACGAGTGGCCGGCCTCGCAAATGCGACGTATCTGGTGGAGCTGATCAGTACCGAGCGCCCTGAACCGGTTCACCAGCGACCACGTAATGCAGGCGGGGGCAGTGCCTGAGGATCGTCTCCGGGCTGAGAGCACAGACACGGCAGTGTTCACGCCGACCGATCAGATCTCTTGAATGCTATGGCCGAATTGGCTGGGAAGCGATGAAGCGTGATTGAAGCTGTCATCACCGGACTAGGTGCGACTACTCCGCTGGGAGGTGATGCCAAGGCCACGTGGGCTGGGCTGCTGGCCGGTCAATCGGGTATCACCCGGCTACAGGAAGAACGGTTCCGCCCGCTGCCCGTCCGTGTGGCGGGACGTATGGCGGTTGACCCGGCCACCTCGATGAATCCGGTGGAGGCCCGCCGGCTCGACCGGGCATCACAAGCCGCAGTGGTAGCGGCCCGCGAAGCATGGCGAGACGCCGGCCTGGACATCAGCGATGCCGACCCGGATCGGGTGGCCGTCGTCATGGGCACCGGCATCGGTGGCGTAACCACGCTGCTGGACAACCACTCAACCCTGGACGCGCACGGGCACCGGCGCGTGTCCCCGCGGCTGATTCAAATGAACATGCCCAACGGTTCCGCGGCTGCAGTGAGCATCGATCTTGGTGCCCGGGGCGGCGTCACCACTCCAGTGAGCGCCTGTGCTTCCGGTGCCGAAGCCATCGCCCACGCACTGGACCTTATTCGCCTGGACCGGGCCGACATAGTCATCGCCGGCGGAACTGAAGCCTGCGTCCTGCCACTTACCATTGCGGGCTTCTCCCAAGCCCGAGCCATGTCGGTCAATGACGAACCGCACCGGGCATCCCGCCCCTTCGACAAGAATCGCGACGGCTTCGTGCTCAGCGAGGGCTCAGCCGTCCTCATCCTGGAACGCGCATCGAGCGCCGCCGCCCGAGCCCGCCGCCCCTACGTCACCCTCGCAGGGGCCCACATGACCTCCGACGCCCATGACATGGTTGCTCCCGATCCGACCGTGACCGGACAGGTCCGGGCCATTCGCGGGGCTCTCCTCGACGGCGACCTGGACCCGGGCGACATCAGCCATGTGAACGCCCACGCCACCTCAACCCCGGTCGGTGACGCTCTCGAAGCACAGGCCATCGCCTCCGTGTTCGGGAGCGCACCGGTCGTTTCAGCGACCAAGTCCATGACCGGTCACCTCATTGGCGCCTCCGGAGCTCTTGAGGCCCTTGCAACCGTGTTGGCCGTCCATCACGACGTCGCCCCGCCCACTCCCACCCTCGACGACCCCGACGACAACCTCGCCATCGACGTCACACGGGCGGAGCCGCGCAGGACGACCATCAGCGCTGCCGTCAGCAACTCATTCGGCTTCGGCGGCCACAACGTAGCCCTCGCCTTCCGCAAAGCCTGAACCGGTGGGGAACCATCAACTCCCCTTTGGGAGCGCTGTGGACGGCGAGCCGAACCGCATCAGAGAGGAAGCAAGACGTTGATGTCGGGGACCGGCGCCTGTGTCCCGCCGCGTGATACTCGCCTCGGCCGCGGGCGGCACTGGCCGCCGCCGTTCCCATGGGGGCGACGGCGCAGGCGTCTGGGCCGGTTCACCCGCCCGCGTCGCAGCGTACGGCGGCTCGACGCGGTGCGGTAAGCGGGTTCGGTGGCCTTCAGCAGGCCAAATGACTCATTTTGAGGGAGTGCCTGAATTGTTCTTCGTCGACACGATCGAGGTGGCCGGGCTCGGCAACCGCAGCTATCTGGCGGGCGGCGAGCGCACGGCTGTGGCCGTCGACCCGCCGCGTGACGTCGACCGGGTGCTGGAAGCCGCGGCGCGCAGGAGGGTGCGGATCTCACACGTTGTGGAGACCCACATTCACAACGACTACGTCACCGGCGGCCTGGGACTCGCCCGTCTCACGGGTGCCGCGTATCTCGTACCGGCCGACGCCACAGTGTCCTTCGAGCGCATACCCGTGCACGACGGTGACCGCACGGCCATCGACGCGGGTCTCGCCCTGCGGGCGCTGGCGACACCCGGTCACACCCCGCACCACACCGCCTACGTCCTCGAGGAGCATGCGACGGTGGTCGCGGTGTTCACGGGAGGCTCGCTGCTGATCGGCACGGTCGGCCGCCCCGACCTGGTCGAGCCGCGTCTGAGCGAGAGCCTCGCCCGGGCCCAGCACGCGTCCGCGCGCCGCCTCGCCGCGGAACTGCCCGACGCCGCCACCGTGTTGCCCACGCACGGATTCGGCAGCTTCTGCTCCGCCGGCCATGCCGAGGGGGACGAGACCACCATCGGGAAGGAGAAGGCGTCGAACGAAGCCCTCACCCAGGAGGTCGACACCTTCGTCACCCGCATACGTGCGGGGCTTGACGACATCCCCGCGTACTACGCACACATGGGACCCGCCAACTCCGCCGGCCCCTCTCCGGTCGACCTCACCGCGCCGGCGGTCGCCGACGCCGAGGAGATCGCGGCACGACTGGCCGCCGGGGAGTGGGTGGTCGACCTGCGCAACCGGATCGCGTTCGCCGAAGGGCATGTCGCCGGCACCTACAACTTCGAAGCCGACGGCCAACTCGCGACCTACCTGGCCTGGTTGATCCCCTGGGGCAAACCGGTGACACTGCTCGCCGAATCGACCGAACAACTGGCCTACGCACAGCGCGAGTTGGTGCGGGTCGGCATCGACCGCCCGGCCGCCGCGGCCAACGGTGGACCATATGCCTGGACGTCCGAGGGCGCAGCCCTGACCACCTTCCGCCGCGCCGGCTTCGCAGACCTGGCCGGACGACACCCGGCGGAAGACGTGGTCGTGCTGGACGTCCGGCGCGTCTCCGAGCGGGCCGCCGGGTTCATCGAGGGCTCGGTCCATATTCCGCTGCACACCTTGCACCGGCGACTCGCCGAGGTGCCACCCGGTGAGGTGTGGGTGCACTGCGGGGGCGGTATGCGCGCCGCCATCGCCGCTTCACTGCTGGACGCGGCAGGCCGTGATGTCGTCGCGGTGGACGACTCCTTCGCCGCCGCCGACTCGGCCGGACTCACCCTCCGTACCGCCTGAACCCACCCAGGCCGGATCAACCCACCACTGCACAAGATGCTTGGACCGCCCATGAAGACATCCGGTTCCGGCACAGACCGGATCACCGTAGAGGAAGCGGCCGAACGCACCGGCCACGGCCGTGAGGACGAAGCTGCCCGCCGCGTCGACGCGTCCGTCCTGCTGGACGTCCGGGAACTCGACGAATGGAGCGCGGGGCACGCGCCCGGAGCCGTACACCGTTCCCTCACCGAACTCCTCGATGGCGCGCCGCTGCCTCCAGAGGACCGAGGGCAACGACTGGTCGTCATCTGCCGCTCGGGCAACCGGTCCCGGCAGGCCGCCGCACTGCTGACAGCGGGCGGCGTCGATGTCGTGGACGTGATCGGCGGAATGCGCGAGTGGGCGGAGGCCGGGCTGCCCGTGGTGGACTCCCAGGGCCTGCGCGGTACGGTCGCGTGAGCGCCCTGATCCTCGCCGTCGCGGCCGGCGCGGTGATCGGGCTGGCCCTCGGCGCACTAGGCGGCGGTGGCAGTGTCCTGGCCGTACCCGCCCTGATCTACCTGCTCGGCTTCACCCCCGTAGCAGCCACCACCGGCGGACTGGTCATCGTGGTCCTCACCTCGGCAACCGCCCTGACCGCGCACGCCCGTGACGGACATGTTCGCTGGAGCATGGGACTGCTCTTCGCCGCGGCCGGGGTCGGCCCGGCGATGCTGGGCGCCGTGCTCGCTGCCAGCCTCCCTGCGGGCGCCCTGCCGGCGGCCTTCGCGATTGTCGCGGCAGTCGCGGCGGTACGCATGCTGCGATCCAAGGGAGAGAACGACGCCATCCGGGCGATCAGGCCCGGGAACGCGGCAGCGGCCGGCGCCGGACTGGGCGCGGTGACCGGTGTCCTCGGAGTCGGCGGTGGCTTCCTCGCCGTACCAGCTCTCGTGGGCGTACTCGGCCTCCGCATGCGCGAGGCGGTGGGTACCAGCCTGCTGGTCATCACCGTCAACTCGCTGGCGGCGCTGGGACTGCGCGGCGGTACGGTGGACCGACTCGACTGGTCGGTCGTCGCCTCCTTCGCCGGCGCCGCGGTCCTGGGGGCGTGGGACGGCAGGCGCCTGGCGTCGAAGGCGCAGGGGAGGACACTGCAACAGGTCTTCGCCCTGGCGTTGCTGGCAGTGGCCGCTTTCATGTTCATCGACGCGGTGGTCTGACTGCCTCCGCTCCGCTCTCGGCCGCATACATCCTCCTGGGCTAGTCGGCGCATGACCACTGATCTGACGTCGGCCTTCTTCAGGACCTGCCTTACGCCGTGCTCGCGATGTCGGGCGAGGCCCATGTGGACGGCGTGCCCGCACTGCCTGGCCCACTTCCGGGCGCGTTCGACCATGCATCCGGCGCCAGGTCCACCGCCGTGACGCGAGCAGGGTCAAACACCGCCCTCAGTGAATGGGCGGGCCCTCGCCGATGCACGACCGAGTTGGATGGGTCGTTGGACATGGCGTCCAATTCAAACTAGCCTTTGAGCTATCGAGGTTGCTCGGGTATCGGGCAGCCCCCGGTAGGTGCTTCATCCGGCAGCCGGTCCCCCGTCCGGCTGCCGGATGCGCATCCACGACGCGGATCCGGGGGAAGGCTGCCACGGGGGAGGAACGCGACGCTGACGCCGGCTGTCTGACACACAGCCAGCGAGCCGGCGCCCGGCGTGCCGCTTGTCACGTACAGCACCTACGACGCTCGCTTCGTCGATGGGGTGTGTGTCTGTGCTGCTTGTCCGAGCAGGCCGCGCTGCGGCTTCTTTGGTGATTCGCAGCTCTCTGAAGTCATTGGTTTTCTGGAACAGCTAGGAGATTCGACTTGGTTTCCGCCGAAGCATCCCGTCCCACTCTGCTGCTGGTGCACGGGGCATGGCACGGCCCCTGGTGCTGGGAGAAGCTGGAGTCCGTGCTCGAGGCCGAGGGTTGGGCGACCCGAACGGTTGAACTGCCCAGTGCTGTGAGGCCGGAAGCCCCGACCACCGAACCGCTCCCCGGCATTCATGACGACGCGCGGGTCGTCCGGGAGACCCTTGAAAGCATTGAGGGTCCCGTGGTCGTCGTCGCTCACTCCTACGGTGGCATTCCGGTGACTCAAGTCATTGCTGACGCCCCGAACGTCTCGCATGCCGTCTACCTGGCGGCATATCAGCTGGACGTAGGAGAGAGCCTCTATGCGGCCCATGGCGCTCCCGAGCCGGAGGATCCGAAGGGCGTCTACCCGCCTTTGGAAAAAAGTGATACGGAGCTCTACGCCGATGTGTCCGAGGAGGAGACCGTTCGAGCGGTCCGGCAGCTCGTGCCGCAAAGTGTGAGATCGATGAGCGACCGGGTGACAAAGGCGGGGTGGCGAACGACGCCCTGCACGTACATCATCTGTGAGCAGGACCAGGCTCTGCCGCCCCAGATGCAGGAGAAATTCGCTGCCCGGGCAAATGCCATTCACCGGCTGAAAAGCAGTCACTCGCCGTTCCTGTCGATGCCCGCAGAACTTGCTGCCCTTCTTGCGGACATCGCCCTCGGAGAAACCGGCTGACTTCGATTCACCATCGAAGACCCTGGACAGCCGGCCCCACGGGGTACGCCTCCCGGCCGGGCCGCCACCCGGCACGGGACACAATGAATCGGTCCACGTGAACGAGGTGGACCAGGAAGCCCGGCGCGACCGCCTGCACAGCTGGGGTCCGTACAGCAGTCGGATGCTTCCGCGCGGGTTGACGGGGTTCACCGTGGCGATCGGCCTGCTGACTCTGGTCTGGCCCGGCGGCTCCCCTGCCGCGCGGGTGCTAGCTCTTTCAGGTTCAGGTGCTGGGCGGCTCACGATCCTGGTATGTGCTGGGGCGCAAGGGCCTTGAGCCTCTCACCGACACGGCCGCGGCATTGCTGCTGGGCGACCCGAGGACCCGCGAGGCGGCGCACGACGGGCAGGCACCCCAGGTGCCGGTCCTCGGTTCGGACGTGCTCGGGCAGCATCTGGCACCGGGCAGTGCAAAGGCCGCGGGCCCGGCCCCGGCCGGACGACCTGCCGGCATCGCCGCCGAGCCTGACGAAGATCCCCGAGAAGCTGACGGCGTGCGCCGTGGTCGAACCCGGTTCCGATGGCACCCGGGTGTCGAGCGCTCTGGTCCCGGTGTCCGCACTGGCGCCGCTGGTCCAGTCGTTCTCCTGCGTAACCGGGGCGCTACTCGGGACGCCGGAAGAGTCCATACCAGTAGCCGCACGCCATCTCGCGGGCGACCAAGGCATCGTCATGGCCATCGCTTGTCGCCACCTGCTGGGCGATGACCTGTGCGCCGCCTCGCACCATCACTGTGGCGGCGCACAGCGGATCGATATCAGCTGGTGTGCGACCGGACAGCTGTTCCTGGGTCAGCAGCTTCATGGTGTTGTCGATGAACTGGTCTTGAGTCGATGTCCACGACTCACGTACAGAAGGGTCGTATGCAGCCACCTCGTTGATCGCTGCCAGGAGGGCCGCATGCTTGCGGTAGTGCCTGAACAGCTGCTCATACGTGTGGGCAAGCCCGTCAAGCCCGCCCCCGGGGCCGCAGGGCTGCCAGCCTTGTGTAATCTCGAAACTGTCTGCCTTCAGGAAAGCACTCAACCGCAGGAGCACATCCACCTTGTCGCGGAAGTACAGGTAGAACCCCGAGCGGGAGATGCCTCCGGCAGCCGCGATCTGCTCCACGCCCAGTTCGGTGTAGGTCTTGCCCTCGCGCAGCAATTCTCCGATCGCGGCGAGAATCCGCCTCTCCACTGCGGCGCGCCGGTCAGCGGCATTGGAGGGCCGTCGGGTGGTTGATGCCATACATCCATCCTACGAGCGTCGCGACACAGGTTTTGCTGACCCCGGGTTCGAGGTCCGCCTCCGAACGGGCAGGAACCGGTGTCGGGCGTTGGCCCGGCCCGAGAGGTGCCGTAGTCGCCGACCGTGGCTCCCGGATGGCTGGAGTCAGCCGACCTGCCACTGCCCCTTCCGTTGGATTGTCGGGCAAGTGAGAGGCCGGTTCCGGCGGGGCATCCGTCGATGAGGTAGGGGCGTCACTGGATGCGCCGCATACCGCGTACGGGTGCGGCAGCACATCCGAGTGCCGCAGGTGCCGTATTGGGGACGGCCGGTCTGACCAACCCGTTGGTGCAGCTCCGTGCACCCACTCAGGGGCGCGTCGCCGGCTGTCGGCACGTTCGAGCGGTGCGGTATCCCAACGGTGCTGGTCAACGCACCACTGGGCGCGGAGTGATGAAGGGGTCCAGCGGTCCACGGAGCGTTCGCATGGTCGATGACGCCCAGGACGTGCATGCCATAGGTCTCGTCCCTCGCTGTGCGCTCGATGGCGACTGCCCGTGCGCCCGGCGGAGAGCCCTGTTGACCGCGCCGACATAGCTTTCCGCCAAAGCGACAGCGGAGTGAGGAGCGTAAGGCGATGTCACAGCGAACAGGTTTCGAGCACGACTATCTCGTGGTGGGCGCCGGATCGGCGGGCAGTGTGATCGCTCGGCGGCTGCTGGACGCCGGGCATTCGGTCCATGTTGTGGAGGCCGGATCGGCGGACGACGACGAGCGCGTGCACAGCCCGCAGGGCTGGCCACTGCTTCTCCAGTCTCCCCTGGACTGGGCGCTCATGACAGTGCCTCAGCGGCATGCGAACAACCGGTCGTTGTACTGGCCTCGTGGCAAGGTCCTGGGCGGCTCCAGTTCGCTGAATGGCATGATCTACGTCCGCGGTCACCGCAGCGACTACGACGCCTGGGCCTACGCGGGCTGTCCCGGCTGGGACTGGGACAGCGTTCTGCCGCTGTTCAAACGGTCCGAGGACCACGTCGACGGCGAGAGCGCCTGGCACGGCAAGGGCGGACCGCTGCCGGTCGGCCGGATTGTCGAGCCGCATCCCACCGCCGCCGCGTTCGTGGAGGCCGCCCTTGCGCTCGGACACGAGCACATCGACGACTTCAACGGCGAGCGGATGACCGGCGTCGGCTTCAACCACGCCACGATCCGCGAGGGCCGACGGATGAGCGCCTGGCAGAGCTTCGTCGCCCCGGTGCTCGGCAACCCGGCGCTGACCGTCACGACGGGAGCCCATGTGCACCGGGTGCTGATGGAGGGCGGCCGGGCCGTCGGCGTCGAGTACGCAGCCGACGGCGCCGTGCACCGGGCGTACGCCTCCGCCGAGGTCGTGCTCAGCGGCGGCGTCATCGGCTCGGCGCAGACGCTGCTGCTCTCCGGCATCGGCCCCGCGCAGCACCTGCGCGAGGTCGGCGTCGAAGTGACCGTGGACCTGCCGGGCGTTGGCGAGAACCTGCACGACCACCTGCTGGTCAGCAACGTGTACGAGGCATCCCGGCCGCTGCCGCCCGGCAGGGCCAACCTGCTGGAGAGCCAGCTGTTCGCCTCCACCGACGCCCGCCGCCCGGGCCCCGATCTGCAGCCGCTCTTCCTGCACATGGTCTACCCGGCGGAGTCCTATCCGGTGCCGGAGCACGGCTACACCATCGCCCCCGGCATCGTACGACCGCTCTCGCGCGGCACACTGCGGCTTGCGTCGGCCGATCCGCGGAAGGCGCCACTGCTCGATCCGAACGTACTCTCCGAGCGGCACGACCTCGAAGCGTTGGTCGACGCGGTGGAGCTCTGCCGTGAGATCGGCGGACAGGCCGCTTTCGATGCCTGGCGCCAGGCCGAGGTGGCGCCGGGGCCCGAGGCACGTACTCGCGACGACCTGCGCGCCTACGTTCGCCGGGCCGTCGGCACGTACCACCACCAGGTCGGCACCTGCCGGATGGGACAGGACTCGCTCGCCGTCGTCGACCCCGAGCTGCGGGTGTACGGCGTCGAAGGGCTGCGCGTCGCGGACGCCTCGATCATGCCGTCGGTGCCCTCCGGCAACACCAACGCCCCTTCGATCATGGTCGGCGAGAAGGCCTCCGACCTCATTCTCGCCGCTTCCTGACACCGCACCACCCGCACAACAGGAGAACCAGCCATGCGTAGCGACATGCTCATCGGCGGCGAGTGGACCGCTGGTAGCGGCACTACCTTCACCACCGTCAACCCCGCCACCGGCGAGGTTCTCGCCGAACTTCCCGAGGCCACCGAGGCGGACGTCGACGCCGCCGTACGGGCCGCCGCCCGTGCATTCACCTCCCCCGAGTGGGGCGGGCTGCTGCCCGCGGCCCGCGGCGAGCAGATCGCGCAGACTGCCCGCTACGTTGCTCTCGGCAACTACGAGGGCGCTGAACTACTCACCGGTGGTAACCGTCCTGAGGGCGACCTGGCCAAGGGGTTCTTCTACGAGCCGACCGTCTTCGCGGGCGAAAGGCAGGACATGTGGATAGCCCGCGAGGAGATCTTCGGTCCGGTGCTGGCCGTGATGCCCGACGACGATCCGGAGGAACTGGTCGCCCTCGCCAACGACTCCGAGTACGGACTCGCCGCGGCCATCTGGTCCCGGGACATTGGCACCGGCAACCGGCTGGCCCGGCACGTCAAGACCGGCACGGTGTGGATCAACATGATGCAGGGCCTGGACGCCGCGGCGGCCTGGGGCGGCATGAAGTCCTCCGGCCTCGGCCGCGAGATGGGATGGGAGGCCATCGAAGCGTATACGGAGGTCAAGAGCGTCTGGACCAGCCTGGCCTGACCCTTACAGCGCGGTCGGTCCCGGCCTCCACTCGTGAGGGCGGGACCGGCGTGTGCGAAGGGGTAGCCGCGTGAGTCGGCGAAGGTGCTCACACCGTCGCTGTGTTCGCGGTTGCGCGCTCCCGCCGCTGTCCCACTCAGCGAGGCACCTGCCCACCCTCACGGCGTCCAGGACTGTCAGCCTCCTGGACGTTCGCCCGTACCTGCCTCCTTACGGATCTCTGCCGCGCTCTGCCCGAACTCGGCGCGGAGGGAGCGGCTGAGATGCGTGGCGTCCAGGAGGCCCCAGCCCGCGGCGACAACGGACACGCTGCGGTCGGCCAGGGCTGGATCGGCCAGGTCGCGGCGGATCCGTTCGAGCCGACGGCTTCGGATCCAGGAGGCCAGTGTCACGCCACGCTGCTGCACGACCTTGTGCAGGTAGCGCACCGAGACGTGGTGGGCGCGTGCCACCGACTCCGGGGAGAGGCGGGGATCGGACAGGTGGCTCAGGCAGTGGGAGAGGATGCGCTCGGCGAGGTGATCGGCGGGGCAGGCCGCGACCGGCTGCTCCGCCAAAGCCGACAGCACTAGGGAGACCAGCGCCTCGGCCAGGTGCACACCTCCACTGCCGGTGCACGCGTCCAGATCGCTTGCAGCGTCGCGCAGCAGCGTGGCCGCCAGCCGTCCGCCGCCGCTGCCGGTCGGCACCGGCGACGCCGTACGAGCAGCGAGCCGATTGCTGTGGGGGCCCAACAACGTGCGCGGGATGCCGAGCACGACGATGTCGAACGGGTCCCAGAAGCGCAGTTCGTACGGCCGCGTGGTCTCGTAGACGACAAGGTCGCCCGCGCCCGGCAGGCACTGGCGACCGTCCTGCTCGACGCCCGCGCGCCCGCGGCTGTACAGCGTGACCTTCACCAGCTCCTGGTCTCCGGAACTGATGAGGGAGCGGGTGCGCAGCACCGTGCACGGGCCTCCGGTGATCCTGGTGACCAGCACCTCGCCCGGCTTCGCACTCCGCAGAGTGCCGGCCGAGCTGGTGGCGTCGGGCCTCTTGTGGGGGCGGATGCGCAGCGGGGCGAACGAGTCGGAGGCGACCTGCTCGAATCGCTCGGACTGTTCAGGGACGTTGGGGACGGTGGTGATGGGCTGCCTCCTTCGCCGGAGAGGCCGGCGTCCGCGCCAGCCTCAATGTGCCGGGCGTCCCGGGTTCTCCACCGCGGTGCCGGAGCACACGCCTCCTTCAGCTTGTGTGTAGCCCGGGGCGGGCGGTGCAAGGGGGATTTGCCCGCCCGCCCCGGAGACTGTGGGCTGTGCCGCACTTGAACGCCAGCTCGATCGCTCCGGACGAGGACGCGGCAGCCGCAGCCTTCTCGCCGGGGGCGGCATCACTTCCGGCTTCGCCGCCGCAAGCGGACAGCACAAGCACGCCCGTGGCAGCGAACACGGCGAACCTGGCGGCACGTTGGTGGAACATCGGAAGCCCTCGGTAGAAAAGAGGCAGGTTGCTGCGGCCTCGAAGGTGAAGCCGACAACCCCCGCTACGAGGCCGGTCCCGGCACGGTTCTCTCCCAACCACCCGAAACACAACCGTGACATCCCCCGCCGCCCCGCCACAGCCCTGACTCCCTGCCACCGAGACCCGCCTGCGCAACGCAGAGGGGGGAACCCTCGCCGATGAACGGCAACTACACCGGGACCACGGTGTCGGGCAACACCATCGATGCGGCTGGCTCCTTCATCAAGATCGCCGTGGCGATGGGGCCGATGCCGTGGGGATGCGGATCGTCCAACGTCAACTACGGCGCCACCGTGACGGGCAACACCCTGACGGGCACTCACATGGGCTACGGATTCGTGGTCAGTGGCGTGAGGGACTGGACGGTCACCGGCAATACCGACCGCTCCACCCACGTCGGCCATCCCTCCGCCTGCAACTGGCTCGGGCACCCTCGCATCCCTGCCCAGGGGCTTCCAGCCGGAGAACGTCGCCGGGGCCAGCTCCCTGCAGTCCGGTTTCGTCCCCAACCAGCACCTGACGAACCTGCTGCAGATCACCGAGACCCCCGCGGCCATCAGCCTCCTGGCCAGCAACAGCAAGTTCGTCACGGCGGCGAACGAGGGCACTGGCACTCGGTGCGTGCAGGCAATCGCCGTCCGTGTTCAGCAGGCCGGCGCTCCGTCGCGGGGCCGGGCGACGATGTCCGGTTCGCGGTGATCCTCCTGCGTCATCGACGTCCCTGACACCGATCCGCCCGGCTGAGGTGGCGTACCCCGCGTGATCCGCGCGGAGTACGCCTCTCCGGCAGAGCCAGCATGTGCCGAGAATGCGCGGCCGCATGTGCCGACCTGCACTGTCGCAGGCTCCGACGGCACTACCGGACGCCCGCTGGCGGCTGCACTGGTCGGCGGACATGGGCAACCGATCCGCTAGCGTAAATGACATGAACTCACCGGCTGATCCGCTGTCCGATGTCCTCGCCTCGTTGAACGTCCGGACGGGATCGCTGTCCGGCCTGGAGGCGTGGGGGAGTTGGGCACTTCGCTTCGGCGTCCACGAGCACATCAAGATCGGGGCCGTGCTTGACGGCTCCTGCTGGCTCGGCGCCGACGGAGCCGAGCCGGTGCGCTTCGAGGCCGGCGACTGCTTCCTGCTGGCGGTGCGTGAGTCGTTCACAGTCTCCGGGGACCTGGACACGCCGTACCGCAGCGCGGAGGAGCTCTACAAGCGATCCGACAGCCGCATCGTGCGGCTCGGGGAGACGCGCGGCACTGCCGACCAAGAGCGGACCCTCATCGTCGGCGGCAGCGTCGACTTCCTCGACGCCACCGTCGCCCTGCTGCTCGGTGGCCTGCCACCCATGGTCGCCATTCGTGCCGGAACTGCCCAGGCGAAGGCGATCCAGCCGCTGCTCGGGATGTTCCTCGACGAGGTGAGCGCTGTGCGCCTGGGCACTTCCGTGATGTCGGAGCGGCTCACCGAGATCCTGTTCATACAGGCGCTGCGGGCCGTCGTGGCGGGAGCGGATGCAACGGACGGGACGGCCCTGCCGGGCTGGCTCGGCGCCCTCGGCGATTCGCGTATCGGCCGTGCGCTGCTGCTGATGCACCAAGAGGCAGGTCGTCCATGGACCGTCGCGACGCTAGGTGCTCAGGCGGGCATGTCCAGGGCAAGCTTCGCCGCCCGCTTCAAGGAACTCGTCGGGCTCCCGCCGCTCGTCTACCTCCAGCGCTGGCGGATTCTTGCCGCCGGTCGGGAGTTGCGCCACGGCGAGCGGACCGTGGCCTCCGTGGCCTGCGAGTGGGGGTACTCGTCGGAGAGTGCGTTCAGCACCGCGTTCAAACGGATCACTGGCCTCTCGCCGGCGCAGTACCGCAGCGCTCCGCCCGCAGCAGTGATCGCGAGGCTGGACGACTGGCCAGCGGTTCCCTTCCGTGTTCCGGCCGCCTTGGACGAGCGCGCAGGTTCTCCGGACGTTTGATCATGGTCTGCCCGCCGGCCGGCCGCCCGTAGCGTGGCAGGCAGCCGTGCGGACGGCCGCAGCGCCGTCCACGACCAGAGCACGGATCATCGGAAGGCGGAACATGCAGGTGGCCCGCGTCGCCCTCGCCTGGGTACTGGCCCGACCCGGGATCACGAGCGTGATCGTCGGCGCGAAGCGCCCCGACCAGCTCACCGAAAACCTGGCCGCCGTCGACCTCGTACTCACCGACGAGGACCTGGCAGACCTGGACGCGGCCGGCGCCCTCCCGGTCCCCTACCCCGACTGGGGTCAGGGCGCGCCCGCCGACCGCCTGCCGCTGCACTCCTGACCCGACGCCGACCGCGACCGGGACACATCGGCAGCCGGCCGCACCCCGGTTGAGCACCCATCGTTCGCGCTGCGAGCACGGTCGTGGCCGGGCGACGCGAGGTGGCCGTGCCTGCCGGAGCCGGGACGGCACGGCTTAACTGACTGAGTATCAGAAAGCAATGGTGCGTCAATCGCCGGTCAGGAGCATGCGAGACGTCCCCGGCGTCCCGACGCAGACACCGAACCGAGAGACGTTTCACGGGGTGTCATACCCGTACACCGACCCACGGCCGTTCCAGCCGTCAGCGATCACCACATGCGGCCCGGGCCACGCCTCCGGAGCCGGCAACTGCTCACCGCGCCCCTCGCATTCAACCGTTCAACCACCATCCGAGGATCCTTGATGACCCTGGTACCGGCGGCGCTGCCCGAGGTCGCGGCCACGGCTGCATTGACCGCTGTCTTTGTCGCGGCCTCGTTTCTGCTCAGCACCCGCCGTCTGCTCACCAGACTGCGGGTTGAGCGCGACGCAGCCGTCCAAGAGACGGCTCGGATCGGCGCCCGGTGTGAGGCGCTCAAGGAGGAGACTCAGCACCTGCTCTTCACTCGGCTGCCGGCCTTGGTCGCCCACCTCAGCAACCAGCATGTCCCGGTTCCCGAGCTCGCGGACCTTGCATTCGCCGGTACCGAGGTCGAGCAGGCCCACACGGCGGCCCTGGAGCAGGTGGCTCAGGCTGTGGCGGCCGAGCGTCATCGCGTGGACGACGCCGCTCAGGCAGTGATGCGGAGGGCGACGACCGTCATCCAGGCGCAGAGCTACCAGCTGCAGTCCAAGATCGACACGATGCAACACCGCTACGAAGGCCCCGAGACAGCCAGGGATCTCCTCGAGCTGGATCAGCTCAACGAGCAGAACCTGCGGCGTATCCAGGCCACGAGTGTGCTGTGCGGGGCTTGGCCGGGGCTGAGCCGCAGCGACACGGACCTCGGCGATGTCGTCGTCGGCGCCAAGTCCCGGGTCCGCGGCTGTCACCGCATCCAGGTCACCAGCCAGCTGGACGCGCCAGTGGCAGTGGTGGCGCGGGCGGTGGAGCCGATCGCCATCGCCGTCGCCGAGTTGCTCGCCAATGCGGTGCACCACTCGCACGGCACGCTGTCCGTCGACGTCAGCCTCCACCAGGCCGAGTCCGGTGCCTGCATAGTCATCAATGACGCCGGCGTGGGGATGCACCAGGACGAGGTGGAGTTCGCCACCCGGCTGCTGTCCGGCCAGCATTCGGTCCAGTTGGTCGAGCTCGGCGACCCCCCGCGCGCCGGGTTCGCCACGATCGGCCGCCTGGTGCGGCAGTACGGCTTTGCCGTGTCCGTCGACAAACCTGCGCCGTGCGGCGGCGTTCGCGCGGTCGTATTCATACCGGGCCATCTGCTCACGCGCCTGGACGAGCAGACCGAGCCCATGTCCGTGATGGCACCGCTACCCCGTCACACTTCACCACCCTCGGCCGTCGAGAGCAGCACCGCAACGCCCGACGCCTTGCCGCAGCGCCGTCGTCGCCAACCCCAGCCCGCTCACACGGCCCGCTCTGCCGTGGCCGAGCAGGCGCCGCCGACGCCCGAGGAGACAAAGGCGACCTGGAGTGCCTTCCAGGCCGGCACAGCGTCCGGCCGCGCCGCCGCCCATCCTCATCGCCGCGAAGGGAACTCTCGATGACCACCCCACGCCCCGCGATCAAGGACGTGTCCTGGGTACTTGAGCCGCTGCTGGACCTCCCGGGTGTGGTCGACCGTGGGCGCGCAACCGGGTGTACGAGGCCATGGGGGTCGGCGGCGAACCATGGGTCGTACAGCCGCTCAACCGAACGCGCAGCAGATGGCCCGTATTTGAGGGTGATGACTTGCCAGCCGGCCGCGGCGAACATTCCCTGGAGCTTGTCCGCGGCGATGCCGGGGACGACACGGTCCAGGGATTGCCGGTGGGGGAGCGTTGGAGAGGTTGTCACGGTTGTGTATCAGGCCGCCGCAGGTGAATCCTGCAGCCGATGCGCCCCGTAGCAGGGGTTGTCGGCGCCGGCTTCGAGGCCGGGCAGCAACCGTCTCTCTTCCACCGGGGGCTCCCCATGTTCCACCCATGTGCGGTCACGCTCACCGCTGCGGGCACGCTTCTGCTGTCTGCCTGCGGCGGCGACGCTGGTAGTGATGCTGCCACAGGCGGGAAGGCCCCGGCCACCGCGTCCTCGTCCGGGGCGATCGAGCTCGAGTTAAAACGCGGCACGGCCAGGCAGAACAACACGACGCAGAACACAGGCTATTGGGCGAATGACGCCGCACCGGCCACGGCCGTGAAGCAATCCGTGGTCCTGCACGGGCGGGTCCGCCACGGTCGAGAAGAACGGGGAGCGACGCCAAAGTGAGGAGCGCCGGCAGCACCCCTCATACCGACACCGTGCCGACGGGGCAGAGCACGGACGACGACCTCGGCGG
>NZ_JBJDQK010000012.1:169069-194779 GCF_044903445.1 Streptomyces sp. NPDC019890 | reverse complement strand
ATGTGCGGTTCGAGATAGGCCACCGCGTTCTTCATGACCTCGGCGGACTGAAGCACGAACGGCAGCTGCATCTGCCCCGAACCGAACAGCTCACCGACCACCTTCATGCCGTCCAGCAGCGTCTCGTTGACGATTTCGAGGGCGGGACGGATCTGGAGTGCCTCGTCGAGATCGGCCTCCAGGCCGTTCTTCTCGCCGTCGATGATGCGGCGCTTGAGGCGCTCGTCGAGCGGCAGGGCGAGGAGTTCCTCGGCCTTGCCCGCCTTCATCGACTTCATGTTGACGCCCTCGAAGAGCTCCATGAGCCTCTGCAGGGGGTCGTAGCCCTCGCTGCGCCGGTCGTGGATCAGATCCAGCGCGACCTTGACCTGCTCCTCCTCCAGCCGGGCGATCGGCAGGATCTTGGACGCGTGCACGATGGCCGAGTCCAGACCGGCCTTGACACACTCGTCCAGGAACACGGAGTTCAGGACGACGCGGGCGGCCGGGTTCAGGCCGAAGGAGATGTTCGACAGGCCCAGCGTGGTCTGCACATCGGGGCGGCGCCGCTTCAGCTCGCGGATCGCCTCGATGGTGGCGATGCCGTCCTTACGGGACTCCTCCTGGCCGGTGCAGATCGTGAAGGTCAGCGTGTCGATGAGGATGTCGGACTCCAACACGCCCCAGTTGCCGGTCAGATCGTCGATGATCCGCTCGGCGATGGCGACCTTGTTCTCGACCGTACGGGCCTGGCCCTCCTCGTCGATGGTGAGCGCGATGAGCGCCGCTCCGTGCTCGACAGCGAGCTTGGTGACCTTGGCGAACCGCGACTCGGGACCGTCCCCGTCCTCGTAGTTCACGGAGTTGATGACGGCGCGGCCGCCGAGCTTCTCCAACCCGGCCCGGATGACGTCGACTTCGGTGGAGTCCAGCACGATCGGCAGAGTCGACGCGGTGGCGAAACGCCCCGCGAGCTCCTTCATGTCGGCGACGCCGTCACGCCCCACGTAGTCGACGCACAGGTCGAGCATGTGCGCGCCCTCACGGATCTGGTCCCGGGCCATCTCCACACAGTCGTCCCAGCGGCCGTCCAGCATGGCCTCACGGAACTTCTTCGACCCGTTGGCGTTCGTCCGCTCGCCGATGGCCATGTAGGCGGTGTCCTGGCGGAACGGCACGGTCTGGTAGAGCGATGCGGCGCCAGGCTCGGGGCGCGGCTCGCGCTCGGTCGGCGTCAGATCGCGTACACGCTCCACGACCTGGCGCAGATGCTCGGGCGTCGTACCGCAGCAGCCGCCGACCAGCGACAGACCGTATTCGCGTACGAACGTCTCCTGCGCGTCGGCGAGTTCGACCGCGGACAGGGGGTAGTGCGCACCGTTCTTCCCGAGCACCGGCAGGCCCGCGTTCGGCATGCAGGACAGCGGGATACGGGAGTGCCGGGCGAGGTAGCGCAGGTGCTCGCTCATCTCGGCCGGGCCGGTCGCACAGTTCAGCCCGATCATGTCGATGCCCAGCGGCTCCAGCGCGGTCAGTGCCGCGCCGATCTCCGAGCCCAGCAGCATCGTCCCCGTCGTCTCGACCGTCACCGAGCAGATGAGGGGGAGGTTGGTGCCCGTGGCTTCGAGCGCCCGGCGGGCGCCCAGGATCGAGGCCTTGGTCTGCAGCAGATCCTGGGTCGTCTCCACTAGGAGCGCATCCGCGCCGCCCGCGATCATGCCCTCGGCGTTCTGCTGATAGGCGTCGCGCAGCGTGACGTACGGGGCGTGGCCCAGGGTCGGCAGCTTGGTACCAGGCCCCATGGAACCCAGCACCCAGCGCTGCTGCCCGGTCGACGCGGTGAACTCGTCGGCGACCTCACGCGCGATCCGCGCTCCGGACTCGGACAGCTCGAAGACGCGGTCGGGAATGTCGTACTCACCCAGTGCGGCGAAGTTCGCGCCGAACGTGTTCGTCTCGACGCAGTCGACACCGACCTCGAAATAGGCCGAATGGACGGATCGGACGATGTCGGGGCGGGTCGCATTCAGGATTTCGTTGCAGCCTTCGAGGTTCTCGAAGTCCTCGAGCGTCGGGTCCTGCGCCTGGAGCATGGTGCCCATCGCGCCGTCGGCCACGACGACTCGCGTGGCGAGCGCCTCACGGAGGGCTTCGATTCGGGTCCGGCTGTCAGCGGAGGGGGTCGGCAACGAGGCCATGGATGTGCTCCCTGGGATGCGACGGCTGTCGGCTTTGCGTCTTCCGGTGGAAGGCGCACGGAGCCAGCCTAGCCGGGCGGTCGTCCGGGGGCGTGGCCGTCCCACGGGGCGGGACGGCATCATGTCTTCGCCGTAACCGATGGCTTTCGGCCACGAAGGATTCACGCCGCGGTGACCAAGGTCGGCATCGACCGATAGTGTTCAGCATTGTCGAACCGCAGTGGAGAAGGGCCAAGGCGATGGCGAAGAACATCCAGTCACTCGAGCGGGCAGCCGCGATGCTGCGACTGCTCGCAGGCGGGGAACGCCGGCTGGGCCTGTCGGACATCGCCTCCTCGCTGGATCTTGCCAAGGGCACCGCCCACGGCATTCTGCGCACGCTCCAGGCCGAAGGCTTCGTCGAACAGGACCCGGCATCCGGCCGCTACCAGCTGGGGGCCGAGCTGCTCAGGCTCGGCAACAGCTATCTGGACGTCCACGAGCTGCGCGCCCGCGCGCTGGTCTGGACGGACGACCTCGCGCGTTCCAGCGGCGAGAGCGTCCATCTCGGCGTGCTGCACCAGCAGGGCGTGCTCATCGTCCACCACGTCTTCAGGCCCGACGACAGCCGCCAGGTGCTGGAGGTGGGGGCCATGCAGCCACTGCACTCCACCGCCCTCGGCAAGGTGCTCTCGGCGTACGACCCGGTGGCGCACACCGAGGTCATGGAGGTGGAGCGCAAAGCCTTCACCTCGCGGACCGTGACCGGTGTGGAGGAGTTCGAGTCGGTGCTCGACCACACCCGCGCGCGGGGCTGGGCAGCCGATCTGGAGGAGACCTGGGAGGGCGTGGCCTCGGTTGCCGCCCCCATCCACGACCGGCGCCGGATGCCGGTCGGAGCAGTCGCCATAACGGGTGCGGTGGAGCGGGTCTGCAACGCCGGAGAACTGCGATCCGAGCTGGTCGCGGCGGTACGGGACTGCGCTCGCTCGGTCTCGCGCGACCTCGGCGCCGGGCGATTCTGACCGTCCTGGCACATCTTCGGATAACGATCCGGTTTTCGGCCACCCAACCCTTGACGTGCTGTTAACCCGGGGGCAAAACTTCCGTGCATCGGTCGGCATTGCCGAACACCTACCGGCAATACGCGCTAGGGTGTCGCAATGCCAAGGGCCGGCAACGCCCTCACCTGAGGGCACGAACCACCGGAGTGACCCGGGGTTCGCCTTCCCCTGGACGAAGGACAAAGGAGTCGCGGGTGTCCAGCTCCGACATCTTCATCGGCGAGATCATTGGTACCGCCGTTCTCATCCTGCTCGGCGGCGGCGTCGTCGCAGCAGTCGTACTCAAGCGCTCGAAGGCGCAGAACGCCGGCTTCCTGGCGATCACCTTCGGGTGGGGCTTCGCGGTGATGACCGCGGTCTACATGACGGGCACACTGTCCGGAGCCCACCTCAACCCGGCGGTCACCGTCGGCCTCGCCATCAAGGACGGTGACTGGAGCAAGGTTCCTGTCTACCTCGGCGGACAGCTGCTCGGCGCCATGATAGGTGCCACTCTGGTATGGATCGCGTACTACGGACAGTTCCAGGCCCACCTCACGGACCCGGAGATCACCGCCGCACCGGCGGACGATGCTGAGGTCGTGAACCCCAAGGCCGGCCCCGTGCTCGGCGTCTTCTCCACCGGCCCCGAGGTCCGCGTGGTGTGGCAGAACCTGGCCACCGAGATCATCGGCACCACCGTGCTCGTGCTCGCGATTCTGACGTACGGCCTCAACGACAGCGGCAAGGGCCTCGGCACCATCGGCGCGCTGATCGTGGCCTTCGCCGTCGTCGGCATCGGCCTCTCGCTCGGCGGCCCGACCGGCTACGCCATCAACCCCGCCCGCGACCTGGGCCCGCGCATCGTGCACGCCCTGCTGCCGCTGCCCAACAAGGGCGGTTCGGACTGGGGCTACGCCTGGATCCCCGTCGTCGGCCCGCTGATCGGTGGAGCCCTCGCAGCGGGCATCTACAACATCGCGTTCGCCTAAGCCCCCTCCCAGACCAGAGCAGGAGCAAACTGTGACCGACGCACACACCGCCGGCCCGTTCATCGCGGCCATCGACCAGGGCACCACCTCCAGCCGCTGCATCGTCTTCGACACGGACGGCCGGATCGTCTCCGTCGACCAGAAGGAGCACGAGCAGATCTTCCCGAAGCCGGGCTGGGTGGAGCACAACGCCGCCGAGATCTGGACGAACGTCCAGGAAGTGGTGGAGGGCGCCATCAACAAGGCGGGCATCACCTCCGCCGATGTCAAGGCGATCGGCATCACCAACCAGCGCGAGACCACCGTGCTGTGGGACAAGAACACCGGTGAGCCCGTACACAACGCGCTCGTCTGGCAGGACACCCGCACCGACGCGCTGTGCAAGGAACTCGGCCGCAACGTCGGCCAGGACCGCTTCCGCCGCGAGACGGGCCTTCCCCTCGCGTCGTACTTCTCCGGACCGAAGGTCCGCTGGCTGCTCGACAACGTCGAGGGCCTGCGTGAGCGCGCCGAGCGCGGCGAGATCCTCTTCGGCACCATGGACTCCTGGGTCATCTGGAACCTGACCGGCGGAGTCGACGGCGGTGTTCACGTCACCGACGTCACCAACGCCTCCCGCACCATGCTGATGAACCTGCACACCATGGAGTGGGACGACAAGATCCTCCAGTCGATGGAGGTACCGGCCGAGGTGCTGCCGGAGATCCGTTCCTCCGCCGAGGTGTACGGCACCGCCAAGGGCGGCGCCCTGGACGGCATCCCGGTCGCCTCCGCGCTCGGTGACCAGCAGGCGGCCCTGTTCGGCCAGACCTGTTTCGCCGAGGGCGAGGCCAAGTCGACGTACGGCACCGGCACCTTCCTGCTGATGAACACCGGCGACCAGCCGATCAACAGCTACAACGGTCTGATCACCACCGTCGGCTACCAAATCGGTGACCAGAAGCCGGTGTACGCCCTCGAGGGTTCGATCGCCGTCACCGGCTCGCTGGTGCAGTGGATGCGCGACCAGATGGGCCTGATCAGCACCGCCGCCGAGATCGAGACTCTCGCGCTGAGCGTCGAGGACAACGGCGGCGCCTACTTCGTACCGGCCTTCTCCGGCCTGTTCGCCCCGTACTGGCGCTCCGACGCCCGCGGTGTGATCGCCGGTCTGACCCGCTATGTCACCAAGGCGCACATTGCGCGCGCCGTTCTCGAGGCCACCGCCTGGCAGACCCGCGAGATCACCGACGCCATGACGAAGGACTCCGGCGTCGAGCTGACCGCGCTCAAGGTCGACGGCGGCATGACCTCCAACAATCTGCTGATGCAGACCCTCTCGGACTTCCTGGACGCACCGGTGGTGCGCCCGATGGTGGCCGAGACGACCTGCCTCGGCGCGGCCTACGCCGCCGGCCTCGCCGTCGGCTACTGGCCGGACACCGACACGCTCCGCGCCAACTGGCGCCGGGCCGCCGAATGGACACCTCGCCTGGACGCCGACAAGCGCGACAGCGAGTACAAGAGCTGGCTCAAGGCCGTCGAGCGGACCATGGGCTGGATCGAGGACGAGGAGTAAATCGAGATGACCACCCTGCAGAGCGTCCCCGCCCTGGGGACGCACCCGGCCTCCGGCTCTCACCCGAGCCGCGCCGAGACTCGGGAGCAGCTTTCCAAGGCGACATACGATCTCCTGGTGATCGGTGGCGGCATCCTGGGCATCTCCACCGCCTGGCATGCGGCGCAGTCCGGGCTGCGGGTGGCTCTGGTGGACGCCGGCGACTTCGCCGGCGCCACCTCCTCCGCCTCCTCCAAGCTGCTCCACGGCGGCCTGCGCTATTTGCAGACCGGCGCGGTGAAGCTGGTCGCGGAGAACCACTTCGAGCGGCGTGCGGTCTCCCGTCAGGTGGCACCGCACCTCGCCAACCCCCTGACCTTCTATCTGCCCGTCTACAAGGGCGGCCCGCACGGCGCGGCGAAGCTCGGCGCGGGCGTCTTCGCCTACTCCGCACTCTCCGCGTTCGGCGACGGCGTCGGCCATGTGATCAGCGCGGCCAAGGCGCAGCGTGACGTTCCGGAGCTGCGTACCGAGAACCTGAAGGCCGTTGCCGTGTACGGCGACGACCAGATGAACGACTCCCGGATGGCGCTGATGACGGTGCGCGCGGCCGTCGAGTCGGGTGCCACCGTGCTCAACCACGCCGAGGTCACCGGGCTGCGCTTCATCAAGGGCCGGGTGACGGGCGCGGAGCTCAAGGACCGCACGGACGGCACCGAGTTCGGTGTCAGCGCGCGTCTCGTGCTCAACGCCACCGGCCCGTGGGTCGACCACCTGCGGAAGATGGAGGACCCGAACGCGGCTCCCTCCATCCGGCTCTCCAAGGGTGCGCACCTGGTGCTCAAGCGCACCGCGCCGTGGAAGGCCGCGCTGGCGACCCCGATAGACAAGTACCGCATCACCTTCGCCCTCCCCTGGGAGGACATGCTGCTGCTCGGCACGACCGACGAGGAGTACGAGGGCGACCCGGCGGATGTCGCGGTCAACGACAAGGACATCACGCAGATCCTGGACGAGGCCGCGTTCTCCATCCGCGACCAGCAGCTGTCCCGCGATCTGATCACGTACTCCTTCGCGGGACTGCGTGTGCTGCCCGGCGGCCCCGGCGACACCTCCAAGGCGAAGCGCGAGACGGTCGTCACCGAGGGCACCGGCGGCATGCTGTCGGTCGCCGGCGGCAAGTGGACGACCTTCCGCCACATCGGCCGTACGGTGATGAACAAGCTGGCCTCCCTGCCCGGACAGCCGCTGGCCGAGGACATGGAGCCGATCTCGCGGCTGCCGAAGAAGCTCCCGCTGCCCGGTATCTCCAACCCGAACGCGGTCGCGCACCGGCTGCTGGTGGACGGCGGGACCCCGGGCCCGCGGATGGCCGCGGACACCGCACGCCACCTGGCCACGCACTACGGCTCGCTCTCCTTCGACATCGCGCGGATCGCCAACGACGACCCGGCGCTGGGTGAGCGGATCCACCCGGACGCTCCCGAGATCTGGGCGCAGGTCGTGTACGCACGCGACCACGAGTGGGCCGAGACGGCGGACGACGTGCTGCGCCGCCGTACGACGCTGACGATCCGGGGTCTCGCGACGGACGAGATCCGCGGCAAGGTCGAGGATCTGCTCGGCAAGAAGGCGTAGCAGCGGGGTACTCGTAACGGGGTACCGGTAAGGGGCGGTCGCCATGGCGGCCGCCCCTTACTCATGCCATACGGCTGCCATACTCCGGCAACAACCCGCGGAGAGAGTTGAAGCATGAAGTTTCAATTGCTCTCCCTCATCAGCCACTCCCCTCATCCGCTGACCGGTGAACTCCCTTCGGCCGCCGACCGGTTCGAAGAGGTGCTCGCGGTCGGCGAAGCCGCCGAGCGGCTGGGGTACGACGCGTACGCCGTCGGCGAGCGCCACGCGGGCGCGTTCCTCTCCTCAAGCCCCAGCGTGGTGCTGGGCGCGCTCGCCGCCCGTACGACAAGGATCAAGCTCCTCACCGGCGTCACGGTCGTGGCGATCCTCGACCCGGTGCGGGTCGCCGAGGACTACGCGACGCTCGACCAGATCTCCCGCGGCCGGATCGAGCTGGTCGTGGGCAAGGGGGCGGAGGCCGGGCACTTCGATCTCTTCGGACTCGACGAGGAACGGCAATGGGATCTGCAGAAGGAGAAGTACGAGCTGCTGCGCAGGCTGTGGAGCGAGGAGAGCGTCGACTGGGAGGGCGAGTTCCGCCCGCCGCTGCGGCAGGTGACGACGGTGCCACGCCCTTACGCCGGTGTGCCGCGGATCTGGCACGGCTCGGCCACCAGCCTCAACTCCCCGGAGCTGGCCGCGAAGCACGGGGATCCGCTCTTCACCGCCAACGCGATCCAGCCGCGTGAGGCGTACGCGAGGCTGATCGCCCGCTACCGCGAGCGCTTCGCGGCGTACGGCCACGATCCGTCCCGCGCCCATGTGGCCGCCGGCTCGGGCGGTCTGCTCATCGCGGACACCGCCGAGCAGGCGGTGACCCGCTACAAGGACGGGTACGAGGCGCGGGTGCGGCAGACCTTCAAGCCACACCTGGAGGGCAGGGCGGGCTACAACACCCCCTTCCGCACCATCGAGGACGCCATGGCGGACGGGCCCCAGCTGATCGGCTCTCCGCAGCAGATCATCGACAAGATCCTCGGCTACCACGAGGTGTACCGGCACGATCTGCAGTCGATCACGGTGGACGGTTTCGGCCTCGAGCGGGCGGAACAGATCGAAACGCTTCAGCGATTTTCCGAGGAGATCGCCCCAATCGTACGGAAGGAGGCTCCGACCACGCTCTGGGACGCATAATGGGGGCCGATACATCGGATGTCTGGAGGTCGCCCATGGCTGTCACCGACGAGGCCATCGAGAAGATCAAGGGAATGATCGTCTCGGGTGCGCTGCGCCCCGGCGACCGCCTCCCGAAGGAGAGCGAACTCGCCGCGGAGCTGGGCCTGTCCCGCAATTCTCTGCGCGAGGCGGTGCGCGCGCTGTCGCTGATCCGCATCCTCGACGTGCGGCAGGGCGACGGCACGTATGTCACCAGCCTGGACCCGCAGTTGCTGCTCGAGGCCCTGAGCTTCGTGGTGGACTTCCACCGGGACGACACGGTGCTCGAGTTCCTGGCCGTACGCCGCATTCTGGAGCCGGCCGCCACCGCGATGGCCGCGAGCCGGATCAGCGAGAGCGAACTGGATGTGCTGAGCGCCCAGTTGGACGCGCTCGGCCCGCAGCCCTCGGTGGAGGAGCTGGTCGCCACCGACCTCGAGTTCCACCGCGGCATCGTGCAGTCCTCGGGCAACTCCGTGCTCTGCTCACTGCTGGACGGCCTCTCCGGGCCGACCACCCGGGCCCGGGTCTGGCGCGGCCTGACCCAGGAGGACGCGATCAGCCGCACGCTGCATGAGCACCGGGCGATCCTGTCGGCACTGCGGGACGGGGATGCGGAGGCGGCGAGGTCGTGGGCGACGGTGCATATCGCAAGCGTGGAGCAGTGGCTGAGGTCCACGCTGTAGCGGGGGCTCCGCCCCCGAACCCGCCCCTACGCCCTGCGGGCGTGGGGGGGGACCCCCAGCGCCTCAATCGCCGGCGAGGCTGGATTGTGCGGCCCAGCGTTTCGGGGTGGGGGTACCTCCCACGGCCGCCAAGCCGTAGGGGGAAGGCGGGGTGGAGAACAGGCCCTAGTCCTGCCTCTCTCCGCTCGCGAACCGCGAGATCACCAGCGCCACAATAATGATCGCTCCGTTCAGGAACTGGTTCCACAGCGCCGGCACCCCACCCAACGTCATCACATTGACGACCAGCTGGAGCGTCAGCACCCCCGTCAGCGCACCGAACAGCGTGCCCCGCCCGCCCTTCAAACCAATGCCACCGATCACCGCCGCCGCGAACACCTGGAAGATCCAGCCGTTCCCCTGCGTCGCCGCGACCGAGCCGTAGTGGCCCGTGTAGAGGACGCCCGCGAACGCCGCCAGCAGACCACCGATCGCCAGCACGATCCAGGTGATCCGGTCGACCCGGACACCAGCCGCCCGTGCCGCCTCCGGGTTGCCGCCGATCGCGTACAGCGCCCGCCCGTGCCTCAGATACGCCAGCGCCGCGCCGCCGAGAGCGAACAGCGTCAGACAGATCCACACCGCGGCCGGCGCGCCGAGCCAGTCGGTCTTGCCGAGGTAGCGGAAGGACTCCGGGACATCGGTGATCGACTTGCCCTCGGTGATGCCGATGTGGAGACCGCGGAGCATGGTCAGCATGCCGAGCGTGGCGATGAAGCCGTTGACGCGCAGCTTCAGCATGAGAAAGCCGTTGATCGCGCCGATCGCCATGCCGACCAGCAGGCAGACCGGTATCGCCGTCCAGACCGGCAGCAGTTCAAGCCCGGCGAACCGGCCCCCGGAGCTCGGCAGCACCAGCCACATCGCGATGACCGGCGCGATGCCGATCGTCGACTCCAGCGACAGGTCCATCCGGCCGCAGATCAGGATCAGCGCCTGTCCGAGCACCAGCAGGCTCAGCTCGGAGGACTGCTGGACCACACTGATCAGATTGTTGGAGGTGAGGAAGACCGGCGAGACGATGAAGCCGATCACCATCAGCACCAGGATCACCGGCACAAGCGAGAAGTCGCTCCACCGGATCAGCCGCAACCTGCCGCGCGGGCTGTCGTTCGTGGTCGCGTCGGCCGTCAGGGGCCGTATCGTCCCGGTCATTCCCGCTCCCCCACACCTTCCATGGCGGCGACCAGTTCCCGGTCGGTCCACCCGCTCCCGAACGTCGCGACGACCCGCCCGTGGAAAAGGGCGAGCACCCGGTCGCAGACCCGCAGATCGTCCAGCTCGTCCGAGATGATCACGGCCGCGCTGCCCTCGTCGGCCACCCGTCGTACGACCGAGAGCAGCGAGTCCTTGGACTTCACGTCCACGCCCGCGGTGGGCCGCAGAGCCACCAGCGCGCTCGGCCGGCGAGCCAGCGCGCGGGCGACCACGACTTTCTGCTGATTGCCGCCGGAGAGAGAAGAGACGGGCTGCTCGGGCCCCTGCGTCTTGATGTCGAGCGACGAGATCATTGAATGGGCGAATTCCCTGGTACGAGACGGCAGTACGGTCCCCCAGGGGCCGAGCTGGTCGGTGACCGTCAGGGTCGCGTTCTCGGCGACGCTGCGCTCCACGACCAGGCCCTGGCGGTGGCGGTCCTCGGGGATGTAGCCGATGCCGGCGTCGAGGGCGTGCGGAACGCTGCCGGGCTTCACCTCCCGGCCGCGTACGGTGATCCGACCCGCGCTCGCCCTGCGCATGCCGACCAGGGTCTCGCCGAGTGCGGTGTTGCCGCTGGCCGTCGCCCCTGCCAGACCCAGCACCTCGCCGGGACGCACCTCCAGGTCGAGCGGCTCGAACTGGCCCTCCATCGCCAGCCCTTCGGTGCGCAGTACGGGCTCCGCGTCCCGGACCAGTCCCATGGGCGCGTGCCAGGTCGAGGGGCCGCCGGTGGACTCGCCGGTCATCGCGGCGACCAAGGCGTCCTTGGAGAGTTCGGCGACGGGCGCGGTGACGACGTGGCGGGCGTCGCGGTAGACGGTGACGGCGGTGCACAGTTCGTACACCTCTTGCAGATGGTGGGAGATGAACAGGAACGCCACTTGCCGGCTCTGCAGTTCGCGCAGCTTGGTGAAGAGCCGCTGGATACCACGGGCGTCCAACTGAGCGGTGGGCTCGTCGAGGATGATCAGCCGTGCCCCGAAGGAGAGGGCGCGCGCTATTTCGACGAACTGCCGCTGTTCGACGGCGAGATCCTTCGCCCGGGCACCGGGGTCGACACTCACTCCGTACCCGGCCAGCAGTTCCTCGGCGCGCTGCCGCAGCCGCCGCCAGCTGATGAGCCGGCTGCCCGTCTCGAAACGGTTCAGGAAGAGGTTCTCGGCGACGGTCAGATCGGGGACCACCATCGACTTCTGGTAGACGCAGGCGACCTTGGACTGCCAGGCCGAGGTGTCCCCGAAGGCGGGTGCGGGCTCGCCGCTGAAGGTCACCGTGCCCGCGTCCGGCTTGTGCAGTCCGGTGAGGACGCTGACGAGGGTCGACTTGCCTGCGCCGTTGCGCCCGACGAGTGCGTGCGACTCACCGGGCGCGACGGTCAGCCGGACACCGTCGAGCGCCACGGTCGGACCGAAGCGCTTGACGATTCCTTCCGCCTGGACGGCGGCGGGTGTGGCCTGGTGCGCCATGGCTAGCTCTTCTTCTCCAGCTGGTTGGCCCACAGCTTCGGGTCGTCCACGTTCTCCTTGGTCACCAGCGGCGCGGGCAACTGGTCCTCGAACCCGCCCGGGATCTTGATGATGGTGGAGTCGTGGTCGGTCGCGCCCTCCTTGAAGGTCTTTCCGTCCAGGGCGGCCCTGGCGTAGAACAGCGCGTACTTGGCGTACAGGTCGGCGGGCTGGGAGACCGTGGCGTCGATCTTCCCTGCCTTGATGGCGTCCAGCTCCTCCGGGATGCCGTCGTTGGAGATGATCGTGATGTGGCCGGGGGCGCCGGGGGCCACGAGCCGCTTCTTCTGCTCAAGAAGAGCGAGGGTGGGCTGCAGGAAGACACCACCGGCCTGCATATAGATGCCGTTGATGTCCGGGTGGGCGGCGAGCGTGGACTGGAGCTTGGCGGAGGCGACGTCGCCCTTCCAGTCGGTGGCCAGCTCGAAGACCGTGATGCCGGGGAAGTTCTTGTCCATGCAGGACTTGAAGGCTTCGGAGCGGTCGCGGCCGTTGATGGAGGAAAGGTCGCCCTGGAACTCCACGACCTTGCCCTTGCCCTTCAGCTGTCCGCCGAGGTATGTGCACGCCTTCTCGCCGTACGCCCGGTTGTCGGCGCGGACCACCATGTAGACCTCGCCCTTGTCGGGACGGGTGTCGACGCTGACGACCGGGATCTTCTTCTCCGACAGGCTCTGCAGCGACTCGGCTATCGCCCCGGTGTCCTGCGGGGCCATGACGACGGCCTTGGCGCCCTGGTCGGTGAAGGTCTGGACGTTGGCGACCAGCTTTCCGATGTCGTTCTGCGAGTTGGTCAGGGACAGCGCGTCGACCTCGCCGCCCTTGACGCCCTTTTCTATGTACTGCTGGTACGAGTTCCAGAAGTCGCTGTCGCTGCGCGGCAGATCGATGCCCACCTTGCCACCGCCGGACCCGCTGTCCGATGCCCGGTTGCAGCCCGCGAGGGCTGTTGCGGCCAGCAGCGCTGCGCAGGCCGCGGCACTTGTCGTACGCACTCTCATTGTCCCGTCCTTCGGTGGGTGTCGGCTCTCAAGTGGCGGGGCGCAGGCGCAGGCCCTGCATTCCGCCGTCGACCGCGAGTGCCGTTCCCGTGACGGCGGCTGCGGCGGGGCTGGCGAGATACACGATGGCCGCGGCGACCTCGTCCGCAGCGACCAGCCGTCCGGTGGGCTGACGGGCCGCCAGGGCGGCACGTTCGGCCGCGGGGTCGTCGGCCTGGTCGAGCAGGCGTCCGATCCACGGAGTGTCTGCGGTACCGGGGTTGACACAGTTGACGCGGATGCCCTCGCGTACGTGGTCGGCGGCCATGGCGAGGGTGAGGGAGAGGACCGCGCCCTTGCTGGCGCTGTAGAGGGCGCGCTGGGGCAGTCCGGCGGTGGCGGCGATGGAGCAGGTCTGGGTGAGGGAGACGTGGCCCGGGCGTTCGGCGGCCGCCCGGCGCAGGTGCGGCAGGGCGTGCCGGGCGACGCGCACCATGCCGAGGACGTTGATGTCGAGTACGCGCCGCCACTCCTCGTCGGCGTTGTCGGCGACGGTGCCGATCGCCCCGACTCCGGCGTTGCAGACGACGGTGTGCAGAGCGCCGAACTCCGCCGCGGCCCGCTCCACGGCGGCGTGCACGGCCGCGTCGTCGGTGACATCGGCCTTGATCGCGAGGGTGCCGTCGGGTGCTCCCGCACTCTCGCGGTCGAGTACGGCGACCCGGGCACCCCGGCTGAGCAGCAGCGCCGCCGTAGCGGCCCCGATGCCCGAGGCGCCGCCCGTTACCAGGGCGGACAGCCCCTCGAAGTCCCTTGGCTGCGTCATGAGTTGACCTCCTCGGTGGTACGGCGGGCCTGCCAGAGGGGACCTTGCGGATAGCGATGGGCGGCGAGCGAATCCGGCAGCATGCGGGCCGAGAAGCCGGGGGCGCGCGGGGCGACATAGCGCCCGGACTCGATGACCGCCGGGTCGGCGAAGTGCTCGTGGAGGTGGTCGACGTACTCGATGACCCGGTCCTCCCAGCTCCCGGAGACGGCGACGTAGTCGAACATGGCGAGATGCTGGACGAGCTCGCACAGTCCTACCCCGCCGGCGTGCGGGCAGACCGGGACGCCGTACTTGGCGGCGAGCAGCAGGATGGCGATGTTCTCGTTGACGCCCGCGACACGGGCGGCGTCGATCTGGACGAAGTCGACCGCCCCCGCCTGGAGCAGCTGCTTGAACACCACGCGGTTGGCGACGTGTTCGCCGGTGGCGACCTTGACCGGCTGGCCCGCGCGTACGGCGGCGTGGCCGAGGATGTCGTCGGGGCTGGTGGGCTCCTCGATCCAGTGCGGCTCGTAGGGGGCGAGCGCCGCCATCCAGCGCACCGCGTCGGGGACGTCCCAGCGCTGGTTGGCATCCACGGCGATGCGTACGGAGGGTCCGACGGCGGCGCGGGCGAGCTTCATGCGACGGATGTCGTCGTCGATGTCCCCGCCGACCTTGAGCTTGATCTGATGGAAGCCGTCGGCGACGGCCTGCTTGGCCAGCCTGACGAGCTTCTCGTCGGAGTAGCCGAGCCAGCCGGGCGATGTGGTGTAGGCGGGGTAGCCCTGCGCCCGCAGTCTCCGCGCCCGTTCGGCCCGGCCGGGTTCGGCCCTGCGCAAAATGGCCAGGGCCTCCTCGCGGGTGAGGACGTCGGTGAGATAGCGGAAGTCGACGAGCGAGACGAGGTCCACGGAACTCATCGAGGCGAGGAATTCCCACACGGGTTGTCCGGCGTGCTTCGCCGCCAGGTCCCAGGCGGCATTGACGACCGCGCCGGCCGCCATGTGCATCACGCCCTTCTCCGGGCCGAGCCAGCGCAGCTGCGAGTCATGGGTGAGGTCGTGGTGGAGGGCGGCGAGATCGGCTGCCGCATGAGGGGCCGGGCGCCCGATGACGAAGGGACGCAGCGCCTCGATGGCGGCGGCGGTGACATCGTTGCCGCGCCCGATGGTGAAGCAGAAGCCATGTCCCTCGGCTCCGTCGCTCGCGCGTATCACCACATAGGCGGCGGAGTAGTCGGGGTCCGGGTTCATGGCGTCCGAGCCGTCGAGCTGTTCCGAGGTGGGGAAGCGGATGTCATGAACCTCGAACTCGGTGACGGTCTGACTCATGCACGCACCCCCGGGAAGAACATCGGACCTCTCGCGGTCATCCGATGTATAGCGCCGTTCGAGCGACAGCGTCCAGGGTCGGGACGAAACTTCTCCTGCACAGCTCGGATGAATCGAAGGCCGAGTGCGGGGTTCTCCGACGTATGCCCTATCGCGCGGAAGTTCACCCGGCCGTGCAAGGGGGCTGCGGCCGGGCGCCTGGTAAGCCGTAAGGTTGGGGCGTAGACAAGGGAACTTCGGAAGGAGGCACTGGGTGATCGAGCTCGAGGGGGTTCCCGAGCTGATCGACCCGGTCATGGTGGCCGCGTTCGAGGGCTGGAACGACGCCGGCGACGCCGCCTCCACCGCGGTCGCACACCTGGACCGGGAATGGAAGGGGGAGGTGTTCGCGGCGCTCGACGCCGAGGACTACTACGACTTCCAGGTCAACCGGCCCACGGTGTGGCTGGACGGCGGGGTACGGAAGATCACCTGGCCCACCACCCGGCTCTCCGTGGTCCGCATCGGCGGCGACAAGCCGCGCGACCTGGTGCTGGTGCGCGGCATCGAGCCGTCCATGCGCTGGCGCTCGTTCTGCAACGAGATTCTGGGCTTCGCCCATGAACTGGGCGTGGAAATGGTGGTGATCCTGGGCGCACTGCTCGGCGACACGCCACACACCCGGCCGGTTCCGGTCAGCGGGATCACCTCCGACCCGGATCTGGCACGGACCATGGATCTGGAGGAGACCAGATACGAGGGGCCCACCGGGATCGTCGGCATCCTCCAGGAGGCGTGCACGCACGCGGGTGTGCCTGCCGTGAGCCTGTGGGCCGCGGTGCCGCACTATGTGTCCCAGCCGCCCAATCCGAAGGCGACGCTGGCGCTGCTCAACCGCCTCGAGGACCTGATCGGCCTGCGCATTCCGCTGGGCGAACTGCCCGAGGACGCCCGGGCGTGGCAGCTCGGCGTGGATCAACTGGCCGCCGAGGACAGTGAAGTGGCGGAGTACGTCCAGACGCTGGAGGAGGCGCGGGACACCGCTGAGCTTCCCGAGGCCTCGGGCGAGGCCATCGCCCGCGAGTTCGAACGGTATCTGCGGCGGCGGGACGGCGGTCCCGGCCATGCGACGGAGAGCGGCGACGGGGGCTCGTATCTGCGCGACACGTCCAGCGGACGTTCCAGGCCGCCGATGCCGCCACGCCCGGATCCGGACGCGGACACCGGGGCCGAGACCGAGACCGACGACGAAGATTCGTCGGACGACTGAGGTGCGAGTGTGCGGAGCGGGGCGGCCTCCGATGGGCGCCGCCCCGCTCCGGCTCAGCGCTTGACCTGATCCACCGCGACCGCGTCGTACGTCGTGTCGGGTGTCGGCTCCACATCGAAACGCGCATTGGGCAGATAGATCCGGTCGCCCCAGGCGGCAGCCGTCGTGGGGATCTTGAAGCGCTCCGGATCGGTGATGCGCGCGATCGCCGCGCCACGGGTGCCCGACTCATTGAGACGCAGCACATCGATGGCGTTCTGCGCCTGCTGTACGACATAGAGGGTGCGCCCCAGCAGCAACAGGCCGTCGCCGTTGGGAAGTCTGGTGTCGCCGATGTCGACGCGGCGTGCCACTCCGGTGCGCGGGTCGACGCGCATCAGTCCGCCGCCGCCGACCACCGTATTGACCAGGAGCAGAGCGCTGCCGTCGGGTGTGCGCTCGATGCCGTTGGCCGTGAAGCTCGGGCCCTGCTGCCAGTCGCCCGTCAGCGGGACGGTCGTCACCTCGTCGCCCGGCTCGTCGTGCCGGCCGAGCGGGAGCCGGTAGGCCTGCGGTTTGAAGGAATCGGTGAACCAGGCGGCACCCGGCGTAAGGATCACATCGTTGACCATCGTGCCGTCCGAACCGACGGTGAAGGTCTTCAGCAGCTTCCCCGAACGGGCATCGGCGACCCGGATCTCCCGGCTCACCCCTCCGCTCAGAAACAGCAGCCGCTCGCGCCGGTCGATTTTGAGTCCGACGACGGGGTGCCCCGCCCCGGGGCCGTGGCTGATGACGCGTCCGGTGCCGGTGGCCAGGCTCGCCCGGTAGACATCGCCGTTGGCGAGCGAACCGAAGTAGGCGTACGGACTTGTCCCGATGGCGATGCCCTCGGGCTGGAAGCCGTTCGGCAGGGGGAATTGCCCGGGCCAGCTCTGCCCGGTGGATTCGGCCGCCTGGGCGACCCCGCTTAAAGGGGCGAGGAAAGCCGCGCCACCGAGGGCCGCGACCGCACCAAGTACTTCTCGACGTGCGAAGGAGCGTTGCATTGTGCGTCCTTCCGGCAAGTGTTCTGCAGACGCTTTCACCTCAACACATGCCAGGTGACTCCGCAGTCTTTGGCCGAATTACGTGGTGACATCTCCTTCAAGACGAATTGCACGGGGTTCCCAATTACCTTGCGTTTCAAACGTATTTCACGTAAGCGGGGTGGACGTGCGGTCCGGACGGGAGCAGGGTGGCCACCACGGCACGACACGGAGCACGCACCCGAAGGGAGCGGTCGTAGCGATGACCGATCAGGCACTCCCGGGACGGGGCCCAGGAACTGCGGGCCCCGGACCCGACGGAGCTGGATTCACCTATCGAGGAGCCGAGCCGGAGCTGATCGTCGTCGCACGGGCCGAGGCCCGGCTGCGCGCCGGCACAGAAGGCGTACGATCCGCCTCCGGCACGGACCTCTCCGCCCTGAACATGTTCCTCAGCGACGAACAGCTCACTCTGGAGCCGGTGTTCGGCAATGAGGAGCGAACCCGGTCGGCCCTGCCCTCGCAGCCCCCGGGACCGGCCGGCGGCCGGGGCGCGATGCCGGACCTCTCGCTCTTCTACCGGGTACGGGGCGGTGGGGACCGCACCCAGGAGCTGACCGCCCGTCTGGCGGCCCTTCCCGAGATCGAGACGGCGTACGTCAAGCCCGGCGCCGTGCCGGCCCGCGCGCCGCAGGGCGCACTGCCGGACGAGGTCAAGCGGCTGAAGGAGGGCGCGCCCGCGACCCCCGACTACACAGGCCGCCAGGGCTATCTGCTGCCCGCGCCCGAAGGCGTGGACGCGTACTGGTCCTGGCAGCGGCCGGGCGGCTCGGGGCAGGGGATCACCGTCGTCGACGTCGAGGGCGCCTGGCAGTTGGGCCACGAGGACCTGGCGGACAAGCTCGCCGGCATCGTCGTGGGCAACCCGGTCCAGGACATCGCCTGGCGCAACCACGGCACGGCGGTCCTCGGTGTCATCGGCGGCGACCGGGACGAGAAGGGGATCACCGGGATCGCGCCCGAGGCGGTGACCGCGGCAGCGTCGTTCCAGGGCATCGGGTCCGCCGCGGCCATCCACGCCGCGGCCGAACGGCTCTCGCCCGGCGACATCCTGCTGGTCGAACTCCACCGGCCGGGACCGCGGTTCGACTACGAGAGCCGAGACGACCAGCGCGGCTACATCGCGCTCGAGTGGTGGCCGGACGACTGCGCCGCGATCCGCTGGGCGACCGGAAAGGGCGTCCTGGTGGTGGAGGCCGCGGGCAACGGCGGCGAGAGCCTGGACGACGCGGTGTACGAACGCAGGCCCGACGAGTTCCCCGAGTGGTGGCGCAACCCCTTCAACCCGTCGAACCAGTCCTCCGGCGCGATCCTCGTCGGAGCGGGCGCTCCCCCGCCCGGGACGCACGGCCGCGACCACGGTCCCGACCGCTCACGGCTGGCGTTCTCCAACTACGGGGCACGGATGGATGCCCAGGGCTGGGGCCGCGAGGTCACCACCACCGGCGGGTTCTGGGACCGGGCCGGTGATCTGCAGGGCGGCGCCGAGGAGATCGCCTGGTACACGGACACCTTCTCGGGCACCTCATCGGCGTCGCCGGTGGTCGTCGGCGCGCTGGCCTGCCTGCAGGGCATCCTCAAGGCCGGCCGGCTCGCGCCGATGAACCCCGAGCAGGCACGCGACGTGCTGCGCAGGACCGGTTCGCCGCAGCAGGACGCGCCGGGCCGGCCCGCCTCGCAGCGGATCGGCAACCGCCCGGACATCAAGGCGGCCGTCACCCGGCTGGTGCCGTCCTCGGTCGGCTCCGGCCAGGCGGAGCGCTACTGGGACGAACTGATGCCCTACCCCCGTGAACTTCCGCCGCGCCTGAGGCTGTTCGTGGCCGGTGCGTGGCGCAACCTGAACCACCCCGCCCCCGAAATCCGCCAGGCGGTCCACGCCGCCTTCGCGGGGGGACGGCCGGACGTTCGCGTCTGGTACTCGGACGACGAGGTCGTGGGCCTGGTCGTCGCCGGATGAATCGACAGGGAAGGTGAACATCGCATGAGCACCACCCCGCAGATGAACCCCAGCTCCATGGGCCAGCAGTACGGACAGCAGCAGCACGCGCAGCAGTACGGGCAGCAGCAGCACGGGCAGCAGGGCGCGGGCACCACCGCCCCGCCCTCACAGGGGCAGCAGGCCCAGTACCCGATGGCGCAGCAGCTGCAGCAGCTCGGCCAGCAGCAGCCCTACCAGCAGCTGCTCCAGCAGTTGGGCGGCCAGCAGCAACAGCAGGCCGGTCTCCCGCTGGTGCTGCCGAGTACCGTCGACGCCCAAGCGATCGTCAGCGGCATCGCCACCAAGTACTGGGACGTGGTGACGCCGTTCCCCGGCCAGCCGTCGATCCTCTACCTGTTCATCAACAACAACTGGCGTCAGCTGGTCAACCCGAACCAGGTCACGCATGACGAGGTCCAGGAGGCGTTCGCCTACGGGCACCAGGTCATCGGCTGGTACGACGACACCAACAACGCGATCCAGGCGGTCGTGGTGAACAAGCAGTAGCGGCAACTCCCGCACAGGGGGCGCCGGGTGGGCCTACGCCCGCCCGGCGCCCCTCTTGTGCTCTTCGGATCGGGCTACAGGGCCACGCCCAGCAGGGCGTCGACAGCACGCGAGACAAGGCCGGGCGCACCCTCGTCCGTACCCCCGTCGGACTGCTGGAGTGCGGCCCAGCGGTCGACGGCGGCAAGGGCGGCGGGGGCGTCGAGGTCGTTGGCGAGGGCGTCGCGGATCTCCTCGACCAGGGCGTCGGCGGACGGCCCGTCGGGCCGGGAGACGGCCGCACGCCAGTGCCCGACGCGCTCGACGGCGTCCTGGAGCACCTGGTCGGTCCACTCCCAGTCGGCACGGTAGTGGTGCGAGAGGAGGGCCAGCCGTATCGCGGCGGGGTCGACCCCGTCGCGGCGCAGCTTCGACACAAAGACGAGGTTGCCCTTGGACTTGGACATCTTCTCGCCGTTCAGCGCGACCATGCCGGCGTGGACGTACGCCTTCGCGAAGGGGTACTCGCCGGTGAGCGCCTGGGCGTGCGATGCGCCCATCTCGTGGTGCGGGAAAGCGAGATCGGACCCGCCGCCCTGCACATCGAAGCCCATCCCCAGATGATCCAGGGCGATGGCCACGCACTCGATGTGCCAGCCGGGCCGCCCGCGCCCGAGGCTGCCGCCGTCCCAACTCGGCTCGCCCTCGCGGGCGGCCATCCAGAGCATCGGGTCGAGCGGATTCTTCTTGCCCGCACGGTCGGGGTCGCCGCCGCGCTCGGCGGAGAGCGCCCGCATGACCTCGGTGTCGTAGTTGGACACCTCACCGAAGTGCGGATCGGCCTCCACGGAAAAGTACACATCGCCTTCGAGCTCGTACGCGGCGCCCGCGTCCCGCAGCCGCTCGACGAGCGGCACGATGCCGGGTATCGCCTCGACGGCACCGATGTAGTGCTGCGGCGGGAGCATCCGCAGGGCGGTCATGTCCTCGCGGAAGAGCGCGGTCTCGCGCTCGGCGAGCTCGGTCCAGTCGTGCCCGTCACGGATCGCGCGCTCCAGGAGCGGGTCGTCGACGTCCGTGACGTTCTGGACGTAGTGAACCTGCCGCTTGGTGTCGAGCCACACGCGCTGAACGAGGTCGAACGCGTTGTAGGTCGCCGCGTGACCCATGTGGGTCGCGTCGTACGGCGTTATGCCGCAGACGTAGATACGGGCGACGGGACCGGGGTCGAGGGTCACAGGACCACCGGTCGAGGTGTCGTGGATCCGGAGGTCGCGGCCCTTGCCAGGCAGGGCGGGGACCTCAGAAGCGGGCCAGGCATGCATGCCATGAGCCTAACCGGACGCACGTTCCGCATACGAACCGGATCCCGCCGCGTGGCTGGTTTGGCACCCTTGCGAATTGACGCCGCGCGTGCTTGAGCTGCTGCGGGCCAGTTGCCGCCCTGGCTGACCCGCGTCTTCCTCCAGGGGGCCCGGGGGGGCTCGCCCCCGGTTCGGGATGGGGGCACCACTCACACCGGTGGCCAGGGAATCGCCGGCCACTCCCCCGACGGCACCGGATGCCGCCCCGTCCCTCTCAGCACCTCCACCCGCTCCCGCACCGCCTCCACCTCCGCCGGTGTCAGCAGCTCCGCCAGACGGGTGGCCAGCGGCTCGCCCTCCTCCAGCGCGGCCGACAGTTCGGCCAGCGTCGACAGCTCCGACGGCGGCAGCGGCTCCCCGGCCCACCCCCACAGCAGCGTCCGCAGCTTGTCGTCCACGTTGAACGTGACCCCGTGGTCGATCGCGTACAGATGGCCCTCCGTCGTCGGCAGCAGATGCCCGCCCTTCCGGTCACCGTTGTTGATCACCGCGTCGAGCACCGCCAGCCGCCGCAGCCGCGGGTCGTCCGCGTGCACCAGCAGCGCCGTACGCCCCTCGTCCACCTCCGCGAAGCCGACCGCCTTCCAGCCGTCGCCCGGCTCCTCGTCCTCGACGAGTGCGAGCAGCGACGCCGACGGGTCCGCCTCGATCCAGAGCTGGACCATGCCCTTGCCGTAGGGCCCGTCCCGCAGGACCGTCGGCGGCACCAGACCCCACCCCGTCGCCTCGGAGAGCTCGTACGCCGCGACCTCCCGCTGCGCGAGTGTCCCTTCCGGGAAGTCCCACAGCGGCCGCTCTCCGGCGACCGGCTTGTACACGCACGTGGCCTCTTCGCCCTCGTACGAGACCGAGCAGTACAGCACGGCGTTGGACGCCTCACGGACCCGCCCGCGCACGGTGAGCTCGCCCTCGGCGAGGAGGTCCAGCGCCGTCAGGCTCCGCGGCGGTATCCGTTCTGGCGCGGGCATACATGTCCTTCCGGATCGAGCGGCAGGCTGCACAGCGGGCACGGCGGCCGGCCGGCGTTCACCACGTCCAGCGCGCGCTTGGCAAAGGCCCTGGCCTGCGCCCCGCTCAGCCGGACGCGCAGCATCGGCGGGCCGTTCTCCTCGTCCTGGAGCAGCCGCTCCTCGGCCTCCGCGAGGTCCTCCTCGGAGTCCGCGTCCAGCTCCACCAGTGCCTGGGCCTCGACGATCATGCGCTGTTCCTCGCCGTCCCACGCCAGCGCCATCGTGCCGACCCGGAACTCCTCCTCGACCGGAGCGTCCAGCGGCGCGGTGTCCGCGACATCGGCGGGCGCCATGGCCGGCACCGGCGCGTTGCCCCCGGTACGGCGTACGACCTCGTCCAGCAGCTCGTCGATCCGCTCGGCGAGCGCGGCGACCTGGGTCTTCTCCAGGGCCACACTGGTGACGCGCCCTGCGGCCGAAGCCTGCAGGAAGAACGTACGGCGGCCAGGCAGCCCGACCGTACCGGCCACGAAACGGTCCGGTGGGTCGTACAGGAACACCTGACGGGACACGTTCTGTCTCCCTCGGGATCTCGGGGTCGGTCGGTCTCGACTGCTCAGGACTGCTGCTCAGGACTGCTGACGACTGCTGAAGGACTATTGAGGACTGCTGAACGACGGCTGCGTACGGTTATCGAGCGGGCATACGGGTTTTCGGCCCGTCCACCCTACTGCGCGGAGCGATCACGGGGCGCCCGCGCCGCCCCCGACGACCCCGGCACCGCCACCGTCGTTTCCACGCGGCGCCAGCGAGCCGAAGTCCCCGGTGTCGCCGAGGCGCAGAAGAAACGGACGCGTACGGGTGTAACGGATGGCGGTCACGGAACACGGCTCCACATGAATCCGCTGGAAGAGGTCGAGATGCATGCCGAGTGCGTCCGCCACCAACGACTTGATGATGTCGCCGTGCGAGCACATCACAAATGCCGCGTCCTCGCCGTGCGCGGCATCGACGCGCGCGTTCCAGTCCCGTACGGCATCGACCGCGCGCGCCTGCATCGCCCGCATCGATTCGCCGCCGGGGAACGCCGCCGACGACGGGTGCTGCTGCACCACCTCCATCAGCGGCTCGTCGGCGAGCTCCTTGAGCTTGCGCCCGGCCCAGTCGCCGTAGTGGCACTCACCGATCCGCTCGTCCGTCTTGAGCTCCAGCCCCGGCCGGGCGTCCAGCAGCGGCTGCAGGGTCTGCACACAGCGCTCCAGCGGGCTGCTGACCGCCGCGGCGAGCGGCACATCGGCGAGGCGCTGGGGCAGCGCGGCCGCCTGCGCGGCGCCGCGCTCGTCGAGAAAGACGCCCGGCGTCCAGCCGGCGAGCACCCCTGCGGTGTTGGCGGTGGAGCGTCCGTGACGTACGAGGATCAGCGTGGCCATGCGGATCAGCCTAGGCGGACACGCGCCCAGGGGTGCGCCGGGGCAGGGCAGAGGGGAGAATACGCGCCGTGATCGTGGATTGCGCCATCTATCGGGACGGGCGCCGCACCGAAGGCCCCGCCGACTTCTCCGACGCCCTCGACGAGGCTCGGGCGAGCGGCGACGCCTTCCTCTGGATAGGCGTGTACGAACCGACGGAGAAGGAGTTCGACCTCGTCAGGAGCGAATTCGGCCTGCATCCGCTGGCCGTCGAGGACGCGCTCACCGCCCATCAGCGCCCGAAGCTGGAGGTGTACGACGACTCGCTCTTCATGGTCCTCAAGCCGGTGGTGTACGAGCAGGAGTCGGACACCGTCACCACCGGCGAGCTGATGGTCTTCATAGGCGATTCGTTCGTGGTGACGGTCCGGCACGGGGAGGGCTCGCCGCTCGCCGCCGTACGCCGTCGGCTCGAAGCCGAGCCCGAGGTGCTCAAGCACGGCCCGACGGCGGTTCTCTACGCCATCAGCGACGCGGTCGTCGACCACTACATTGATGTCGCCGCGGAGCTCCAGGTGGACCTGGAGGAGATGGAGACCGAGGTCTTCGCGCCCAGCAGCAGCGTCTCCAAGAACACCGCGGCGCGTATCTACACCTTCAAGCGGCAGGTGCTGGAGTTCCGCCGCGCCGCGGGTCCACTGGCCGGGCCGGTGGCCCGGCTGGCCAGCATGGGTGTGCCGTTCGTCCATGAGCACTCGCAGCCGTTCTTCCGGGACGTGAACGACCATCTGACCCGGGCGAACGAACAGGTGGAGGGCTTGGACCGGCTGCTCTCGGACGTCCTGTCCGCCCATCTCGCGCAGATGGGCGTGCGGCAGAACGACGACATGCGCAAAATCTCGGCGTGGGCGGCCATGGCCGCCGTCCCCACGATGGTCGCGGGCATCTACGGCATGAACTTCGACCACATGCCGGAGCTGCGGTGGGTGTGGGCGTATCCGGCCGTGCTGCTGCTGATGAGCGGCGCGGTCTACGGCCTGTTCCGGCTCTTCAAGCGCCGCGGCTGGCTGTAGGTGCCGTCCTGATCAGAAGGCGGACCCGGCCCTCGTCAGAAGGCGTGCGCGGCGGTGGCGGGTCCGTCGAGGGCGCCTCGGCGCATCGGCATCTCCAGAGTGACCATCCGGTGCCAGCCGCCGAGGCGTTCGTACCCGTACATGCCGTGGATGCCCGCGGTGAGCGCGGCGGACTTGGCCTTGTGCCAGTGCAGCAGGCGTCCCATGTGGCTCATCACCGCGAGGCTCACATCGCGGTAGATCCTGATCTCGGCGAGCGCGCTCTCGCGCAGGACGCGCTGGATCGTACGGCCGTGTCCGGCGGCGGCGAGGCGCAGCAACTCCTCGTGGCAGTAGGCCAGATGGTTGCCCTCGTCGCTGCAGATCATCCTGATGGCCCTGCCCAGTTCGGGGTGGTCGCCGAAGTACCTCACCAGCATGTCCATCTGGTCGGCGGCCCGCTGCTCGGTGACCCTGCTGTGCGAGAGATAGACGACGATGTCCTGCTCGGTCAGCGGCTCGTCGCGGCGCAGCTTCTCGTGGGTGAGTCCGATGTTCTCCTTCTCCAGGAGCATCGTGTAGTCGGTCTCGGGCGGTACGGGGACGGGCTCGAGCTCGCGCTTCTTGAGCAGCGCGTTGAAGAGCCGGCCGTGCTTGTCCTCGTCGGCGCCGTGCCGGGTGATCTTGGGAGCGAGTTCACGCATGCTCTCGGGCACGAGGGCGGCGATTCGGCCGTTCTCCCAGCCGCCCTGGGTCTCGCCGCTGGCGGCGATGGAGCAGAAGAGCTGAAAGGCTTCGTCGCTGTCGACGATTTCCTGGAAGAGACTCCGGGCCGAGAGCATCACTGCCACCTCCATGAAGAAGTCCGCAAAACGAGTCAAATGCGGTATGGGAGGCGAGGCAACAGGTAAGTGGCGCAACTCCGCCGAACGGAGGACAGCGGCACACGACGAGAAGCAGTAACCCGGGCGGGCTGTCAGGCGTTGTGCTCTATGACGGCCGTGGCGGGGAAGACCCCCGAGCCCCCACCACGGCCG
>NZ_JBJDQK010000012.1:162760-168971 GCF_044903445.1 Streptomyces sp. NPDC019890 | reverse complement strand
CGCAGACTTGTTTTCGGCTCTCCCGGGGCCCGGCCCGTCCGGACAGGCACCCGGGCACCACGGCCGCAGACTTGTTTTCGGCTCTCCCGGGGCCCGGCCCGTCCGGACAGGCACCCGGGCACCACGGCCGCAGACTTGTTTTCGGCTCTCCCGGGGCCCGGGGCAGCGCCGCCGCAGGTCAGTACTACGCGAGGCCCGCGCGCTCCAGCGCTTCCGTGCCCGCCCGGAGCGCCGCGATCCGCTCGTCCAGCGTGAAGCCCGCCGGTGCGAGGGTCAGAGTGGTGACCCCGGCCTCGGCGTACGCCTGCATACGGTCGGCGATCCGGTCCACCGAGCCCAGCAGCGTCGTCTGGTCGATCAGCTCGTGCGGAACCGCGGCCGCCGCGCCCTCCTTGTCGCCGGACAGGTACTTGTCCTGGATCTCGGCCGCTTCCTTCTCATAACCCATCCGCTGCGCAAGCTGGTTGTAGAAGTTCTGCTTGCGGCTGCCCATCCCGCCGACGTACAGCGCGGTGTACGGACGGAACATGTCGGCAAGGCCCTTGACGTCGTCGCCGATCGCCAGCGGCAGCGTCGGGCAGACGTCAAAGCCCTCCAGCGTCTTGCCCGCCTTCTCGCGGCCCGCCCGCAGATACTTGATCGCCGTGTCCTCGAGATGCTCCGCGGACGGGAAGATCAGCAGCGCGCCGTCCGCGATCTCACCGGTCTGCTCCAGGTTCTTGGGTCCGATCGCGGCGATGTACAGCGGGATGTGCTCGCGCTGCGGGTGCACGGTGAGCTTGATCGGCTTGCCCGGGCCGTCCGGCAGCGGGAGCGTCCAGTGCTCGCCCTCGTACGACAGGCGCTCGCGGGACATCGCCCTGCGGACGATCTCGACGTACTCGCGGGTGCGGGAGAGCGGCTTGTCGAACTTGATGCCGTACCAGCCCTCGGAGACCTGCGGGCCCGAGACGCCCAGGCCCAGGCGGAAGCGCCCGCCCGAGAGGGAGTCGAGGGTCGCGGCGGTCATCGCCGTCATGGCGGGCTGGCGGGCCGGGATCTGCATGATCGCGGAGCCGACGTCGATGCGCTCCGTCTGCGCGGCGACCCAGGTGAGGACGGTGGGGGCGTCGGATCCGTACGCCTCCGCGGCCCAGCAGACGTCATAGCCGAGCTGGTCGGCCTCCTTGGCGACGGCGAGGTTGTCTCCGTCCATCCCCGCGCCCCAGTAGCCGAGGTTGATGCCGAGCCGCATAACCGCTCCCTCTTACTGATCAGTAACGTCCCTTTCCGCGGACTCTAGCGCGGCTTCGGGAGATCCGGCAGAGGGAGGTTGTCCACAGGCTCTCTCAGGGTGGGCCCCTGGCCAGTAATCTCAGCGCCCATGGAGCAGAGGCATCTCGGCCGCACCGGCCTGCGCGTGTCCCGGATCGGACTCGGCACCCTGACATGGGGCCGGGACACCGATGAGCATGATGCCGCCGACCAGTTGAAGGTGTTCTGGGAGGCGGGCGGGACGCTGGTCGACACCGCAGATGTGTACGGCGGCGGGGACGCCGAGTATCTCCTGGGGCAGTTGGTCGAGCGGCTTGTGCCGAGGCGCGATCTGGTCATCGCGACGAAGGCGGGCAGCGTGCCCGATCCGGACCGGCGCTTCGACGGCTCGCGCGGGCATCTGCTCGCCGCGCTGGACGCGTCCCTGGAGCGGCTCGGGACGGACTACGTCGACCTCTGGCAGGTCCATGCCTTCGATCCCGGGACGCCGCTGGAGGAGACGCTCCAGGCGCTGGACATAGCGGTCAGCAGCGGACGGGCGCGGTATGCGGGCGTGTCGAACTTCTGCGGCTGGCAGCTGGCGAAGGCGGCGACCTGGCAGCTGGCCGCTCCGGGGGTACGGACCCGACTGGCCAGCACGCAGATGGAGTACTCACTGCTGCAGCGCGGGATCGAGCGCGAGGTGCTGCCCGCCGCGCTGGACCTGGGGGTCGGGCTGCTGCCGTCCTCGCCTCTCGGCCGCGGGGTGCTGACCGGGAAGTACCGGCATGCGACTCCGGCGGATTCGCGGGGGGCGTCGGAGCAGTTGGCGCCGTTCGTGGAGCCGTATCTGGACGAGACGGCGAGCAGCATCGTGGACGCGGTGGCGACCGCCGCGGACGGTCTTGCGGCGACGACGCTCCAGGTGGCGCTCGCGTGGGTGCGGGACCGGCCCGGGGTGGTGGCGCCGATCGTCGGCGCGCGCAATGCGCAGCAGCTCACGGCAGCATTGTCAGTGGAGGCCCTTAGTCTTCCTGACGAGATCTGCCAGGCGCTCGACGATGTGTCGGCGCCCGTGCACCGATATCCCGACCAGGACTGGAGCGAGCTGTGACTGCGCCTTCCGAGGGGATGCCGCCCCCAACAGCCGCTGCGCGGCGGGCCGAACCCCCGGCCGAGGACCGCGAGTCCGCGGACGGGGCGGCCGCCCCGACACCGGACACCACCAGCGTTGCGGACTCCGCCGAGGTCGCTGCCGACGCCGAGCCGGACGGCGCCACCGTGGCCGCTGACGAGGCCGCCGACGCTGAAGCCGCGGACTCCGCGGACGGCACCGCCGCGCCGGACGCGACGCCGGACACGGACGCGACCGGGACTTCGGACGCGGCCGCCACCGATGGCGCCGAGAAGGCGACCGAGATCTCCGAGACCGAGGCCGAGCTCGCCGCGCAGCGGGAGTTGCGGGCCCGGATCGAGCAGCGGAAGGCCGAGAAGGCAGCGCCCATCGAGAGCGGCGCCAAGCTGAGCGGGACGGCCGCCGATCTTCTCGCGGCGGTACGGGCCGTGGAGAGCGGCGAGCAGTCCGGCACCGCCTTCTTCGACTCGCCCGCTCGCTCCACCGGCGGGACCCCCACCGCCCCCGCACCCAGGCGACCCGCACCCACCGCGACCGAGCCGGTGCGGCCGCGGATTCCGGAGCCCGCCACGGCGCCGCGGGCGGCCGCGGCGGAGACCGTCACCGCCGTACGGGCCGTGCTCACCGAGGGCGGTGCGCCACAGGCGCTGGCGGCCCAGGTCTCCGAGGTGCTCGGAGAGCAGGCCGCGGACGCCCTGCGCGAGGATCCGTGGCGGCTGCTGGCCGTGCCCGGTGTCCGGCCGGAGCAGGCCGACGGGTTCGCCCGCGCGCTGCTCGGCGCCGAGTGCGGCCCGGGTGACGAGCGCCGGACGGCGGCCCTGGTCGGCTGGCAGTTGGAGCGCGCGGCGCTCCAGGGCCACACCGCGCTGGAGTCCTCCGTCGTGCGCGGTGCGCTGGCCGAGCGGTCGGTGCCCGATCCGGACGAGGCACTGCAACAGGCCATCGCCGAGGGCACCGTGCTGGTCTTCCAGGACGGCATCGAGGAGGCCGAGGAGGGGGACGAGTCCGCCCAGCCGCCCGTGCCCGTGCTGCTGGGCCTCGACCGGTACGCACTCGCGGAGGAGAGCCTCGCGGACGGCCTGGCGCGACTGGCCAAGTCGGGCGCCGATGCCCGGTGGGAGGCGGCCGAGCCCACGGAGCTGGTCCGCGCGATCGCGGCGAGCGGCCTGGTGGTGCACACCGGCGGCGAGGCGGCTCGCGCCGAGCCGGTCGCGCTGGCCGAGGCGGCACGTGCCCTCGGGCTGCGCGCGGTCGTCGCGGTCCACAGTGAGAACGGCAGCCGACGGCTCGGCCCGGCCGCGGTCACTGTCGCCGGGCTGCTTTCCGGGGCCCAGGGGCCCGGCCGGGACGGGGACGGGGCCTTCGCGCTCGATCTCCTGGTCGTCCTTGACGCGCCGCAACTGGACGTGGAGACCGCGGCGATGCTGGTCGAGTCGATGCCCGACGGCAGTCGGCTGGTGTTGAGCGGCGACCCCGGAGTGCTGGACTCGGCGGGCGCGGGCCGGGTGTTCGCGGATGTGCTGGCGGCGAGGGTGTGCCCGCAGACCGCCTCGCGGACGCCGGACCCCGGTCCGATCGGCGAGCTGGTCTCGGGCATCGGGATCGGCGAGCTGAACCAGGTGGCGGCGCCCGGCAAGGAGGTCGTCATCGTCCCGGTGCGGGACGCGGGAGAGGCGGTCCACCGTACGGTGCAGCTCGTCGCGGACTCGGTGCCACGGGCCATCGGAGTGCCGCCCGAGCAGACTCAGGTGATCACGGTCGGGCACGGCGGCTCCGCGGGGACGCACGCGCTGAATGCGGCTCTCAAGCAGCGGCTGAACCCGGGTCCCGGCAAGTTCGGCGGTTTCGACCCGGGCGACCGGGTGGCGTATGTCCCGGCGCTCGGCCGGACACTGCCCGGCACCGTCGTCTCGGCGGAGGCGGACGGCCTGCACCTCGACTGCGGGGGCACGCCCGTCCTCGTACCCAAGGAGCGGGTCGAGTCGGCGGTGCGGCACGGCTGGGCGTTGACGGCGCACCAGGCCGCGGGGATGCGCTGGCCCGCGGCGGTCGTGGTGCTGCCGGGCGATGCGGCGCAGGGGTTGAGCCGGCCGTGGGTCTACACCGCATTCAGCCGTGGGGAGCGCCATCTGTCCGTGGTGCACGGCGTGGACCAGGCGCTGCCGCGCGCGGTGGCGGAGGTCCCTGCCCAGGAGCGCACGACGCGGCTGCGGACGCTGCTCGAAGGGCTGCTCGCCCCGGCACAGTGATCAGTACGCCCCGGGGCCGCACCGAGGCCCCCGCCGCCAGGACGCGACGGGGGCCTCGGCTACGAACCCCCGCCTCGGCGTACCGGTCACGGACACCGGGCCTGGACGTCTCGCGCGGTCAGGACTCCACTTCGTCGATGTCGTCGTCCAGATCCGGGGCCAGCTCGTCCTCGTCGAAAACCGAGCTGACATCGAAGCGGCACACGATCCGCTCTGGGTCGGCCTGGTCGAAGGGCGTGCTCAGCCACTCCCCCGGCTCCGGAAGATCGTCCGCAGCCGACACCCACAGCGTGGAGTCGCCCTCCTCCAGGCCGAACTCCTTGTGCCGGGAAGCGATTTCGTCCGGTTCGAACTCCCCGAAGAGCACGCCGAGCGCCGCGTGCACGCTCGTGCCGACCACCGGGGCCGTCTCCGCGCGTTCTTCGTCGGGGTCCAGGTCGGCGATGCGCTGTGCCTGTGCGAGCAGTCGCTGCGGCTCGACCACCGCGTAGTCCCGGCGGATCAGCACACTGAGCGCGTTCGGCTCCTCGGGTCCCGTGTACGGAGGCAGTGAGTCGTCCGCACCCGGGATCTCGAACGGCGTCACCTCGTCGTAGCGGTCGTACAGGCGCTCGTCGTACGCCTCCGCCGCCGCGGCGAGGTGGTTGAACGCGTCGTAGACAGCCGGGTCGTCCTCGCCCGAGCGGTTCTCGACCGCCGCGAGGTGACGGTCCAGTGCGGTTTTGACCGCCTCGGCGGCGGCACGTACCTCGGCAGCGGTGGGCTGCGCAGCATCAGACATAGTGCAGACGCTATCCGTACCAGGGCTCTGCCCGCACAATAGATGCGATGCCGGAATACGAATTTGTCGACGTCTACGTGCCGCGCGGGGTCTCCCGCAAGGAGGCGACACGTCTGCTGACCGACCATGCCGAGTACGGACACTGGGAGTTGGACCGACTGAGTCTGCACCGGGACGGCAGCCGCAGGGTGCGGCTGCGCCGGCGCATCATCCGTCAGGTGCGCGCCACCTGGTGAGCGAGTAAGCAGTACGGAGCGGGCCCCACGACCGCGGGACCCGCTCCGTTTCATGCCCCTTCGTACCGTTACGTACGAATGTGCTGCACCGTGACCTCCTGGTTACGCAGAGGCGCGGGCGCGGCGGTAGAGCACCGCTCCCGCCAGCAGCAGACCGGCCCCGGCCGGGGCCAGCATGTCCAGCGCTCCAGCACCGGTGTGCGCCAGCTGACCGGCCCTCGGCGGGGTCACGGTCTGCGTGCCGGGGGTGTTCGGAGTGACCGGCACCTCGGCCCCGGGCTGAGTCGGGGTGCCCGGCAGGCTCGGGGTGCCGGGCTGAGTCGGGGTACCGGGCTGGGTCGGCGTGCCCGGCTGAGTCGGGGTACCGGGCTGGGTCGGCGTGCCCGGCTGAGTCGGGGTACCGGGCTGGGTCGGCGTGCCCGGCTGTGCGGGCGGCGTGTTGGCGCCGACGTTGCTGCCGCACTCGTTGGTGCTGGCGGGGTTGAGCAGACCCACGACACTGGCCGTGTTCCCGCACGCGTTCACGGGGACGTGGACCGGCGCCTGGACGTTGTTGCCGGAGGCAACACCGGGAGAG
>NZ_JBJDQK010000012.1:0-162662 GCF_044903445.1 Streptomyces sp. NPDC019890 | reverse complement strand
GGTGGCCCCACCCGCCTGGGATCCACCGCCGTTCGCGCTGCCGCCCGAGCCGTTGGCGCACTCGTTGCCGCTGGCCGGATTGAGCAGACCCACGACACTGGCCGTGTTCCCGCACGCGTTCACGGGGACGTGGACCGGCGCCTGGACGTTGTTGCCGGAGGCAACACCGGGAGAGTCGCTGGTGGCCCCACCCGCCTGGGATCCACCGCCGTTCGCGCTGCCGCCCGAGCCGTTGGCGCACTCGTTGCCGCTGGCCGGATTGAGCAGACCCACGACGTTGACAGTGTTCCCGCACGCGTTCAGGGGAACGTGCACCGGAACCTGGACCGAATTCCCGGACGCCACACCCGGCGAATTCGAGGCGCTTCCCTGCGCCGTGGCATCCGCCTGCGCATATCCGCCACCGAGGGCGAGTACGCCGCCCGCAGCCGCGATGGTGATCAAGCCTTTGCGAGTGAAATGTCGCATTGATGATTCCTTGCCTTCCTGCTTCAGGAAATCCCGGACGTCGCGCCCGGGGCCGGAATGCCCGACGGCCCCGGAGCGCATGGCGCGCGCTCCGGGACCGACCGGGGTCAAACCCATGCCCGCATGGGCCGAGTCACAACGTCACTGGTTGACGCAGGTGTTGCCGAAGGTGGGGTTCAGCAGGCCGATGACGCTCACCGTGTTGCCGCACACGTTCACCGGCACGTGGATGGGCGCCTGGATGACGTTGCCGGAGAGCACTCCCGGGGACTGCACCGCAGCACCCTGGGCGCCCGCGTCGGCCATGGCCACGCCCGCACCAGCAAGCAGCAGGCCACCAGTGGCAGCCGCAGCAGCGACGACCTTCTTGATCATTGTTCCTCCTCGTTTGGCAATGCGACCCCAGCCGCGGATCGCATCACCTGTAACGAGGAGGTGGGGTGGGGGCTACGAGCCCGATGCGCCATTCACTCTTTTCAGTCAAGTGCGTACGTACTCACGATTATTGGAGTTTCGTTTCAGCGGACCTCACCCGAGGAGGCTCGGCACCGGTCGAGAAAGCGGGCTCAGCAGCGGTCGAGAAAACGGTCAAGCACTCGTACCCCGAACTTCAGACCGTCGACCGGAACCCGCTCGTCCACACCGTGGAACATGCCCGCGAAGTCCAGCTCCGGCGGCAGCTTGAGCGGTGCGAAGCCGAAGCACCGGATGCCGAGATCGTCGAAGGACTTGGCGTCGGTGCCGCCGGACAGCATGTACGGGACGGCGCGGGCGATCGGGTCCTCCGCCTTGAGCGCGATCTGCATCGCGTCCACGAGGTCTCCGTCGAAGCTGGTCTCCAGCGCCTTGTCGCCGTGCACGTCCGCCCGCTTGACCCGCGGGCCGAGCAGCCGGTCGAGGTCGGCCAGGAACTCCTCCTCGTACCCCGGCAGGAAGCGTCCGTCGACATGGGCGGTGGCCTGCCCGGGGATGACATTCACCTTGTAGCCGGCGCCGAGCATGGTGGGGGCCGCGGAGTTGCGCAGGGTCGCGCCGATCATCTTCGCGATGCCGCCGAGCTTGGCGAGCGTGGCGTCCATGTCCTCGGGGTCGAGCGGTGTGCCGAGCGCGTCGGAGAGCTCGTCCAGGAAGGACCGTACGGTCTTGGTCATCCTGACCGGCCAGGTGTGCCGGCCGAGCCGGCCGACGGCCTCGCACAGCTCGGTGATGGCGTTGTCGTTGTTGGTCATCGACCCGTGCCCGGCGGTGCCCTCGACGGTGAGGCGCATCCAGTGCATGCCCTTCTGGGCCGTCTCGACGAGATAGAGCCGCAGGTTCTCGTTGACGGTGAAGGAGAAGCCGCCGACCTCGCCGATGGCCTCGGTAACGCCTTCGAAGAGGTCCGGGTGCTTGTCCACCAGATAGCGCGCGCCGTAGGTGCCGCCCGCCTCCTCGTCGGCAAGGAAGGCCAGCACGATGTCGCGCGGGGGCTTGCGGCCGCTGCGCAGCCGGTCCCGTACGACGGCGAGGGTCATGGCGTCCATGTCCTTCATGTCGACGGCGCCGCGGCCCCACACGCAGCCGTCCGCGATCTCGCCGGAGAAGGGGTGGTGCTTCCAGTCGTCGGCGTTCGCCGGTACGACATCGGTGTGGCCGTGGATGAGCAGCGCGGGCCTGGACGGGTCCTCGCCCGCGATCCGGGCGACCGTGGAGGCGCGGCCCTTGTGCGACTCGATGATCTGCGGTTCGAGCCCGACCTCGGCGAGCTTCTCTGCGACGTACTCCGCCGCGGCCCGCTCCCCCGGGCCGGAGTGGTCACCGTAGTTGCTCGTGTCGATGCGGATCAGCTCACGACAGAGGTCGACGACCTCGTCCTCACCCGAGACGGTTCGGTCCGTGTTCGACTCGCTCACGCTGATTCCTCCCACTGTCGCTGCTGGTGGTCCCTCCTCATCCTCCCGCGAGCGGGCCCCACAGCCCAAGGGCGGCTGTCCGCTGTCATGCGGCCGTCACACGGCTGGGGGCGTGATCGGGCACCTCTGAATGTTTGCTATGGTTTTCCACGTCGGAACGGCCCAGCGCCGCGCGACAGACACCTTGTCCGGGTGGCGGAATGGCAGACGCGCTAGCTTGAGGTGCTAGTGCCCTTTATCGGGCGTGGGGGTTCAAGTCCCCCCTCGGACACCACCAAGATCCCCACGGATTCCCGTGGGGATCTTCTCGTTCCGTCGCCCCCGGTCGATGCGCATACAGTCACGTCGGTGAGACGCAGACACAAGGCCCCGCCCTCGCCGCTGCCCCAGCGTGACGGCATCGACCCGGTGCGGCTGCGGCTGCCCGCCGATCCGGACGGCGCCTGGAAGACGGTGTACGACCACCTCGCCGCGCGATACGCCGGCGCCATCGGGGCCGACAGGGTCGACGCGCTGTTCCGGGAGGGGCGCATCGTCTCCGCGGACGGTCCTGTCGCGGCCGACGAGCCGTACACCGCGGGTCGGTATCTCTGGTTCCACCGGGACTTCGCGCCCGAGGAGCGCGTCCCCTTCGAGATCGGGATCGTCCACCGGGACGAACGCCTGGTGATCGCCGACAAGCCTCACTTCCTGGCCACGACCCCGCGCGGACGGCATATCACCGAGACGGCGCTGGCCCGGTTGCGCCGTGATCTCGAGCTGCCGCAGCTCCAGCCCGCGCACCGGCTCGACCGGCTGACCGCGGGGCTTGCGCTGTTCGTCGTACGGCCCGGGGACCGTGGTGCGTACCAGACGATGTTCCGGGACCGGCAGGTGCGCAAGGAGTACGAGGCGGTGGCGCCGTACGACCCGGCGCTCACACTGCCCATGACCCTGCGGAGCAGGATCGTGAAGGAGCGCGGGGTGATGGCCGCCCGGGAGGAGCCGGGCGAGCCGAATAGCGAGAGCCGGATCGAGCTGATCGAGCACCGGGCCGGGCTCGGCCGGTACCGGCTGCTGCCGGCCACCGGCCGCACCCATCAGCTGCGGGTCCATATGAACAGCCTCGGGCTGCCGCTCCTGAACGACCCGGTCTATCCGGTCGTCCAGGCGGCCGGGCCCGACGACTACTCCCGTCCGCTTCAACTCCTCGCGAACGTACTGGAGTTCACGGATCCGGTGACGGGAGAGCCGTTCCGCTTCGAGAGCCGGCTGCGGCTGGCTCAATGGCCCGGCCGCCCGGCGGAGCGACCGTAACCATCTATGGAGCAACCCTCGCGGCGAGCGGGGTCAGGCGTTCTGGCGCTCCGCCGCGATCGCCTTGACCCGGCCGCGTACGACGAACCAGCCGCCGACCAGGGCCGCCGCGATCAGCGGCAGGAACATCACGGTCGTACGGCCCACGCCGCCGCCCCACCACATCAGGAAGGCCACGCTGGCGAGAAAGAACAGCGTGACGATCTGGGTGTACGGAGCCCAGGGCAGCCGGTACGAGGGGCGGGTGACCCGGCCGTCCTGCGCGCGGTGCCAGAACAGCAGCGAACAGAGCATGATCATGCCCCAGGTGCCGAGGATGCCGATCGACGCGAGGTTCAGGACGATCTCGAAGGCCTGGCCGGGCACGACGTAGTTGAGCGCGACACCCAGCACACCGAAGCCCGCTGTCAGCAGGATGCCGCCGTAGGGCACCTGGCCCTTGTTCATCCGGCCGGTGAACCTGGGCGCGGAGCCCGACAGCGCCATCGAGCGCAGGATGCGGCCGGTCGAGTACAGGCCGGAGTTCAGGCTGGACAGGGCGGCGGTGAGCACCACGAGGTTCATCACGCCGGCCGCGCCCGGGACGCCGAGCTTGTCCATGACGGTGACGAAGGGGCTCTGGTCGCCGGAGTACGCCGTGTACGGGAGGAGCAGCGCGAGGAGCACCACCGAGCCGACGTAGAACAGGCCGACCCGCCACATGATCGAGTTGATGGCCTTGGGCATGATCTTCTCGGGGCTCTCGGTCTCACCGGCGGCTACGCCGCACAGCTCGACGGAGGCGTATGCGAAGACGACGCCCTGGATCACCAGCAGCATCGGCAGCATGCCCGTCGGGAAGATGCCGCCGTTGTCGGTGATGGTGGAGAAACCGGGGGTGTGGCCGTCCACCGGGTGCTGGGTGACCACCAGGAAGATGCCGACGAGCATGAAGGCGACCAGCGCGGCGACCTTGATGATCGCGAACCAGAACTCCATCTCGCCGAAGTACTTCACCGAGATGAGGTTGGCGGTGAGGACGACCGCGAGGGCGATCAGCGCGAGGACCCACTGCGGGATGTCGCTGAACATCGCCCAGAAGTGCGCATAGGTGGCGGCCGCGGTGATGTCGGCGATCGCGGTCGTCGACCAGTTGAGGAAGTAGAGCCAGCCGGCCGCGAAGGCGCCCTTCTCGCCCATGAACTCACGGGCGTACGAGACGAAGGCGCCGGAGGACGGGCGGTAGAGGACCAGCTCACCGAGGGCGCGCACGACGAAGAAGGCGAAGACGCCGCAGACCGCGTAGGCGATGGCCAGGGAGGGGCCTGCGCCCGCCATACGGCCGCCCGCGCCGAGGAAAAGGCCGGTGCCTATCGCTCCGCCGATCGCGATCATGTTGATGTGGCGGGACTTGAGGTCCTTGCTGTAGCCGGCGTCTCCGGCGTCCACGTGGGGGGAGCTCGTCGTCGCCGGAGCCCCGGCGGCGAGCGTTTCGGCCGCGGTGATGCGGTCACTCATGGGAAAGGTTCGCCTTCGTGAGGGGGATGTGCGGTTCCCGGCCGGAGCCGGTGGGGGTGGTCACCTTGGCGTGGCCTGACGCCACATAATCAGGGCAACCCTGGGATTTTGGCAGTGGCGAAGGTCACGCAGCGATAGATCTGAGGGGTTCTTGAGGTTACGGCCCAGTAAACCAAGGTCATCGAAGGACGAGGACCGATGTCGAGGAAGACGAGGCACGCAAATGAGCACCCCCCAAGTCGTTGTGCTGATGGGCGTGACAGGCACCGGCAAGACCACGATCGGCCCCCTGCTCGCCGCCGAACTGGGAGTCCCGTACGCCGAGGGCGACGACTTCCACCCGCCTGCGAACATCGCCAAGATGTCCGCAGGCATCCCTCTCGGCGACGCGGACCGGTGGCCCTGGCTCGACGCCATCGGGCAGTGGGCGAACAGCAGGGCGGGAATGGGCGGAGTGGTCTCCTGCTCCGCGCTCAAGCGGGCCTACCGGGACCGGCTGCGGGCCGCCGCACCGGATGCCGTCTTCCTCCACCTCACCGGCGACCGCGCACTCATCGAGCGGCGGATGACGGAGCGCAAGGGGCACTTCATGCCCACCGCGCTGCTCGACTCACAGTTCGCCACCCTGCAGCCGCTGGGGGACGACGAGGCGGGCGTCGCCGTCGATGTGTCCGGCTCCACCGAAGAAATCACCGAACGGGCCGTCGCCGCGCTGCGCCGGCTCGACCAGTAGAAGGGTCGGTGATGTCACTCGTCCTTGCGCCGTCCTTCTAGTCGTCCTTCAGCCACAGCGGGTGCTCCCGCTTCGCCCACGGGCGCTCGACCGACCCGGTACGCATACCCCTCCGTGCCTCCGGGTCGGCGAGTGCCATTCCGATGTGCCCGGCGAGCACGATGCCGATGGACAGCGCGAGCCAGTCGTGTACGAAGGTGGCGCCGTTGCGCCATACCAGCGGCGTCAGATGGGTGAACCACATCAGCAGACCGGTCGCCAGCATCACCAGCACCGCGCCCGCGATCCAGGCCGAGTAGATCTTCTGCCCGGCATTGAACTTGCCCGCCGGACGGGACTCGGGCCGGCGATCACGCCGCCGCGCCGCCCGCAGCCACTTCCTGTCGTGCGACCCGAAGCGGTTCAGCCTGCGCAGATCGGCCCGGAAGGCGCGCGAGGCAAGACCGAGCAGGAAGGGCACGGGCAGCAGGATTCCGGCCCACTCGTGGACGGTGACCACGAGATAGCGGCGGCCGACGAGTTCGGCGATCTGCGGTACGTACAGAGCCGCGGCGGTCGCCACACACAGCAGCATCAGCGCGGCGGTGGTGCGGTGAACCCAGCGCTCGGCGCGGCTGAACCGCTTGACGCGCCCGGGCCGTTCAGACGGTGGGGGTGTCGCTGCGGCCGTTGGACCGGCCGACCCAGGCGTCGACGTCATAGCCCCGCTCCTCCCAGTAGCCGGGCCGGACATCAGAGGTGACGGTGATCCCGGAAAGCCACTTCGCCGACTTGTAGAAGTACATCGGCGCGACATACAGCCGGACCGGGCCGCCGTGGGAGTGGCTGACCGGCTTGTCCTGCATCTGCAGGCAGACCAGCACATCGTCGCGGCGGGCCTGCGGCAGGGTGAGGCTCTCGCTGTACGTGCCGTCGAAGCAGCTGAAGCGGATCGCCTTGGCCTCGGGGCGCACGCCGGCGGCGTCCAGCAGCAGCGACAGCCTGACGCCCGCGAAGGCGGTCTCGGGGACGCGCCAGCCGGTGACACACTGCACGTCGCGCACGACCCGGGTCTGCGGCAGCTTGCGCAGCGCGTCGAGGGTGTACGTCGCCGGGCGGTCGACCAGGCCGTCGACGGTCAGCCGGTAGTTCCGCTCGTTCTTGTGCGGTACGGAGGCGGCGACGGAGTAGTAGCGGAAGCCACCGCCGTTGGGCAGCAGCCCGGTCAGGCCGGTGGGGTCCTTGTCCGAGGCCGCGCCGAGGAAGGCTTCGAGCCCGCGCTGCAGATACGGCGCCGCGGCGATGCCGCCGGCGCCGAGCCCGAGCATGCCGAGCACCAAGCGGCGGCCGACGGGGGCGCCCTCGGTGTCGGGGTGGTGTGTGGTCACCCTTCGATTCGAACACCGCGGAAGCCTGTACGCCAGGAAAATCGGCGGCACGTCAGACTTCCGTCACACTCGGCTTCGCCCGCGCCTCCCCACTGGGGCTCCGCCCCAAGCCCCGCTCAGCGCTAGCGCACCGCCTTCGCCGCCGCTCGGCCCGCCGCCCGCCCCGAGAACAGGCAGCCCCCCAGGAACGTGCCCTCCAGCGAGCGGTAACCGTGCACACCCCCGCCCCCGAATCCCGCCGCCTCGCCCGCCGCATACAGGCCCGGCAGCGGCTCGCCGCCCTCCGTGAGCACCCGCGAGGACAGGTCCGTCTCCAGCCCGCCGAGCGACTTCCGGGTGAGGATGTTCAGCCGTACGGCGATGAGCGGACCCGCCTTCGGGTCGAGAATGCGGTGCGGCGCAGCCGTCCGTATCAGCTTGTCGCCCAGATAGTTGCGCGCCCCGCGAATCGCCGTGACCTGGAGGTCCTTGGTGAACGGGTTCTTGATCTCCCGGTCCCGCGCGGTGATCTCGCGCCGCAGCTCCGCCTCGTCGATCAGCGGTTCCTTGGTGAGCGCGTTCATGCCCCGTACGAGAGCGGAGAGATCCTTCTCGACGACGAAGTCCACCCCGCGGTCCATGAACGCCTTCACCGGACCCGGCACATCCGCTCTCGCGCGCCCGATGACGCCGCGGACCGACTTCCCCGTCAGGTCGGGGTTCTGCTCGGAGCCCGAGAGTGCGAACTCCTTCCCGATGATCTTCTGGTCGAGGACGAACCAGGTGTAGTCGTAACCGGACTTCATGATGTGCTCGAGCGTGCCGAGCGTGTCGAAGCCGGGGAAGAGCGGCACCGGCAGCCGCTTGCCGCGCGCGTCGAGCCAGAGCGACGAGGGCCCGGGCAGGATGCGGATGCCGTGCCTGGCCCAGATCGGGTTCCAGTTCTCGATGCCCTCGGTGTAGTGCCACATCCGGTCGCGGTTGATGTGGTTCGCGCCCGCGCGCTCCGCGATGCCGAGCATCAGTCCGTCGACGTGGGCGGGGACGCCGGAGAGCATCTTCTCGGGCGGGGTACCGAGCCGCTCCGGCCACTGGGCGCGTACGAGGTCGTGGTTGCCGCCGATGCCGCCGGAGGTGACGATCACCGCCTGGGCCCGGAACTCGAAGGCTCCGGCGACCTCGCGGCTGCTCGCGGTGCCGCGCTCGGCCTCAGAGGGTTCGAGGACCTCGCCGCTGACGGTGTCCAGCGCGCCCGCGCTGCTGCTCAGCCCGGTCACGCGGTGGCGGAACTTCAGCTCGACGAGGCCGCGTGCGACGCCTTCCCTGACCCGGCGTTCGAAGGGGGCGACGATTCCCGGTCCTGTCCCCCAGGTGATGTGGAAGCGGGGTACGGAGTTGCCGTGCCCCGTGGCGTCGTAGCCGCCGCGCTCGGCCCAGCCCACGACCGGGAAGAACCGCACTCCCTGGGCGTGCAGCCAGGCCCGCTTCTCGCCGGAAGCGAAGTCGACGTATGCCTCGGCCCACTCGCGCGGCCGGCGGTCCTCGTCGCGGTCGAAGCCCGCGGTGCCGAGCCAGTCCTGGAGCGCGAGTGCCTGGCTGTCCTTGATCCGCATCCGGCGCTGCTCGGGCGAGTCGACGAAGAACAGCCCGCCGAAGGACCAGTGCGCCTGCCCGCCGATCGACTGCTCCGGCTCCTGGTCGAGCAGGATGACCTTGCGCCCGGCGTCGACGAGTTCCGCGGTGGCCACCAGGCCCGCGATCCCTGCCCCGATCACGATCACATCAGCGTCGTACGCCATGAGGTTCCATCCTTGTCGGGCCTCGTGCCCCCTGCCTCGAGCTCGGGCTCGGGTCTCGGCGGCGAGTGCGGTGGTCCGATCTTCGGTACGCGCGAGTAACTAGTCAACAGTCAGATCCGTGCTTGTCGGTGATTGGATTGGGCCATGACTCCCGCCGAGGAAATCCTGGACATCGTCGACGAGAACGACGAGGTGATCGGCCAGGCCCCGCGCGGCGAGGCGTACGCGCGCGGCATGCGCCACCGCTGTGTGTTCATCCAGGCCAGGGACGCGCAGGGCCGGATCTTCGTGCACCGCAGGACGGCGACGAAGCTGGTCTTCCCTTCGCAGTACGACATGTTCGTGGGCGGTGTCGTCGGCGCGGGCGAGAGCTACGACGCCGCGGCGCTGCGCGAGGCCGAGGAGGAGCTGGGGGTTTCCGGACTCCCCCGGCCCGTGCCGCTGTTCAAGTTCCTCTACGAGAGCGGCGAACAGACCTGGTGGTCGGCCGTGTACGAGGTGCGCTGCGAGCTGCCGGTGAACCCTCAGGCGGAGGAGGTCGCGTGGCACGCCTTCCTCCCGGAGGAGGAACTGGAGCAGCGGCTCGGTGAGTGGCAGTGGGTACCGGACGGGCTTGAGGCGTACGAGCGGCTGCGGGCGTTCCGCGCGGCCTGAGTTCCCGCCGCTCGGGTTCCCGCGGCCCGAGTTCCCGCGACCCGAGTCCGGCAATTCCGCAGGTAGGGTGCGACGCGTGAGCGACTTCCGACAGAGCCTGCAGCTGTGGTTCGCGCCCCAGCGGGTGCGGGAGGAGGGCGAGACACCCGACTACCGGTTCTCGCTCGCCAACGAGCGGACCTTTCTCGCCTGGCTGCGTACGGCGCTCGCGCTCATCGGCGGCGGGTTCGCGGTCGATCAGTTTCTGCCGGAACTGGCGTGGGGCCTGCGGGCCGGGATGGCGCTCGGGCTGCTCGCCGCGGGAGTGCTCTGTGCGCTGCGGGCGGTCAATCACTGGGCGCGGTGCGAGCGGGCGATGCGACGCGGCGAGGATCTGCCGGTGTCTCGCTTCCCCACACTGCTCAGCCTGGTGGTCGCCGTCGTCGCCGTGGCCATGGTGGTGGTCGTGCTCTTCGGCTGGGAGGGCGGCCGTTGAGCGGCGTGCGCGAGCGGGATCCGGGGCTGCAGCCCGAGCGGACCCGGCTGGCGTGGCGCCGGACCACGCTGGCGTTCACCGTGGCGGCGGTGCTGGCTGCCCGGCAGGTGGCCGGCGGCAATCTGAGCACGGCCGGGTTCGTGGCAGTGGCCTGCAGTGCGCTGGTGTGGCTGTGTTTTCTGCGGGTGGCTCACCTCCGGGTCCATGCCCTCGAGGCGCGCCCCGACCCGCAGATGCTGCCGGAGCGTGCGGCACTGGCGGCGGTGGCGTGCACGATCGCCCTGGCCGGTTTCGCGGTCGCGATGATCGTCTGAGCTCAGCCGTCCCAGTCGACCGTGACCACGATCTTGCCGCGGGTGCGGCCCTCCGCGTTCAGTGCGTGGGCATCGGCCGTCTTCTCCAGGGGGAAGGTTCTGTCCACATGGACGGTGACCACGCCCTGCTCGGCGAGCACGCCCAGGGCTGCCAGGTCCGCCGCGTCCGGCCGCACCCAGTGGTAGTGGCCGCCGAGGCTGAGGACCTCGCGGTCGGCGATCGAGGCGAGGCGGCCGTCGGGCGCGAGTACCTCGGCCGAGGCGCTGAGCGCGTCCCCTCCGATCGTGTCGAAGACCGCGTCGACGCCTTCGGGCGCCAGCGCGCGCACCCGGTCGGCGAGCCCTTCCCCGTACGTCACCGGCTCCGCGCCCAGCTCGCGCAGATGGTCGTGGTTGCGTTCGCTCGCCGTGCCGATGACCCGCGCGCCGGCGTGCTTGGCGAGCTGTACGGCGAGCGAGCCGACCCCGCCCGCGGCGGCGTGGACGAGGACCGTGTCCCCTCCTTGCACCTTCAGCGCGTGGTTCAGCACCTGGTAGGCGGTGAGGCCGACCTGCGGCAGCCCGGCCGCCTGCTCGAAGCTCAGGTTCAGCGGCTTACGGGCCAGCGTGCGCAGCGGAGCGGCGACGTACTCGGCAAAGGTGCCGCGGCTGAGGAAGTCCTCGCGTACGTATCCCATCACCTCGTCGCCGACGGCGAACTCGGTGACGGCGATGCCTGGTTGGACGACCACACCGGAGACGTCCCAGCCCGGTACGACCGGGAAGACCGGCTCGAAGAGGCTGTCGACGTACCCCTCGCGGGCCTTCCAGTCGACCGGGTTGACGGCCGCCGCGCGCACCTTGACCAGGACGGAGTCGGGACCGACCTTGGGCTCGGGGCGCTCCCCGTACTCCAGGACCTCCGGGCCGCCGTAGCGGCTGTAGCTGATCGCCTTCATGATCCGACCCTCGTGCGTGGCACGCGCTCCCGCAAGCCGGGACAGGTCTAATCTGGAAAGCCTCAGAACGTAGCAAATCACAACAAAGGTGAAGCGTCATGACCGTTCTCCACCACGAGCACCCCGCGCACGAGCACAGCCACGGTCCGGCCTGCGGACATCCCGAGGTCCCGCACGGCGACCACGTCGACTACGCACACGACGGCCACCTCCACAAGGAGCACTCGGGGCACTGGGACGAGTGCGAGCCGGGCGAGCACATCTCGCACAGCGGTCATGCGCACGATCACGGCCCCGGCTGCGGTCACCCGGCCGTGCGGCACGGCGACCACCTTGACTACGTCCACGACAGACACCGTCACGCCCAGCACGACGGACACTGGGACGACCACTGACCACAGACCCCGACTTCCCCCGAGCCACGGCCAACTGGCAGTCTCTACTGACCAGTTCGGCCTTGACTCAGGGGATTTCAGTTGACTGCCACGGATCCGTACACCGTCCGGCTCGCGCCAGAAGTGCATGCCTACGTCCAGCCGGACGGCGGCTGGTGCCTGAACAACGCGGGGTTCGTCAGCGACGGGGAGTCGACCATGCTCGTCGACACCGCCGCCACCGAGCGGCGGACGCTGGCACTGCGCGAGGCACTGCTGGCGACCGGCGCCCCACTGCCGCGCACGCTGGCCAATACGCACCACCACGGCGACCACACCTACGGCAACAGCGTCTTCACTCCGGACGCCGTGGTGATCGGCCACGATTCCTGCCGCAGCGAGCAGCTCACGGCGGGCCATCAGCTCCATCTCGTATGGCCGGGGACCGACTTCGGTGCCATCGAGATCACCGCCCCGACCGTGACGTACAACGACCGGCTGACCGTGCATGTCGGGGCCATCGAGGTACGGCTCATCCACCCCGGCGGAGCCGCCCACACCCTCGGTGACACGATCGTGCATCTGCCGCAGCAGCGGGTGGTCTTCACCGGGGACCTGATCTTCCAGGGCGGCACGCCGTTCATCCCGGTCGGCTCGCTCAGCGGGTCACTGCGGGCGCTGGACGTGCTGCGCTCGCTCGACGCCACCACCGTGGTGCCGGGTCATGGCCCGATCACCGACCCCTCCGCGTACGACGCGACGGAGCGCTATCTGCGGTACGTGGCCGAGCTGGCCCAGGAAGGGCGCGCCAAGGGGCGAACCCCACTGGAGACCGCGCGCGAGGCCGATCTCGGGGTCTTCGCCGAGCTGCGGGAGAGCGAACGTCTGGTGGCCAATCTGCACCGGGCGTACGCGGAGCTGGACGGGCGGCCCGAGGGCTCACCGCTCGACGTGGCCGCGGTATTCGGCGACATGGCGGCGATGAACGGCGGCGTTCCGGTCGCCTGCCATGCCTGAGCCGCACCCCCGGTACGCCTGAACCACGCCGGAGCCGAGCCCGGGGCTGGCCCGAGGCAGTCGACGAGCGTACTCATAGGTGACCAACACCCACGAATGTGATACCGGGCCAGTGATCCTGACCTGGGTTCAGCGAGCGCACTGGACTACATACCGACTGGTCGGTCATCATGAGCGAGACCCGTTCAGCCGCCCTCGGAGGTCCAATCATGAGCTCAGTCCCCCCGCCAGGCCTCGATCCCGAGCAGCTGCGCGGTTATCTCGACCGCGAGCGCCCAGGCCTGGTGAGCGGACCGCTCAGCGCCCGGCTGATCCAGGGCGGCCGCTCCAACCTCACGTACTCCGTCACCGACGGCACCGGCCGCTGGGTCGTCCGCCGGCCCCCGCTCGGGCACGTGCTGGCCACCGCACACGACATGAAGCGCGAGCACCGGGTGATCAGCGCGCTGCATCCGACCGCCGTGCCGGTGCCCGCGCCGGTGCTGCTGTGCGAGGACGAGTCGGTGATCGGATCGCCGTTCTACGTCATGGAGTTCGTGGACGGCACTCCGTACCGCACGGCCGAGGAGCTGGCCGCGCTCGGCCCCGAGCGCACCAGGGACGCGGTCCTCGGCCTGGTCGACACCCTGGTCGACCTGCACGCCGTGGACCCCGAGTCGGTGGGTCTCGGCGACTTCGGGCGGCCCGAGGGCTTCCTCGACCGGCAGCTGCGCCGCTGGGGCAAGCAGCTGGACGCCTCCCGCAACCGCGAGCTGGCCGGCATCGACGAGCTGCATGCCGCGCTCGGCCGCGCACTGCCCGACTCGCCCGCGCCCGCCGTCATCCACGGCGACTACCGGCTGGACAACGTCCTGGTCGGCCCGGACGACCGGATCAAGGCGATCCTCGACTGGGAGATGTCGACGCTCGGCGATCCGCTGACCGACCTCGGGCTGCTGGTGATGTACGGCGTCAAGCTGGACCTCCCCGACTCCCCCGTCAGCACCACCGCGGGGGCTGCGGGCCACCCGGAAGCGGCCGAGCTGATCGAGCGGTACGCCGCCGGCTCCGGCCGGGACACCTCCGCCATCTCCTGGTACACCGCCTTCGCCTGGTTCAAGCTCGCCGTGATCCTCGAGGGTATCCACTACCGCTACACCCTCGGCCAGACGGTCGGCGCCGGCTTCGACCGGATCGGCGATCTCGTGCCCCTCTTCATCGAGCACGGCCTCACCACCCTCCAGGAAGGCTGAGTATCCCTATGGACTTCGCATTCGACGCGCGCACCGAGGAACTGCGAGCCAAGCTGCTCACCTTCATGGACGAGCACGTCTACCCGGCCGAGGCGATCGAGCACGAGCAGCGCGCCCAGCTGGCCTCGCCGTGGGACACCCCGGCGATCTTCGACGAGCTCAAGGCCGAGGCGCGCAAGCAGGGCCTGTGGAATCTCTTCCTGCCCGACGCGGAGCACGGGGCAGGACTGACCAATCTGCAGTACGCGCCGCTCGCCGAAATCACCGGTCGCAGCCCGCACCTGGCCCCGACCGCGCTGAACTGCGCCGCGCCCGACACCGGCAACATGGAGGTGCTCGTGCAGTTCGGCAACGAGCAGCAGAAGAAGCAGTGGCTGGAGCCGTTGCTGGCCGGGGAGATCCGGTCCGCGTTCGCCATGACCGAGCCCGAGGTCGCCTCGTCCGACGCGACGAACATCCAGACGCGGATCGACCGCGACGGCGACGACTACGTCATCAACGGCCGCAAGTGGTACATCTCCGGGGCGATGAACCCCGACTGCAAGATCTTCATCGTGATGGGCAAGACGGACCCGGACGGGACCGACATCCGCCGCCAGCAGTCGATGGTCCTCGTGCCGCGCGACGCCCCGGGCCTTGAGGTCCGGCGCGCCATGCAGGTGTACGGCTACGAGGACCACGCGCACGGCGGCCATGCCGAGGTCGTCTTCGACAACGTTCGGGTGCCGGCGTCGAATCTGATCGGCGAGGAGGGCGGCGGCTTCGCCATCGCCCAGGCGCGCCTCGGCCCGGGCCGCATCCACCACTGCATGCGGCTGATCGGCATGGCCGAGCGGGCCATCGAGCTGATGTGCAAGCGGGCGGTGTCCCGTACGGCCTTCGGCAAGGCGATCGCCCAGCAGGGTGTCGTACAGAACTGGATCGCGGACGCGCGGGTCACGGTCGAGCAGCTGCGGCTGCTGGTGCTGAAGACGGCCTGGCTGATGGACACGGTGGGCAACCGCGGGGCGCACACCGAGATCCAGGCGATCAAGATCGCGACCCCGAGGGCGGTGGTGGAGATCCTCGACAAGGCGGTGCAGGTGCACGGCGCGGGCGGGGTGAGCCAGGACTTCCCGCTGGCGGAACTGTGGGCGGCGGCGCGGACGTTGAAGCTGGCGGACGGGCCGGACGAGGTGCACCAGCGGTCGCTGGCGCGGCGCGAGCTGAAGCAGTACATGTAGCTGCGACGGGGGGTGGCTGGAGGGGCTTGTTCCCCTCCAGCCACCCCCTTCCCGCAACTGGGGCTCCGCCCAAGACCCGATTGAGGCGGGGGCCGGGGCGGAGCCCCGGGTCAAGTTACGGGCGCAGAGCGCGCAGGAGCATGTCCGCGAGGTGGTTCGCCACCTGTTGCGGGGTGAGCGGGCCGTCCGGGCGGTACCACGTCGACAGATGGTGGACCGAGCCGAAGTGGTAGTCCACCACCAGGTCCGCCGGGGTGGCCGTGGAGAACACCCCGCTCTGCTGACCCTCTTCCACCAGCGCGCGGAAGCGCTCGTGGTAGCGCCGGCGCTCGGCGCGGACCTGCTTGTGCTTCTCCGGGCTCAGATGGTGCATGGAGCGGAAGAAGATCGCGGCGTCGTCGAGGTTGTCGATCGTCGTCACCACGACATCCGCCGCCGCGCCCCGCAGCCGGTTCTCCACCGGCTCGTCGGCGTCCGCGAAGGCGTCGAGCCGCTCCTGCTGGAGCCGCAGCACGCGCGCGTAGACCTCTTGGAGCAGGTCTTCCTTGGAGCCGAAGTAGTGGTACAGCGCTCCCTTGGTGACACCGGCCGCCTCGACGATCTCCTGCACCGAGGTGCGGTCGTAGCCGCGCTCGGCGAAGAGCCGTGTGGCGGCGGCCAGCAGCCTCTGCGGGACGGGGGTGCCGTCCCCGTCCGTCGTCCTGGCCATTGCCGCCACCCGCCTCTCGTCAATTCCTTGGGTTTATCGGGGAAAACGCAGTTCCCGCCTGAGGATCTTCCCACTTGTCGTCTTCGGCAGCTCCGGCAGGATCTCGACTTCGCGGGGGTATTTGTACGCCGCGAGTCGATCCGCACAGTACGCCGAGATCTCGGCCGGTTCGGCGGCAACCCCCTGGCGCAGACTCACATACGCCTTGACGCTCTCGCCGCGGTAGTCGTCGGGGATGCCGACCACGGCCGCCTCACGCACCGCGGGGTGCGTGTACAGGACGTCCTCGACCTCGCGCGGCCAGACCTTGAAACCGGACGCGTTGATCATGTCCTTCTTGCGGTCGACGACATAGAGCCAGCCGTCCGCGTCCATGAAGCCGATGTCGCCGGTGCGCAGCTCGCCGTCCGGAAAGGCCTCGGTGCTCGCTTCTGGCAGTCGCCAGTAGCCGGGCACCACCTGGGGGCCGCTGACGGCTATCTCGCCGTGCTCGCCGAAAGGCATGTCCTCGCCCTTCTCGTCGACGATCCGCACGAGCGTGTCAGGCCCGGGCACGCCGACGGAGAGTGTGCCGGACGCCGGATCGACCGGGGCCTCCTTCTCCGGCGGCACGGAGGCGCAGGGCGCCGTGCACTCGGTCAGTCCGTAGCCGTTGTAGAGGTAGGGGCCGAAGCCCGTACGGAACTTCTCGACCAGCGCGGGCGGCACCGGGGCACCGCCCGAGGAGATCACCTGGAACGAGGCGAAGTGCTCCCGGGTCGCCGCGGGGTGCGCGCCAAGCGCCATGAAGGCGGTGGAGGGCCCGACGGTGTACGCAGGCCGGTGCTCGGCGAAGGCGTCGAGGACGACCCCCGCCTCGAAGCGGTAGGCAAGGGCAAGGGTGCCCGCGTTGGCGATGCAGGCGGCGAGCTCGCAGACCATGCCGGTGATGTGGAACAGCGGCGCGAGCGCGAAGTAACAGGCGCCCTCGGGCACGGGGTGGCCGGTGCGCTGGCGCTCGGCGTTGTGGACGATGCCGCGGTGCAGGTTCATGGCGCCCTTGGGGGTGCCGGACGTGCCGGAGGTGTAGCTGATCAACGCCACGTCGTCGGGGGTCAGTTCACGCCCCTCGGGCGCGCGCAGCCCCAGCCTTGCCACGCTCACCAGGTCATGGGTGTCCTCCGGCCGCGACTGCCGCTCGAAGCCGAGGACGCGGGCGTCGTTGCGGCTCTGCAGGTCCAGTTCGCAGGCGGTGAGGGCGAGGCGTACGGGCGTTTGGGCGGCGCTGTCGCGCAGATACGACTCCCATGCCCGGTCCGAGCAGATGAGCACGGTGACATCGGCGTCCTTGAGTACGTGCTCGACCTCGGCCGACTTGTACATCGGGTTGAGCGGGACGACGGTGGCCCCGGCCTTCCAGGCGGCCAGCAGCGCGATCACGAAGTGCGGGGTGTTCTGCAGCATGATCGCCACGCGGTCTCCGCGCACGACCCCGCGGGCGGCGAGATGGCCCGCGACGGAGTCGGAGAGCTCGTCGGTCTCGCGGTAGCTCAGCCGCCCGTCGAAGTAGGCGAGTGCGGTGTGCTCGGAGGCGCGGGCGACGGCTGCGCGGAAGGAGTGCACGACGCTTGCGGGCGTCGTGATCGGGGCCCGCTGGGCGTCGGTGAGCTGCGCGAGCCAGGGCTTGGTGGCGTAGATCGAGGTCACTGGTCGGCCCCTTCCCACTTCTGCTGGATCTGGTTCATGCCGGCCAGCCAGCGCTCGGGGGTTGCGGCGCGGGCCTGGTAGTAGCCGGCGACCTCGGGGTGCGGAAGGATCTGGAAGCGGTCGGCCTCGATGCCCTCGAACAGCGCGTCGGCGACGTCCTCGGGGTCGATGGCGGTCGGGGCGAGTACGAGTTCGCCCGCCGATCCGGCCGCGGTGAGCATATCCGTACGCACCCCCTGCGGGCAGATGGCGTGCACCTTGAGGCCGCGGTGGCGGTAGGTGAGCGAGAGCCACTCGGCGAAGGCGTACGCGCCGTGCTTGCTGACGCTGTACGGGGCCGCGCCCACCATGGTGAGCAGGCCGGCCGCAGAGACGGTGGAGACGAAGCGGCCGCTGCCGCGCTCCAGCCAGTCGGGCAGCAGCGTGCGCACTGCGCGGACGTGCGCCATGACGTTGACGTCCCAGGCAGCCGCCCAGACCTTCTCGTCGGCGAAGGCGTCGCCGGGCGAGGCGAGGCCGGCGTTGGCGCAGTAGACGTCGACGGTTCCGTCCAGTGCGTCGCGGGCGGCTTCCACAATCTCGGAGGCGTCACCGGGCACTGCGGTGGCCCCAATGTCGTCGGCGATCGACTTGGCCTTGACCGGGTCGATGTCGTTGACCACGACGCGGGCGCCCTCCGCCGCGAACCGGCGGGCCAGTGCGGCACCGATGCCGCCTCCCGCGCCCGTGACCACAACCCCAGCGCCATGCACCGTACCCATCAAGCTCCGCCTCTCCGCGCGCCGTCCCGTCCGAGCAGACTAACCAGTCGGTATGTGGCTGGGGAAGGGGGCGGGATGCCCCGAGGGCCGGAGGTGCGAACCGCGCTGTCGCAATCGTTCCGCCCACCCGCCGTGCACGCTAGCGTGCGTGGCCATGACAGACAGCGATCACGGAGGTACCCGATGAGCCTGTCCAGACGGGGATTACTGGCCGCCGGTGGCGCGGTGGGGGCGCTGGCCACGACCGGATCCACCGCGACCGCCGCACCGGCTGCCGGGCCGGTCGCCGCACATGCGGGCCGCCGCCGGGTCCGCACCGGCTTCGACCGGCTGGCCGCCGACGGCTACGCCTCCCTGTCGGGGCAGCGGGTCGGTGTGGTCACCAACCCGACCGGGATCACCCAGGACGTGCGCCACATCGTCGACGTCATGCACGCCGACGACCGGGTGAACCTGGTTGCCGTCTTCGGCCCCGAGCACGGCTTCCGCGGCACGGCCCAGGCGGGCGGCTCCGAGGGCCGCTACGACGACCCGGCGACCGGGCTGCCCGTCTACGACACATTCGGCAAGAGCGGGCAGCCGCTCGCCGACATCTTCACCACCGCGGACGTGGAGACGGTCGTCTTCGACATCCAGGACGTCGGCGCCCGTTTCTACACGTACATCTGGACGCTCTTCGACTGCATGCAGGCGGCCGCACTGGCGGGCAAGCGCTTCGTGGTGCTCGACCGGCCGAACCCGGTGACGGGCCGGGCTGCGCTGGGTCCCGTGCTCGACAAGGCCTTCGCGACCTTCGTGGGCCGCGAGCCGATCTCGCAGGCGCACGGCATGACCGTGACCGAGCTGGCGGGGCTGTTCAACGGTGAGTTCCTGACAGAGCCGGTGGAGCTGGAGACGGTACGGATGTCGGGCTGGCGCCGCTCGGACTTCTTCGACGAGACCGGGCTGCCGTGGGTGCCGCCGAGCCCCAATATGCCGACGCCGGACACCGCGCTGGTCTACTCGGGCACCTGTCTCTTCGAGGGCACCAATCTGTCGGAGGGGCGTGGCACGACCCGCCCGTTCGAACTCCTCGGCGCGGAGGGCATCGACCGGCGCTGGGCCGGGGCCGCGAACGCTCTCGAGCTGCCGGGCGTCCGCTTCCGCGAGGCGTACTTCGCGCCCACGTTCTCCAAGTTCCAGGGCAAGACAGTCGGCGGAGTCCAACTGCACGTCCACGACCGGGAGTCGTACGACCCGGTGCGCACCGGGATCGGTCTGCTGGTGACCGCGAAGCGGGTGTGGAGCGGCTTCGCCTGGCGCCCGGACAACTGGATCGACAAGCTGACGGGGTCGGCGAAGGTGCGGACGGTGATCGACGCGGGGGCGGGTACGGACGAGGTGGTGGGGGCGTGGCAGGGCGAGCTCGCCGCGTTCAGGTCCATGCGGAAGAGATATCTGCGGTACTGATCCATCTCCACCGGATCAACGCGGCCGACCGTCTGTGACCGACTGACAGTCATCCGGGTCCGTGGCCGACAGTTTCGCGGCCCACCCGGAATCGGCCACGACCGAACACCGTCACAGGTATGGCCGTTCCTCCCTTCCCGCAGGATGCTGTCTCATCAGGGGACAAAAACGGGGAGGGCCGGTCATGCCGGAAATGAGCGTGGAGCCGTACCGGGAGATCACTTTCGACAAGGACGGCGACGTCAACGTCGCGCAGCGGGACCGGCTGGCGGAGCTGGACGTCACCGATCTCGTGATGTTCGCTCACGGGTGGAACAGCTCGCCCACCATCGCCAACCGGCTGTATTCGGCCTTCTTCGCACCCTTCCCGGGCCTGCTGGCCAACGCTCCTGGCGTCCGGCTCGGGTATGCCGGCGTCGTCTGGCCGTCCATGAAGTTCGCGGACGAGCCAATTCCGGACTTCACGCCGTCCGCCGTCGCTCCCATGGCGGCTTCCGGTCTTGACAAGGCAACGCAGGACGCGCTGGTCGAGCTGTTCCCCGGGCATGACGAGACGGTACGGCGGCTGGCCCAGCTGCTCGACGCACAGCCGGAGTCGGAGGCGGCGTTCGCGGAGTTCGGCGCGCTCGCACGGCGGTTGACCGAGGTACCGGCCGGCGGTCTTGAGGCCAGCTTCTCGGACGATCTGCCGCACGACGAGCAGAGCCCGCCGGCCGTGCTGTTCGAGGATGCGCTCACGATGTGCCGCCGCTTCACGCTGGCGCTGGAGGAGACCGGCGAGATGACGGACAAGGAGATGGCCAACGCGTCCTTCTCCCTCCCCGGCGGTCTCAAGAAGGCGTGGAAGGGCGCGAAGGAGCTGCTGCGGCAGACGACGTACTACGCGATGAAGCGGCGGTCCGGGACGGTCGGCGAACTGGGGCTCGGCCCGCTGCTCGGGCAGCTGGCCCGGTCGTCCCCCGATGTGCGGGTGCATCTGGTCGGGCACAGCCAGGGGGCGCGGCTGGTCTCCTTCGCGCTGCGCGGGCTGCCCGACGGCGTACGGAACGTGAAGTCGGTGACGCTCCTTCAAGGGGCGTTCTCCCACTATGCGTTCGCCTCGAGCCTGCCCCATGCGACGCACAGCGGCGGCGTCCTGCGCACGATGGAACACCGGGTCGACGGCCCGGTGGTGGCCTGCTATTCGCGGCACGACAGCGCGCTCGGGGTGATCTACCCGCTGGCGTCCAGCCTGGCCGGGGACGACAGGAGCGCACTCGGGCTCGACAAGCGGTGGTGGGCGATGGGGCACGACGGCATCCAGGCCGTCAGACCGCTGGCGCAGCTGACCCTGGAGGAGGCCCTGCGGCGGGGGGTTCCGGCCTCGGGCTGTGTCAGCGTGGACGCGGCGTCGGTGGTGAAGCGCGGCGGGCCGCCGACCGGTGCGCACAACGACATCTGCCACGAGGAGCTGGCCCGGGTGGTGCTCGCCGCGGGCCGCATCGGACGCTGATGGGTTCAACGCCCGTGCGGCCCGAGGTGGTTGACGGCTAGCGGTGTGAGGGGAACTCCACCACCTGCTGATAGGTGGGGCGGTTCTGCCAGCTGACCGCCGGGTGGGTGATGCCGCCGAGCGCACGGTGGATGATCGAGTCCGCGCACCACTGCTCGCCCGCCTTGCAGTTGCCGTCGGCGGGATAGACCTCGGTCGCCGGCTTGGCCGTGGCCTGCTTCAGCGCGGCCAGGAGCGCGTCACGGCAGGCGGCCAGGTCGCCGTTGCCGCAGTATGTCTGCGCCAGGGGGCCCTGGACCGGCTGTCGGAGTACCTGGCGCAGATCCTTGTCGGCGAAGGCCCACCAGCCGTTCTGGAAGGCGGAGCCGCTGTGCCCGCCGGTCGGGCGGTGGCTCGCGGCCGGGGACTCGTCGACCGGAAGGTTCCCGGCGAGCGCACGGTAGAGGTCGTCGCCGAGCCCGGGTCTGAACTCGGCCTCGATCAGCAGCGGCCACCAGGCGTCCATGAGGCGCACGGCGTCCGGGTGGGTGTAGTCGTGCGAGCCGGGCGAGGTCTCCCTGCGCGGCGAACCCGCGACCCGCCAGGACTCCAACTGCTGGATGGCGGTGTTCAGCTGGGGGTCGGTGACAGGCCCCGAGCGCAGCACCGCCAGCAGCTCGGGCAGCAGCTGCTCCCCGCGCAGATCGGTGACGGCGGCCTCCGCCATCGCCCGGGTGAGCGAGGCGCGGGTCACCCCGCCGTTGGCGACGAGCTTTGCCACCCGGCCGTTGAGCAGATCGCCGCGGTGCACGGCTCCGAAGCCGAAGCCCGCGGTGGCGTACCCCTTGGCCTGCCGGTTGTTCCAGGAGATGTAGTAGTCCTGGCCGATGGACTGCGGATGCTGGGCGAAGGACGTGTAGGTGGCGGTGTTGTTCGCCGGGTCGAAGCCCTGCCACTCGTACTGCCGCTCCGCCGTGATGGGCAGCGCGGGGTCGGTGGCGGGCGACCGCGCCGGGTTCATGCCGCTGTTGAAGTAGGCGGCGGTGCGGGAGTCGGCGTAGAACCAGTTGAAGGCATAGTCGATGTTGTGAGCGGCCTGCTGGAACGATGCGGCGTCGGTCACGAACGACGGGTCGTTGAGCATCTGGAAGCCGATGATCGAGTCGGCCTCGTGGCGGTAGGTGGTGCGCAGCGAGGTGTACGCGACGGGCTTGCCGCCGATCTTGGCGCGGTGGGTGACGATGCCGTAGTTGGTGCGCCAGACCTGCATCCGGTAGGAGCCGGCCGCGGTGGAGTCGGCCACCGTCGGCTTCCAGGCGTTGCGCTTCTCCAGCTTCTCCATCGGGGCGCAGACGCCCCGGTAGAGGTAGTGGACGTCGTCCTGGCAGAGCTCGACCGCGTAGGTGTCGGTGATGTCCTGGGCGGAGGAGGTGGCGGACCAGGCGTAGTCCTGGCCGCGGCCCATCTGGACGTACATGCCGACTCCGGCGAAGGAGACACCGCGGGCGGAGATGCCGGGGCCCTGGAGCTCTTGGAGCATCATCAACTGTGGCGCGAAATAGCCGGTTTGAGGGCCGAATACGGCGACGGGGTGGCCGCTCGCGGTGCTCTTGCCGGAGACGAGGAGCGCGTTGGACATACCGCGCCTGCCGCCGATCGAGCCGGGCGCGATGACCCCGTCGTCGAACATGCCCTGGGCGGGCTTGAGCGTTGCCGGGGCCCGCAGCGGGGACTTGGTATTGCTGCCCGCCGAGCCGGTCCTGTCGTACACGAGCTGTTCGGGGACGACCGATCCGGCGTCGGGCAGTGCGGTGCCACGAGGGTTCGCGGGCTTGTTGGCGAACGGGAAGCTGGAGCCGTCGTGCAGGGTGAGCACGGCCTCGGGATCCTCGCGCTGCCGGAAGGACTCCCAGACCCTGGTGCCTTCCACCAGGCCGTACTTCTGCTGGGCGGCGAGCAGGGAGAGCGCGGCCTGCACCTCACCGCCGCCACCACCGCCGAACTGGCCACCGACGACGGACGCGATGGCGATCAGGTCGGAGAGCGTGAAGGGCTGTATCTCCCCGACGTTGGTGATCGAGTCGATGTGCCCGGTGAGGACGTACTCGCCGGGGAAGTAGCGCCCGTTCTTGGACTGCACGCGGTAGGTGTTGATGCCGTCGACATACGCCTGCGCATCCGCCATGGCCTGCTCGCCGCGCGCACCCTCGGTGGTCCGGATGCGCTCGATCTGCGCCTGGTAGTCGGCTTCGGTGTACGGGGCCGAGGGCCAGAACTGCTGCTCCAGGCCCTGGTTGGCGAGCGCGCCGCCGGCGAAGGGAGTGAGCTCGCCACGGCCGATGTGCCGGAAGAGGTCCATCATCCACAGGCGGTCCTGGCCCGCGGCGAATCCGGCTCCGAACTCCGTTCCGTAGCGGGTGGTGCCCTTGATGTGGGGGACGCCGTTCTTCTTGTCGCGGGTGATCGTGACGTCGGGGCGCGGTGTGGTGACGGACTCGACCTGGCCGTCGGGAACACCGAACGAGGAGTCGTTGAAGAAGTCGTTGAGCTTGGCGTCGGTGAGTCCGCCGTAGCCCCCGACCAGGGAGTCGTAGCGGCCGAGCTGGTCGGAGCTGTGGCCGGGACGGGTGCCGAAGACCTTGTGGGCGAGGATGTCGGCGAGGGTCGCGTTGCCGTTCTGCCCCGGCGGCAGGATGTCGGCGCACTGCCCCTTGCAGAGGTCGCCGTCGGCTGCGGCTGCGGTGGGGGCCGCGGTATCGGCGGAGGCCGCGGCCTGTGGCAAGGGAGCCGGCAGACCGGCGGAGAGCGCGAACACCGCGGCGGCGGTGGCAGTTGTGAGTCTTCCGGTGCGTCGTCGCATGGATACTCCTCGGGGAGACCGATGCGCCGGAGGTTACCGACGGTATGACTCGCGAGTAAGGTGAACATGCGTCACCTTTTCCGTATCACCACACGAGGCGTGCCAGGCACCGCTCCCCGGGGACCGTGGCGCGCGACGAGCCCGTCGCCAACCGGCCTGCGTTCAGGGCGGGATGGGGCGGACTGCATCGCGGGGGACGTTCTGCTGATGGCCGCCATCGGATATCCGATGGATTCGATGGAGCCGGATGGGGGACTCGTACGTCCATTCTTCGACGCCCAAGTACCAGCGACGGAGGTGGCAGTGCGATGGCCGGTTTCCGGAGTCTTGCGAGACAGGTGCGCGATGTGCGGTGTGACCTGGCGCTTCGGCGCTACTCACTGCGCAAGTGCCTGGAGCGTTTTGCCCCTTATGGGCACCGGGCGACCTGGGATCATCTGTGCGCGAGGCACAGCATCGAACCCGAGGACCGGGCGCCCGATCCGGCGCGGCTGGTGGCCGCGCTCGAGGAGTTGGAGAAGGCGCGGGCCGTCTGGCTCGCGTACGAGGAGAGTTTCGCGGACCGCCGCAAACGGGAGAAGCATGATGGGCTGCGGCGGCCGGCAACGATCGACGACTGGCACCGGCGAACCTGGGGCGGGAACGGGGTCGCGCGCTGCGACAGGCCGGCGGCCCACCCCTCGGCCCCGCTCGACGAGGTGCTGCGGCGACTGATATCCGCGCTGGAGACGGAACCCGGCACGGGGTGCCCGGTGTGCGGGGGGACGCACATTGTGTGGCGACAGGATCTGGCGAACGAGCCGTGGTTCGGGCCGGTCTGCACGGGCTGCGGCATTGTGGTGCCGCAGCCCGTGCTGACGTCCGAGGCCGTGGCGGCGGCGAAGCGGGCGGGGCGCAAGGAACTGGCGTCGGTGGCCTGAGGCTCTTCTCTCGCCCCTGCGCCCTGGTCCTCAATCGCCGGACCGCCCGGCGATTGAGGACGGGCGTGCGTTGTCAGTGGTGGCTGGCACCATCGAAGGCATGATCCAGGTCTGTCTGAACGGGCCCCGTTCGGCGGGCGACGGCGCTGCCGTGCCGCTGTCCCCCGGGGCGATGGCCGAGTCCGCGGCCGGGGCTGTCGCGGCCGGCGCCGCCGAGGTGCATGTGCACCCCAAGACGCCGTGCGGCGCCGACACCCTGTCGCCGCGCGCCGTGGCGGAGGTGGTCACGGCGATACGGGCGGTGGTGGACGTCCCCGTCGGCGTGACCACGGGCGCCTGGGCCGAGCCCGATCCCGGGCGGCGGGTGGAGCGCGTCCGCGCCTGGACGGTGCTGCCCGACCACGCCTCGGTCAACTGGCACGAGCCGGGCGCGGAGTTGGTCGCGGCAGCTCTGCTGGAGCGCGGGGTCGGCGTGGAGGCGGGCCTGTGGTCCGGCACGGACGGGCCGCGCCGCTTTCTGGCCTCCCCACTGGCCCCGCGTGTCCTGCGGGTGCTCGCCGAGGTGATGGACACCGCCCCGGCCACGGCCGAGGAGTCGGCGCGCTCGCTCCTTGCCGAACTGGGCCCGGCCCATGGCATATCCGTACTGCTGCACGGCGAGGACGGCGGCGCATGGCCGGTGTTGGGACTCGCACGGCGGCTGGGGCTGGACACACGGGTGGGTCTGGAGGACGTGCTGGTACTGCCCGACGGGCAGCCGGCCCTGTCCAACGCGCAACTGGTGCGCGCCGCCCGGGACGGCGCCGATATTCAGTGGCCCGCACCCGGCCGCCGCCCGCAGAGTGGTACCGGAAATCCGTAATCGAGGAGACGCCGATGTCCACGCTGCGTGTCACCGCAGAACTGCTGACCGTGCATGAGCACCCGAACGCCGACGCGCTCGAACTGGCCCAGGTGGGCCTGTATCGCGCGGTCGTCGCCAAGGGCGCCTACCGCAGTGGTGACGCCGCCGTGTACATCCCGGAACAGGCCGTGCTCCCGGCCGAGTTGATCGAGGAGCTGGGTCTGACCGGGCGGCTGGCCGGAAGAGCCTCCGACCGGGTCAAGGCGGTGCGGCTCCGCGGTGAACTGTCGCAGGGCATCGTCTGCCGGCCGCGGGCGCTCGCGGACATCGATCTGGCGCAGGCGGCCGTCGCCGGCACGGACTTCGCGGAGCTGCTCTCGATCACCAAGTGGTCGCCACCGATCCCGCCGACGATGGACGGGGAGGTGGAGCGGGCGCCCGATCTGCTGCCATGGGTCGACATCGAGAACATTCAGCGCTACCCGGAGATTTTCGAGTCGGGTGAGCCGGTGGTGCTGACCGAGAAGCTGCACGGCTCGGCCTGCCTGATGACGTACAGCGCCGCGGACGGCGGCAGAGTGCAGGTGTCGTCGAAGGGATTCGGCGCGAAGGGCCTTGCGCTCAAGGAGGACCCGCGCAATCTGTACTGGCGCGCGGTGCTCGGCCATGACGTCCCGGCGGTCGCGGCGCGGCTGGCCGAGAAGCTGGGGGCAAGCCGGGTCGGCATCTTCGCCGAGGTGTACGGCGCGGGGGTGCAGGACTTGGGTTATGGGGCCAACGCCCGCTCCGAGGCGCTGGGTTACGCCGTGTTCGACGTCTCCGCGGAGATCGACGGCCAGGTCCGCCAGCTGGACCCGGTGGAGCTGCTGGAAGGTGAACTGCCGCTGGTGCCACGGCTGTTCGAGGGCCCGTACGACATCGAGAAGGTGCTGGAGCTGGCGAGCGGCCGGGAGACGGTGTCGGGGCGCGAGCTGCATCTGCGCGAGGGCGTCGTGATCCGCCCGTCCACCGAGCGCTACAGCCCGGTGGTGGGCGGCCGGGCGATAGCGAAGGCGGTCAGCCCGGCGTATCTGACCCGCAAGGGCGGCACGGAGTACGAGTAGACCGGCGCCGGTCAGGACCGGTAGCGGAGGTGGGCCCGTCACGGGGGTGCGGGCCCACCTCCGCTTTTCGCGCCCGGCGGCCGGGTACGCCTGATATGCCCTTCGGGCGTGCCCTCAATCTTCGGACGGGCCGAAATTCTCCTCCGGCGGCTGAGGAGCGGAATCCCGCGCGCGTCAGGCGTCGGCCTTGGGCGCGCTGCGGCGTCCCGGGAGAAGGCGGGAGCCCGTCATTCGTTCGCCGAAGATGTCGTCCGGGTTGGACAGGACACAGGTCTCCAGCGAGAGGCAGCCGCAGCCGATGCAGTCCGTGAGGTGGTCGCGGAGCCGGCCGAGTTGGTTGATCCGCTCGTCCAGTTCCTTGCGCCACGCCTGCGACAGCCGCGCCCAGTCGTCCCGGTCGGGCGTGCGCTCCTCGGGCAGTTCCGCGAGGGCCTCCCTGATCGTAACGAGCGGGATGCCGACGCGCTGGGCCGCACGCACAAAGGCGACGCGGCGCAGCGCGTCCCTTCCGTAGCGGCGCTGGTTGCCGCTGGTCCGGCGGCTGCTGATCAGGCCCTTGGACTCGTAGAAGTGCAGGGCGGACACCGCAGCGCCGCTGCGCGCGGACAGCTGGCCGACCGTGAGCTCGTGAATCTTCTCGGGAATCTGTGGCACTCCTCGGAGCCTACTGGTCGTCCGTTGACAGGACCGTGTCCGTCCACTCATGCTGAGCAAGCGCTTAGACAACAGAGAGGCAGGGACCAGGGACATGGCTGAGCCGAGGATCTTCACCTCCGCCGACGAGCTGCGCGCCGGCGTCGGCGAGCAACTGGGACACAGCGACTGGCTGGAGATCGAGCAGAAGCGGATCGACCTCTTCGCCGACGCCACCGGTGACCACCAGTGGATCCACATCGACCCGGAACGCGCGGCGAGCGGCCCCTTCGGCACCACGATCGCGCACGGCTATCTCACGCTGTCGCTGCTGCCGACCTTCGTCCCGCAGGTGCTGCGCGTCGAGGGCATGAAGATGGGCATCAACTACGGCGCCAACAAGGTCCGCTTCCCCTCCCCCGTACCGGTGGGGTCGCGGCTGCGCGCGACCGCCGTACTGCAGAGCGTGGAGGAGGCGGGCGGCGGTGTGCAGGTGACCGCCCTCGTCACGGTCGAGCGCGAGGGCGGCGACAAGCCCGTCTGCGTGGCCGAGTCGGTGTCCCGCTACTTCTTCTGAGCACCGACCATGCGCAGGACGAGGTCGGCGTAGAGCGCGCCGACCTCGTCGGGCGTCCGGCGTCCCCTGGTGTTGAACCAGCGCGCCACGTCGATGCAGAGCGACAGCACCGCAACCGTGGTGCCGGGAATGTCCGGGACGTCGAACTCCCCCGACTCCACGCCGTCGCGCAGAATCCCGCGCACGATGGCGTCGCTCCGGCGGCGCAGCTCGATGATCTCCGTACGGTGGTCGTCGGAGAGTGCGTCGATCTCGTACTGCACCACATGGGCGGTGTCGTGCCGCCCGGCGTGCCAGCGTACGAACGAGCTCACCGCGTCGGCGAGCCGCTCGGAGGGGGTGCCTTCGGCGTCGGCCGCCGCCGAAAGGATCTCCAGGGCCTTGTCGTGCCCGATCCGGCTGATCCGGTGGAGCAGCTCTTCCTTGGTCTTGTAGTGGATGTAGAGCGCGGCGGGGCTCATCCCCGCGCGGCCCGCGATGTCCCGGGTCGTCGTCGCGTGGTAGCCGCGCTCGGCGAAGGCCTCGACGGCGGCAACGAGCAGCTTCCGTGCGGCCTCGGGCGTGACCTCACCCCACGGCATGTCCTCGTCGGCCGTGTCCTCCGCCGTACTCATCGCTCGCCCCTTCCGTTCATCGGAAGGCACACCATACCCCGACGGTGAGCAAGCGCTTAGAGGCTTAGAGCTTCTGGAAGGGGTCGTGCTCGGCGAGCAGCTTCTCCATTCTGGCCTGGTCCACGCGGCTGACGATCTGCCCGGCCTCCTGGCGGTCCCTGATCACCTTGGCCAGGGTGAACGCCGATGTCGTGAGATAGAGGACGGCGATGGCGAGGAAGCTGCGCACCCAGGCGTTGGCGTCGAGGTAGAGAATGCCGAGGCCGACGGCGGCGAGCGCGACGGCGAAGGAGGCCACGGCCTGTCCGTAGAAGGCTGCGGTGCTTTGCTGCTTGACCGGTGTCTCACTCATACGGGCAAGGATCGGCGGCTGTGGCCCGCGCCACATCCGCTCCCGTACTCACCTGTGTACTCAGGTCGGCCGCGGCCGGAAGAGCCGGGGGCCAGGGGGTGTCTAGAAGGCGGAGACTCCGGTCAGCGCGCGGCCGATGATCAGTTTCTGGATCTGGCTGGTGCCTTCGTAGAGGGTCATCACCCGGGCGTCGCGCAGCAGTTTGCCGACCGGGTACTCGTCGATGTAGCCGTAGCCGCCGAAGACCTGCAGGGCATTGTTGGCCGCGCGCACCGCGGCCTCGGAGGCGAAGAGCTTGGCCTGGGACGCGGCGGTGGCGAACTCCTCACCGCGGTCGACGAGGTCGGCGACCCGCCAGGTCAGCAGCCTGGCTGCCGCAACATCCACCGAGATGTCGCTGATCAGCTCCTGGACCAGCTGGTACGAGGCGATCGACTTGCCGAACTGCTCGCGCTCGCCCGCGTATCCGACGGCCGCGTCGAGCGCGGCCTGCGCGATCCCGACACAGCCCGCCGCGACCGACATCCGCCCCTTGGCGAGTGCGGACATGGCGATGGAGAAGCCCTTGCCCTCCGGGCCCAGCAGGGCGGCGGCCGGCACCCGCACATCCGCGAGCACCAGCTCGGCGGTGGCCTGGCCGCGCAGGCCGAGCTTTCCGTGGATGGTGCGACGGGTCAGACCGGGGGTGTCGGCGGGCACCAGAAAGGCGGAGACGCCGCGGTGTCCGGGCGTGTCGTCGGTACGGGCGAAGAGGAGCACCACATCGGCCCAGGTGCCGTTGGTGATGAACATCTTGGAGCCGTTGATGACGTAGTCGTCGCCGTCCCGTACGGCCCTGGTCGTCAGGTTTCCGGCGTCGGACCCGGTGCCCGGCTCGGTGAGCCCGAAGCAGCCGAGCGCCTCCCCGGCGGTGAGCCGCGGCAGCCACTGGCGCTTCTGCTCCTCGTCGCCCCAGGCGGCGATCGTCTTGGTGACCAGGCCGAGCGATACGGACACGATGCCGCGCACCGACGAGTCGCCGCGTCCGAGCTCCTCGGTGGCCAGGCAGTACGCCAGATGGCTGCCGCCGCTGCCGCCGTACTCCTCGTCGATCGTGAGCCCGAGGAAGCCCAGCGAGCCCAGCTTCTTCACGATCGACCGGTCGACGCTCTCGGCGCGGTCCCACTCGACGACATGCGGGGTGATCTCACGGTCGACGAAGTCCTTGGCCAGCTGCCGGACGGCTGTCTGCTCCTCGTCGAGTTCCAGATTCATCTGTCCACCCCCACTTTTAACTACCACTGCTAGTTTCTTGTCGGCAGGCCTACTATGTGCCGCATGGCCCGACCGCGCAAGCCCCTGCTCAGCAGAGAACGCATCGTCAAGACGGCGAGTGCGCTCGTGGACGCGGAGGGCCTCGACGCCGTCTCCACCCGTCGGCTGGCCGCCGAACTCGGTGTCAGCGGGCCGTCCCTCTACAACCACTTCCGCAACAAGGACGAGATCCTCGACGCCGTCGCCGACACGGTCAGCGCCCAGGTCGACCTGTCGATGTTCGACGAGGACGACGGCCGCGACTGGCGTACCGCGCTGCACGACTGGGCCGTCTCCTACCGGGCGGCCCTGACCGCCCACCCGAACACCGTCCCGGTCCTCGCCCGCGGCCCCGGCCGCCGCCCGGCCGGTCTCAAGGTGGCCGACGCCGTCTTCGGCGCGATGGTCCGCGCGGGCTGGCCACCGGCCCAGGCGACCCATATCGGCGCCCTGATGCGGTACTTCATCACCGGCTCGGCGCTGGGCTCCTTCGCCCGGGGCTTCGTCGACGACGAGACGGCGTACGACCCGGCCGACTATCCGCACCTCGGTCAGGCGCATCTGCTCGCCGAGCGGCAGCAGAAGGTGGACGAGGGCGCGTTCGAGACGGGGCTGCGGGCGCTCATCGACGGTCTGACCGTCCAGTACGAGATGATCGGCCGCTGACGCGGGCTCCCGAATATTGCGGTGAGAGCCGAAGGGCCGAGGCCGTACGGTCGCCCCATGACGAATTCCTCCGCCTCCGCCCGCCGAACACAGTGGCCCGCTCTGGCCGCCGCGGGCGTCACCGTCGTGCTGTGGGCCTCCGCCTTTGTGTCCATCCGCAGCGCCGGTGCGGCGTACTCCCCCGGAGCGCTCGCCCTCGGGCGGCTGCTCGCCGGGTCTCTCGCGCTCGGCTGCGTCCTGCTGGTCCGGCGCGAGCGGCTGCCGCCGCGCGCCGCATGGCCGGGGATCGCCATATCCGGGCTGCTCTGGTTCGGGGTCTACATGGTGGTCCTCAACTGGGGCGAGCAGGAGGTCGACGCGGGCACCGCGGCGATGGTCGTGAACATCGGCCCGATCCTCATCGCGCTGCTCGGCGCGCGGGTGCTGGGCGAGGCGCTGCCACCGCGGCTGCTGACCGGGATGGCGGTGTCGTTCGCGGGAGCCGTGACCGTGGGTCTGTCGATGTCGGGCGAGGGCAGTGCCTCCACGCTCGGCGTGCTGCTGTGCCTGCTGGCGGCGGTGGGGTATGCGGGCGGGGTGGTGGGCCAGAAGCCCGCGCTGGCGCATGCCAGCGCTCTGCAGGTGACCACGTTCGGCTGTCTGGTCGGGGCGGTTGCCTGTATGCCGTTCGTCGTGCAGTTGGTCTCCGAGGCACAGCGTGCACCGCTGTCGGCCACACTCAACATGGTCTACCTGGGCGTGTTCCCCACCGCGCTCGCCTTCACGACCTGGGCGTACGCGCTGGCGCGTACGACGGCAGGACGGATGGGCGCGACGACCTATGCCGTGCCGGCTCTCGTGGTGCTGATGTCGTGGCTGGCGCTGGACGAGGTGCCGGGCGGGCTGACGCTGGCGGGCGGTGCCTTGTGTCTGGCCGGGGTCGCCGTTTCGCGCTCCCGGGCCAGGCGACCGGCCCCGCCCGCCGACGCCGTCCCACGGCCGAGCAGGGCCGGACGTCGTCAGGGCTGACGGGCACTCTCCCTCAGCCGGGCCAGCGTGAGCAGGCCGCCCTCCTCGCGCAGCCGGGTCGTCGCGGTCCGCTCCGGATAGCAGCGCATGAACATATTGGTGAAGTGGGTGCCGTAGTGCAGCCGGTTCTCCCCGTCCGGCGCGCCCGCGGGATCGGCGCCCCGCGCGTCCTTCAGCGGTTCCACCCAGGCATTGAAGTGGGGCTCGTGGAAGTACGCCATGGCGTACCGCTCACGGTCGGCCAGCCGCACCTTGTGCGGGGTCGAGAGCAGTCGGCCGCCGGTGAGGAGCTGAAGGATGTCGCCGGGGAAGACGGTCAGGGTGCCGGGGACGGGGGCGACGAAGGTCCAGGGCTCCTCGTTCTCGTACATTCCGGCGCTGCTCTCGTGCTCCAGCCAGTTCCGGTTGCGGTGCTCGCCCGGCACCGGCGGGCGGATCCAGAGCCCGCCGACCTCGTCCTGCGCGGCGATGACCAGCAGTCCGTAGTCGGTGTGGGCACCGATCCCCCGGCTGCTCTCGCTGGACTCGGCGGGGAAGCGCAGTACGCGCATATGGTGCCAGCCGTCGTCGGTGAGGTCGGTCAGCGCGGCGGGGTCGTCGAGTCCCAGGCCGAGCGCGGTGAGCCTGAGCAACGTCTCCCCCAGTGAGCCCAGTCCGGCCATGAAGGCCTGCATGGACCACTGGTACGCGTCGTCCGGCCAGGGCACCGGGCCGTGGCAGGGCCAGCCGGAAACGGCCCGGGCGTCGGCCGGCGGGACGTCCTTGCAGACGGTGAAGATCTCCGAGTAGTCGGCCTCGCCCGCGGTGACCTCCTCGCCGGAGGCTATGTAGCCGCTGTAGCTGGCAGAGCTGATGTGGCGGGCCTTGTCGCGCAGCGGTCTCGCGAAGAACGTCCTGCTCGCCTCGAAGGCCCAGTCCGTGATCTGCTGCTGGGCCGGGTCGGTGGCGACGTAGAAGATGCCGTGGGTGCGCCACGCCTCCACCATCGCGACGCCGAGCGCACGGTCGGCGGGGGATGCGGTGACGGAGTCGGGTAATGCGAAGACGGGCAGGTCGGCCATCGCGGTTGTCGGTCCTCTCGCTCGTGAGTGGATGCGGCCGCCCCGCGGGGGAAGGCGGGACGGCCGCACACAGGGGTCTCACGGGCGAGAGACGGAACCGGCTCAATCCAGTGCGTCGGCCTTTGCTACAGCCGTCGCTTCGGCCTCGGCATCGGCATCGGTGGTGGCCTCAGCGTTGGCATCCACGCCCTCGGCCTGCGCGGAATCCCGGGCTGCCGCGCGCGCCGCCAGGATCCTGATCGACACGAGAGCGATGACGGCGAGGCCGATGATGTAGCCGGAGACGGCCATCGAGGTGCCGGTCGCCTCCAGGAGCAGGACCATCACGAACGGCGCGAGTCCGCCGCCGAAGACCGCCGCGATCTGGTAGCCCAGCGAGGCCCCGGTGTAACGCATCTCGGCGGTGAAGAGCTCGGCGAAGAGCGCGGCCTGCGGCCCGTACATGATGCTCAGGAAACAGCTGGTGACGAAGGTGCCGACGGCCAGCCAGAGCAGCGACTTGGTGTCGATCAGCAGGAACATGGGGATCGCCCAGACGAGCAGGCCGACCGCGCCCGCGGCGTAGATGCGCAGCCGTCCGATGCGGTCGGAGAGGGCCGCGGACGCCGGTATCAGCACCAGCTGGGTGATGCTGATGCAGAGCGAGACGGTGAGCACGGCGCCGCGCTTCATGTCGAGCTCGCGCGTCGCGTAGTCGAGCACGCCGGTGATGATGATGTAGAAGGTCGCGGTGTTCACCGCGAAGGAGCCGCCGGCCAGGAAGACCGTGCCGAGGTGCTCGCGCAGGATCGTACGGAGCGGCGAGGGGGCTTCGCTTTTCTCCTGTGCGGCCAGGGCCTGTTCGGCCTTGCGGAACTCGGGGGTCTCCTCGACGCGGTTGTGGATGTACCAGGCGAGGGCGAGAACGAGGAAGCCGACGAAGAAGGGGACGCGCCAGCCCCAGGCGGCGAAGGTGGTGTCGTTGGTGACGGCCCCGGCGATCAGGAAGACGGTGTTGGCGCTCACCACGCCGATGGGGACGCCGAGTTGTACGAGGCTGCCGTAGAGCCCGCGCTTGCCCTCGGGGGCGTACTCGGTGGCCATCAGCATCGCGCCGCCCCACTGGGCGCCGACCGCGATGCCCTGGACGACGCGGAAGAGCACCAGCAGCACCGGGGCGGCGATGCCGATGGTCTCGTAGGTGGGGAGGAGACCGATTCCGGTGGTGGCGAGGCCCATCAGGGTCAGCGCGAGGACCAGCATCGGCTTGCGGCCGTGCTTGTCGCCGAGCTGGCCGGCGATGACGCCGCCGATGGGGCGGGCGAGGAAGCCGACCGCGAAGGTGGCGAAGGCGGCGAGTACACCGGCGGACGAGCTGCCGGAGGGGAAGTAGAGCTTGCCGAGGACGAGGGCGGCGGCGATGCCGAAGACGAAGTAGTCGTACCACTCGACGGCGGAGGCGAGGGCGGCGGCGGTGGCGACGCGTCGGCGGTGGGTGTCGGGGGACTGAGCGGGGGTGTCCATACGTGCACACTCCGGTGGGTGCGGGGACGAGGAGTGCGGGGACCGTACCGACCGGGCGGTATGGCGTCAATGGTTTGCGCAAGCGGTGGGATTTTCCCCTGCCCGCCGCTGGCCGAACTGGGGGCCCGCCCCCAGACCTGCCCCCCTACGCCCTGCGGGCGTGGGGGGACCCCCAGCGCCTCAAACGCCGGCGGGGCTGGTTTCCGGGGCTCCGCCCCGAACCCCGGACGCCCGCTGAAGGTCCCCCGTAGGGGGCGTGTCCTCAATCTCCCCCAGACTTCGTCCGGGGGGACCCCAGACAGGCTTGAATTCCGCCGGTCGGCCTGAATGTTCGGGCCGACCGGCGGGAAATTCAGCCCCGGCGAGGTCTGGGGCGGAGCCCCGGTTCACGGAAGGGGCGGAGCCCCGAGAAGCCTCCGCGGATTAGAAGACCACCAGCGCCCTTCCGCCCTTGCCCGCCAGCATGTTGTCGAACGCCGCCGGGATCCCGTCCAGCCCGATCCGCTCCGTCACCAGACCGCTCAGGTCCAGGCGTCCCGCTCGCACATGCTCGGCGAGAACCGGCAGGTCACGCGCCGGGTCGCTGTTGCCGTAGACGCAGCCCGAAAGCGTGCGGCCCCAGTGGAAGATCTCCAGCGCGTTAAAGCTGACCTGCTGATCCTTGCCGCCGATGCCGACGACCGTGGTGCGGCCGCCACGGCGGGTCGACTCCCAGGCCGTACGGATCGTGGCGGCCCGGCCGACGCACTCGATCGCCACGTCCGCGCCCTGGCCGCCGGTGAGCCCCCGGATCTCCTTCGCGGTGGTGTCGGAGGCGATGACGTATTCGGTCGCACCCGCCCGCCGCGCCAGGGCCTCCTTCTCCGCGGACACATCGACGGCGATGACCGTCGACGCGCCCGCGATCCGGGCGGACTGGAGGGTGGCGAGGCCGACCCCGCCGACGCCGAAGACGACGACCGACTCGCCCTCGCGGACCCGGGCGGAGTGGTGGATCGCGCCGTACCCGGTGAGTACCGCGCAGCCCAGCAGGGCGGCGTCGGTGAGCGGGATGCCGTCCGGGACCGGGAGGACGCAGTTCGCGGCGACGTCGGTCTCCTGTGCGAAGGCCGCGACGTTCAGGCCGGGGTGCAGCTCGGCGCCGTCCGCGGTGCGGGCATACACGCTCGCCGCGCCCGCGAGGGCGCCCGCGCACAGCCACACCTCACCGATCCGGCAGTGGTGACAACTCCCGCAGGACGGCGCCCAGTTGAGGACGACACCGTCTCCGGGGGCGACATGGGTGACGCCGTCGCCGACCGCGACGACGGTGCCCGCGCCCTCGTGGCCGAGGACGCACGGTGTGGGCACCCGCATGGTGCCGTTGGACAGGGACAGATCGGAGTGGCAGACCCCGGCGGCGGCGAGGCGGACCCTGACCCGGCCGGGGCCGGTCTCGGGCAGTTCGATGTCGGTGATCTCCAGCGGAGAGCCGACGGCGGGCAGTACGGCGGCGCGGACCATGATGCGTCAGGCTCCCGAATCAGAACTGGAGGGACTTGGTCTGGAGGTACTCGGAGAGGCCGTGCGGGCCGAGCTCGCGGCCGACGCCCGACTGCTTGTAACCGCCGAACGGGGCAAGGGGATTGAAGCGGCCGCCGTTGATGTCGACCTGTCCGGTGTCCATCCGGCGGGCGAAGGCGACGGCCTCCGCGTCGTCGCCCGCCCAGACCGCGCCCGCAAGGCCGTAGACGGTGCCGTTGGCGATACGGACCGCGTCGTCCTCGTCCTCGTACTTCAGCATGCCGACGACCGGCCCGAAGATCTCCTCCTGCGCGATAGTCATCTCCGGCGTGACGTCGGCGAAGACGGTGGGGCTGACGTAGTAGCCCGTCTCCCGTGGAGCGTCCGGGCCGCCGGCGACCAGGCGGGCGCCCTCGGCGACGCCCTTCTCGATATAGCCGCGTACGCGCTGCTGCTGCTTGGCGTTGACCAGCGGGCCGACCCGCTCGCCCGGCACATACTTGGCGACCGCGGCGGCGGCGAGCGCCACCGCTTCCTCGTACTGGTCCTTGTGGACCAGCATCCGGGTCCATGCGCTGCATGTCTGGCCGGAGTTGGACATGACGTTGGCGATGCCGACGCTGACGGCCTTGGCCAGGTCGGCGCTCGGCAGGATGACATTGGCGGACTTGCCGCCGAGCTCCAGGGCGACCCGCTTGACGGCAGCGCCCGCGGTCGCGCCGATCTGCCTGCCGACCGCGGTCGAGCCGGTGAAGGAGACCAGGTCCACGCCTTCGTGGGCGGCGAGAGCCTGTCCGGCGACCGGGCCGAGGCCCGTCAACAGGTTGAAGACGCCGGCGGGCAGTCCGGCCTCGTCGACGGCCTCGGCGAAGAGCTGGGCGGTCAGCGGGGTGTCCTCGGCGGGCTTGAGGACGACGGTGCAGCCCGCAGCGAGCGCGGGGGCCACCTTGGCCACGATCTGGTGCAGGGGATAGTTCCAGGGCGTGATCGCACCGACCACACCGACCGGCTCCAGCAGCACGGTCGAGTTGCCGATCTTCTCCTCGAAGGAGTACGAGGCGGCCAGTTCCGCGTACGAGCCCGCGACCAGGACCGGCAGACCGGCGTGGACCGTCTGCGCCAGCGCGGGCGGCGCGCCGAGCTCCGCGGTGACGGTCTCGGCGATCTCGTCCTGGCGGGCCGCGAGCACATCGCGCAGGGCCCCGATCCTTGCCGCCCGCTCGGCGGGCGGGGTGGCGGCCCAGGCGGGGAACGCCGCACGGGCCGCCCGCACGGCGGCGTCGACGTCCTCCTCCGTACCGGCCGGGACATGGGCGATGACCTGCTCGTCGGCCGGGTTCACCACCGCGATCGCGTCGGGTCCGGCGGCGGGTCGCCACTGGCCGCCGATATACATCCCGTCGTGAGCCTTCATGGCACTCCTCCAGAGCCTGCGGTAGTCGTCCACCCCCAAACTAGCGGTGTTAGTTTTTGGACGCCAGGTGCCCTTGGAGCGTAACGAGAGTCCTCAGGCGTCCAGCCCGGGGAGGTCGGTGGGAGCCGGGCAGATTCTGCGGCCGTGGTGGTCGAAGACATACAGATGAGCGAGGTCCACGAGAAGCGGCACCTGGGCACCCGTACGCAGCCGTACATCGGGTCCCGTCCGCACCACCAGATCGCTCGCGGCCACGGACGGACGCTCCGTGGCGATCGTCCCCGCCCGCGGCTCCGGGTCGTCCAGTGCCACCACGGGCCCCGACACATGGGCGACGGCGCGCTCCCTCAGCCGGGCCAGCACGCTCGGGCCGCTTCGGCTGCGGCGCCGGCGCACCGAGGCCGCCGGCCGCGGCGACTCGAGATCGGCGACCACGGCGGGCTGCGAGCCGGTGTTGAAGTGCACCAGCGCCTCGTGCCCCTGGTACTCCATGTGCTCGACGATCCCGGTCAGCGCGACCTCGCCCGGGCGGGCCTGGCTGGGCGGGGCGATCCGGGTGGACTCGGAGCGCAGGCCGACAATGATCTGCCGGCCCTGCTGGATGCGGAGCAACTGATGGTCGGGGCTGAGCGGTTCGGGCAGCGGCAGCCGCTGTTTACCGAGGTCGATCGACATCCGGCCGTCCAGCGGCGCATAGACGACCGCCTGCAGCAGATTGATGCGCGGCGTGCCGATGAAGGCGGCGACAAAGACGTTCTGGGGCAGTGCGTAGGTCTCGCGCGGAGTGCTCACCTGCTGGAGCACGCCGCCGCGCATCACCGCGACCCGGTCACCGAGTGACATCGCCTCTGCCTGGTCGTGCGTGACATAGACGGTGGTGACCCCCAACTCGGTGGTGAGCTGGGAGATTTCGGCCCGCAGGTGGTTGCGCAGCTTGGCGTCGAGATTGGAGAGCGGCTCGTCCATCAGAAAGACGGAGGGCTTGCGGGAGATGGCCCGGCCCATCGCCACCCGCTGGCGCTCGCCGCCGGAGAGCTGGCTGGGATAGCGGTCCAGGACGTCCTCGATGCCGAGCATCCGCGCGGTGGCCTCGACCTGCGGCCGGCAGTCCAGGCGCGGGTTCTCGAGACGCAGCGGAAAACTGATGTTCTCGCGGTTGGTCATGCTCGGGTAGAGCGCGAAGTTCTGGAACACCATGGCCATCTCCCGCTCACGGGGCGGGATGTGGTTGGCGTACTCGCCGTCGAGCAGCAGCTCCCCCTCGGTGATGTCCTCGAGGCCGGCGATCATGCGCAGCACGGTCGACTTGCCGCAGCCGGAGGGGCCGAGCAGCACCACGAACTCCCCCGGTTCGATGTCGAGGGAGAACCGGTCGACGGCGCGATTGGTTCTTTCGTACCTCTTGCTGACGCTGCGCAGAGAGATGGCGCGACTCATGGATTTCCCCCGGTGCAGGAGGGGCAGGCTGGGACGCCTGAAACTAGCCGACTACTCCCGGTCAGGGAATGATTCGCGCGAAGGTTCGTGGTGGGCTTTTTGTACGGAGCCGTCCGCCGTCGGCGGGCGTCGCCGCTCTCCCGGCCCGGCGGCGCGGACTGCTTTCTCCTGCGGCCGCGTTGGCTTCCGGGCGGTCAGCCCTGCCGCCATCAGCAGCGGAACGCCCGGGAGGGCGAAGGGCGCCGCCGTGCCCGCGATGCCCGCGACCAGCCCGGCGCAGGCGGGGGCGGCGAGCTGCCCGAGGCGATTTCCGGTCAGCCTCAGGGCGAGCGCGGTTGACCGCGCCTGGGCAGGGGCAGCCTGTAAGGCCGTGGTCATCGACAGCGGCTGCCCGGCTCCCGGGCAGAAGCCGAGTACGGCGAGCACCACGGCCGGCGCCCGGACCGGGACGCAGGAGACGGCCGGCCGGCGCCATCGTCACCGCCTCCTGCGCGAAGCCGAAGGCGATGACGAGGCGCAGCAGCCGGCCGCGTGCCGGGGCAGTGGCCTCAGATGATGCCGAAGAGGATTCCGGCCCCGAGCACCACCAGCGAGGTGAGCGCTGCCCATTTGACGGTGAACCTGGTGTGGTCGCCGAACTCGACCTTGGCCATGCCGACGAGGACGTACACGGCTGGCACCAGCGGGCTCGACATGTGCAGCGCCTGGCCGACGAGGGAGGCGCGGGCGATCTCCAGCGAGGAGACACCGTGGGCGGCACCGGCCTCGGCGAGGACCGGCAGGACGCCGAAGTAGAAGCCGTCGTTCGACATGAAGTAGGTGAGCGGCAGGCTCAGCACGCCGGTGACGAGGGCCATGTGCGGGCCCATGCCCTCGGGGACGGCTCCGACGAGCCAGTCCGCCATGTGCTTGACCATGCCGGTGCCGGTGAGGACGCCGGTGAAGACGGCGGCCGCGAAGACCATACCGGTGACGTTGAGTACGTTGTCTGCGTGGGCGGCGATCCGCGCCTTCTGGTCGGCGACCTTGGGGAAGTTGACCGTGAGGGCGAGGGCCGCGCCGAGCAGGAAGAGCACCGGGATGGGCAGCCACTCCATGATCATCGCCGTGAGCAGGGCGACGGTGAGGCCCGCGTTGAACCAGTACAGCTTGGGACGCAGCGTGGCACGGTTCGGGTCGAGGCCCTTGAAGCCCTCCTCCTCCGGGGTGCCGGGGGCGTCGTCGGCCGAGCCGGTGGCTGCCTTGTGCTCCTCGGGGCCGCCGCCACCCGCCGCGACCAGCACGGTCTCGGTGGCGGTCTCGGACTCGGTCTCCAGCACCTCGTCGAGCGTGAGCACGCCGAGGCGCTTGCGCTCGCGGCGGCCCAGTACGTAGGCGAGGACGAAGACGAAGAGCAGTCCGACGGCGAGCGCGGGGATCATCGGGACGAAGATGTCGGCCGCGTCGAGCTTGAGGGCGGCGGCGGCGCGGGCGGTGGGGCCGCCCCAGGGCAGGGTGTTCATCACGCCGTTCGCCGTGGCGGCGACTCCGGTCATCACGACCAGGCTCATCTTGAGGCGCTTGTAGAGCGGATACATCGCCGCGACGGTGATCATGAAGGTGGTGGAGCCGTCACCGTCCAGCGAGACGATCGCGGCGAGCACCGCCGTACCGACCACGACACGCACCGGATCCGCCTTGCAGAAGCGCAGAATGCCGCGGACGATCGGGTCGAACAGCCCCACATCGATCATCACGCCGAAGTAGACGATCGCGAACATCAGCATCGCCGCGGTGGGGGCGAGCTTGCCGACCCCTTCGACGACGTAGTCGCCGAGGTGCGCGCCTTCTCCGACGAATACGCAGAAGAGGGCGGGGATGAGGACCAGTGCCGCGATGGGCGACATCTTCTTCATCATGATCAGGACCAAGAAGGTCGCAATCATGGCAAAGCCGAGGATTGTCAGCATTGGGGATACCTAACGTTCATCCTTGAACTCCCACCGGGGCGGCGGTTTCGATGACGTTAGGTGCCGTCAATTGCCGTTAACAAGATGTTGACGTGTGAGCAATACGAGCAAAACCCCAGGTCATCGCACCGGTGATAGTTCAACGGGGAAGCCGTTGAGCACGGCGGTGCCAGACAGCGGGTCGAGCCGTGAGCCGTCGAGCAGCTGATTGACGTTCACCCCGGGCCGCGCTGCTGCCACCGACATCCGGATTCCCGGGCGGCTGTGTCCCCAGCCGTGCGGCAGGCTCACCACTCCGGCCCGTACCGCGTCGGTGATCTCCACCGGGGCTTCGACCTGGCCACCGTCCGCGCTGATACGGGCAGGGGCGCCGTCCACGAGTCCCAGCCGGGCGGCGTCGGCAGGGTGGATCTGGAGGGTGCAGCGGTTGGAGCCGCCGTTGAGCGTGGCGACGTTGTGCATCCAGCTGTTGTTGGAGCGCAGATGGCGGCGGCCGACAAGGACGAGAGTGGTGGCCCGCTCGGCCAGCGCGCGCCGCAGTCTGGGCAGATCGGCGGCGATCGGGGCGGGCAGCAGTTCGATGCGTCCGCTGCGGGTCTTGAGGATCTGCGGAATGCGTGGCTGGAGCGGGCCGAGGTCGACGCCGTGCGGGTTCTCCAGGAGCTTGTCCAGGGTGAGGTCGTACGGGCCGAGGCGCAGCATCATGTCGAGTCGCCGTTCGGGTCCGGTGCGGCCGGTGAGTTGCTCGGCGAGCTCCTTGGGAGCCCCCTCCTTGGCGAGGGTGTTCTCGATGACCATGTCGTCGACGGTGCTCGGCTCCGCGCCGTGCATCCCGCCCACGGCGAGCACCAGACGGGCCTGGATCTCGCACTCGCCCATCCGCCCCTCCTCCAGGGGGACGACCGCCGGGGTGTAGCGGGCCTGGTTGCGAACGGCGAAGGCGTTGAACGCGAAGTCGAAGTGGGAGCTCTGGGACGGCGGAGGCGGAGGCAGGATCACATCCGCGTGCCGGGACGTCTCATTGAGATACGGATCGACGCTGACCATGAAGTCGAGCCCGGCCAGCGCGCGGTCGAGGCGGTCGCCGTCGGGGGCGGAGAGCACGGGGTTGGCGGCAATGGAGATGACCGCGCGGATGCGGCCGTCGCCGGGGGTGTCGATCTCCTCGGCCAGCGCGGCCATGGGCAGTTCGCCCTTGGCCTCGGGGTGTCCGCTGACCCTGCTCGTCCAGCGGCCGAGCACGAAGCCCTTGCCGGGGGCGGCGGGGCGGGGAGCGCGATCGGTGGCGGAGAGCGGGAAGAGCGCGCCGCCGGGGCGGTCGAGATTGCCGGTGATCACATTGAGCACGTCCACCAGCCAGTTGGTGAGGGTGCCGTACTCGACGGTGGAGCTGCCGACGCGGCCGTAGACGGCGGCGGTGGGCGCGGCGGCGAGCTCGCGGGCGATCGTACGGATCTCCTCGGCGTCCATGTCACAGGCGGCGGCGACCGCCTCCGGCGTGAACTCCCGTACCGCTTCGCCGACTTCGGCCACCTGCTCGACATGCGCTTCGAGCGCTCCGAGGTCGGTGAGCTTCTCCTCGAAGAGGACGTTGGCGATCGCGGCGAGCAGCAGTGCGTCTGTCCCGGGCCGGATGGCGACATGCCGGTCGGCCAGCTGCGCGGTACGGGTACGGCGCGGGTCGACCACGGTCAGCGTGCCGCCGCGCCTCCGCAGCGCCTTGAGCTTGCCGGGGAAGTCGGCGGCGGTGCACAGGCTGCCGTTGGATTCGAGGGGGTTGGCGCCGAGCAGCAGCAGATGGTCGGTGTTGTCCAGATCGGGGACGGGGATGGCGACGGCGCTGCCGAAGAGGAGCCCGCTGGAGACGTGCTTGGGCATCTGGTCCAGGGTGCTGGCCGTGAAGAGATTGCGGGTGCGCAGCAGGGTGAGCAGAACGGGCGGGTAGAGCGCGCCGGCCATGGTGTGGACGTTCGGATTGCCGAGGACGACACCGACGGCGTTCGGCCCGTGCTCCTCGATCAGCGGCCGGATCCGGGCCGCGATCACGTCGAAGGCCTCGTCCCAGCCGGCCTCCCGGAGCTGCCCGTCCTTGCGGACGAGGGGGGTGCGCAGCCGGTCCGGATCGGCGTCGAGCTCCCCGAAGGACGCGCCCTTGGGGCAGATGAAGCCCCGACTGAACACGTCCTCGCGGTCGCCGCGAGCCCCGGTGACGCGGCTGCCCTCGATGGTGAGGGTCAGCCCGCAGGTGGCCTCGCAGAGGGGGCAGATCCGGAGGGCGGTGCGGGCGGGGGCTGTGCTGGGCATGGGCCCTCCCTGGGGCGACGGCGATACGGCCGAGCATACCGACCGGTATGCAGGGAGGGGAGGGGTCGGCGGGTTCGGGTTGCCCGCGGCTGCGCGGGCTGCGGTGGTGCGGGCTGCCTGCGGCCTGTTCCCCTTCCCTTGACTGGGGCTCCGCGCCTCAAACGCCGGCGGGGCTGAACTTTCAGCCCGTCCGGCGATTGAGGACACTAGGAGGGCGGGGTGGGGAACAGGCCCCCGCCGGAACAGCCCGCGCAGCTTCGCGGCGCCGACTCTGGGGGCTGCACCCCCAAGCCCCCCGAACGCGACCTTCGGCCGCGTGTCCTCAATCGCCGGACGGGCTTGAAACGTCCAGGACCCCCGCCAGATACGCCCGCAGCAGCCCCCGCGTCTCCCCCACAATCTCCTCGTCCCCCGTCGGCTCCACCCGGAACGCCAGTTGCAGCAGCGCGTCCGCCGCCTCGACGGAGATCAGGATCGCCCGGCGCAGCTCCGCGTCCGCCGGGCGGTCGAGATGCGCCGCGAGCAGCTCGGCCAGCCGGTCGGCGACCAGGTGGTTCGCACCCGCCGCCGGCGCGCCCACCGGGATCCGGTGGCCGAAGTCGATCAGCGCGAATCCGGGGACCGTCCGCTTCATCGCCAGGTACTCGTCCAGTACCGCATCGAGCACACCCCGCCAGTCCCCGGCCGGAAGCCCGCCGAGACGGCCGCCGATGCGCTCGGCGTACGTGTCCAGATTCCGCTGGGCCAGTGCGCCGGCCAGCGCACGCTTGTTGCCGAAGAAGCGGTAGACCGAGCCGATGGGGACGCCCGCTCTCGCGGCCACCGCGCGGGTGGACAGCGCCTCGTATCCGGTCTCGTCGAGCAGTTCGGCGCAGGCGTCCAGTATCCGGGCGAGCCGCTCGGCGCTGCGCCGCTGCACGGGCGTACGGCGGAGATGGGCTTGGGACACGCGCTCCATCATGGCGGCTCGATGCCGTTGACGGGGCGGTCCCGCAATCCTACGGTTGTCCATAGGATTCCTTCAGCACCGGGAGCGTACGATGAGCGGCATCGAGCAGGCGCGGAAGACGGCCGACGGCCTTGGGCACTTGTCGGGCTTCGGCAACGAACACAGCTCGGAGGCCGTGCCCGGCGCGCTGCCGCACGGGCGAAACTCACCGCAGCGCGCCCCCCTCGGGCTCTACGCGGAGCAGCTGAGCGGCTCCGCGTTCACCGAGCCCCGCAGCCACAACCGCCGCTCCTGGCTGTACCGGATCCGCCCCTCCGCCGCGCACCCGCCCTTCGTACGCATCGACAACGGCGGTGTACGCAGCGCGCCCTTCACCGAGACCGTCCCCGACCCCAACCGGCTGCGCTGGAACCCGCTGCCCAAGCCCGCGCCCGGTACCGACTGGCTGGCGGGCCTCTGGACGCTCGGCGGCAACGGCGACGCGACCCAGCGCACCGGCATGGCCGTGCACCTCTACCACGCCAACGCCTCCATGACCGACCGGGTGTTCAGCGACTCGGACGGCGAGCTGCTGATCGTGCCCGAGCGCGGTGGGCTGCTGTTGCGCACGGAGCTGGGGCTGCTCGCCGCCCGGCCCGGCGAGGTGGCGCTGATCCCGCGCGGCGTCCGCTTCCGGGTCGAGCTGCTCGACGCTGTGTCTGATGGCGGGCAGAGCCCGACCGCCCGCGGCTATGTCTGCGAGAACTACGGGCAGCCCTTCCAGCTCCCCGACCTGGGGCCGATCGGCGCGAACGGCCTCGCCAATGCCCGGGACTTCCTCGCGCCCGAGGCCGCGTACGAGGACGTGGAGGGCCCGGTCGAGGTCGTGAACAAGTTCTGCGGGAACCTGTGGGCCGCGACGTACGACCACTCGCCGCTCGATGTCGTCGCCTGGCACGGCAACCATGTCCCGTACGTCTATGACCTGCGGCGTTTCAATGCGATCGGGACGATCTCGTACGACCACCCGGACCCGTCCATCTTCACCGTGCTGACGTCGCCGTCCGACACCCCCGGGCTCGCGGGCGTCGACTTCGTGGTCTTCGCGCCGCGCTGGCTGGTCGGTGAGGACACGTTCCGGCCGCCGTACTTCCACCGGAATGTGATGAGCGAGTACATGGGCCTGATCGAGGGCGCGTACGACGCCAAGGCGGAGGGCTTCGTCCCGGGCGGCGGTTCACTGCACAACATGATGTCCGCGCACGGCCCCGACCGGGAGACCTTCGACCGCGCGAGCGCCGCCGAGCTGAAGCCGCAGAAGATCGACGACGGGCTTGCGTTCATGTTCGAGACGCGGTGGCCGGTCACCGCGACCGCTCAGGCGGCGAACGCGGACCATCTGCAACAGGGGTACGACAACGTGTGGCAGGGTCTTGAGCGCCACTTCCGGTCGTAGTACGGAGTACGCCGTGACCGCCTTTGCCCCCGACTCGCTGGTCCTGAACCGCAAGCTCCCGCTGTGGTACCAGGTCTCGCAGTCGCTGCGCGCGTCGATACTGGGCCGGGCGCCCGAGGCGTCGCTGCGACTGCCGACCGAGGAGCAGCTCGCCGCGCACTACGGCGTCAGCGTGCTGACCATGCGCCAGGCCCTCAAGGAGCTGGAGGAGGAGGGCCTGATCAGCAGGCACCGGCGGCGCGGCACCTTTATCGAACCCGGGGCGCGGCGGGGAGCGCCGAGGCGGCTGCTGGGCTCGATCGACGCGATCGTGGCCCAGCAGTCGGGCGAGCGGACGACGATCCTGGGGCACGGCCCCGGGCCGGTGCCCGGCGAACTCGCGGAGTACTTCCCCGAGGACGCCGAGGTCGTGACCTACCGGCGGCTGCGCTGCGACGGCGAGAGCGGCGAGCCGACCAACTGGGCGGAGAACGCTGTCCGTCCGGACATAGCGGAGCAAATCGAACTCGCCGATCTGGAGCGCTGGCCGATGACGAAGGTGCTGCGGGACGGCGTGGGGGTGCGGATCAGCCGGATCACGGACACGGTGGAGGCGCGGCTCGCCGACCCGCCGACGGCAGAGCTGCTCAAGGTGCCGCTGCTGAGCCCGATCCTGCACTACACGGGCGTGACCTACGACGAGTCGGGCCGCGTGGTGGATGTGGCGAGGATCCGCTACCGGGGGGACCGTTTCTCCTTCTCGGTGACCGTCGACGCGGAGTGACCCTCCTGGGCAGCCTGCGCGCGGTTCGCCCGCGAAACCCACCACCGGACAGCAACCACCAACGCCCCCTGGCCCACGGCAGCCACGAACCCGGGTGATTTAGCATCTCAGCATGCCGATGCTGGACGAGCTCATGCCCTGGGGCACCCCACCCCTGCGGCTCGGGCGACCCTGGGTGATGGCTCCGGATACCGCCTCCCTCAAGGCGCGTTGGAACGCTCTGATACGTGCCGAGGGCGTCGAGCAGGACGCGTTGTTCGGGTGCACTCGCGCGCGTACACCGCGCAGCGCCGTCAGTCAGCTGCCCGGGCAGGCCACCGGGACCGTCCGGTTCGTACGGGAGGACGGGCCCTGCCCGGCGCCGGTGCGGGTGACGCACGGCGCCTTCGACCAGCAGTGGCTGGTCCCCGACCACCGGCTGATCGACTCGGCCCGGCCCGAATTGTGGCGGGTCGCCGACGATCACCAGGTGTTCGTCGTGGAGCACGGTTGGGTGGCGGAGGCCTCCGGCCCGGCGGTCGGCGTCTGTGCCGTACTGCCCGACGGGCGCTCCCCCGCCGGACGGCCCGGGCGTATCCGACCGCTGTACCGGCGGCCCGGTGGCGTCGAGCCGAATCTCGCGCCCGGGCTGCTGTCCGCCCTGACCGACCGGTACGGGCACCAGGTCGACGCCGACGAGGTGGTTGCCTGGATTGCCGCGGCCGCTCGGTCCACGGCCGCCGGATGCGTGGTACCGCTGCCCGCCGACCCCGACGTATGGCGTTCCGGTGTGGAGCTGGGGCGGCGGATGACCGGGATCCAGTTGCGCGGCGCTCGCGGCGGCGAGCGGCCCAGGCTGCCCGGGGGCCGCCGGCCGTATGTGCGTGCCGCCGTGCCCGCGCGGCCGGACGCGATCACGTATGACGCCGATGACGAGGTGCTGAGCCTGGGCGAGGGCCGTATCTCTCCCGTGCCCGCCGAGGCCTGGGACTTCCACGTCGGTGGCGTACGCGTCCTTGAGCTCTGGTTCGAGAGCCGCACCACCGCCGCCGAACCGGGCACGCTGGAGGCGATCCGGCCTGCCTTCTGGCCGCAGGAGTGGACCTCCGAGCTCCTTGAGCTGATCACCGTGCTGGCTCTGCTGGGTGAACTCCACTCCCAGCAGCAGGAGTTCAAGGTGGGGGCCGAGCTGGAGCTGCCGGGCGTGCTGCCGCCACCCGGGTCGGCCCGGCGGCCCGCCTCCGTGCTTGATCACCACGAAGAAGGCCCGGAGGGTCAGTTCGCGCTGCTGTGAGGGGCGAAGGAGCGGGGCTTGCCCCGGAACGGCTGCTGACCGGCCCGGGGGTGACAAACGTGGCACATACACGATAGGTACGGCTGTTATGAGCCACCTTCCTGCCGGCCGGCCACTCCCCCTCGACGGGATCACGGTCGTCGCCGTCGAACAGGCCGTATCGGCGCCCTTCGCCACGCGTCAGCTCGCCGATCTCGGCGCCCGCGTCATCAAGATCGAGCGCCCTGACGGCGGTGACTTCGCGCGTGGCTACGACACGGCGGCCCGCGGGCTCGCCTCGCACTTCGTCTGGTGCAACCGCGGCAAGGAGTCCATCGCCATCAATCTGAAGGACCCGCGCGGCCTCGACATCGTGCGTCAACTCGTCGCGGACGCCGATGTGTTCGTACAGAACCTCGCGCAGGGAGCGGCCGCCCGGCTCGGTCTGGACGCGGCCACGCTGTGCGCCGCGCACCCGCGGCTGATCGCCGTGGACATCTCCGGGTACGGCGCGGAGGGACCGTACGCGCACAAGCGCGCCTACGACATGCTCGTGCAGTGCGAGGCGGGTCTGGTGTCGGTGACCGGGACCGCGGAGCAGCCGGTGAAGGCGGGCATTCCGGCCGCCGACATCGCGGCGGCGATGTACGCCTTCTCCGGGGTGCTTGCGGCCCTGCTGCGGCGCGGCACCACGGGGCTCGGCGGGCCGGTGGAGATCTCGATGCTGGAGTCGCTGGCCGAGTGGATGGGGCATCCGCTGCACTACGGGATGCACGGGGGCGAAGCCCCGGCGCGCACCGGGGTCGCGCACGCCGTCATCTCCCCGTACGACGCCTACTCCACGGCGGACGGCGGCCAGGTCCTGCTGTCCGTGCAGAACGACCGGGAGTGGCGGCGGCTGGCCGAGCAGGTGCTGGGGCGTCCCGAACTGGCGCTGGATCCGGTCTTCGCGACCAACACGGCCCGCACGGCGAACCGCGAGAGGACCGATGCGGCGGTGGCCACGGCGCTGGCCCGGCTGAGCACCGCGGATGCGATCGAGGCCCTGGAGGCGGCGGGCATCGCGTGCGCCCGGCTCAACGACGTGACGGACGTGGCCGCGCATCCGCAGCTCGCGGCGCGGGACCGCTGGCGAGAGGTGGACTCACCGGTCGGACCGCTGCGGGCGCTGCTGCCGCCGATCACCCTGCCGGGCGGGCCGGAGGCAAGGATGGGAGCGGTTCCCGCACTGGGCGAGCACACCGACGCACTGCTGAAGGCCCTGGGAATGACGGATGAAGCGGCAGCGGCGCTGCGCCGGGACGGTGTGATCGCCTGAGCGATCTGGGGACGGGTGAACTACAGGGAGGGTACGGAGAGTCCGCCGACGCGCCCGGGTCAGGGAGCGCGACGGCGACGTGGCCGACGAGCGGAGGTGCCGGGCGCCGTTCGAGCCGTGGTGAAGCCGCGGGCCCAACAGGGACCCGCGGGCCTACCGGCGGCTGCCGAACAGCGAGCGACGCAGCCGTCGAAGCGGCGCGAAGAGCGAGACACGCGCGCTCCTGCTCCTGCCGGTGTGCGCTACATCACGCGAGGTGAGCTCGCGCATCAGCGACGTCGCCTCGGCCGCCTCGCGCTGCGGCACCACAGGGCCACCGAGCACCGAGAGATGGCGGTCGAGGCGCGAACTGGTCGCGCTGCTCCCACACGTGATCGCAGGCACTCGCGCCCTGCTGCGCACCGTTATCTGTTCCATGTCACTCCCCACCCGTACGAGGGCACCCGGCCCCGGGCAGATTAACCCTATCGCCCCGCCATGACACTCGTGTATCCCGGGCGCAGGATTCACCACACCTGTACGCGAGTTGACGGCCAGTCTACGGATCCATCTGTTTCCAGGGCGAGTTGGCCGGCGCGTCAGCGAACGCTGTCGGCCTTCGAAGAAGTTCTCGGACTTGCGACCAATCCGCTCGGCCCTCCGCACCGAATGACTGGCAATGAAGCTCGACCAGCACTCGCGTGAAGGACAGATTCGATGACCGCACTCAGCAGCAACGGGCGGGGGGCCCGGAGGCTCGCCGCACTCGCCTGCGTGGCGCTGGCCACCGGGGCGCTCGTGGCTTCCGGCGTGACCGGTCTGGAGCCGGGGACGGCCCGGGCATCCAGCCACCGTGAGGCCCCGCTGATCTCCGGGCAGCCGCAGTACGACAACACCGACGTATACGCGTTCGTCAGCCCCGACAAGCCCGACACGACCACGATCGTGGGCAACTTCCTGCCGTTCCAGGAGCCGGCCGGCGGCCCGAACTTCTACAAGTTCGCCGACGACGCCCAGTACGACATCCACATCGACAGCGACGGTGACGCCCAGGGCGACCTGATCTACCGGTGGACCTTCAAGGACCACGTCAAGAACGGCAACACCTTCCTCTTCAACACCGGCCCCGTCACCGCGATCGACGACCCGGACCTCAACATCACGCAGACGTACGACATCGATCTGCTGAGGCTGAAGAACCAGCATGTGATGCACTCCACAAAGATCGCCGACGATCTGCCGGTGGCACCGTCGAACGTGGGCAAGGCGTCCATGCCGGACTACCAGAGCCTGCGCGACCAGGCGGTGAAGGAACTCCCCGGCGGATCGACGGCGTTCGCGGGCCAGGCGGACGATCCCTTCTTCGCCGACCTGCGCGTCTTCGACCTGCTCTACGGCGCGAACCTCACCGAGGTCGGCAACGACACGCTCAAGGGCTACAACGTCAACTCCATCGCCCTGCAGGTGCCCACCGCGTACATCCGGCAGTCGGAGAAGCAGCCCATCGTCGGCATCTGGTCGACCACCCAGCGCAAGAGCGCGGGCGGCCACTGGAAGCAGGTGTCCCGGCTCGGCATGCCGCTGGTCAACGAGGTCGTCATCCCCGTCAAGGACAAGGACAAGTTCAACGCGTCCCACCCGTGGAACGACGGTGACTTCCTGCAGTTCGTCACCCAGCCGGAACTGCCGAAGCTGATCGAGGGCATCTACAAGATCAAGGCCCCGGCCGAGCCGCGCAACGACCTGGTCTCGGTGTTCCTGACCGGCGTCGACAAGCTCAACAAGCCGCCGCACGTCCGCCCCGCCGAGGCGCTGCGGCTCAACACCTCCATCCCGCCGAGCGCGGAGCCGAAGCGGCTGGGCGTGCTCGACGGCGACAACGCGGGATTCCCGAACGGACGGCGGCTCTCGGACGACGTCCTGGACATCGCGCTCCAGGTGGTCGAGGGCGAACTGGTCGGCACCAAGAACGACTTGGGTGACGCGGTCAACGAGAACGACCAGAAGTTCAGCCACTCCTTCCCGTATGTGGCGCTGCCGACCTCCGGCTCGCGGGGCCCGCTCGCCAAGGAGGCCGCGGCCAAGGACGCCCAGGGCAACCTGCTCACCGGTGGCGCGTCGTCGGCGGCCTCCAGCAGCGACTTCACCAACAACGCGCTGGTCGTCTCGGCCATCTCCGCGGGCGCGGGTGTGCTGCTCGTGGCCCTGGGGCTGACCTGGTGGCGGATGCGGCGCCGCACTGCGTACAGCCGCAATACGTACAGCTGACCGGGACACGGCTTCGAAACGCTGTACGACGCAATCGCTCCTACGAACCGAAAGGGCAGACAGATGTCCCTGCGAAGGGCGCCAGACACGACCGCGGCCACGGGCCGCGACCCGGGCGACCGGGAGCCGGGTCTCCGGTCCGGGGCGGGTCCCCGGCTCGGGGCGGGCAGGGTCTGGGGGTTGCTGCTTCCCGCCGGGACGCTGGCCCTCGCCCTCACCGTGGGCGTCGTCATGGCGGGCGGTGCGGACCAGGAGCCACCGACGGCCCGCACCGCCGCACCCGCCGCGGACACACCGCTCGACCGGATAGGCACCGGTGACCTCGCCCGGGGGGTCACCGGCCTCCAGGCGCATCTGCGGGCCCAGCCCAAGGACGCCCGGGGGTGGGCGACGCTGGGCGCCGCCTATGTCGAGCAGGCCAGGACCAGCGGCGACCCGACCCGGTATCCGCAGGCCGACAAGGCACTGGCCCGCTCGCTTGCACTCCAGCCGCGGGACAACGACGCGGCGCTCGCCGGCCGTGCCGCACTCGCGGCGGCGCGGCACGACTTCCACGGCGCGCTGCGCGAGTCGGAGGCGGCGCTGAAGGTCAATGCCTTCAGCGAGCGGGCGATGTCCTCCCGCATCGACGCTCTCGTCGAACTCGGCAGCTACGACAAGGCGTTGGCGGCGGCCAAGCAGGCCGACGACCGCCGCCCCGGCATCCCCGTCTTCACGCGCTATGCGTACGTACTGGAACTGCGCGGCGATGTTGCGGGGGCCCGCCGGGTGCTGAACGTCGCGATGAACTCGGCCTCCTCCCCGGGCGACATGGCGTATGTGTCCACGGCTCTGGGCCAACTGGAGTGGAGCCAGGGGGCGTACGCCCCGGCGCTGAAGTACTTCACCACGGCGCTCGATGCGGACCCGGGGTATCTGCCCGCGCTCGAGGGCCGGGCGCGCACCCAGGCCGCGCGCGGCGACACCAAGGGCGCCGTGTCCGGGCTCGAAGCGGTGGTGGACAGGCTGCCGCTGCCGGGACAGCTGGTGGCGCTGGGTGAGCTGTACGAGGCCGCGGGGCGCAAGGCCGATGCCCGCAATCAGTACGAACTGATCGGCACCTGGACGGAGTTGGCACGCGCCAATGGCGTCGACACCGACCTGGACACCGCGCTCGCCCTGGCCGACCACGGCGACAAGGCGCAGGCGCTGACCGCCGCCCGCGCCGAGTGGAAGAAGCGCCGGACCGTGCACACGGCGGACGCGCTGGCCTGGGCCCTGCACGTCAACGGCCGTTCCGCCGAGGCTCTGCAGTACCTCGCCACCTCGGCGCCGGCCGGCTGCCGCAACGCGATGTTTCTCTACCACCGCGGCATGATCGAGCGGGCCGCGGACAAGCCGGCGGCCGCCCGTGCCTCGCTCACCGCCGCGCTGAAGATCAACCCCGGTTTCTCCCCCACCGGTTCACGTGCGGCCCGGGCCGCACTGCAGGCTCTGGAGGCGTCATGAAGAGGCGTACGACCGCCGTCGGCGCGGCGGTCCTGATCGCCGGGGCCGCGCTCGCGGTGCTGCCCGCGGGAACGGCCGCTGCGCATCCCCTGGGGAACTTCACGGTCAACCGTTACGACGGGCTGCTCGTCGCGCCCGGGCGGCTGAGTGTCGACCATGTCGAGGACCTGGCGGAGATCCCCGCCGCCCAGGCCCGCTCCAAGGTCGACCGGAACGGCGACCGGGAGATGTCCCCCGCCGAACTGTCCGAGTGGGCCAAGGGGCGCTGCCAGGACGCGGCCCGGGGCAGCCGGGTCACCGTCGAGCGGCGCGCCGTCGCGCTCACGCCCGGTGCGAGCACCGCCGAGGTGCGCCCCGGGCAGGCCGGGCTGCCGACGCTCCGGCTCGAGTGCAGGCTGACGGCCGAACTGCCGGACGGTCGCCAGACGATCGGGTTCCGCGCGGCGGGCAGCGGCAACGGACCGGGCTGGCGGGAGATCACGGCCCGCGGCGACCGGATGACGCTCAGCTCGTCCGACGTCCCGCAGGCATCCACCTCGCGGCGGCTGACGCAGTACCCGAACGGGCAGCTCTCCTCGGCGCCCGACCGCACGACGGCCGCGCTGTCGGTCGCCCCCGGCGGCGCGCCTGCGGGGGCGGACCGGCAGGAGGCCCTGGCCCCGGCCTCCGTACTGCCGCGCGGCGCCGACCGCTGGACGCAGGCGCTGACGAATCTGGTGTCCCGCCGCGACCTGACCGTGGGATTCGCCGCGCTGGCCCTCGCGACCGCGGTGCTGCTGGGCGCGCTGCACGCGCTCGCGCCGGGCCACGGCAAGACGGTGATGGCGGCCGCGGCGGCCGCGGGTGGGAAGAACTCCCTTCGTGATGTCCTCTCGTTGGGCGCGTCGGTGACGATCACGCACACCCTCGGGGTGTTCGCACTCGGCGGTCTGATCGCGGTGGGCTCGGCGGCGGCGCCGTCCGTGGTGGCGTGGCTCGGCGTGGCGAGCGGGGCGCTGGTGGCCGTTGCGGGGGTGGTACTCGTACGAAGGGCATGGCACAACCGCGGCGACGCGCATGGGCATGGGCATGGGCATGGGCATGGGCACGACCACGGGCACGGGCACGGGCACGGGCAGAGTCACAGCCACGACGACGCGCACCCGGACGACCAGGGCCACCCGCACGGGCACGATCACGGCCACAGCCACGCGCACGGGCATACCCACAGCCACGATCACCGATCGCTCGGACTCCGCTCCACACTTCTGCTCGGCTTCGCCGGCGGGCTCGTCCCCAGCCCGTCCGCCGTCGTCGTGCTCGTCGGCGCCGCCGCGCTCGGCCGCGCCTGGTTCGGCCTCCTGCTCGTCCTCGCGTACGGCCTCGGGCTCGCCCTCACCCTCGCCGCCGCCGGCTTCGCCGCGGTCCGGCTCGGCGAACGCGCCACCCGGCTGCTCGCCGAGCGCAGCCGCCGCAAGGGACGGCTTTTCTCCGCTGTTCAGCGCGTCATGCCGCTGGGGACCGCCTGCGTCGTCCTCGCCCTCGGATGCGGATTGGCGCTCAAGGGGGCGGCAACAGCTCTTGCGTGAGCTAACTTGGGGTAGTTGCTCTGCTACCGATGGGGGCTCTCTGTGAGCGAAGTGCCGGGCGATGAGCGGCTGGTGGTGGGGCGCTACCGCCTGCTGAGCCCCTTGGGCGAGGGCGGGATGGGCGTGGTGTGGCGCGCCCGCGACGAGCTGCTGGGCCGGGAGGTCGCGGTCAAGGAGGTCCGCGCCCCCGCCGCCCTCGGCACCACCGACGAGCAGCGGCTGTACGCGCGCCTGGAGCGGGAGGCCTGGGCCGCAGGCCGGATCTCGCACCGCAATGTGGTGACCGTCTACGACGTGGCGACCGAGGACGGCCGGCCCTGGATCGTGATGGAGCTGATCCGCGGGCTCGCGCTCTCCGATGTGCTGGACGCCGAGGGGCCCCTCGCCCCGCAGCGTGCCGCGCACATCGGAGCGGAGATCCTCGCGGGCCTGCGCGCCGCGCACGACGCGGGGGTGCTGCACCGGGACGTGAAGCCCGGGAACGTACTCATCGGCAATGACGGCCGCGTGGTGCTGTCCGACTTCGGGATCGCGACGGTCGAGGGGTCCTCCAACCTCACGATGACGGGCGAGCTGATCGGCTCTCCCGAATTCCTCGCCCCCGAGCGGGCGCTGGGGCGTACACCGGGGCCCGAGTCGGATCTCTGGTCGCTGGGGGTCCTGCTGTATGCCGCGGTCGAGGGCAACTCCCCCTTCCGCCAGAACACCCCGCTGAGCACACTGCGGGCCGTCGTCGACGAGGAGCTGCCACCGCCGCACCGGGCCGGTCCGCTGGCGCCGCTGATTGCGGGGCTGCTGCGCAAGGACCCGGCCGAGCGGCTTTCGGCACAGGAGGCCGAGCGGCAGCTGCGGGTGGTGGCAGCGGGCGGTGCAGCCCGTACGGCCGCGCCGCCGCTGCCCGGTCCGTACAGCCCCACCGTGGCGGCCGGTTCACCCACCCCGGTCGTTCCTCCGCTGCCGCGCGCGCCCACCCTGGTGCCAGGTCCGGCCACCACGGCCGCCACCGCTGTGCCGCCCGACCGCGCCAGGCGGGCGACGGTGGTGCTGATCGCCGGGGTTGCCGCGCTGCTCCTCGCGGTGGGCGGCCTCGCCTGGGCGCTGATCAACCACAACAGGACCCAGGACACCGGGAACAACAACGGCCGCGGTGCACCCCCCGGGCCGAGCAGTTCGAGCACCGGTCCGGGCGGCACGGCCGCCCCGGGAGGCGGGACGGACGGCGGCAACGCGGGCAACACCGGCAACAGCGGAAACAATGGCAACAACGGTGGCGGCAATGGCGGTACATACACGCCGCCGCAGACCGTCCAGGTCTACGCCCAGAGCGTGCAGGGCAGTTACTCGGGCAGCTGCCCGCCGCCGGAAGCGGAGGCTCCGGCCTTCCACGCGACGATCACCGTGGGGCGTACCCCGGCGACGGTCGACTACCGCTGGGCGACCAAGAGCGGCGAGAGCTCCGGCTCCGGCTGGAAGACGCTCGACTTCGCCGCCGGGGGCTCGAAGCAGAAGCAGGTCAGCCACATAGAGCTGACGTACAAGCAGGACGGGACGCACCACGACCGGATCCGGGTGGAGATCCGGAGTCCGGTCGAGGTCCGCTCGAACTGGATCGACTTCTCTGTCACGTGCCATCAGCAGACCCCGACGGACGGGGGCTCCTACACGCCGAACACGCCCGCGGCGAACGCGACCGCGCCTGGCGCGACCGCAGCAGGCGTTACCGCGTCGAGCGCGGACAACGCCGTGTTCAGGCGTGCGAGGTGAAGACGGGCAGATAGCCGCCGGAGTGTCCGGCGGCGGTGGGGTGGTAGGACTCGCCGATGTTGAGCCAGTTCAGGCTGTGCAGCCAGGCCGCGCCGGAGCAGATCTCGTGTCCGGTGAAGGCGGGCACGACATCCGCGAAGTCGTAGCCGTGGTTGGCCGCGCGCTTTGCGACGGCGGCATTGAGATAGTCCGCGGCCGAGTTGATCGCGGCCCGCTTCTTCTCGGTCATGCCGGCGATGCAGCTGCCGCTGAGCTTGTAGAAGCGGGGGTAGCCGAGGACGACGACCTGGGCGGCGGGGGCCTTGGATCTGATGGCCGAGTACACCGAGTCGAGCTTGCCGGGCAGGGTGGTGTCGACGTACGCGCGGGCCTGGTTGATCCGGTTGATGCAGCTGGACTCGGACTGCAGGACGCATGTGGTCATGACGTCGGAGAAGCCGGCGTCATTGCCGCCGACGGTGAGGGAGACAAGGTCGGTGGCGGCGCTGAGGGGTGCGAGCTGGCCGGCCGTGACATCACCCGTACGAGCGCCTGAGCAAGCGGTGAATGCGAACGACGAGGGTGAATGCGCGGCCGCCCAGAGCTTGGGGTAGGCCTTCGTGCTGCGCTTGCAGTCGCCGCTTGCGCTGTCGTAGCTGCCGGCTCCGACGCCTGAGGAGTACGAGTCACCCAGGGCCACGTAGTCAAGGGCGAGAGCGGTGTCCGTGGCCTGAGCCTGGCCGGCGCCGGTGAGAGCGAGGACGACGCCGAGGAGGAGTGAGGACGAGAATGCCGTGATTCGGGACAGTTTCATGGAACCTCCCTTTAGCAGGATCTCTGCCACAACTTTCGTAGCAGCGCCCATACTTCACTGGAAGTGTCCATGCCAAGAATGTTTCCGTAAGGCTTCTTGACGGTGCGTCACACACTGCGCAGCATGGAGGGTCAGCAACCGGAACATCCGGCACCTTGGGGGCAAGTCGGCCATGCCGACGATCAAAGACATGCCGTTGGCAGTCGTGAAAAATCTGCCGCCGATGCTCGCCGGCGGCGCGTGCGCCGTCTCGGGGGTGGGAGTCGCACTGGCGCTGGCCGGCGTTCAGTCGCCGCTGCGCGCTCCGTTCGTTCTCTTCCTCCTGTTCGCGGGACCGGCCTGCGGCCTTGCCGCCGCTCTTCCCCGACTGGACCCGGCGGCCAGGGCAGCCGTGGCCGCGGGCGGCGCGGTCGCCATCGATCTGGCAGTGGCCCAATCACTGTCGTCGCCACGTCTTCTGACGGTCGACCGGGGCATCACGGCCGTCGTGGTGATCACCGCACTGCTCTTCCTCTGGGCACTGGGACGGCGAATCCGGAATACAGAACACATCAATACAGCCGACCGCTGGATGAAAGGGATCAAGACAGGCAGATCCGGACTGTTCGCATCCAAGGACGAATCAGTATCAAAAAAGTAAAAAGGTGAGTCCCCGTCCCAGGTCTTGTCATACAGTCCTATTCATCAATACCGTCGTACATCCACCCGCAACGGACCATCACGCAAAGCGGCTCCAGGGGAGGGCTCAAGCGCCGCGATGGCTTCGGAGCGGAGCGCGGTAGGGGGGTGCCGTGCTCGGTTTTCGCGCTCAATCCGAGCCGTACGCCGCGCGGCCAGTTTTGCCAGCTCACCCACCGAGAACGGAGCCGCTTGCCGTCATGGGCGGGGTGAGAAGAACCCCCCTTTCGAACCGGAAACTCATCCGGACTGCCCGGGGGCGGGCGGTCCACCGGTGGAGAGGGAAACAGACTCATGAGCTCAGTCCTGCGCCCGGCCGCTCCGGGGCAAGATCAGTTCACCGAACCGTCGCAGCAGGGGGGAACTTCCGAAAGAACGGCCGCGGCGGAAGCTCCGGCAAAGGAAGTCGGCCGCCTGTCCCATCCGTACCGGCCGATCTCCTCGCATCTCGCGATCACTCCGCCCGTGAGCGTCGTGATCCCCGCCATGAATGAGGCGGAAAATCTTCCGTACGTCTTCAAGACCCTGCCCGACTGGATTCATGAAGTCGTGCTGGTGGACGGGAATTCGAGCGACAACACCGTTCAGGTCGCCCGTGAGCTGTGGCCGGACGTCAAGGTCGTCAAGCAGGTCGGCAAGGGCAAAGGGGATGCCCTCATCAGCGGATTCGCCGCCTGCACGGGCGACATCATCGTGATGGTCGACGCGGACGGCTCGGCCGACGGCCAGGAGATCGTCTCCTATGTCTCGGCCCTTGTCTCGGGCGCCGATTTCGCCAAGGGCTCCCGCTTCGCCAACGGCGGCGGCACCGACGACATGACCCCCATCCGCAAGTTCGGCAACTGGGTCCTGTGCACCATCGTCAACGCCAAGTTCGGAGCCCGCTACACCGACCTCTGCTACGGATACAACGCCTTCTGGAAGCACTGCCTGGACAAGATCACCCTGGACTGCACGGGCTTCGAGATAGAGACCCTGATGAACGTCCGGGTCGTCAAGGCCGGACTGCGCGTGCAGGAGGTCCCCAGCCACGAGTACCTCCGCATCCACGGCGTCAGCAACCTCAGCGCCGTACGGGACGGGCTGCGGGTCCTCAGAGTGATCCTCAAGGAGAAGGGCGTGAGCCGCGCCCAGCGCCGCCGTGAGGCCGCGCTGAGCCTCAGGATTCCGCGGGGAGAGGTGTCTTGAGCGACCGACGCTTCTCCGTGGTGATCTGCGTCTATACGGAGGACCGCTGGGAGGACATCCTCGCGGCGGTCGACTCCGTACGGAGTCAGTCGCTGCCGGCTCTGGAGACGCTGCTCGTCGTGGACCACAATCCGGCGCTTCTGGACCGGCTCACCGAGGAGTACCGGGAGTACGGCGAGCAGGGTGAACCTGCCGCCGACGGCGAGAAGGTGCGGGTGCTCGCGAACGCGGGCCCCCGCGGCCTCTCCGCGGGCCGCAACACCGGGATCGCCGCCGCCCGCGGCGAGTTCGTCGCCTTCCTGGACGACGACGCCGTGGCCGAGCGCGACTGGCTGCGGTACTTCGCCGAGGGGTACGACGAACCACGGGTGATGGCCGTCGGCGGGCGGACGAAGGCGGCGTGGGCATCCGGGCACAGGCCCCGCTGGTTCCCCGAGGAGTTCGACTGGGTCGTCGGCTGTACGTACCGGGGACTGCCGCGCGGCAAGGTGCGGGTGCGCAATGTGCTGGGAGGGAACGCTTCCTTCCGGCGCAGCGCATTCGACGCGTCGGGCGGCTTCGCCACCGGGATCGGGCGCGACGGCGACAAACGCCCGCTGGGCTGCGAGGAGACCGAGCTGTGCATCCGGCTCACCAAGGCGCTGCCGGACGCGGTTCTGCTGATCGACGACCGCGCAGTGATCCACCACAAGGTCCCGGCCGCGCGTGAACGGTTCGGGTACTTCCGCACCCGCACCTACGCGGAGGGCCTGTCCAAGGCGCTCGTGGCCAAAAGCGTGGGCGCGGACAAGGGGCTCGAGTCCGAGCGCCGGTACACCACGCGGGTGCTCCCGGCCGGAGTCGCGCGCGGGCTGCGCGACGCGTTGCTCGGTCGCCGGGGCGGCGCGGGCCGGGCGGCCGCGATCGTCGCGGGGGTCGCGGTGGCGGCGGGCGGCTATGTGGTGGGGAGCGTGCGGGCGCGCGGTGGCGGCGTGACGTTCTCGTCGGGACCGATCGTGGACGGCCGGGCCCGGTCGGGCGCGGCTCCCTCGAAATCGGTCCTGCCGTCCGAGCCGGTGCCCTCGAGACTCGTAGTCCCCGCGTCGGACGCGCGAGGTGAGCCTGCGTGAGTCAGCCCGTACCCATTCTGATGTACCACGCCATCGGGCACCGGACGGCCGAGGCCACCCACGGCCTGTCCGTCTCGCCCGACGCGTTCGCCGAGCAGCTCGAACTGCTCGGCGAGCGCGGGTTCACCCCCCTCACCACCGCACAGCTGGGCGACGCCTGGCGGTCGGGCGGCGGCCGGCCGTTGCCACGCCGCCCGGTGCTGATCACCTTCGACGACGGCTACGAGGGCGTGCACCGGCACGCTCTCCCCGTGCTCGCCAAGCACGGCTTCGCCTCGACACTCTTCGTCTCGACAGGCTGGCTGCGCGGCCCGTACGACGAAGGCGGCGCGCTCGACACCATGCTCGACTGGGACCAGGTGCGCGAACTGGCCGCGGCCGGAATGGAGATCGGCGGGCACACCCACACCCATCCGCAGCTGGACCAGCTCGACGACGACCGGCTGCGCCACGAGACCATCCGCTGCCGGGACATCGTGGGCGACGAACTGGGTGCCCTGCCGGTCTCCTTCGCCTATCCGTACGGGTACTCCAGCCGCCGGGTGCGGCGTACGGTCCGGGCCGCGGGTTTCGCGCAGTCGCTCGCCGTGGGCAACGCTCTCGCCCTGCCCCGGCAGGGGCCGTACGCCCTGCAGCGGGTGACCGTGCGGCGCAGCACCGGCATCGAGGAGTTCGAGCGGCTGATCGAAGGCCGGTCGATCGCCCGCAACTTCGCCAAGGACCGGGCGCTCACCAAGGGCTACGCCGTGGTGCGCCGGGCGCGTCGGGTCGGGAGCCTGATCCGCCGGGCCGGCGGCTGATGCGGGAAGGAACCCGGGGCACGGCCGAACCGGAGCGGGCCCCAGGGGCGGCCGGGCCCGAACGGGGCCCTGGCACGGCCGGGCCCGAAGGTGCCTCCCGCGCGGCCGGACCCGCCGGCCGCCCCTGGGCGCGCCACCGGTCAAAACACCGTGCGCTCGGCGGCAGCGTGCCGGATCATGGGCGCATGTCTGCCAAGCCTCAGGACGCACTGCCGATCCGGCTCAACGTCGACGACAGCGATTCACCTTCGGACGTCGTCGACGCGCTGTTCCTCGGCCGTTTCGCGACGGGCGAGCAGCCGTACTCCCACAGCTCCACCATCGACCGAGTCAAGCCCGGCGCCACCCTGCTGCCGCCCGCCGCCTCCGTGCTGCGCTCCGCCCGCGACGACGACCGCAGCGCCACCCTCGCCGAGGGCGAGGGCTGGACGCTGCTCATCTCCCGCTGGAACCGCGGCGCCGACGTCACGGTCACCGCGGTCACCTCCGAGCTCGCCGAGAAGGTGCTCAAACAGGCGACGGACGGCGCCGCCGACGAGCCCGAACCGCAGCCGGAGAACGTCACCATGGGGTTCTGGTACGTGTCGCCGCGGCGCGGTCCGCACCGCACGACGCGCCAGATCGCCGCCGGGACCTGGGACGAGGTCAAGCCCAACTACACGGCGCCGGTGGCCGACGCGATGGACCGCCTGATGAAGGTGACGCCGGACGACATCGCGGGCCGGCTGCTCCTGCTGCACGGCCCGCCCGGCACCGGAAAGACCTCCGCGCTGCGCACGCTGGCCCGTTCCTGGCGGGACTGGTGCCAGGTCGACTGCGTACTCGACCCGGAGCGGCTCTTCAACGATGTCGGCTATCTGATGGACATCGCGATCGGCGAGGACGAGGGCACGTCGAAGGGCCGCTGGCGGCTGCTTCTCCTTGAGGACTGCGACGAACTGATCCGCGGCGAGGCCAAGCACACCGCGGGCCAGGCGCTGTCGCGGTTGCTCAACCTCACGGACGGCCTGCTCGGCCAGGGACGCAACGTCCTGGTGGGCGTGACGACCAACGAGGACCTGGAGCGACTGCACCCCGCCGTGGTCCGCCCGGGCCGCTGTCTGGCCCGCATCGAGGTGGGCGCGCTGACCCGCAAGGAGTCGGTGAACTGGCTGGGTACGGAGGAGGGCGTCGGCCGAGAGGGCGCGACGCTGGCGGAGCTGTACGCACTGCGCCGCGGCAACACCCCGGCGTCGGTGCCCCCGCAACACGACGGCGCGGACGCGGGCCTGTACCTCTGACGGGCTCATTTTGAGCGTAGGGGGGTCCGTGGCGAAAGGCCTACGCGTCAACCCCCGTACGCCGCGCGCAGCGCATCCTGCACCGCCGACAGCGCGTCGGCACGCGTGAGGCCGAGCCGATGCACCTGCTCGGCATACGCCGCCGCGGCCACCGCAGCCTGCCGCACCGCCGCATCCCCCGCCGCCGCGATGAACGTCCCATTGCGGCCGCGCGTCTCGATCACACCGTCGGCCTCCAGCGCGCGGTACGCCTTGGCGACAGTGTTGGCGGCGAGACCGAGGTCCTCCGCGAGGCCGCGTACGGTCGGCAGCCGGTAGCCCACGGGCAGCACGCCCGACCTGGCCTGTTCGGAGATCTGGCTGCGCAGCTGCTCGTACGGAGCGACAGCCGCATCAAAGTCGATGGCGATGTTCAAGGTCACCCGCCGATTGTCCCCCAGCCGCTCTCCCCCCTCGTGGGAAATGAGGAGGCGACACGACCCTGCGGGCACGTACCGTGCGCTCGTTACGAGATCTGCGCTACGGAGGTACGGCATGTCCGCACGCTTGGTTGAGGTGGTCCTGGTCAAGGCCGGCCGGACCAAGATCCGCTATTCCGCCGAGCTGCTCGCGGACGACGGCACCCAGGTGACGGTGCGCGCGCCGTGGGCGGGCGAGGGGACGCGCGACTTCGGCTTCGTACGCTTCGAGGCGGGCGATGTCTTCACCGAGCACTACTGGCGCAACCGCTGGTACTCGGTGAAGGAGGTCCGCGCCGGCGACGGCACGCTGAAGGGCTGGTACTGCGACATCACCCGCCCCGCCACGCTGGACGGCGACGAGCTGACCGTCGAGGACCTGGACCTCGATCTGTGGGTGTCGGCGGACGGTTTGTCGGTGCTGCGTCTGGACGAGGACGAGTTCGAGGCGAGCGGGCTCGCCGCCCGCGACCCGGAGGCGGCGAAGCATGCGGTCCAGGCCCTGGACGAGCTGGAAGTCCTCGCCCACCGGGGCAAGTTGACGGATCTGCTCGATCACCGCGGCCGGTAGTGATGACGCCCCGCACTGGGCACCGCCACGCCGCCACCTCGGCCGCGTGATCCGCCCCCATCGAGGCGGGCACACGCTGACGGGGTCCTCCAGGACCGACATGCTGTGCGGCAGGCACCGTGCGCTCGGCGTTAGCGCCCTACCGCACTTGCGGTTCCAGCAGCTCCAGTGCCTGCTCCCAGCGGAAGTGATCAGCGCTACCTCCCGCCTCGGGTTGATAGGGCTCGTAGTCGCCGATCAAAACGCCCATCCTCCGCAGCCGCTCCAGGCTCTGCCCATACGCGGGGTGCGCAGCCTGGGCCGCGTTCAGATAGGGCAGTACGGCAGTGGGGATGCCGAAGCCGTACGCCTCGCACAGGATGCCCAGCGCCAGGGTGTCCGAGATTCCGGACGCCCACTTGTTGATGGTGTTGAAGGTGGCGGGAGCCACCGCGATCGCATCTGCCGGCGGCAACGGGCGCGGGTCGCCGGGGCTGCGCCAAGCCGAGCGGATCGGGTAGCCGGTCTGGGCCTCCACCGTCTGGACGTCGATGAAGCCGAGCGTTGGTGGGGTCGCGACGAGGCCCACGTCCCAGTTCTGTTCCTGGGCCGCGGTGATGAGCTTGCCGACATCCCCGGCGATCCCGGCCGCGCAGACGACGACGTACAGGAACGGCTTCTTGAGCTGGTCGAGCTGATCACTCACGCGGGAACTCTCCCTCGGCTGCTGAAGTCGTGCGCCCATGGCGCGGGTCAGGCGATTCTGCCCACCGCTCCCACCGCTCCCACCGCTCCCACCGCTCCCACCGCTCCCACCGCTCCCACCGCTGCTCAGCCTGGAGCAGCCTCCCACTCGCGCTCCAGGATCGAGTAGGTGACGGAGTCGCGCCAGGCGCGCAGGGCCGACAGCCCCCAAAAACGGCAGCGAGTCGTGGACGCCGTCCAGAGAATGCTGGCCGACGGCGAGCCCATCACCTTCACCACAGTTGCCCGCACCGCGAAGGTCTCAACCTGGCTCGTCTATGCCGAAGGCGTACGCGAGCACGTTGAAGCGGCCATCCGCCAGCAGGAACACGAACCTGTCGTCGCACGATCAGACGGTTGCCAGGCCAGCCCGGCGAGCCTGAAGTCCGACCTGCTCATGGCTCGCGAGGAGATCACTGCCCTCCGCCAGGAACGTGACTGAGCCTGGGATGCCCCGCTCGCGCCGAACGCCCCGGCGGCGACGGCGAGCAATTCCGCCACGCCAGCCGAAAGCTCCCAGACGAAGTCGGCCTGCTCGTCGGCCATCCAGCGTTCGGTGGCCAAGTGGGCCACGGCCATGCCGACATCGGTGTGACCCGCCGCGCTGTCTGCTGGTCGCAGCCGTGTACTTCAGGTTTGGTTTCCGAGCCGGAGCCTCAGCTGTTGGCCAGTGTGCGGTCGAGGAGGGGGACCAGGCGGTCCCAGTGGCGCTGTAGTCCGGCGGGGTCGAAGGCGTCGGTGTCGGACATGGTGAACCCGTGGACGGTGCCAGGGTAGATCTCGGAGGTGTAGTCGACCTTCGCGGCGTCCAGGGCCCGGTTGAGCTCGCCCAGGGCTTCGGGCGTCAGGTCGCTTTCGGCATGGCCGAAGTGGACCTGGGCGGTGATCTCGGCGAGGGCGTCGGGCCCGTCCGCGCCCACGGGGCCGTGGAATGCGGCGAGGGCGGCCACCTGGTCGGGGTGGGCCGCGGCGGTGCGCATCGCCAGGAGGCCGCCTATGCAGTAGCCGGTCACCGCGACCGGTCCGGCGGCGACCTCGGGCTGGGTGGTGAGGAACCTGAGGTAGGCGTCGGCGTCGCTCAGGACACGTTCGGCGGTGTGCGCCTCGATCAAGGGCATCAACTGGGCCATGAACGCGGGCCGGACCTCTTCTCCGATGTGCTCGGGAAGTTCGATCACCGGTGCCGGGCCGTGCCGGTAGAAGAGGTTGGGGACGAGCACGTAGTACCCGTGCCCGGCCAGTTCGCGGGCCATCTCCCGCAGCACGGGCCGGATGCCGAAGCCGTCCGCGTACATCAGCACCCCTGGGTGCCGCTCGCCGCGGTCGGGGAAGGCGGCGAAGGCGTCGGCCTGGCCATCCGTGGTGGGAATCTGCAACGTCTTGGTGGGCATGAATTCTCCTGTCGTGGTTGATGTATCAAGCCTGTGATCAACACGACGGAGGCGGAGCCCGCGCAGCAGCGCAAGATCCTCGATCAAACAGCGGGCCCGCACCGGCCCGTACGGCGCTCAGAAGAGCACCGGGTCACCAATCCGTGTGTGGCGCAATGCCGTCCCGGTATTCATGGCCGCACAGCGTAGCCCACCGGGCAAAAGGCAACGCCAGCACCCCAGTCCACAGTGCGGCGCGACATCCCTGGCCTCGGCCAGGAGCCGGCGTCTCCCCTCCCCATCGGCCGTCGTCACGCGATCTCGTACCCCGCCACGTCGGCATACACGGAAACGTGCCCAGCCCCCATGCCCCTGCCCGACTGCGTCGCCAGCCTCGTGCTAACCCCACTCCGGGACCACAGCGCTACGTGACTTACGTGCCTACCGCCGATATGGCGCCTTGACCTGCCAGGACCACGGGCCCGGGCGGCCCTGTACGAGCGACTGGGCTACCTGGCCCACGGTCGCCGACCGGACGCCTGGGACGTCCAGGCGCCGGACGTCGGCGCTGATCTGCCTCACTGCTCCGGTACGAGACCATGTGCACGCTGATGCACAAGGACTTGTCGTAGGGGGCGCCGCGTGGCGATGGAAGTGTGGGCACCGATCTTTTCACTCGCAGGCGTCGCCCTCGGCGGCGGCCTGACGGCGCTCTCCCAGCGCGCCACTCAGCGCTCCGCCGAACGGCTGGAGGAACGCCGCCAGGCAGCAGCCACCTGCGAGGCGCGCCGAGCAGAGCAGATGCAGGCGATCAAGGACTTCATCGCCTGCGCCCAGGATGCCGAACGGGCGGCCTACAGCCGTCCCGAGGCTTGGGGCGATGACGAAGACTGGAACAGTACCGCTTCGGGTGCCATGACCAGGCTCTGGATCGCTGAACGGCACCTCGTGCTGCTCAGCGACGCGGACCTGCACGCCCCTGTGCACATATACGGTCGGGCACTCAACCAGGCGGTGTGGCGAGAGATCGGCGACGTCGAGGTCAACGAGCACCTCGAGGAACACAAGATCGCCTTCATGGCCGCAGCACGCGCGAGCCTCGCCTCCCCTTGAGTCCAAGCCACCTAGGTGGGACCCCTCCGTTCAGGAGCCGCCAAGACGAGCGGCCTCCGACGCCCGGCTCGAAACCCTGAGCAGCTGGGGAACGAAGAGCGACACTGGCCGGACTTCACACGTTCCCATCATCACTGGAGAGCGACGCGCAGGTCCCGGATGTACCAGTGGAACCGTGTGCCGTCCTTGCTGTGCGGCTGCTTGCCGGGGGTGAATCCTGCCCGCCGCGCGACGGCGGCGGATGCGGGATTCTCCGGCTCCACCTGGATCACCGCCTCCTCCCCACCCTCACTGGCCGCGTACTGGGACGCCAGGAGGACCGCGCGGGTAGCCAGGCCACGCCCCCTCCATGACGGATAGAGGCCGTAGGCGACATTCACCTGGCCGGGAGCCAAGCCCTCCCCTGTGAACCGCAAGTCGATCGTCCCCGCGAGCGCCTCGTCGGCGCCTACCCGGATGCCAAAAGCGCGGAGCGGCCCGGCAGTGTCCCACTGTTCCCAGCAGTGCTGGAAGTACGCTTCAACGCCCTCGCGCGTGCCGGGACCACCGTTGAGCCAGCGAACCAGCAGCTCATCCTCCCCCGTGAGATGGACCTTCACATCGTCCAGGCGCAGCGGCGACAGAGTGATGATCCCATCGGACAGCTTCACTTCATGCATCCGGCGATTCTTGACGCCGAAGCTGCGTCGCACCAGCGGATTCCGCGAGACGTCGCCCAGAGCCACCCCACCACAGGGGATGATCTTGGTGTGGCTGGTGCCTCACTCGCTGCTCCCTGCTCGGGGAGCCACAAGGGGAGCCAGACTGGGAGCCACCGCCGCCAACACGAGGCGGTCCTCCCTGGACAACTACGGACGATGACCCCGCCCTGACCAGCGGGCCGGCCCCCTCAGCGCTGCCGCTTCCTGAGCCCCCTCTTAGCGCCTCCTTAAACGCAGCATAAGGATCGCCATCACCCCCTCCCAGCAGGCGATTTCAGCCTTCCGAGCGGCTAGCTTGCTGAGCGCCGGAGCCCGTTCGAAGGCTCGGTGCCGTAGTCCTACGGGGGGCCGCGCCGCTCCTTCGAACACGGCTCTGGACCCCCCACACGCCGCTCTTGAAGGAGTACGTCACCATGACCGCTCGCCGCCGTAAGGTCACCACGGTCGCCGCCCTCGGCATCGCGCCGCTCGCCATCGTCGGGCTCGCCGCCGCGCCGGCCGTTGCGCACGGGTCGATGACCGACCCGGTCAGCCGGGTGTCCGCCTGTTTTTCCGAGGGGCCGGAGAGCCCGGACTCCGCGGCGTGCAAGGCGGCGGTCGCGGCCAGCGGGACGCAGGCCTTCTACGACTGGAACGAAGTCAACATCGCCAACGCCGCGGGCAATCACAAGCAGCTGATCCCGGACGGCAAGCTGTGCAGCGCGGGACGGGACAAGTACAAGGGGCTCGATCTGCCGCGGGCCGACTGGCCGTCGTCCAAGCTTGCGTCCGGCAATCACACCTTCCACTACAAGGCGACCGCCCCGCACAAGGGCTCCTTCGAGCTGTACCTCACCAAGGACGGTTACGACCCGACGAAGCCGCTGAAGTGGTCGGACCTGGAGGGGAAGCCGTTCGCGAAGGTCACCAACCCCAAGCTGGTGAACGGTGAGTACGTCTTCGACGGCGCCGTCCCGAAGAAGTCCGGGCGGCATCTGATCTACTCGATCTGGCAGCGTTCGGACTCGCCCGAGGCCTTCTACACCTGCTCCGACGTGGTCTTCGGCCAGGACAACGGCGGCGCCGGCTCCGCCGCTCCGACGGCGTCCGCCCCCTCCGAGAAGGAGATCGCGGACAACGCGGACAAGTCCACCGTCGATCACAACGGGCATGGCGGGGACCACAGCACCAAGGCCGAGGCTCCGGCCCCCGAAGCTCCCAACGCTCCCGAGGCCAACAGCGCCTCCCAGCCCGGCGCCAGTACTGAGAACCTCGCCGAGACCGGCGGTGACAGCAACACCTCGTACATCGCCATCGGCGGTGCCGCCGCCCTCGCACTCGGTGCCGCCGCGATGTTCGGGGCCGCCCGGCGCAAGGCGACGGTCAGCGGCCGTCGCAGCCGCTGACCGTCCACCAGGCACCAGGCACCAGCGTCAGCTGAAGACTGACGCGCAATTCGTCGGGGTGGCGTGCGCCGGATCAAGGGCGTTCGCCACCTCGTGGAATGCAATCCGGTCGAACAGCCCTATCGCCAGATGCTCCGACAGGTCGACCGCACACAGGTCCTGCAGCAGGACGTTCCGTACGTTCGGTCCCTCCAGGTACGCCGTACGGTAAGGGGTTACGACCTCGTCGTACCGACTGGCGATGACCGTGTAGCGCACGCCGGGCACGGTGTCGCCGCCCGCGTTGAGTTTGGTCAGGAAGGCGGAGCCGGCCACCTGGTCGGCCAGCCCCGGGGTTGCGGCGTTGAGCAGATCCTCCGCGCCGGGGAAGTACGGCAGCAGCTTCGCGAAACCGCTCAGCGTCGTGCCGTGGTTGTCGGGTCCGAGGCCCACCAGCGCGTTCACCTTGTCCGCCCCGCCCAGGAACTTGAGGTAGTAGCGCGGCATCAGGCCGCCCTGGGAGTGGCCGACGAGATCCGCTTTGGATGCGCCGGTCGCTGTGAGCACTTTGTCGACGTACGTGTCGAGCTGCTCTGCCGACTTGTCGATCGGGCCGAGGCCGTAGAAGAGGGGCACTCCGGGGAGCTGCCCGTAATCGAGGCTGAAGACGCAGTATCCGCGGTTCACCAAGTACGGGGCGAGTGCGAGCCAGTTGTCCACGGAGTTACCGAGGGTGCCGTGGACGAGGACGACGGGACGGGGATGGGCGGCGGAGGGCTTGCAGGAGTAGTTGTTCCAACCGCTGTGGGGTGCCGAGTCGACGGCCGATTCAGTGGCTGAATCGGCCTGCGCGGCGACTGAGGGGGTGAGAGTGGCGCAGGCGGCCAACAGCAAGGCTGCGACCGGTCTGAGCGCACGCTTCCATGACAGCATCGAGCAATCTCCTTGCGGCTCAAGGGGAGTAGCGATGGCTGGATTGGTTTGGCGGTGCTCACGACAACTTACGCACGAGTAACCGTGGATTGGAAGTTACGTGTCGGTAAAAACTGAATACGTGTCAATAGCGGGTGCTACGTAAAGGCATGGCAGGCGTTACCGCGGGCCTCATGCCGCGAGTGAGCCCGGCACCACAGCCCCCGGCCCGAACCTCGCCCGCGCCCGGTCCGCCACCGCCTCGATCCTGCGCGCCCGTTCGTCCGCGGGGTCGAACGTCAGCTGCCGCGCCGCCTGTTCGACAGGTGTCAGATCCTCGGCGCGCAGCGCGAGGCTCCGCACCCGGGCCCGCTGCAGGCCCAGCGACTCATGGATCCGGTACGCGGTACCGGTGAGCGTCGCGGAGTGGGCGGTCGGCTCGCGCAGGGTGCGCGACCGCGTGGTCGTGGACCGGTCCGCGTACCGCACCGTGAGGGTCAGCGAACGGCACACCTGACCCTCGCCGCGCATCCTCATGCCCAGCTCCTCGGCGATCGAGAGCAGCGCCCGGCGGTGTCGTACGGGGTCCAGCTCGTCGCGGCCGAAGGCCCGTTCGGCAGCGACCGAACGCGCCGCGGCGTTCGGGACGACCGGCGTGCGGTCGATGCCGTGCGCCCGCTGCCACAGCTCGCGCCCGGCTCGCGCGCCGACGATCCGCTGGAGCACGGCGAGCGGCGCGGCGGCGACCTTGCTGATGGAGTCGAGGCCGTACGCACACAGGGTGCGGGCCGTCGTCGCCCCCACGCCGTCCAGCGCGGCGACCGGTTTGCCGGCCAGGAATCCGGCCACCTCGCCGTCCGTCACCACCAGGGTCGTGCCGGGCCCGGCCTCCCGTGCCGCCATCCTGGCCAGCATCGGGTTCGGCCCTGCCCCGATCGCGCACTCCACCCCGCAGTGGGCGAGCGCACGCACCCGCAGCAGCGAGCCGAGCTGGCCGGCGTCCCGCCCGAAGTACCGCTCGGCGCCGCGCACATCGAGGAGCGCGGCGTCCGGCGGGAGCGCCTGCACCACGGGGCTGATGTCCTCGGCCAGACCGAGCAGCGCGGGCAGCGCCGCCTCGACCCCGCCCGTCTCATGCATCGGGGCCGGCCGGAAACGTACGTAGAGGATCATCCCGCGCTCCCCGGGCTCTGGTGCCACAACTTCCTTCCGGTGCCGCCCTGTTGCTCGCCCGCCGGCTGGAGATCCGCCCAGGGGTTCAGCTCATATCCCGTGGCGAGCTGGATACGGCGGCCGCTGTCGGCCGGGGCCGCCTCGGTCGGGACCTCCGCCAGCCGCGCCGCGACCGCGTCAAGACCGCCCGTACGCCGCAGCTCCACCAGCTCCGCCAGATTCCATGCCGCCGCGCCGACCACGCTGAGGCTGCGCGGCCCGCGCCGCTGCACCACCCCGCGTACCAGCAGCAGCCAGGAGTGGAAGACGGTGTACGCGCACGCGGCGTGGCTGTCGTCGAAGAAGGCGAGGTCGACCAGGCCCGTGCCGTCGTCGAGCGTGGTGAAGATGACCCGCTTGCCGGACCGGATCGGCGGTGTCTGGGTGGCCGCCTTCGCGCCCGCGACCAGTACGGTCTCGCCGTGCTTCGCCGACCGCAGCCGCTGCGCGCTGTGCACGCCGAGCTCCGCCAGGAAGGCGTGGTGATCGCTCATCAGATTGCGCGAGGCATCCATGGAGAGGACACCCAGCTCGGCGCTGAGCCGTTCCGCTTCGTTCAGGTCGGGCAGTCCGATGGGCGAGGTCTTCCCCGCTTCGCCCAGGGGGAGTTGGTTTCCGTACGCCCCGGCTCCCCGCTGCGTACGGTGCAACTCCGCGAGATGCAGCAGCAGATCACGGCGGTTCGCACCGAACGCGTCCAACGCGCCGACCTGGGCGAGCCGTTCGGCGACGGGCCGCCCCGGGCGGGCCCGCTGCCAGAAGTCGAGCAGCGAGGCGTACGGCTGCCCGGCTTCGATCCGGGCCGCCTCCGCCTCACTGATGCCGTACACATCCGCGAGTGCCAGCCGGATACCCCAATTATCAGACACCAGTTCGATGCGGTGTCCGACCGTCGACCGGTTCACATCCAGCGGCAGCACCGGCACCCCGCGCCGCCGTGCGTCCGCCAGCAGCAGCCGCTTCGGATACATCCCGGGGTCGTGCGTGAGCAGCCCGGCGTAGAAGGCCGCCGGATGGTGCGCCTTGAGCCAGGCCGACTGATACGTCGGCACGGCGAAGGCCACCGCGTGCGCCTTGCAGAAGCCGTACGAGCCGAATGCCTCGATGATCTCCCACGTGCGGGCGATGACTTCGGGCGTGTACCCCCTGGCCTCCGCATGCTGTGCGAACCAGACCTTGATCTCCCCCTGCGACTCGGGGTGGGAGAGCCCGCGCCGCACCCGGTCGGCCTCGCCCCGGCCGCAGCCGGTCATGATGTTCACCATCTCGATGATCTGCTCATGGAAGACGACCACTCCGTACGTCTCCTTCAGCGGCCCCTCCAGGTCGGGATGCGGATAGCGGACGGGCGCCCGGCCGTGCCGGGCCTCGATGAACGGCCGCACCATGTCGGCCGCGACCGGCCCCGGCCTGAAGAGCGAGATGTCGACGACCAGGTCGTCGAAGGTGGCGGGCTGAAGCCGGCCTACCAGGTCCCGCTGGCCCGGCGACTCGATCTGGAAACAGCCCAACGTCTCGGTGGACCGGATGAGTTGATACGTCGCCGGGTCGCCCGGCGGCACCTGCCGCGGGTCGTCGAGGTCGAGCTCCTGCCCGGTCGCCCGCCGCAGCTCGGCGACCGCGTGTGCCATCGCCGACTGCATCCGCACCCCCAGGACGTCGAGCTTGAGCAGCCCGAGGTCCTCCACGTCGTCCTTGTCGAACTGCGACATGGGGAAACCCTCGCCACTGGTGGGCATCACCGGCGTACGCGCAAGGAGCGTGGCGTCCGAGAGCAGCACTCCGCACGGGTGCATGGCGACGCCCCGCGGCAGCGCGTCCAGCGCCTCGACCAGCTCCCACAGTCGTCCGTACGTGTCCCCTTCCCGCTGAAACTCCCCCGCCAGTTCGCGCAGTTCGGGCAGCTCCTCCAGGGCGGCGCGGGCATCGCGGGCGCGGATGTGCGGGAAGGACTTGGCGATCCTGTCGATCTCGGCCGGGTCCATGGAGAGCGCGGCGCCCACGTCCCGTACCGCATGGCGCACCCGGTAGGTCTCGGGCATGGCGACGGTCGCGACCCGCTCCTCGCCGAAGCGGCCGATGATCGCGCGGTAGACCTCGAGACGGCGGGCGGACTCCACGTCGATGTCGATGTCGGGCAGCACGGAGCGGCGCGTGGAGAGGAAGCGCTCCATCAGCAGCCCCTGTTCGACGGGGTCGGCGTGCGCGATGCCGAGGAGATGGTTGACGAGCGAGCCGGCTCCGGAGCCGCGTGCCGCGACTCTGATGCCCATCTTCCGTACGTCGTCCACGACTTGGGCGACCGTCAGGAAATAGGAGGCGTAGCCCCAGTAGGCGATGATGTCCAGCTCCCGGTGCATCCGCTCCCAGTACTCACGGCGGCCGTCGTAGCCGCGCAGCACCATTCCGGCGGCGGCGCGGGAGGCCAGCACCCGCTGCGGGGTGCGCCGCCCGGCGCCGACCAGATGCGGCTCCGGGTAGTGGACGGTGCCGAGCCCCAGATCGTCCTCGGGGTCGATCAGACACGCTGCCGCCGTCTCCTCCGTCATCGTGAGCAGCCGGTGCGCGGTGTCCCGGCGGAAGCCGGCGGCCTCGGCAACCCGCTCGGCGGTACGGGCCATCGCGGCCGGTTCCTTGAGCCAGCGCTCCCCGCTGTCGAGCCCCTTGCGCGGGTCGATCGGGACCAGGCGGCGAGCCGCGTCGAGGACGTCGGCGACCGGGCCCTGCCCCGGGTCGGCGTACCGGACGGCATTGGTCAGCACGGCCCGTACGCCCTGTTCGGCGGCGAAGCCGAGGGTGCGGGCGGCGTGCCGCAGCGAGCCGGGTCCGGTGCCCTTGAGGCCGTGGTGCACCACCTCGAGGCGCAGCCGGTCGCCGTAAATCTCTCGCCAGGGCACAAGCAGCGCGGCCGCGCGGTCGGGGCGTCCCGCGGTGAGCGCCCGACCGATCTCGGACGCCGGTCCGAGCAGCACGGTCAGCCTCTCGCCGTGGTTGTCGTCCCAGGGCAGCAGCGGGCCGCCGCCGGTCGCATGGGCGGCGGTCACCAGTCGGCACAGCTCGGCCCAGCCCTCCCGGGATTCGGCGAGGAAGACCGTACGGGGAGCGGACTCGTCCACGAACGCCCCGCCGCGCACCGGGGTACGCCGCCGTTCGGTCGGCCCCTCCTCGCGGACCCGTTCCCCCACCGCGAGGTCGACGCCGAACAGCGGGCGCACCCCGGCCCGGGCACAGGCCTTCGCGAAGCGGACCGTGCCCGCGACGGTGTCGCGGTCGGTCAGCGCGAGGGCGTCCATGCCCCGCTCGGCGGCGCACTCGGCAAGCCGCTCCGGGTGCGATGCCCCGTACCGCAGGGAGAACCCGGAAACGGTGTGCAGATGCGTGAACCCGGGCACCTGCACCTCCTGGATCAGTCCGTCTCACCTCCCCCACCTCCACCATAGACCAAGTTTCGAACATTCGTGCGATACATGTTCCATCAGCCATTCGGACCCCTCCCACCTGCGTAAACACCATGCGACACGGAGCGTGGGGCCCATGACCCAGTCAGCTGACAGCCCCCGTGGGCCTGGCAGTCCGCGTGATCCTCGTCAGGGTTTCCTCGCCGAGATCAAGGACGCCGTGAGTGTGCGGGCGGCCGTCCTGGTCATCGGGGTGCTGGCGCTCCAGCTCGCCTTCATCACGTCGTACCTCGGCGCCTTCCACAACCCGAAGCCTCATGAGATCCCGCTGGCCGTCGTGACACCCCGGACGGAGATCACCGATCAGGCCGTGCGGCGGCTGTCGGCACTGCCCGGCGATCCGCTCGATCCGCGCGCGGTGAAGGACGCGCAGACCGCGCTGCAGCAGATCAAGAACCGGGACGTCGACGGGGCGCTGATCGTCGATCCGCGGGGCGCCGCCGACAAACTGCTGGTTGCCGGTGCCTCGGGCGCCTCGCTCGCGCAGGCGCTCACCGCGGTCATCGTGCAGACGGAGAGGGCGCAGCAGCGCACCGTGGCCGTCGTGGACGTGGTCCCGAGCGCCAAGGGCGACGCCCGCGGACTCTCGTCGTTCTACCTGGTCATCGGCTGGTGCGTGGGCGGCTATCTGTGCGCGGCGAGCCTCGCGATCAGCGCGGGCGCCCGGCCCGCCAACACGGCGCGCGCCCTGATCAGACTGGGCGTGCTGCTGCTGTACTCGATCGCGGCCGGCCTGCTCGGCACGGTCATCGCGGGCCCCATCCTCGACGCCCTGCCCGGCAGCGTGTGGGCGCTGTGGGGGCTCGGCTCACTGCTGGTCTTCGCGGTCGGGGCGATCACCCTCGGCCTCCAGGGCCTGGCGGGCGTCGTCGGCATCGGTCTGGCGATCCTGCTTGTGGTGGTCCTCGGCAACCCGAGCGCGGGCGGCGCGTATCCGTATCCGCTGCTGCCGACGTTCTGGCGGGCCGTCGGACCCGCGCTGCCGCCGGGCGCGGGCACCTTCACGGCACGCTCGATCGCGTACTTCAAGGGCAACGGCGCGGGCGGCCCGATGCTGGTGCTCGCCGCGTGGGCGGTGGGCGGGGCGCTGGTCACGCTGCTGTGCGGGCTGGTCCGCGGCCGCGGGCCGACGACGGTCGGGGCGGATGTGACGGTGGGGGGCGGGACCGCGGCGGGGCCGCGCGCGTGAGGCCGGGCCGCGCCCGCCAAGCCCCGGGGCTCCGCCCCGGACCCCGATTGCGGGGGCTCCGCCCCCGAACCCGCCCCCTACGCCCTGCGGGCGTGGGGGGACCCCAGCGCCTCAATCGCCGGAGAGGCTTAATTTGTCCGGCGATTGAGGACATGCGGCCGAAGGTCGCATACGGGGGTCTGGGGGCCAACCCCCAGTCAGCCGATTTCCGCGCCGAACGCCGACAGTGCCTCCGTCACCGGCTGGAAGAAGGTCTCGCCACCCGATGAGCAGTCGCCGCTGCCGCCCGAGGTCAGACCGATCGCCGTGTCGCCGGCGAAGAGCGAGCCGCCGCTGTCGCCCGGCTCGGCGCAGACCGTGGTCTGGATGAGGCCGTTGACGATGTCGCCGTTGCCGTAGTTCACGGTGGCGTCGAGCCCGGTGACCTCACCGTCGTGCACCTGGGTGGTGGAGCCGCTGCGGGTCACCTTCATGCCGACGGTCGCCTCGCCCGCCTTGGTGATGGCCTGCGTGCTGCCGTTGTAGAGGTTGACCTCGCTGGGGTGCGCGACGTCCGAGGTGTACTTGACCAGACCGAAGTCGTTGTCCGGGAAGCTGGAGTCCGCGTTCTGGCCGATCTCCTTGCCGCTGCTGTCGGACCAGGTGGAGATCGCCTCGGTGCAGTGCCCCGCCGTGATGAAGAACGGCTCGCCGTCCTTGACGACATTGAAGCCGAGGGAGCAGCGGCCGTCGCCGCCCTTGATTGCGTCGCCACCGGCGATGAAGGGCTTGAACTCCCCGGCGGACTTCTTCAGTTCGGCCTTGCCGCCCAGGCCCTTGACCACCTGGCTGAGCTTGGTCAGCTGCGCGCCCTTGACCGTACGGTCGGCCGTGACGACGACCTTGTTGGTGACCGGGTCGACCGCCCAGGAGGTGCCGGGGATGGTCGCCTTCGTGGTGAGGGTCTGCCGGGCGGTCTTCAGCTCGGCGAGGGTGTTCTCCACGATTCTCGCCTTGCCGCCCGCCTTGCGCACGGCCTGGGCCGCGGACTCGTCGAGGACGTTCACCACGAGAGTCTTGGCGTCGGCGTCGTAGTAGGTACCGGCCGCGTCGGCACCCAGGTCCTTGTTCAGCGTGGAGGCAAGGTTTCCGGCCGCTATCGCCGACAGTGTCTTGGCGGTGAACTGCTCAGTGTTGTCACTGGCGTTCGCACTCTGGAATGTGACGCCCGCGGCGACCAGCGCGACGACCGCGCCGCCTGCCATTGCCGCTTTCCTCTTGGGTATGCGTCGGTGCTTCAACATCGACCTCCTGTGGGGGCCGCGTCCGGACAAGTGGGGTGCCAGGACACGGAGGATGAGCCGCCCACTATTCCGATACCGATCGGTAGCACACAAGGTCGACTTCAGGACGGGCACACGACAACACGGGTGCGTTCACAGGCTCTTCACACGATGGGTTCGCACTGGCCACTTCCATCGGTTCCGTTTGCGAACACCGCCCGCAACTGCGTTATGGGCAGCGAGTAAGGACTAGTCCTGTCCTGTTTCCGTCTTTGCGGAACTGGAATCCGCGGGCGGCAGGGGCTGCTGCTGGGCCCGCTCCAGGAAGCGGAGCAGCTCCACCGGGAACGGCAGCACCAGCGTGGAGTTCTTCTCCGCCGCGACCGCAACCACGGTCTGCAACAGCCGCAGTTGCAGGGCGGCAGGCTGCTCCGACATCTCCTTCGCCGCCTCGGCCAGCTTCTTCGACGCCTGCAGCTCCGCGTCCGCGTTGATGACCCGGGCCCGCCGCTCACGGTCCGCCTCGGCCTGCCGCGCCATCGACCGCTTCATCGTCTCCGGCAGGGACACGTCCTTGATCTCCACCCGGTCGATCTGCACGCCCCACCCGATCGCCGGACTGTCGATCATCAACTCGAGCCCCTGATTGAGCTTTTCACGGTTCGACAGCAGATCGTCCAGATCACTCTTGCCGATGATCGACCGCAGCGACGTCTGCGCCATCTGCGAGACCGCGAAACGATAGTCCTCCACCTGCACGATCGCCTCGGAGGCATCCACGACCTTGAAGTAGATCACCGCGTCCACGCGGACCGTCACATTGTCCCGGGTGATGCCGTCCTGGGCAGGTACGGGCATGGTCACGATCTGCATATTGACTTTGCGGAGCCGGTCGACGAAGGGGACGACCAGCGTGAAACCCGGGCCGCGGACCGAGGACCTGAGCCGTCCGAGCCGGAAGACCACCCCTCGTTCGTACTGTTTGACCACCCGGGCCGCCGCCATCACATAGACGACTCCGGCAGACGCGACGAGTGCGCCGGCCGTCACCAGTGCCTCTACCATCACGGCCCCCTGGGGTGCGAGGTGGACGCGCATGCACGTGCCTCTTTCGAAGGTAACCCCCAAATGACGTCAAAGGGAGTCCCGGTCGGGGCCTCTGATGGGTAATCATCGAGTGGGCGGGGAATGCAGGGCTCATCGTGGCCCCTGCACAGGGCACATACGACGAAGGGGGTCGCCGGGGTGCGAGGTCGATTGCACGCGGCGGACGGGCGGCATCTGATGGTGGAGCGGCTGGGAGATCCGCGCGGCAGGCCGGTCTTCCTGCTGCACGGCACCCCCGGCAGCCGGCTGGGACCTGCGCCGCGCGGCATGGTGCTGTACCAGCGCGGCACGCAGCTGATCGCGTACGACCGCCCCGGCTACGGCGGTTCGGACCGGCTGGCGGGTCGCAGTGTCGCCGATGTGGCACAGGACGTGAGGGCGATCGCCGACGAGCTCGGCCTGGAACGGTTCGCCGTGGTGGGCCGCTCGGGCGGCGCGCCGCATGCGCTGGCCTGCGCCGCCCTGATGCCCGAACGGATCACCCGTACCGCGGCGCTGGTGACACTCGCGCCACGGGACGCCGACGGGCTCGACTGGTTCGAGGGCATGGCGGCGTCCAACGTGCTGGAGTACACCACCGCGGCGGTCGATCCGGTAGGGCTGACCGAGCGGTTCATCCTGCGCTCCGCCGAGATCAGGAAGGACCCGATCCGGCTGCTCGACGATCTGCGCAGGGAGCTGACCGAGTCCGACCGGATGGTGGTGGCGGACGCGGGCGTCAGATCCATGCTCCTTCGCAACTACCAGGAGGCGCTGCGCACTTCCGCGTACGGCTGGATCGACGACGCACTCGCCTTCTGCAGCCCGTGGGGGTTCGACCCCGCCGACATCAAGGGCCCGGTGATGCTCTGGCACGGCGAGAAGGACGTCTTCTCGCCGGTGGGGCACTCGCGCTGGCTGGCGGAGCGGATCCCGGGCGCGACGGCCGTACTCGAACCGGCCGCCGCCCACTTCGACGCGCTGCATGCCCTGCCGCGAATCCTGACCTGGCTCCTGGAGTGCTGAGGGCCCCGGCGCCGGGGTCAGACGCTGCGCTCGACCAGGAACACGACGAGACCGACGGTGCTCACACCGAGCCCCTGGCACAGGCCACGGAGGAACAGCGAAAGCGCGGCGCGCCGGCGCGCGGCGGCCCATTGACCCAACCGCCGCAGCTCATGGGCCATGCGACGGGCGAAGCGCCGCAGGCGGGACAGGGGTTTAAACTCCATGACGGGTCGTCCTCTCTCTTCCGATGATGGGGAGCGCCGGATGGCCCGGCTGGGAGCCCCTCTTTCCGATCGGGTTGTCGAGGCCGACGGTCGGAAAAGAAGTCCTGGGGCTCCCAGCGCATTATGCCGGGATGCCATCGCGACAGATGCACCAACAGAAGGCGGGATGCCTGCCGTTGGGTTCTGCACGACTTTACTCTCGTGGCCACCCAGAGCAACTCAGCACCGAGAGCTGCGACAAAAGAGTCGCCCCACACATTCGAGCCCTGCGGCGAGTTGCTCACTCCAGCGAATGGAGAGGAAACCTTTCTGCGTGCTCTGACCTGCGAATTTGCATCACCGTGATCAGTGTCGGATTCATCGGCCGACAAGGACGCGAGCAAAGTCGCACTGGCAACTGCGTCGCTCCGCAGCCGAGTTCATCAATTCACTGTCCCGGCGATGTGCGGTGCGCTTCGCAAAGCTGTTTGCGACATCACGCAATAGCCACCCGCAATAGCCAAAGGAATCCGGGCAGCACTGAACGGCGTTGCGATGGACGAATCAATCGCAACGCCGCATTCCCGCACGTCACACCGCGAGCGGCTCCAAGTCGCGGTGGACCCTTCGTTCGTCGCGTGCGATCCGCGTCAGCGCATGCTCGTCCCCGAGCAGCCGCTGCAGCTCCTCCACCGTCTCCGCCCGCAGCCGCGCCGCCTCGTCCTTACGGCCGAGCAGCCCCAGCGTGACGGACATGTTGGAGGCGACGCCCAGCACCTCGGGGTGGTACGCACCCAGGACCTCTCGCAGCCGGGCCACGGTTCGCTGCTCGATCTCCAGCGCCTCCTCCAGACCGCCCAGATCCGCCAGGGCGTTGGCCAGGTTGATCGTGCTGTAAAGGGCGTGCGGGTGGCTCTCGCCCAGCACCTCCCGCATCGTCCTCGACACCTTCAGCAGCAGCGCCTCCGCGGCCTCGGGAGCGCCACAGCCCCATTGGAAGATGCCCAGATTGTTGATGGCGGTCAGGGTGTACGGATGCCGCTCCCCCGGCACCTTCATGTACTGGTCGACGACCTCCTGCGCCAGATCCCGCGCGGCCACCGGCTCACCCGCCGCGAACAGGTCGGCCGCCAGGTTCAGATCGCAGGCGAGCCAGTCCGGGGTGGCCGAGGTGTACTTGGCGCGATAGCGGTTGCGCGTGGCCGTGGTCAGCCGTCGCGCGTCCTCCAGCCTGCCTGCCCTGCGCAGCGATACCGCGAGGCTCTTGGCCGCCGCGAGCGTGCCGGGGAAGGTCCGGCCGAGCTGCTCCTTGTAGAGGTCGTACGTCCGGCTCGCCAGCGAGACCGAGTCCTCGTACCGTCCGACCTCCCTCAGGTCCCGCGCCAGGTTCATCGCGGAGGACAGGGTGTACGGATGCTCCGGGCCGAGTACCTCGGTGCGCCGGTCGAAGACCTCCTGGTCGATCTCGCGCGCCCTGGAGTACTGCCCGACCATGCGCAGATTCAGCGCCAGGTTGTTGGCGGCCGCGAGGGTACGCGGATGGGACTCGTGGAAGATCTGGCTGAAGCCCTCGTGCGCCTCGGTCGCCAGCTCCATCGCCCTGCCGTACTGGCCGAGGGTGCCCAGGTCCATCGCGAGACCGCTGGTGGTCATGTACGTATGCGGATGGGACGTGCCCAGCACGGCCTGCTGGCGCTCCAGAGTCACCTCGTCCAGCTCCTTGGCCTCCACATAGCGACCTTGTGAGCGAAGGATGTTGGAGAGGTGGAAGCGGAGGTAGAGGTACTGGAGATCGTCGTTGCCCAGCATCTCGCGCCAGTTCTCGCGCAGTTCGTCGGCGAGCGTGTAGGCCGTGTTCAGGTCGCCGCGCTTCCACAGATAGCGCACCCGGTCGATCATCAGTCGGCGGGTCTCCGGCTCCTTGCACAACCGGGCCTCGGAGGTGCCCAGATGCGGCCAGATGGTGGCGAACCGCGGCCAGGTCTCGGGGTTGTCGATCGGCTCGTCGTCATCGGGCCGGGCACCCGCGAGGACCCGGTGGACGGCGTGTCGCGCGTCCTGCTGCTCCTGTTCGCTCAGCTGCGCCCGGATGACCGCCTGCACGAGCCGGTGCACCTGGATGCTGTTGGACACCTGGTCGACCTTGGCCAGCGCGAACCTGCCGATCTCCCGGATGACCCGGCCGAGCACCAGCTTTTCCTGGAGCGAGGCGTCGTACGGTTTGAGCGCGTCGATCATCTCCTTGCTGTAGAGGAGGTTCGCGGAGATCGGCTCGGGCGCGAAGAAGGCGCAGAGCTGGAGCAGCCGCACTGCGGCGGGCGAGCGTTCCTTGAGCCGTTGGATGGAGACGTTCCAGGTCGCGGCGACCGGCTCGGGGTAGCCGGCCGGCTGGTTGAGCGCGAGGACGCTCGCGGCCTGTTCCTTGAGCTGTTCCAGATACGCGGCGACGGGTGTGGCGGTCTCCGCGATCCAGGCCGCGGCCTGTTCGACGGCGAGGGGCAGATCGCCGACGGCGGTGGCGACCTGGTCCGCGTCCTCGATGCTCAGCCCGCGGGCACGGCGCTGGAGGTGCTCGATGGACTCCTCGCGCAGGAACACGTCGACGGGCAGCGCGTCCCCGTACTGCGACCACGTCTGGTTCCTGGAGGTGACCAGGATGTGGCCGGGCCCCTGCGGCGGGAAGAACCTCTTGAGCTGCTCCGGGTCGTCGGCGTTGTCGAAGACCAGCAGCCAGCGGGTGGAGGGCACGCCGCGCCGCAGCAGGTCGATGGCCTCCTGCGAGGCGGCCGCCATGTCCTCGCCGCCCTGGGCGCCGAGCCGGACGGCGAGTTCGGCGAGTCCCGCGACCACGTCGTCGGTCCGCTCGGAGGAGATCCACCACACCAGGTCGTAGTCGGCCATGAAGCGGTGTACGTACTCGAGGGCGACCTGGGTCTTGCCGACGCCGCCGAGCCCGTACAGGGTCTGCGGCTGGGGCAGCACCGCGGCCACCGCCATGCCGCCGCCGAGCTGGTCGCGCATCCGCTCCAGCACCACCGAGCGTCCGGTGAAGCCGGGGTTGCGGGGCGGCGCGTTCCAGATCTTCGGCACGGTGCCGGGGAAGCGCGGCCCCGGCGAGGAGCTGTCGGAGAGCTGGACCGGGCGGTCGAGCGCGCGCAGCAGCGCGGTGGTCGCGTGCACCTCGTCGAGCCGGAAGAGATCCACCGGGTTGCGGTCGATGTAGGGCGTGGTGAGTCTGACGTCGCCGACCCGGACCGGCAGCAGATGGTGCCTGCCTCCGCCGGGGTCGTCGGCCGCGGCTCGCGTATAGACCTCCACCGCGCGGGAGGACTTGAGATATGCGGTGGACAGCAGCACGACGGTGCGTGCGGCGTTCTCGGCGGCCAGTTCGTCCAGGTCGGACGGCTCGCGCTCCACCGAGACATCGCGCGGCACCACCCGGAATCCGGCCCGGGTGAGCTGGTACTCGACCCAGTCGGCCCACATGCGGTTCTCGGCGACATAGCTGAGGAAGAGGTCGGCGGGCAGGGCGGGCCTGCGCCGGGTGAAGGCGTCTCTGATCCTGAGCCTGACCTCCTCGCCGACCGCGGGCATCGAGGTGATCCGCTGGTCGGTGACGACGGCGGTGAGCCGTTCGAAGGCGGAGAGCAGGGAGTTGGTCAGACCCGCTTCGTCGCCGAAGGTGGCCAGGGTCTCCTCGTACGCGTAGTAGGGCCGGTACGGAATCTCCACCGCGCCCCAGTAGGCGGTGAGTTCCTCGCCGGCCAGGCCGGTGGGGAAGCGGTCGAACTTCAGCCGGGCCAGCGCACGTCCGGCGTCCGCCTTCTCCTTCTCGCCCTCGTCGATCCGCATCGGGACGGGGAAGATCTTGATGCCGCGGCCGCCGTACCTCTCGTCGATCTGCCGGGCCACCGCGGCGGCACCGTCGATGGACTGGTCGCTGAGCGTGAAGCAGTCCACGAGCACGTCGGGCAGATGGACGGTGCAGATGTCGGCGATGTCGCTCAGGCCGGTGCGGCTGTCGATGAGGACGTAGTCGTAGTTGGCCTTCATGTCCTCGCGCAGCGCGTCGAAGAAGTGGCCGCCGCCGAGCCGGTCGTAGAAGTTGTCCCAGTCGAAGGTGGAGACGGTCGCCGAGTACTCGCGGTTCTGCTTGCCCGCGGAGACGAAGTCGAGCGTGCCCCCGTCGGGGAACTCCCAGCCCAGGTTCTCCGGGGTGAGCGAGACGGCGTGCGGCTGGATACGCGCGTAGTCGAGGTGCCAGTCGTCGCGGCGCGGCTCGGGACTGGTCGCGGCCCAGGCGTACTCGGTGATCAGATCGATGACCCCGGTGGTGGCGCCGAGCGTGGAGGGGTCGAGGAAGGGGTGGAAGAAGCGGTGCAGGCCCGGCGCTTCCAGGTCCCAGTCGACCGCGAGGACCCGTTTGCCGTTGGCGGCGAGAATCCACGCCGTGTTGGCCAGGGCCATCGTGCGGCCGGTACCTCCCTTGTACGAATAGAAGGTGACGATGCGTCCGTCACGACTGGCTGTCATCCGTGTCCTCCGCATCGGGGGCGATGTCACGCGTGTTCGGGACGTAGTGCGTGGTGCCGTACTCGGCCATCGGGCCGCGCAGCCGCGGCCGTTCGGAAGAGCGGGCTCCCGGGGTGGGGGGCGCCGCGGGCGGGAAGACCTCGGCGTGCCGCAGATACTCCTGGGCCGCCGACTCCACCACCTGGGGCAGGATCTGGCCGAATGCCTCCATGCTGAGCACTCCTCTGGCGGCGGCCCGGCAGGCGGCTCTGCCCTGGCGCATCTGATGCGGCATGGTCTGCTCCAGCTTCTCGACCAGCTCCGCCTCGGAGACCCGGCTCTGCGGGTCGTCGCGGTTCCACGGGACGACGACGCTCACCCAGGGCCGCGGCTCCGCGTCGAAGGCGGCGAGCCGCCGACACCGGTCGTCGTCCTCCAGCGCCCAGCGGTCGACGAGAAGAATCTCGGGCCGGGTGGGCGGATGGTTCGGGTCGGGCGGCGTCTCGTGGTCGAAGGAGGAGACCGTGGCCTGGTAGTTGAGTGAGCGCACCAGGTCCTGTGCGACGTACGCCAACGGGCGTGCGGAGTCCGGGTGGTACGGATTCCAGTCCTGCGACTGCTTGCCGTAGTAGTCGGACGCGCGGCCTTCGGGCAGGTCGTGGCGGGTCGGTGCGGCGACCGTCACATGCATCGGGCGGGGGCCGCCGCTGGGCCTGCCGAAGGCGCTGGGCGCCTGCCGGTAGTCCACGGGGTTGCCGGAGCCGACGCGCGTAGTGTCGGCGACGCTGACGATGCGTTTGGCGAGTTCATAGACTGCAGCTTCGTACTCCTCGGCGAATATCCGGAGTTTGATGAGCCCGTAGAGGCCGTCGGTGACATAGCGGTCGCCGAAGGCCCGGTGGTTGAACTGCAACCGCTCGGCGGGACCCGGGAGTTGTTCGGGCGGCATCGGCACCCACAGCGCGGGCACGATCGCCTCGGCGGGCCTGTTGCTCTTGGCCTGGTGGTAGATCGCCCGCTGGGCGAAGGCGTACCACTCCTTGCCGCACATCTCGCTGGCGAAGTACCGCGGCGAGAAGAGCGGCACGAACACCCGGCAGGTGGCCAGAACTTCACCCAGCCGCTCCGACCAGCCCTCCCCCGAGCGGATCTCCCGGTCCATGAACCCGGCCGGGGCCCCGGCCGGCAGATCGGTCATGGCCATCACATGGCCGCACAGATCCCGGAAGAGCCGCTCCACCCACATGTCCGGGTCCGGGCCCCCTGCCCCGTACCGCGGCGTGTGCGCGTAACTCAAGAAGAAGTACGGCCGATGGTCCGCCGCTCGCTGCGATGAATCTGACACACGACCCCCGTCCTGTGTGAACGCCCGCCCTCACACCCAGCATCGATGAGAGATGCGAGCGAATTAATCATTCCGGAGCCCGACCCACTCCTTCCCCCCGCTGTTCAGTCAATCAACACCGCTTTTCGGTCATCCAGCTCACCGCGTGGTCGACTGCTTCCTTGATCGCGAACAACCTTGCGGGCCTTCCTCCCAGTTGTCCCTTCTGCTCCATACCCCAGGCGAAGGCATCACCGATCACGTCGAAATCGCTGTCGTTCAGTTCGACGTCCTCGTACTGCGTCCATTGCCTGCCCCCGTCCGGTCGCTGCACTACACAACGGTAGGTGCGCAGAGGTGATCCGGTCCGGTATTCGGCGAGATGGAATGCCGTACACACCGAGAAATCCACATTGATCATCAAAACCTGCGCCCCGGCCCGGTACAGAGCTCCCAGCGGGGAGTCCTCACCGAGGTGGGAAGCCAGCGGATGATCGGCGAGCAGTTCCGCGGCGCGGCGCCCCAGGGCGGCGAAAGAAGTCTGCGGATGGGTGCTGCGTACGGCACCGTCGGCGGTGCGCACGGACTCGGCCAACCGGCCCATCCGCTGGCTGGGCGTGGTGGCCGCGTCGAAGGCCGGCATTTCCGCCCGGAAGGCCGCCGCCTGCTCGGGTGTCATCCCGCGCACCGCGGCGAGGTACGGGGGCGAGGTGTCGGAGTTCGCCGGGGTGAAGGTGGGGACCACCAGCGTGCCGTCCTCGCCCAGCACATCGAGCAGCGTGTCGCGCACGGCCGTGGCGGGCAGCCCGGTGGCGCGCAGGGAGGCGTGGACGAGCAGCGTCATGCCGTCCCGTACCCCCAGCGCACGCAGTGACCGCGCCAGCTCGCCGCCGCTCGCGGGCTCAGCCACGGCCGGCCTCCTTCCGGAGCTCGTCCAGCAGACGCCGCCCGCCGACGGTCAGCTCCGCCGCGCTCTCAAGGGTCTCCAGGGCGCGCCCGGCCTGCTCCGCCCCCGCCGGTTCGAAGGCCGCGAGGCCCACGCGTTCGTACGCCCCGGCCAGCAGCTCGGAGGCGGTGACCGGCTCGTCCTGCCAGGGGGCCGGGTGGCGCCACCAGCCGTCCTGTGCGTACAGATCCGTGACCTCGACGAGCGCATGCAGTTTGGCGCGCCGGAAGCCGCGCAGCAGGTCGAGCGCCAGCCCGCGGGCCGTATCGGGCAGCGCGATCCCGAGCGCTCCATAGCCGTGGCGGCCCTGTGCCGGCTCGCCCGCGATCAGGGGTGTCAGCGTGGTCAGACAGTCGGCGGCCTCGGTCGCCTGCTCGGGAACGGTGTGCCACAACAGCCCCCAGGCCTCGGCCAGCCGTCCGCTCCACGCAGCCGCCTCGCCGGCGCCGAGCCGCTTGCGCACGGGCACGCCGAAGCAGTCCCGGTACGGGTCGAGGTCGTCCAGCCGCAGCTTCGGCGTCCCGTCGCCGCCGAGCGTGCGCACGGGCCGCCACAGGGCACTCTCCCGGCCGGTGTGCACATGCTGCGGCTCGCGGCCGCCCACGCGCACCAGGAAGCCCTTCTCGGCCACGCTCAGCTCGGCCACGCCGTGCTCCGCACCGCCGGTCAGCCTCAGCTCGCCGAGCGTGGGCAGGCAGAGCCTGCCGTCCTGGTACGGCACCCGGACGGACGTCTCAAGACCGCCTCGGACGACCGCGGCCGCGAGATACGACGGCAGCCGCAGCGCGAGCGCGGCCGTCTCCGGCTTTGCTGCCCGCAGGGCGGCCAGCGTCTCCTGCAGCCAGGTGTGCGTGTACGGATGGCCGTACACCACGTCGAGCGCATCGCCCTGCCCCTCCAGCGCGCACGCCAACTCCCAGGCCTCCTCCCATGCCTCGCCGCCCCGCCCGTCGAGCTCCAGATGGAGGTCGGCGAGCAGCATGCGGGTCACGTCCTGGTGCTGGGCCATGAGCTCGCCGGGATCGGTGACCGCCGGGGACACGGTGGTGGTGGCCGTGCGCTGCTCGATGCCCCGGATCAGCGCCTCGAGGTCGGTGCAGTAGACGGAGGTGTTGTCGAAGTCGCTCCGGGAGCTGTAGCGGTGGGTGTAGAGCCCGCCGCCGCAGGAGCGTACGACCGGGCACTGGCGGCAGGTCTCGCTGACGCCCGCGAGCCCCAGCTGGCGCGCTCTGACCCCGGGGTGGGCCGCCACATCGTCGAAGGCATGCGTGAAGACGTCGAACCCGGTGGCTGCCGCGCCCTCGTAGGCGCTCTTGAGCGAGTCGACCTGCTCCAGGGTGCCGTCGGTCTCGACGACGACGAGGTCGGTGGGGGCGAGGCCGAGGGATTCGGTGAGGCTGGGGCCGCCGCCGAGGGTGGAGAGCACGGACTCGAAGAGCCGCACCGGCACCGTCCTGCCCTGGCGGTCCCAGCGGTCGAAGATCTTCAGGATCCAGTCCGCATAGGCGGTGGGTGAGCCGTCCGGGCGGGCCGGCGGATCGTCCCAGGTGGCGTGCGGCAGGAGGAAGTCGATGCGCGGGGGGTCCAGCTCGGTGAGGGCGTCGTACACGGCGAGGGGGTCGTTGGCCACGTCGATGGTGCACAGAAGCCCGAGGTAGAGGTGGCGGTAGCGGTCCTGCCGGAGGAGGTCGACGGCCTGGAGGACCAGTGGATGGCTGGTGCGGCCGTCCGCGAAGCGGCGATGGCGGTCGTTCGCGCGTCTGTCGCCGTCGAGGGAGATGCCGACCTTGACGTCGTACTCGCCGAAGAGGTCGAGGTAGCGGGGACTGAGCTGTAAGCCGTTCGTATGGATACGAAGGTCGAGTTCGGCGACTCCGTCGAGGGCTCCGGTGAGCTCCTCGCAGACGCGCCGCAGACGCTGAGGCCCGGCCAGAAGTGGCTCCCCTCCGTGCAGGATCACTGACACGGAGGGCAGGGCATGACTCTTGGCATGCTCGGCCAGTCGCAGAGCTGTCCAGGAAATCGCTTCGTCAGAGATTGCCTTCGGGCGGGTACGCCAGCTCTGATCAGCGTGTTCATAGATATAACAGTGGTCACATGCAAGATCGCATCTGCTGTGAACCTTCAATACGATCTCGCGGAATGGGACCAGGGGTCCAGTCATTCGGCCAGTCTAGAGCGCCGAGTTGAAGGTGGCGGCACGCAGCGAGCGGTCGGCGGGGGTCGAGAGGACTCGGGCCAGCTTCCTGGCAGTGTCGTCGCCACGCACATCGATCTGCGCCAGTGGAACGCGGTTCTTCTTCGCAGCGGCGAAGGACGCTGAGGTCTGAAACGTCATGGGAGGCCGTCCTTGATGTTGTGTCCAGCACAGGTACCACGCACCGTTGCGATGCTGGCGGCACGACTTTACTCTCATGGCCACCCGCAGCAACTCAGCACGTGGAGACGGAACAAAAGCGTTGCATCGCATTCTCGCAGGAGAGTACGGAACAAGCCATTCCGCCTAAAGAGTGAAGACAAAACTGCAGACAGGGGTGCGCATGACCGGGTTTCCCGGCCCACTGCAAAGCATGGTCTTCCGTAACAATGATATGCCGGTTCTCTTCCACCATACGGACGCAATAGCGATCTCGCGCCAGCGTGAGGCCGTCGGCGCCACCCGCTACCAGCTGCTGCTCTTGGTCGCGGGCGCGGCCCTGGCGGCGCTTCCGTCGTCACTGAAGCTCGGTGACACCTTCCAACTCCCCGGCGCACTCAGCGCGTTGGCGTACGCCGGAGTGCTGCTGTTCAGCTATCGCTCCTCGCGGCGCAGAGCAAAGTCGCATTGGCAACTCAATCGCTCCGCAGCGGAGTTCATCAAGTCGATGTGCTGGCGGTACTCGGTCCATGGAGCGCCCTTCGACTCCAACTCCACCGACGCGGACGAATTGTTCACCTTACGCCTGGAGGAAGGGCTGCGTGAGCTGACGAAGGTCGGCTGGGAGGACCCGCGCACAAGCGTGCGGGAGGTGGCGGCCGGAGAGCTGATCACGACACCGATGCGACTGCTGCGCGCCAAGGCATTCAGCGTCCGCAAAGAGACCTATGTGAGGGATCGGCTGATCGAACAGCGCAACTGGTACCACCGCCGCAAGGAGATCTCCCGCCGCGCCACGCTGCTCTGGTCGGCCTCGATCGGCATGCTCACCGCGCTGGCACTGTTCTTCGCCCTGCTGCGGACGTTCTCACTCGCCGAATCGGTGGACCTGGCAGGCCTGTTGTCGGCGGCGGCTGCCGCATGTCTGGCGTGGAGCGAGATCCGCCGCCATCAACCCCTGATCGCGGCCCACTCGTTGGTGGAGGAGGACCTGGCGGCGATGCATACCGCGATGGAGACGACGGTGACGGATGCGCAGTGGCCTTCGGCGGTGTACGAGACGGAGCGCATCGTGTCGCCCCAGCACACGGACTGGCTTGTCAGACATCGGAGTTAGGGTCTGCCCGGCCGGACAGGCTCTAGAGGCGTTGCAGGCCCTCGCGCCAGATGACCGTGACCGGCTTGCCCAGGTGGCGGGCGTAGCGGACGATGTCGCCCGTGCCGCCCAGGCCGCGGGCCGGGTGGCCGTCCCAGACCGCGAGGAGGCGGTCGCAGTTGTCCGCGATATAGGCACCGGCCGCGTAGTAGGCCTCGTCGGTGGCGTACGGAAAGGCCAGCTGGACCTCCCGGGTGGCCCGACCCCTGAGGTGCTGGAAGTGGGCCAGTTCGTCGGGGACGGTGAAACCGTCCTCGTAGTCCCCGCTGGGAATGACCACGGTCAGCTCGGCGCCGCAGGCCAGGGCGATGTCCGCGAAGAGCTGGTCGGCGCCCGCCGCGAGGCTGGAGAGGGCTTCCATCGAGCCTTCGTGGCCGCGGAGCACCGCGTGCATTCCGGCGCGGATATGGGCGTAGCCCTCGGAGGGAATTCCCCTGTGGCCGGTCACTCCGATGCGTTTCACTGACCTGCAACCCCCGTCCCTCCAGTGCCCGACCGCACTGACATCCTCTCAAATCGGGACGTGACGTCGAGCCCCCGTCCTGTCATACGGACGGGGGCTCGACTGCTGCCGGTTGCAGTGGTGGTGCGTCAGTAGACGCTGACTCCATAGGCGCTGAGGGCCTCGGTGACCGGCTGGAAGAACGTCGTGCCGCCGGAGGAGCAGTTGCCGCTGCCGCCGGAGGTCAGGCCGATGGCCCGGCTGCCGGAGTAGAGCGGGCCGCCGCTGTCGCCCGGTTCGGCGCAGACGTTGGTGCGGATCATGCCGTAGACGATGTCGCCGCCGCCGTAGTTGACCGTGGCGTTGAGGCCGGTGACGGTGCCGCTGTGGATGCCGGTGGTGGAGCCGCGGCGGGTCACGGACATGCCGACCGTGGCGTTGGCCGCGCTGGTGATGTCCTGGCTGCCGACGGTGCCCGGGTGGGAGAGCGAGGTGTTGGAGTAGCGCACGATGCCGTAGTCGTTGCCCGGGAAGCTGGAGCCGACCGTGGGGCCGATGCTCGTGGTGCGCGAGGAGTTGGTGTACCAGGGCGGGTTGCCGTCGGTGCAGTGGCCGGCGGTGAGGAAGTAGTACGTGCTGCCGCTGCGAACGTTGAAGCCGAGCGAGCAGCGCCAGCTTGTCGCGTAGATCGCGTCGCCGCCGGAGATGAGCTTGGAGAACGTACCGGAGGTGCGCTCGATACGGAGCGCGCCGGCGTTGCTCCCGGCCGCACGCTTGATCTTGGCGATCTCGGCCTGGGAGACAGTGCTGTCGGCCGTGACGACCAGGCTCTTGGTCGCGGGGTCGATGTTCCAGGCGGTCCCTGCCACATCCGCTTCGAGCACGGCGTCGCTCGCCGCGGTCAGCTGGTTGGCGCTGAAGGTCTGAGCCTGGTTCGCGTTGGCCGCGGGGACGGCGAACGCTGCGGCGGCGATCAGGCCAGTGGTGACGGCGAGCAGACGCGTACGTCTCGCCGTGCCACTGCGTGGGGTGGTGCGCTTGATCCTCACTTGTCGTTCCTCCATGGGGGAATCGGGGGCCCGTTGTGGGGTTCGGGGCCCGTGAGGCGCAGCCATGGAGCACACGTGGAGCCTGTCCGGTTTCCGAACATGCCGTGCCCCTGACAAGCGCTGTTCGGGAGTATTCGTGGGCTCAACTACCCGCGCAAGGGCGCTTTTCGGCCGCGGCGCGCCACGGCAAACGGCCCCGGTGGCTCAGTGGCCACCGGGGCTGCGCACTTGTCTCCGCCCCTGAGACGGGTCAGCGGCCCAGAAGGTTCCGTTCGCCCGCCGGGACGCCGGTCGCGAGCGTGTTGCCGGGCGGCGGGAAGGGGCAGAGGAAGTGGTCCGCGAAGGCGCACGGCGGCAGCAGCGAACGGTTGAAGTCGACTGTCACCGCACCTCCCCCAGACTTCGTCCCGGGAGACCCCCAGGCGGGTGCGGCGAGCCGCAGAAAGCGGAAGCGGTAGCTGCCGTTCCCGCTGGTCGCATCGGCGAAGACCGCCCACAGCGAGCCGTCCGGCTCGACTGCCACCTTGAGGGTGCGCTCCTCGCCGTCGAGCTCGAAGGTGATCTCTCCGCCGAGCCCCAGACCCCGCTCGCGTCCGTCCGCGTTCTGCACGCGTACGCTGCGGTGTTCCGGGTACGGGGTGAAGCGTCCCGGCAGCGCCCAGCGGGCGTCGTACTCGGTGGCCTCAATGCCCTTGAACGCCTGGCGCGCGGGGGCGTCCGGGTCGAAGTCCCGTACCGCCCACAGCCCTTCGCGACGCAGCAGCACCAGGCGCCGCTCGCCGTGCGCGACCCGGGAGTCCGGGGTCGGGCCGTGGTCCGCAGTGAGCCGGATCTCGCCGGTCAGCCGGTGCCCGTCGACGCTCAGACCGTCCTCGGGGGCGGCGGAGAGCACCACTTCGTCACCGTCTTCGCGCCACTGGCCGGGGACGGCCGGAATTCGACCTTCCGGGTAGTCCGAGAGCCAGTGCGTGCCGGTGAGGGAAAGCGGTCCGTACGGCGCCGAGACCGCCTCGTTGCGGTGCTCGTGCCAGCTCTTCCACTCGTGCGCGGCATCCGCTGCGGCGGCCGCGCGCGTGTCTGTACTCATTCTTCAGCCTTTCCACACCGGCTCGCGAAGCCCGAGGTGCGAGCGCAGCGTCGAGCCGGTGTACTGCGTACGGAAGGCCCCGCGCTCCTGGAGGAGCGGTACGACCTGCTCGACGAAGTCGTCGAGGCCGCCGGGGGTGAGTTGGGGGACGAGGATGAATCCGTCGGCCGCATCGGTCGACACGAACTCGTCCATGGCGGCGGCAACGCTGCTCGCGGTGCCGATGAAGGACTGCCTCCTGGTCGTCTCGATGACGGTCTGCCGTATCGACAGGCCCTTGGCCTCCGACAGCGCCCGCCACTTGGCGGCGGTCGCGAAGGGGTCGCCGATCCGCACCCGGCCCTGGACCAGCGTCGAGTCCGGGTCCGGATCGATGTCCGGGAGCGGTCCTTCCGGGTCGTACGAGGAGAGGTCGCGGCCCCAGACCAGCTCGAGGGCGAGGATCGCGTTCTGCGGCGAGACCTGCTGACGGCGGATCTCGGCGGCCTTCTCCTGCGCCTCGGCGTCGCTGTCGCCGATGACGAAGGTGACCCCCGGCATGATCTTGAGGTCGCCGAGCTCCCGTCCGTGGGCGGCGAGCCGGGCCTTGACGTCCGAATAGAAGGCACGCCCCGCCTCCGGCGTCCCGTGCCGCGTGCTGTGCCTTCCCGGGGGATAACCCCCGGACCCCCAGCGGGCAAAGACGATGTCTGCTGCGGATGCGGCGAAGTCACGGCCCTCGTCGGAGTCGCCCGCCTGGATGACGACGGGATGGCCCTGCGGCGAGCGGGGAACGGTGAACTCGCCCTCGATCGCGAAGTGCCGGCCGCTGTGGGCGAAGGGGCGGGGACGGCCGTCGGGAGCCCAGGAGTCCCAGAGCCTGCGGGCGGTGGAGACGAACTCGGCGGCGCGGGTGTAGCGGTCGGCCCGGTCGAGATAGCCGCCGCGCCGGAAGTTCTCTCCGGTGAAAGCGTCCGAGGACGTGACGACGTTCCAGGCGGCCCGGCCACCGCTGAGATGGTCCAACGAGGCGAGCCGACGCGCCAGTTCGTACGGCTCGTTGAACGTGGCGTTGACCGTGGCGGCAAGGCCGAGCCGGTCGGTGACGGCGGCGAGCGCGTTCAGCACCGTGATCGACTCGGGGCGGCCGACCACGTCCAGGTCATGGATCTCGCCCTTGTGTTCCCGCAGCCGCAGCCCCTCGGCGAGGAAGAAGAAGTCGAACAGTCCGCGCTCGGCGGTGCGGGCCAGATGCTCGAAGGAGGAGAAGTCGATCTGGCTGCGCGAACGCGGGTCGGCCCAGACGGTGGTGTTGTTGACGCCCGGGAAGTGGGCCGCGAGATGCATCTGTTTGCGGGTCGTCATGCCGTTCCCCGTGCCTGTGCGTACTGGTTGGCGGGCCGGGCGAGTCCCAGATGCTCGCGGAGCGTGCCGCCCGGATAGAAGGTGCGGAACAGACTGCGGTGCTGGAGCAGCGCGACGGTGCCGTTGACGATCCGCTCCAGGTCACGGTGGGGCGCGATGGGCGCCAGATGGAAGCCGTCCACCGCCGCCTGAGCGTGCCACTCGGTGATCAGTTCGGCGAGGTCGACCGGGCCGCCGCTGAAGTGCGGGCCGCCGGCGAGCCGAGGGCCGCTGTCCAGGCCGGGCTCCGGCGCGGACTCGCTCTCGCCGAGGTCGACGACGAGCGAGACCAGCACCCGCAGGGTGGCCGGGTCCCGGCCGCCTTCCTGTGCCCGCCGGCGTATGTCGTCGCGGAGCGCGGCGGCCTGTTCGGGTGCGCCCGCCCGTACGAGAACGACGTCGGCGTGCCGGGCCGCGGCCGCTCTGGCCGGCTCCCCCGTGCCGTCCGCGACGATGACCGGACGGCCCTGCGGCGGCCTCGGCACGATCGAGGGGCCGCGCACACTGAACGTGCTGCCCTGGAAGTCGACATGATGCAGCTTGTTGCGGTCGATGAACCGACCTGTCGCTCTGTCGCGGATCTCCGCGTCGTCCTCCCAGCTGTCCCACAGCCGGGCGGCGACATCGGCGACCTCGCCGGCCTCCTGCCACAGAGCGTCGCCGGGCGCGGCCGGGCGGCGGCCGAAGAGCCGGGCCTCGGCCCCGGTGGTCGACACATCGACCTGCCAGCCCGCGCGGCCGCGGCTCACCCAGTCGAGGGTGGCCACGGCCGCGGACACATGGAAGGGCTCGGTGTGCGTGGTGGTCACGGTCGGTACGAGACCGATCCGTTCGGTGGTGGGCGCGACTCTCGACAGCACCGCGAGGGCGTCGAGCCCCGGCCGGGCGAACGAGTCGCCGAGGGTGACGAAGTCGAGGGCGCCCCGCTCGGCAAGACGGGAGAGACCGACGTAGTACTCGGCGTCGTACCGGGCCGGGCCGTCGAGGGCGACGGCCAGATGGAGCGGGCGGGGGGTGGCGGACATGACGATGAATGCCTCTCTGGAGCCCTGCGCCGGTCAGTTCTTGATCTTGGGCAGGCCCAGCGGGTTGATCTCCGACTTCGCGACCGCCTCGCTCGAGAGCCCCCAGCGCTTCAGCACCTTGGCGTACGACCCGTCCTTGATGATCTGGTCGATCGCCGCGGCATACGCCTCGACCAGCCCGCTTCCCTTCTTGGTGGTTGCGGCGATCTTGCCCTGGACCTGGGAGCCGCCTCCCGACAGGGTGCCGATGATCTGGGTCTGTCCGGCCGATGCCACGTGGTACGCGGCCGTCGGGTTCGGCCCGAGGTAGGCGTCGATCCGGCCCGACTGGAGAGCGAGGTAGTAGTCGGTGTCCTTCTGGAAGTACTTGATGTCGACGGGCTTGAGGCCTGCCTTGACGTTCTGCTCGCTCCAGTCGACGAGGATCTTCTCCTGGTTGGTCCCGGAGGAGACGGAGATGGTCTTCCCCGCCACGTCCTTCGGCTCCTTCACCCGCCAGTCGGTGCCCTTCTTCGCCTCGAAGGCCAGGTTGTCGAGCCGGTAGGTGGCGAAGTCGTACTTCTCCTTGCGCTCCTCGGTGACCGTGACATTGGACAGGACGCCGTCGAACTTGGAGCTGTCCAGGCCGACGAAGAGGTTCTCCCAGGAGACCTCCTCGAACTGCGGCTTCAGGCCCAGGGTGTCGACGATCAGAGTGGCGATGTCGATCTCGGCGCCGATGCGCGTCTTGTCGTCGGTCGCGTAGAAGCCGAGCGGTGGCGAGGCGTCGGCGCTGGCACCGATGCGGATCGTGCCGCGCTTACGGATCGCCTCGGGCACCTTGGCCGCGATGGCGTCGACCTTCTTGCCGCGGATGCGGTGCTGGTCGGGCGAGATATTGATGCCCTCGCCCTGCGCTCCCTTGGGCTTCACCGCGTCGGTCGTGGCGTCGCCGGTACCTCCGCAGGCGGCGAGCAGGCTGGAGGCGGCGATCACGGCGACGGCGGTGGCGAAGGTGCGGCGGGTGTTCACGTGGAAACTCCTTGCAGACATGGGTGGTTCACAGGACCTTGGAAAGGAAGGCGCGGGTACGCTCGTGCCGGGGGTTGTCGAGTACGTCGGCGGGGGCGCCCTGCTCGACGATCCGGCCGCCGTCCATGAAGATCACGGTGTCGGCGACCTCACGGGCGAAGCCGATCTCATGGGTGACCACGATCATCGTGGTGCCTTGGTGCGCCAAGTCCTTGATGACATCGAGGACTTCGCCGACCAGCTCGGGGTCGAGTGCGGACGTCGGCTCGTCGAAGAGCAGCAGTTTCGGCTCCAGGGCCAGCGCGCGAGCGATGGCGACGCGCTGCTGCTGCCCGCCGGAAAGCTGCTTGGGGTAGGCGGACGCCTTGTCTTCGAGTCCCACCCTGGCGAGCAGCTTCTCGGCGGTCGCGATGGCCGTCCTGCGGGGCCGCTTCAGTGCGGAGACCGGCGCCTCGATGATGTTGTCGATCACGGTGAGGTGCGGGAAGAGGTTGAAGTTCTGGAAGACGAAGCCGATCTGGGTGCGCTGCTTGAGCACTTCGCGCTCGCGCAGTTCGTACAGCTTGTCGCCGGAGCGGCGGTAGCCGACGAGTGAGCCGTCCACGCTGATCCAGCCGCTGTCGACCTTCTCCAGATGGTTGATGGTGCGCAGCAGGGTGGACTTGCCCGAGCCCGAGGGCCCGAGTACGACGGCGACCTCCCCCGTGCGCACTTCGAGATCGACTCCGCGCAGCACCTCCAGCGCGCCGAAGCTCTTGTGCACGGACCGTACGTCGACCATCGCGCTCATCGCGTGGCCCCCTTTGCGAAGTGGCGTTCCACGTAGTGCTGGAGAACGGAGAGCACGGTGGTCAGGAGGATGTACCAGGCGGTGGCGACCATCAGCAGCGGGACGACCCGGCCGTTGCGGCCGTAGATGACCTGGACCTGGTAGAAGAGCTCGCCGATCGCCATGACGGAGACGATCGAGGTGCCCTTGAAGAGGGAGACGATCTCGTTGGCGGCGTTGGGGAGGATCGAGCGCATCGCCTGGGGCAGCACGATGCGGCGCAGCTGGCGCAGCCGGGGGATGCCGAGCGCGGCAGCCGCCTCCAGCTGACCGCTGTCCACGGCCAGTACGCCGCCGCGGACGATCTCCGCCGCGTACGCCGCCTGGTGCAGGGCGAGTCCGAGGACGGCCGCGCTCATCGCGCCGACCAGGCCCATCGTGTCGAAGGAGAAGAAGCCGGGCCCGAAGGGGATGCCGAACTGCAGCTCCTTGTAGAGGTAGGCGAGGTTGAACCAGAACAGCAGCTGCACGATGAGCGGGATGGAGCGGAACGCCCAGATGTAGGTGAAGGCGACCCACTTGAGGAAGGGGCTCGCCGACAGCCGCATGAAGGCGAGGACGATGCCGAGGGCGAAGCCGATCACCGTGCCGTAGAAGGTGAGCTGGATGGTGATCCAGACGGCCTTGAGGATCACTTCGGCCGTGAAGAACTGCGCGAAGACCTCCCACTCCCAGCCGGGGTTGGTGGCCAGCCCGTGCAGGAACTGCACCAGCAGGATCGCGGTGGCGGCGACGGCGGCCCAGCGCCAGGGGTGGCGTACGGGCACCACCTTGAGGGCGCCGTAGTCCTCGGGTTCCGCGACGGTGAGTGGTGGAGCTTTGTCGACAGGTGGATCGCTGGTCAGCGACATGGGGTCCTCACGTTCGTACGTACGAGACAGGGGGTGGGTCTCAGGGCGCTCAGTCGTTCAGATGCTCAGACCTCAGGCGCTCAGACGCTCAGGCGCTCGCGACAGGCGAGATCGCGAAGCAGGGCGAGCGCGCTGCGCGCGGTGGCGTCGTTCTGCCGGAAGGCGGGGCCGCCCGTGCGCGGCCGGGTGAAGGCCCCGCTCGCGCGGGCGGTGGTGTGCGGGCCGAGCGCGAAACGGCGTAGATGCGGGCGGCCCTCGCGGTCCAGCACCCGGCCGTCCCCGGGGTCCACCGAGAGCAGTCCGCCCGGGGTCGCGGCGGCACCGTCCGCGTACAGCGCGCGCAGCAGCGGGCTGCGGGTGCGCTCCAGCGAGGGCTCCGGCAGCCGGGCCTCGACCAGGGCCCGCGCCTCGATCCACTCCCCCGGCACGCTCGCGCTGCCCGCCCGGAAGATCCCGCGCCGCTCGTCGGCCTCGACGGTGACGCCCGCGCCGAGGAAGCGGACGACGCCCGCGCGGGAGAGCGCGAGGAGTTGGCGCAGCCGGGGTCCTGGCGGGCCCGAGGCGAGATAGCTGAAGAAGCCGTGCCACCAGCCGCCGACGTCGCCGAGCCGGATCAACTGCCCGTAGACGGAGAGCAGTCCGAGGAAGACGGCGAGGTCTTCGCTGTGGCCGGGGTCGTGGTGGCGTTCGAGGTCGGCCGCGATATAGCCGCGCAGCCCGTCCTGGAGTACGTCGTACGAGGAGAACCGCATCCCGTCCAGGGGGTGGTCGAGCGCATCGAGGTCGAGACGGTCGGCGGGGTCGGGGACGGAGGCGGCGACAAGCGTGAGCAGTTCGGGGCTGCCGGGCTCGGCGGCTGCGTACTTCTCCTCGAAGTCGCACCAGTTGACCGAGGTGCGCTCGGGATGGGCGGCGAAGAGCCGGTGGTAGTGGGCGTAGCCGAGCTCTTTGTCGATGAGGGGCCAGATGTCACGCCGGAAGTCCGGGCGATCGGACCTCCTGAGCAACATGTCGACTTCCGCCGGCCCGAAGAAGCGGGGCAGCGGGGGCCGTTCGCCCCGCCAGCTGTAGCCGATCTTGGAGTGGTACGGGACGCCGCGCCGCGATCCGACGTACAGCACCGGCTCCCGGCCGGAAGGCACATACTCGCCGTTCTCATGCCGTCCGCCGCGTCCCTCGGTGAGCAGCACCATCAGATCGATGAAGGCGAGCCCGAAGCCGCGGACGATGACCGGTTCGCCGGCCGGGAGGACGGAGAGATCGCTGTCCGCGGTGAAGTCCGGCGGCAGATGGAGCAGCTTGTTGCGTCGCGCGAAGTCCGCCAACTCCACCTGCTCGTCGTCGAGTTCGGCGTCGAGATGGCCCAGGGTGAGCACGACCAGATCGGCGATGAGCGGCTCCGTACGCCCTTCGAGCCAGACCCGCTGGCGGCCGTCGCGCGGACCGCGGACGCGCAGGGCCCGCGCCCGGTGCTCGTGCACGGTGACGGTCGGCGGCAGGGCCGCCACCGCCTCCTCGTACACCCAGCGCAGATACGCGCTCTGCTGCTGCCTGCTGGGAAAGGACTGGCCGTCGAGACCTGCCCACTCCGCGAGCGTGGGGCCCGGCAGTACGGGCCCGTCCAGCGTGACCGTGTCGTCGGTGAACATGGTGACGTCCTCGGCCATGGAGTTCATCCACAGGAGCGGGGACTGCTCGTGCCGCCAGATCCGGCCGCCGCCCGGCGGATGCGGGTCCACCAGATGGATGTCCAGGGGCAGATCGGCATACAGCTCAGGGGCGTTGGCGGCCAGTCGCTCCAGGAAGCCGGTCCCCCGCGGACCGGCTCCGATCACGACGACGGACGTCATCGCGCACCTGCTGTGCCGCGTGCGTAGTACTTCTCGACGTAGTGCTGCCCGACGCTGAGCACCGAGGTCACCACGGTGTACCAGACGGTGGCGACGAGCAGCAGCGGCACGACCTGGTAGGTGCGGTGGTAGACGAGCTGCACCGAGTAGAGCAGGTCATGTACGGCGATCACGCTGACGATCGAGGTGCCCTTGAGGGTGCCGATGAGCATGTTCCCGGCGGGCGGCACGATGGAGCGCATGGCCTGCGGCAGCACGATCCGGCGCAGTCGGCGCCACCGCCCGAGGCCGAGCGACTCGGCGGCCTCGATCTGTCCCCGCTCGACGGAGAGGATGCCGCCGCGCACCACTTCGGCGGCGTACGCGGCCTCGTGCAGCGTGAGCCCGATGATCGCGATGGTGACCGGTCCGAGCAGATCGACCGTCTTGATGCCGAGGATCTGCGGGTAGAGCGCTCCGATGTTGAACCAGAACAGCAGCTGCACCAGGATCGGCGTCGAGCGCAGCAGCCAGGTGTATCCCCAGCTGACGTTGCGCAGAACGGGGTTGGCGGAGAGCCGCATCACGGCGAGAAGAGTGCCGAGCGCGAAGCCCAGCACCATGACAACGCCGGTCAGCCAGAGGGTGAGTCCGAGGCCGCGCAGTACGGCGGCCGAGGTGAAGTAGTCGCCGACGACGTCCCATTGGAACGCGTCATTGCGTATGACGGAGTTGAGGGCGCCCGCGAGCAGCAGGAGGACGGCAACTGCCGCCGCCCACTGGCCGGTTCGGCGTACGGGCACGATGCGCGGCTGTACGGCGTCGGTCTCGGCGGGCTCGCCCGCTGGGGACGCTGGAGATTCAGGGGTCCCGGGGAGGGTGTCTGTGGGCACAGCCATACGAAGGCTCCGTGGATGCAGAGATCGAACACGGGAATGCCTTCACCAGAAAACACAGGTGGACCGAGCCCCTCAGCACGATCCGTACTTGAGGCTGAGGGGCAGCGCGGCCTGCTGTCAAGCCTGTCCACACTGTGAGCCGTATGTCTCAGCGCATTTGACGCAGAAACGGATGCCTGTTCCACTTAGGCCATGCATTCGCAGCAGTGGCTGGTCACGCGCTCCCACATCGACTTCGGTCGCGTGTGGTCCTCTTCCTGTTGAGCTGACCCCGCTGCTTTTCCGACGCATCTCCGCGTCGTCTTTCCGCGCCTTCACTCACACAGCACCGCGCGTCGCGCACCCCTCCCCTCGCCACACCCCTGTTTCCTTCTGCCTGCTCGAAGAAGGGCACGCATGACGTTCACCCCGAGCCGTGGTTCCGCGCTGTCCGTGCACCGGACCACGGTCGACGACCCCCTGGCCCGCCCGCTTCTCGATGAGCTGGCCCACGAGTACACCAGCCGGTACGGCTCCGCCTCCGATCTGGAGCGCTACCCGTCCGAGGAGTTCGCTCCGCCCGACGGCGCGTTTGTGCTGCTCCTGGAGCAGGGCCGGCCCGTGGCCGGAGGCGCGTACCGCCGCTATGACGCGAGCACCGCCGAGCTGAAGAGGATCTGGACGCACTCCGGGCACCGCCGCAGGGGCCTTGCCCGGCACGTGCTGCAGGTGCTCGAACGGGAGGCAGCCGACCGTGGCTACTCCCGGATCCATCTGACCACCGGACCCCGTCAGCCCGAGGCCAAGGGCCTCTATCTGGCGGCCGGATACCGCCCGCTCTTCGATCTGTCCGCAGATCCGGAGTCGCTCGGCCACCTGCCGTTCGAGAAACATCTGGAGACCCACACATCATGAGCCGGACACGCCACGCCGTCGCCTTTGCGCTGATCACAGCCGCCGCGCTCACGCTCACCGGCTGCGGCTCCGGCGACCCGGCGACCGCCGGCGTCGGGGCCGAGCCGGGCGCCAAGCCGGGGAAGATCCCCACGACCGATGTCGTGTCGTCGGTCACGAAGGACGAGGCGGCCGCAAAGCTGCTGCCTGCCGATGTACGCAGCCGGGGCACGCTCACCATCGCCAGCGCCGTGAGCACCCCGCCGGGCGCCACCTATCTGGAGGACGGCAAGACCGTCGTCGGCCAGGACATCGACTTCGCCGAGGCGGTCGCCAGAGTCCTCGGGCTGCGGCTCAAGCGCGAGGTGGCGAGCTTCGAGGCGATCCTGCCGGCGCTGGGCAGCGGCAAGTACGACCTGGGCACCGGGAACTTCGGTGTGACCGACGAGCGCCGAAAGACCATCGACTTCGTCACGTACATCAATGACGGCCAGGGCTTCGCCGCGCTCAAGAGCAGCAAACTGACGAAGATCTCCGACTTCACCGATCTGTGCGGCCTCAATGTGGCGACCGGGGCCGGCACCACGTTCGAGGCGTCGCTGGAGAAGAACAAGGACAGCTGCTCCAAGGCGGGCAGGAAGCCGTACAAGATCCAGACCTACGCCGAGACGGGCGCGATCTGGATCTCCCTCCAGCAGGGCCGCAGCGATGTGGTGATGAGCACGATCAACGGGCTGCGCTACGCCGTCACCCAGCAGGGGGACACGAAGTTCCTCAATGAGTTCAAGCGGCTCGACGTCGGCTTCGCCTTCGAGAAGGGCACCCCGCTGGCGCCCGCCTTCCAGGCCGCGGTGAACAGGCTCAAGACGGACGGGACGTACGACCGGATCCTGAAGAAGTGGGGCACCACCGAGTCGGCGATCGAGAAGTCCGAGATCTCGCCGCCCGAGATCAAGTGAGCCGCTACCGGGTCCCGGGATCACGTGAGCTGACGCCGGATCCCGGGATCACGTGAGCTGACGCCGGGTCAGCATCCGTCGCAGGGGCAGCAGCAGTCACAGGCGGAGCACTCGCAGCTGGGGCAGTCGCAGTCCCGGCAGCAGCCCTCCCGCTTCTTGCGGGACCAGGGACCTTCGTACTCCTTGGCGCAGCAGATCTGGCAGGTGCAGAAGAGGCCGGTGAAGACGGCGCAGCCGGCCAGGAAGCCGCGCTTCTTCGGCTTCGGCGGTTCGCCGCCGAACTGGGGAGGCAGCCCACCGGGGCCGCCGGGCCCGCCCGGCGCCCCCGGGTTGCCCCCGCCGTAAGGGCCCCCGCCGCCGTAGGGGTTGTTCGTGTTGTACGGCCCGTGGCCGCCGCCCTGGTACGGACTTCCGTGCTGGGGCGGCTGCTGCGCTCCGTACCCCGCGTGCGAACACGTCGTCGTGCCGAACGCCCGGTTCACCGAGTTCCGCAGCTCATGCGCGAGCAGCACATGCACAAGACCGTCGTCCACGAAACGGGCGTCGCGCAGCGCGAGGCGCACCCCGTGCACCGCGTCGTCGGCCAGTCGGCGTGCCTCGGCGAGCGAGGTGCCGGTCGCGGTGAGCGGGTTCCAGGCGCCCGACGCTGCGTCAGCTTCTCTGTCCTCCACGGCATCCAGCAGATGAGCAAGTCGCCCGAAGAGCTTTCCGGCCTCGGCGAGCGGGGCTGCGTTCTCGGGCCGCCCTGCCAGTACGGCGGTGTGGGCGAAGGCGGCCGCAGTGGCCGTCTCGGTCGGTTCGGTGACCGTCAGCAGCGAGGTGCCCGGGCCGGCCAGCGCTTCGATGCCGCTCTGCCGGTCGACCGCGTCGAGCAGCACCGCGGTGTCGAAGCCGAGCGCGGAGCCGGTGCGCGCCCCGGCCCGGTCCCAGCCGGCGGCGACCTTGCGGGCGGCGGCCGCCACCGGCCTGCGGGCCAACACGCCGTCCCGGTCGGCGACGTGGTCCCGTACCTTCGCGGACGCCAGCACCAACGAGACGGCGGCCGCGAGCCGCGCTCCCTCGCCTCTGGCGACGGGAGCGGTACGCATGGCACGCAGTGGACAGGGGCCTGCGGTGCGCCGGGAGGCCGGGGTGCGCTCGGCCTGAGCCTCCGTCAGAACCGAGACGATCAGACCGTCGTAGTTGGTCACGACCCTTGCGAACTGGCCGTGGTCGGCGCGAAGTGCCAGGCAGAGCCCGCAGAGATGGGCCATCCACTCGGTCTTCAGCCCGTCGCCGAGGCGGTGAGTGCATGGCCTGACGATTCCGAACACAACGTCCCCCGAGAGTCGTTCAACAGTGCGGCACGCATCGTATCGAGCGAACCGTTCACCTGTACGTCTCCGACGTCACCCGTCTGGCCGGACTTTCATATTTTGGGCTGATCATGCTCCGCCTGCGGGAAGAACCTTGACGAATCGACACATCTTCTGCACCAGTACCGTCACGAATCCCCTGTGCGGCGACTATCCACTTGGCGCGCGATCCGCATTATGGACGACCATAGGGGGATGCGGAACGGGCAGAAGACCGCAGAGAGCGGACTGCAGTGAAAGGAGGCGTCCATGGGATCTGTGCGCAAGGCAAGCGCCTGGCTGGGACTCGTCGAGGACGGCGACGAGCGTTACTACGACGACGAGTACGCCGAGGGTGCTGAGGCCGCTGACGCGTGGGTCACCGACCCGCGGGTGCGCGTGGCCTCCGAGTCCGCCGAGGAAGCGGGCCGCCGGATCGCCACGGTGTCACCGGACAGCTTCCGGGACGCCCGTGCCATCGGTGAGCTGTTCCGGGACGGCGTCCCGGTCATCGTCAACCTCACGTCCATGGAGCCCTCCGACGCCAAGCGCGTGGTGGACTTCGCCGCGGGACTGACCTTCGGGCTGCGCGGCTCGATCGAGCGCGTCGCCACCCGGGTCTTCCTGCTGAGCCCCGCCGACACCCAGGTCGTCAGCGGGGAAGCAGCGGGCCGCGGGCAGGACGGATTCTTCAACCAGAGCTGAGCAGGGCGCTCGCCGGCCGACGAGCCCGTCCGACGCGGGACACGGGCTGCCGGGTCACCGGAAGGCGTCGAGGCCGGTGAGCGCCTTGCCCAGCACGAGCTGATGCATCTCGACGGTGCCCTCGTAGGTGAGCACCGACTCGAGATTCGTCGCATGCCGCATCACGGGGTACTCCAGCGAAATTCCGTTCGCACCCAGGATGGTGCGCGAGGTGCGACAGATCTCGATCGCCTCCCGCACATTGTTGAGCTTTCCGAAGCTGACCTGCTCCGGGCGGAGCCTGCCCGCGTCCATGCGGCGGCCCAGATGGTGCGCGAGCAGGATGCCCTTGTGCAGTTCCACCGCCATGTCCGCGAGTTTGGCCTGGGTGAGCTGGAAGCCGCCGATCGGCCTGCCGAACTGCTCGCGGGTCGTCGCGTACTCGAGCGCCGACTCGAAGCTGGCACGCGCGGCCCCCATCGAGCCCCAGACGATTCCGTAGCGGGCGTGCGTGAGACAGCTCAGCGGGCCCTTCAGACCGGTGACGTCCGGCAGTACGGCGTCGGCCGGCAGCCGCACGTCGTCCATGACCAGCTCGCTGGTGACGCTGGCGCGCAGCGACCACTTGTGCTTGATCTCGGGGGCGGAGAAGCCCGGGGCGTCGGTCGGTACGACGAAGCCGCGGATGCCCTCGTCGGTCTGCGCCCATACGACGGCGACCCCGGCCACCGAGCCGTTGGTGATCCACATCTTGCGGCCGGTCAACACCCAGTCCGAGCCGTCGCGCTTGGCGAAGGTGCGCATACCGGCCGGGTCCGAGCCGTGGTCGGGCTCGGTGAGGCCGAAGCAGCCGATGATCTCGCCCGCCGCCATGCCGGGCAGCCACCGCTGCTTCTGCTCCTCGGAGCCGAAGCGGTGGATCGCGTACATGGCGAGCGAGCCCTGTACGGAGACGAGCGAGCGGATGCCGGAGTCGGCGGCTTCCAGCTCCAGGCAGGCGAGTCCGTACTGGACGGCGGTGGCGCCCGCGCAGCCGTAGCCCTTCAGCGACATGCCGAGCGCGCCGAGCGCACCGAGCTCCCGGGCCAGTTCGCGGATGCCGGGCAGCTCGCCGCGCTCGTACCAGTCGGCGATGTACGGCAGCACGCGGTCGGCGGCCCAGTCGCGGACGGTGTCGCGGATCGCCAGGTCCTCGGGGTCGAGCAGATCGTCGATGCCGAGGGGATCGCTCGGGTCGAAGGGTGCGGGCTTCGAGGGTGCGGACATGACGTGGCCTCCGGCGGCGTTCACACGGCGGAACTCGGAAAACTAGCAGTGTTAGTTACGGGCTCCGCACGACGTTACGACTCAGTGTGCCGCGCGTCCAGACCCGGTGGCCTCGGCCGGTTCGCGGCTCGCCGGGAGCGAGACCTCCGGACGCCGCGGCCTGGGGCATTTCTCGACCGCCGTCGCGCATTCCATGATCTTCGGCAGTCGCAGCGCGGCGAGCGCGCCGAGCAGCAGCAGACCCACGCTGACCAGGAGCGTGACATGGAGTCCGCTGACAAAGGAGTGGCGGGCCGTGGTGCGCAGCACCTCGCCGGCCGGGCCGCCGAGCCGGTCCGCCACCTGGTAGGCCTCACCCAGCGAGTGGGAGGCCGCCGCCCTGTCCCGGGCCGGGACTGAGGCGAGCGAGGAGAAGGCGGGGGCGTAGGCGGCGTTCATGACGCTGCCGAGCATTGCGATGCCCATGCCCGCGCCCAGCTGGTAGGAGGTCTCGCCGATGGCGGCCGCTCCGCCGGCCTGGTCCGCGGGGGCCTCGCTGAGCATCGACTCGTACGCGCCGAACAGCGTGGTCTGCAGTCCGAAGCCGAGCAGTACGAAGGCGGTGGTGAGCAGCCAGGGCCGGTCGTGCTGTCCCATCAGGACCAGCAGCAGCACCGCGGCGGCGGTCAGCACAAAGCCCCAGCCGACCATCCGGCGCGGGCCTGTGCGGTTCAGCGTGTGCGAACCGGTGGCGCCCGCGGCCATCGCGGCGAAGGTGAGCGGCAGCAGTCGCAGACCGGTCTCCAGCGGGCTGAGACCGAGCACCAGCTGGAGGTACTGGACGGCTATCAGTTCCAGGCCGACCAGGGCGAGCATCGCGAGGATGATGCAGCCGACCGAGGTGGAGAAGGCGGCCCTGGCGAACATCCGCATGTCGATCAGCGGGTGTTCGCGGCGCCTTTGGCGCCGTACGAACAGGGCGAGCAGTGTGGCGCCCAGCAGCAGCGGTGCGGTCGTGCGGATGTCGAGGAGGCTGTCGCCGGCGCCCAGTCGCTTCACACCGAGAACCACGCCGAGCACTCCGGCCGCGGCCATCAGCGCGCCGAGCACGTCCCAGGGCCCGTCGGCGCCGCCCCTAGACTCGGGCAGCAGCCAGCGGCCGACGGGCAGTATCAGTGCCATCAGCGGAATGTTGATCAGGAAGACCGAACCCCACCAGAAGTTCTCGACGAGAAAGCCGCCGAGGACCGGTCCGGTGGCCGCGCCGACCGCGGCGACCGCGGTCCAGATGCCGATCGCCGTCGCCCGCTCCCGCCGGTCGGGGAAGACCGCGCGGAGTATCGAGAGCGTCGCGGGCATGATCATCGCGCCGCCGACGCCGAGCAGTGCACGGGCGGCTATCAGCACTTCCGGCGTGGTCGCGAGTGCTGCGACCGCGGATGCGATGCCGAATATGCCGTAGCCGAGCAGCAGCACCCGGCGGCGGCCGACCCGGTCGCCGAGCGTGCCGAAGAGGATCAGCAGCGAGGCGCAGATGAGGGGGTACGCGTCCACGACCCACAGCAGCTCGACGCCGCTGGGGCGCAGATCCTCCGTGACGGCGGGCACCGCGACGTGCAGCACGGTCGCGTCCAGCGCGACGAGCAGCAGGCTGACGCAGAGGACGACGAGGACGACCCAGCGGTTTGCACCGCCGCCGGCGGCACGCAGACGTGCTCCGGCCGTGGTCGTCACGGACATGTACGTACCTCCCAGTGAGTCCCTCGCGCTCGGCGGGCCGGCCCGGGACTGTACCGCTGTCCCGCGGGGCGGCCCGGCATCGACGGGCGAGTGAGCCGTCAGCGTACGCGAGTTCCGGCGTGCCGCGCGTGGCCCAGCTCTCACCTCGTCGGACACCGGCATGTGGCGTACGCCACGCGACGGCCGGTCCGGGACCGGTCCCGGACACCGCCGAACGAGAGGAAAATTCCGTACGGGACGGCGGTGAACTATTATTTGCTTCCCAGAAAGGACCCCAGGTGAGGGGCCCCGGAGCAATACGGATGCAAGGTCACCGGGATTTCCGAATTAGCCCGGAATAAATGCCGATCTGAGACCTACTCCACATCACATCGTCATCACAAAGACGCTGGTTCGGCCTAGCCGCACCTTCACTCGCTGTAACGTCGATTGGGTGCGTACCGACATCTTTGCCCGCCTGGACCGGGAGCCGGAGCCGCCGAAGATAGAGATCCCGCGGATGAGCCGCATCCGTCTCGCCCTCTTCGGCGGGACTTCTGCGTTCTATCTCGCCATCGTCGTGGCCGTGTTGGCCCCGACCTGGTTGGTGATCATCGACTGGAAGGTCATGCTCTTCCGGCCCTACCAGCAGTGGCCGGAGCTGCACGCCTTCCTCGACTACTTCGTGGTGCTCGGACAGCGCGGACCGACGGCCGTGATGGTGGCGGCCTGGCTGGGCTGGCGCTCCTGGCGCCAGCACACGCTGCGTCCCCTGCTGGCCCTCGGCGCCGCGCTGCTCCTGCTCAATGCGACGGTGGGCGCCGTCAAGATCGGACTCGGCCGGCTCGGCCCCCACTACGCGACGCAGATCGGCTCCGCCGAGCTCTTCGCCGGCGGCGATATATTTCCCTCCGGACATACCGCCAACGCGGTCGTGACCTGGGGAATCCTGGCGTATCTGGCCACCACTCCGCGGGCCAGACGCTATCTGTCGGCCCTGTCGGCAGTGGTCTCCCTGGGCGTCGGACTGACCACCGTGTACCTCGGCACGCACTGGCTGAGTGATGTGCTGCTCGGCTGGGCGGCCGGGCTGCTGATCCTGCTCGCGCTGCCCTGGTGCGAGCCGCTGATCGGCAGCGCGGAGGCCTGGATCCTCTCGCTGCGCGAGCAGTGGCGTGCGCGTCGTCGGCTCGCTCCCTCGCGGCCGGTTGCCGTCGGTGGGCCGAGGCCGGGGATATTCCCGCAGCGTGGGCCGGCCGAAGAGCAGGAGCCGGCTCGCGAGCCGGTGGCCGCGGTCGGCGGCAGGGCCACCGGCCGCACAACGACCCAACTCGCCCAGCCCAGGCCGCACACGGTGCGTTCCGAGCGGACTCCCGTCACGCCGTCCGGCAGCCGCCGTCCACCGACCTCACGGCCGGTGACGGGCGGCTGAAGCAGTCACCCTGGTTCGTGGTGGACGTGGGCCAGGGGGCGTTGGTGGTTGCTGTCCGGCGGTGGGTTTCGCATGGAGACCCACCAATCAGTCACCCTGGTTCGTGGTGGACATGGGCCAGGGGGCGTTGGTGGTTGCTGTCCGGCGGTGAGTTTCGCAGGGAGACCCACCAATCAGTCATCCTGGTTCGTGGTGGACATGGGCCAGGGAGCGTTGGTGGTTGCTGTCCGGCGGTGGGTTTCGCAGGGAGACCCACCAATCAGTCACCCCGGTTCGTCAAGGCGTGCAAAAGGCCCCGACCAGCAGGTCGGGGCCTTTGCCATGTGCCAGTCGGGGCGGTCAGCCCGGCCAGCAGCGGGTGACTTTGCCGCCCTGCACCTCGAAGTTGAGCCGGCCCACCAGATACTCCATGGTGATGATCGCGCCCGGCGGGAGCGACCTGACGGTGGTCCAGCCGCGCTCACGGGCCTGCTGCTCGGCGCCCTCGGCGGGGAGGCCGACATACGACTCCGGAGAGTCGTCGGGCTGTGCGGGAGGGGTCGGTTTCGGTGCCATGACACCCACCGTAGGCGGCCGCGGACGGTGACGGAAGCGGGGGGCGAAGCCTGCGTCAGCAGCCTCACGTACCCCACCGGTCACGCTTCTGTCACAGGACCGCGACACGCGTTCAGCTCAAACTCCGTCACTCGAACGAGCAGTTCATCGCGGCCCCCATGACAATTCGAAACCCCTTGGTGATCATGCTGAATTCCCGCGTCGAATTGTCCGGGGCGGACGTCGGCGGATGAATTGACAGACCGCTGGAGAATTCACCGGTTCCTTACACAATCCCCCCGCTGCTTGGAACGGTCCCGGCGTCGAGGGCACGGGAAAGGCGGTCCCGGACCGCCCTGATGTGCTCGGTCAGCTCCGGCGGCTCGACCACCTCGAAGTCCACGCCCATGAGCATCACGTGGATCACCAGTACGTCCAGGCTCGCCGCCCCCGTGCGCAGCAGCGAGGTCCTCTCGTCGACCGCCTCCAGGACGCCGTCGGAGGGTCCGACGATCTGCGCGGCCAGCTCTGCGGAAGTGTGCAGCCGGATGACCGCCTGCGCTGCGTAGGCGTGGGTGGAGACGCCCTTGGAGACATACGCGGCCAGATCCTCGGCCGGTGGGGTACGGGGCGCGAAGCGCGGGCCGTGCGGCGGCTTGGGGGTGATCCGGTCGGCCCGGAACGTACGCCAGTCGCCGCGGTCCAGGTCCCAGGCGACCAGATACCAGCGGCGCTCGGTGCACACCAGGCGGTGCGGTTCGACGGTGCGGCGGGTGCTGGAGCCGCCGTGGTCGAGGTAGGCGAAGCGCAAGCGCTCGCCGTCCCGGCAGGCGTTGGCCAGGTCGGTGAGGACGGAGGCGTCGACCTGGGCCTGCGGCGCCCGCAGCATCGGCACGGTGAAGGCGTTGAGCGCACCGACCCGGCGGCGCAGCCGGTTCGGCAGCACCTGCTCCAGCTTGGCCAGGGCGCGTACGGAGGTCTCGCCGATGCCCTCGATGCCTTGGCCGGCGGCAGTGCGCAGGCCGACCGCGACGGCCACCGCCTCTTCGTCGTCGAGCAGCAGCGGGGGCAGCTCGGCACCGGCGCCGAGCTGGTAGCCGCCGCCGGTGCCGGGGCTGGCGTTGACCGGGTAGCCGAGCTCGCGCAGCCGGTCCACGTCGCGCCGTACCGTGCGCGGTGTGACGCCCAGCCGGTCGGCCAGGTCGGCGCCGGACCATTCGCGGTGGGCCTGCAGCAGTGAGAGCAGGCGCAGCAGGCGTGCCGAGGTCTCCAACATGCACGGAAGTCTGCCAGCCCTTGAGGACAGCCGCTGTCCTCAAGGCCGGCGCATCAGACCTTCTTCAGCTCACTGCGCCGACCCGGACACAGAGTTCGTTGTCGCTCTTGTAGCAGGGAAGAGCCCGGTAGGTGTCCGTCGTCCGCGCCGGGTAGACGAAGATGTTCTTCCTGTCCCAGAGGTCGTCCAGGAGGCGGGCGATCCGTATCCCGTCGGCGTCCGCCGCGGGCAGCAGCCACAGGTCCCACAACTGCTCCTTGTCGAGGGGCTGTTCGGCCATCGCACCGAACGACAGGGTGAAGGAGAAAGCCCTGCCCCCGCCGCTCGCCGGGACCCGGAGCACATGGGAGCTGCCGCGCAGCCGCGCCTCGGCGACGGCCCCCTCCCCCAGCTCGGCGCCGTACAGCACGCCCTGGACCGTCATGGCACCACGCTCCGGCGCGAGAGTGATGTCCCCGGCCTCGGCGTGCGGGGCCCGCAGCCAGGAGCGCACGGCGAGCCTGCCGTCCACGGTCGGGTACGGGACCCGCGCGGCGACCCCGTCGGCGTCGGGCGCGCGGTCCACGAGCGCCCGCAGATCACGTATGCCGGGCTCGACGGCCTCGTCGCCGACGTACGCGTCCCAATTGCCCTCGGCCAGCTCGACCGTGCTCGGCAGTACGGCACGCGAGGTGCCGTCCCCCGAAGGAGTGAGCGGTAGTCGTGCCTCGTCCTCCGCGCCCTCGCCCCCGCGCCGCTTCAGCACGAGCACGGCGTCCGGCGCGCCCGCTCCGGCGATGTCGAAGGTGACGCCGCCCGCGGAGTCGGCGATGCAGTCGGCGCGGGGCGCCCGTCGCTCGGTGTCCGTGGTCATCAGGGTCTGTTCCCTTTCCGGAGCAGGTCGGCGGCCAGCCGGCGCAGCGAGTACACGACGTCGTACAGCGCGGCCCGGCCGCGGAGCACGGCGTCGCGCACGCGGCTGCGTTCGCCACGCGCGACCAGCCCGGTGAACACGGCCTCGTGGCGCTCGGCGATCCGTGCCGGGTCGAAGCGGGCGGAGGCGGCGAGCGCCGCCTTTCCGGTGCGCCGCCGCAGCTCGTCGTCCTCGATCAGCGAGAGCAGCGCGTCGGCGATCGCGTCCACGTCGCCGACCGGCACCAGACGGCCGTCCACACCGTCATCGATGATCTCGCCCGGCCCGTGCGGGCAGTCGGTGGAGACGACCGGGACGCCGCAGCGCATCGCCTCGACGATCGTCATGCCGAACGATTCCCGGCTTGAGGTGACCGCGGCGATCGAGCCCTTGACCCACTCCGGTTCGAGGGGGTTCGCGGGGCCCATCAGGAAGACGTGGTTGTGCAGGGCGCGTTCGTCGATGAGGGCGCGCAACGCATTCTTCTCGTTGCCGGTCGCATCCCCGCTGCCGTAGATCCGCAGCCGCCAGTCGGGGCGGGCGGCGACCACCTTGGAGAAGGCCTTGACCAGCAGGTCGTACCGCTTGATCCCGGTCAGCCGGCCGGCCGCGACGATCCACTTGCCGGCGCAGTCTGCGGGCGCGACAAGAGGGGCGGGCACGCTGTTGGGCACCGACTCGATCCGTACGCCGGGCAGTTTCAGGCGTTCGCGGTAGGAGCGGGCGTCCGCCTCGGTGACGGTGGTGACCGCGTCGAGGAGGGGGTAGCGGTGAGCGATCTCGCGGCGCATCCGCTGGCCGTGGCTGTCCAGCGTGAGGTGTTCCTGGGCGATGCGGACCGGGCCGCGGCGGGTCTGGCGGGCGATGTGCACATTGAGCCCGGGGCGGGTGCCGACGACGACATCGGCCCGCAGGGAGCCCAGATGGGCGGCGATCCGGGCGTCGGTGAGGCGGCTGTACTGCTTGTGGCGGCCGTCGCCGCGGGGAAAGACCCTGGCCGGGCGCTGGTACTCCGGGTGGTCGCCGTCGTAGCCGGGGCTCTTCGTCCGCAGGTCGACGAGGTGCTTCATGGTGACGCCGACCGGAGCGCCCATGGTGGGCTCGTCGCGGTGGCGGAAGACGGAGACGATCTCGACCTCATGGCGCTCGGCCAGCGCCTCGGCGAGGTTGAAGGTGGTCCGGATCGTCCCGCCGATGCCATACGCGTTGTGGAGCAGAAAAGAGATGTGCATGCGCTGCCGCGCCCCCAGTTTTTCGTGTGTGCAGGAGTGGACTTTACTTGTCTCCTAAGGCCGATACGGGAGCTGGGGCACGGTGAAGCAGTTCTTGGTCATGTCGCCCTGGGTGACCCAGCCCCTGCCGTCCTGCCAGCGGGCGACGGACAGACAGGTGCGGCGGGTCTTCGGGGGTTCGGCGAGCTTCTCGAACGTGACGGGCAGCAGCAGCCCGCGGGCGGTGTACGGCTCGGGGCGGTTCATGAACCGCTCGACGCAGGCGCGGCTGAGATCCGCCTTGCAGGACCGGGCAGCGTCGGTGAACCACATGGCGGCCGCCCAGCCCTCCAGCTGCCACTGGGAGAGCTCGCGGCCCTTCATCGCGGCACGGAATGCGCGTACGGCGGGATGGGACACGTCCTCGTAGTTGCGGCTCGATCCGGTCACCCACAGCGCATTGCGGCAGCTCGGCGCGGACTTGAAGTCCTTGGGCACGGTCGACGCCCAGTTCTGCACATTGGTGACCTTGGCGGTGACGTGCACGCCGACGGCGTCCATCTCCTCGCACAGCTGGGCGTTGCCGTGTGTGTCCAGGGCGTCGAAGACGAGGTCGGCCCCCTGCTGTCCGATGTCGGCCGCTACGGCGCGGAAGTTGGGCAGCGCGAAGTCGACCTGCTCGGTGACGACGTGATAGCCCTCGGCCCTCAGGCCCTGGGTGATCAGACGGGCGTACGCGGCGGATGAGGCCTGGTTGTAGGAGACGACGGCGGCGGTGCGGGCGCCCTGGGTGCTCTTGAAGTAGCGGTAGACCTCGGTGCCGCCGTAGAGAGTGCCGTGCCAGCCGGGAGGGTCGCCGGTGCGCGGGGCGAGGCTGCCGTAGATCCCGTACAGATGCGGATAGGTGTCGTAGGCCGGGCCGATGGGCTGGCCGCCGATGTCGGGGACGCCGGCCTTGGCGACGAGGGGTGCGCCCGCGTAGTCCAGGGCGGTGGTGGCGACCAGGGCGAAGACCTTCTGCTCGTCGATCAGCTTGTGCACGCACTCGTTGTTGCCGACGCCGCTGCCGCCGTCGTCGCAGGTGAGCACTTCGATGCGGCGGCCGTCGACGCCGCCGTCGGCGTTGAGCGTGTCGAAATAGGCCTTGGCTCCTTCGCCGGGACCGGTGAAGGCGGCGCCGCCGACCGGGCTGGTGGCGCTGGAGATGATCCCGACGCGGATCGGTTCCGCCCCGCTGCTGCGTACGGGTGATGAGGTGCCCTCGAAGGCGCTCTCCGGCAGCCGGCTGCCGCAGGCGGCGCTCCCGGTCAGGAGGGCCGCGAGCAGCAGGGCTTCAGCAGCCCGGCGCGGCCGCATTGCCGCTGAGCTGGACCAGTGCGCAGAGCGTCTTCACGGAGACCTTCCAGGTCTGGTCCTGGTAGACCGCGCTGCCCTTGGAGCCGGGCAGGGCGGGGGTGCCGCCGACCAGCAGGTCATAGGTGACGGTGGCCTCGGTGGCCGAGGTGAACTGCACGTCCGTGACCTTCGCCGAGGACTGCGCGGCGTTCTTGTCGCCGCTGAACGCGGCCAGCAGCGGCCGCAGTTGGTCGCCGTTCTCCAGGACCTTGACCTTGGCGTCCGTGGTCGCCTTGGGATCGAAGAACGTCGTCCAGTTCTTCATGATCTCGGCCTTGGCGGCGGCGGGGTCCGCGGGGGCGCTCGCGGCCGGCGCGCTGGCCGTGGGCGGGGCCGTGGCACTCGGAGTCGGGGTCGTGGACCCGCCGCCGCCCTCGTCCGAACATCCTGCGGCGGCGGGTACGAGTATCAGTACCGCGGCGGCCGCCCATGCCGCGGTTCTGGGGTGCCTGACATGGACCATCTGGCTCACCACCGGTTGTCGGCTTCCAGCGTCTGTCCGTTCAGGGCATAGTGCAAGGAATCGGCGTACATCACCAGACGTACATCACCCGAGGTACATCACCAGGCGTCCGTCACCGGACGTACGTCACCAGAGCGGGAGGCTCCTCATGCCGACGTCCCGGCTGCTGTGGTGGGGCGGGCTCGCGGCGGCCGCGGGAGGTGCGGTGCTGTGCGCGATCGGCTGGTACGGAGTGTCCGGCGAGCGCTTCGCCGCGCGGCAGATCCCCTATCTGGCCTCCTGCACAGTGCCGGGTGCGGCGCTGCTGGTGGCAGGGGCGGTGCTGGTGGCGGCGGGACGGATCGCCGTACGGAGCGAGGCCCGGACGGCCGCCGGCGCGGCGGAGGCCCCGGCCACGCCGGACGTCCCGGCCTGGGACCCGCCCTCGTCGGACGGGCCCGTGCTGTGTGTGCCCGGCGGGACGCTGGCGCACCGCCCTGACTGCCCGCTGGTCGCCGGCAAACCGGAGGCCGAGCCGGTCGGTGACCGGAAGCTCGGCCCGTGCCCCGTGTGCGAGCCGCGGGTCTGAACGGGTGAGCTCGCTGACGTACGACCTCACCCTCGCGGGGCTCGCGGTCGGCAGTGCGGCCGCGCTCACCGGGATCGGACTGATCGTCACCTACCGGGCGACGGGCGTGCTCAATCTGGCGCACGGCGCCATCGCGATGGTCTGCGCGTATGTGCTGCGGCAGTTCGCGGTGGAGTGGGGCTGGCCGCTGCCGCTGGCCGCGGCGGTGACGCTGCTGGTGGTCGCCCCCGGGATCGGGCTGGTCCTGGACCGGCTGGTCTTCCGCCCGATCGCGATCCTCGAGGTGGATCCGGCCCGCGCTCTGGTCGCGTCGATCGGTGTGTTCGTGCTTCTCGTCGGGGGCGCGGCACTGGTGTGGGGCAGCGGGGCACGGGCGGATGCGCCGCAACTGCTGCCGGACGAGCCGTGGGTGCAGCTGGCGGCGGTGCTGCTGCTGGCCGCGCTGGTCACCGCGGTCACCCGGTGGACCCGCTTCGGCCGTGAACTGCGCGCCGTCGTCGACAACCGCACGCTCGCGGCGCTGGGCGGTATCGACGCGGACCGGGTGTCGGCGGTGGGCTGGGCGTTCGGCTCGTTCACGGCCGGATTCACGGGTGTGCTGCTCGCTCCGTACGTACGCCTGGATCCCTACGGTCTGCCGCTGCTGGTCGTCGAGGTGATCGCGGTCGCTGTGCTGGCGCGGATGAAGAGCCTGACCGTGGCGGTGGTCTCGGCGCTGGCGATCGGTGTGGCGCAGGCTCAGATGACGAGGCTGCATCCGTCGGGATGGGAGGAGTCCCTGCTCCAGACGGTGGGCGCGAACCTGTTCGTGGTGGCGCTGCTGATCGCGGCGCTGTTGCTGCCGGGGGTGGGCGCGCAGGGCACGGTGGCGCGGGCGGCCGAGCCGGCGGTGCGCGTGCCCGGTGTCGTGTGGCTGGTGGCCACGATCCTCTTCCTGCTCCCGCTGGGCCTCGCGGGCTCGGACCTGCAAACGTCGATCCAGGTTCCTGCGCTGGCGGTGATTCTGCTGTCGCTGGTGGTGGTGACGGGCCGGGGCGGGCAGATCTCGCTGGGCCAGGCGGCGTACGCGGGTCTGGGCGCGCTCTTCACCGCGCTGCTGGCGGCCGGTCGCTTCCCCGCTCTTCCGGCGATGCCCGAACTGCTCGCCCTGGCGGTCGCGGTGCTGCTGGTCGCACCCCTGGGCCTGCTGACAGGCTGGCCGGCGATCGGCCGGCACGGCCTGGCGCTGGCGCTGGCGACGCTGGCGGTGGGGGTGGGGGTGAGCCGCTTCGTCTTCGCACAGCCGTACGCGACGGCGGGGCTCTCCCTGTCGCGGCCGGCGGGACTCTCCTCCGACCGCGCGTACTACGTGGTCGAACTGGTGGTCCTGGCGGGCGCGTTGCTGGCCGTCGCCGCGCTGCGCCGGGGCCGTACGGGCCGTGCGCTGGCGGCCCTGCGCGACCACGAGCCGGGCGCCTCGGCGGCGGGCGTCCGCGTCGCCTCCCTCAAACTCCTCGCCTTCGTCCTGGGCGCGGCCCTGGCGGCCCTGGGCGGCGGCCTGCTGGGCATGGGGCTGCGCGCCTTCGACCCTGCGGCGTACGACCCGGTCCGCGGCCTGCTCTGGTTCGCCGCGGTGGTGGTCCTGGGCGCGGACAACCTGGTGGGCCCGCTGGTCGCGGCAGCCCTGTTGGTGGGCCTGGACGCGGGAGCCCGCGGCGGCGTGGCGGCGGCGCTGATCGGCATCCTGGCGATCCTGATCGGCCGTTTCCCGGACGGCCCGAACCGGGCGCTGCGGGGTCTTGGGCTGAGCTCACACCGGGTCCGCGTGCGGGCCGGAGCGACCCGCGAGGCTACGGGCACAAAGCCCCGGCCGGGCCGGGCCCACGGCTCCGGCGCGTCCGCTCATAGGCTCGTCGCCCGCCAAGTGCGGCTCAGATACCGGGACTTCACCGCCCTCGACGGCGTCGACATCACGCTCACCGCAGGACAGGTCACCGCCCTCGTCGGAGCCAACGGCGCCGGCAAGAGCACCCTGTTCCACTGTCTGTGCGGGACGCTGCGGCCCGATGCCGGGCGGATCGAGCTCGACGGGGTCGACATCACCCGGCGTGCCGCCCACGCGCGGACGCGGCTCGGGATCGCCAGGACATTCCAGCAGCTCGCGGTCTTTCCCTCGCTGACCGTCGAGGAGAACGTACGCATCGGTGCCGAGCAGGGCCGCAGGCGCGACCCCTCCGCCGTCGGGCCCGTGCTGCGGCTGCTCGGGCTCGACGGGCCCATCCGGCACCAGCCCGCCGCCGGCCTTTCCACCGGGGCCCTGCGGCGCGTCGAGATCGGGCGGGCGCTCGCCGGGGGGCCGCACACCCTGCTGCTCGACGAGCCCACCGCAGGGCTCGACTCCGTGGAGGCCGAGGCACTCGCCCGCATCCTCGGCGCGCTCGCCGCCGACGGCATGGCCGTGCTGGTCGTCGAACACGATCTCGATCTCGTCGCGCGCATCGCACACACCGTGCATGTCATGGAGGCGGGGCGGATCGTGCGATGACCCTGGAGATCGAGCTGCGCGCCGCCCGCGTACGGTACGGCCCCCTGGAGGCCCTGCACGGCGTCCGCCTTCCCGTGCCCGCCGGCGCCCTCACCGTGCTGATCGGGCGCAACGGCTCGGGCCGTACCACCGCCCTGCGCGCCCTCGCCGGGACCGTGCCGCTCTCCGCCGGGCGGGTGCTGTGGCGCGGCGCCGACGTCACGGGCCTGCACGCCCACGAACGGGCCCGCCGCGGCATGTGCTTCGTACCGGATCTGCGTGCCGTGTACGACACCCTCACCGTCGCGGAGAATCTCGGACTCGCCGCGCCGGACGGGGACTTCGCCCGTGCCCTCGACGGCTATCCCGCTCTGCGGCCACTGCTGGCACGCCGGGCCGGCACGCTCTCCGGCGGCGAACAGCGCATGCTCGCGGTCTCCCGCGCACTTCTGTCGCCCGCCCGCGTGCTCCTCCTCGACGAACCCGCCCAGGGCATGTCGCCCGCCGTCGCGGCACGCACGTACGAACTCCTGCGCGCCCTCGACGCCGCCGTGGTCGTCGCCGAACAGCGCCTGCCGCCCGGTCTGGACGACGGCCGCACACCGGTCCTCGTCCATGAACTGCGCCGTGGCTCCGTCGCGTTCAGCGGCGAGTCCGCCGAGCTCGCTGCGGAGTGACCCGCGATCGCCTCCCGCCGTCACCGCCGTGGGCAGCCCCACCGGTCCGGACCGGCGGGGCTGCCCACGTGCACCTCAGAGCGCGAGCCGCTGCCCGGGCACGATGATGTCCGGATCAGCGCCGATGACGGCCTTGTTGGCGGCGTACAGAGCGCGCCAGTTCGTGCCGTGCGCCGCCGCGATCCCGCTCAGGGTGTCGCCGCTCCGGACGGTGTAGTCGCCGCCGCGGGAGCTGCCGCGGTCGGCGTGGGCCGTTGCCCGCTCCGGCACCCTTGCCGGAGCCGAGGTCCTGGCTTTGAACGTGGTCTTGGGCTTGGCCTTGTGGGCCGAGGGCTGCTCCGCCGTCGCCTTGGACGCCGGCGCGCTGCCGTATGCCCCGGCCCGCGACGAACAGGTGGGCCACGCGCCCCAGCCCTGAGCCCGCTGGACCTTCGTGGCCACCGCGATCTGCTGCGCCTTGCTCGCCCCGTCGGCGGTGGACGCGTACGCCCCACCGCCGTAGGCCCGCCAGGTCCCGGCGGAGAACTGCAGCCCGCCGTAGTAACCGTTGCCGGTGTTGATGTGCCAGTTTCCGCCGCTCTCGCACTGGGCGATGCGGTCCCATACCCCACTGTCCGCGGCTTGGGCCTCGCCCGTGGCGCTGAGCAGGGCCAGCGGCGCCACCAGTGCGGCGCCGACCAGCGCCGCCGTGTCACGCCTGCGTATGGAACGGGAACTCGTGAACATCAAATCCCTCTCGAAGGACCCGGGGTCCCTCAAAGCGGTGCGGACTTCGACGCATCCGGCGTCTTCGTCCGCTCCGCCCAGCCCGCCTGAGGCGGTGGTGCATCGGTGGTGCTCTGTGCCGCACTGGCTGTGCGGCCGGGCGGGCTGTCCCGGGCGGTGCTCTCTGCACACGGCGGAGGAATCTAGGTACGTCAAGCCTCCGACATCAACCAATCCCCTGTTGTGCCAGGCCAGTTACCCGTTACTCGCAGTAGCGGCGATATCCGGACACCCACTTGATTCGCTGATTTCATGATTTGTCGACCAACTGGTGAAGAGATCTGTGACCGGGTTCACCGCACCAACTTCCGTACGCACAGCTGTTGTTGACGCGGAGTAACCGATTCCGCCCATCGTTTGACCGATTGCGCCGGATGGTTCGATTCCGTTCCCTGTCGCGCGTGACTGCGGCCACAGATCACCCGTTGAACTCCTGACGAGCCGGGACCGCCCGGCGCACGTATCAAGTCCGACAAGTCCGAGGAGCCACCCGTGCCGCGCATGCTCGACGTCAGCCAGGACGTACGCGCCGAGATCGGCGACGAAGAAGCCGACCGGCTGCTCGCGGGCGAGAACGCCCCGGGCAGCTACGACTGCACCTCCTGCCGCACCCCGGGCGACTCCGAGCAGGAACGAACCAGCACCGTACTGTTCGTCGGCGAGGAGACCGCCGTCCTCGCCTTCGCCCACGCCACCTGCATCCCCTCGCAGGTCGTCCAGGTCGCCGAGGACCAGCTGCAGGGCGCCGTCCGTTCCATCACCGGCGAAGAGCCGCAGATGCCCGGCACCGGTCCGGATCAGGCCGTGCTCGGCATCACCAGCGGTCTCGTGCTGATCCACGGCGAACTGCACCCCGCCCTGGTCGTCGAGCCGACCGCGCCCATCGCACGCCCCGGCACCACCGGCAACGGCCGGGACGAGTTCCTCCCGCTCCTCATCGAGCAGGGTTTCGTGCCGATCTCCGACGCGAACCAGCTGCCCGGTCAACTGCCCGGCTGGTCCGTCCTGGTCGCCATGGGCCAGCTGCACGCCGTGCTCCAGCCCGGCACCGGCGGCGGCAGCCCGGTCGCCTGGTGGCAGGCCCATCAGCCCCTCCAGGTCACCGACGGCTGGCGGGCGGCAGCCAACAGGTCGCACAGGGTGCTCGTGTACGCCGCCCCGGTCGGCTCGATCGGCCAGCAGCCGCGCGAGGACCTGCTGCGCGAGGCGCTGGAGAAGGCCGCGGCCGGCGGCCGCCTGGTGGCCGCCGCGATGCCGCTCGCGGGCACCTGATGCTCCCCCGGAAGAATGCGGCCGGGCGCAGCCCGCATCCGTCCGACTGCGGGGTCGTTGCAGGTAACGTGCACTCATACGACCCCTCGCGCCAGCCGTACCAGAGTCAGATCCCCAACATGCGTCCTTCGCGGGATGCGACGGTCGGCTCCTCCCTCACGCCCATCTACGACGCGCTGTACTCCGAGTACCGCCGATCGTTCAGGGCGCTGCCGGGCGACCGCAGCGGCGAGGAGGATCTCGACTTCAAGGCCTTCGGCATGAGCTCGCACAGCAGACCCTCGGGCCAGACGGGCCACCCCGGGACGGGCTGGCAGCCGTACCCGATGAGCCGTACGCACAGTGGCCTGCACCTGCCGGCCGCGCTGCCGCCCGGCCCCCGCAGAGGCCTCTGAAACAAGCAAGGCACGCGACCGCATGACGCTGCCCCCGGACCGACGACCGGTCCGGGGGCAGCGTCATGAGCCTGGGGTCACTTCTTGCGGCCGCGCTTCTCACGCACCCGCACCGAGATGTGCAGCGGGGTTCCCTCGAAGCCGAACTCCTCACGCAGCCGGCGCTCGACGAAGCGGCGGTAGCCGTGCTCCAGGAAGCCGGAGGCGAAGAGCACGAACCGCGGCGGCTTGGTGCCCGCCTGGGTGCCGAAGAGGATGCGGGGCTGCTTGCCGCCGCGGATCGGATGCGGGTGGGAGGCGACGATCTCGCCGAGGAAGGCGTTCAGCCGGCCCGTCGGGACGCGGGTCTCCCAGCCTTCGAGAGCCGTCTCGATCGCCGGGACCAGCTTCTCCATGTGGCGGCCGGTACGGGCGGAGACATTGACCCGCGGAGCCCAGGCGATCTGGGCCAGCTCGGTCTCGATCTCGCGCTCCAGGTAGTAGCGGCGCTCCTCGTCGAGGGTGTCCCACTTGTTGTACGCGATCACCAGGGCGCGGCCCGCCTCGACGGCCATCGTGATGATCCGCTGGTCCTGGACGCTGATGGACTCGCTGGCGTCGATCAGGACGACCGCGACCTCCGCCTTCTCGACGGCGGCGGCGGTGCGCAGCGAGGCGTAGTAGTCCGCGCCCTCCTGGAGGTGGACCCGGCGGCGGATGCCCGCCGTGTCGATGAACTTCCAGGTGACGCCGCCGAGTTGGATCAGCTCGTCGACCGGGTCGCGGGTGGTGCCGGCGATCTCGTTGACGACGACGCGGTCCTCGTTGGCCACCTTGTTCAGCAGCGAGGACTTGCCGACGTTCGGGCGGCCGATCAGGGCGATGCGGCGCGGGCCGCCGACGACGTTGCCGAAGGTCTGGGCCGGGGCCTCGGGAAGCGCCTCGAGGACGGCGTCGAGCATGTCACCCGTACCGCGACCGTGCAGGGACGAGACGGGGTGCGGCTGGCCCAGGCCGAGCGACCACAGGGCGGTGGCGTCCGCCTCGCCGCTCGGTCCGTCCACCTTGTTGGCGCAGAGCACGACGGGCTTGCCGGCCCGGCGCAGCAGCTTCACGACGGCCTCGTCGGTGTCCGTGGCGCCGACGGTCGAGTCCACGACGAAGACGACCGCGTCGGCGGCCTCGATCGCGTACTCGGCCTGGGCGGCGACGGAGGCGTCGATGCCGAGGACGTCCTGCTCCCAGCCGCCGGTGTCGACGACCTTGAAGCGGCGGCCCGCCCACTCGGCCTCGTAGGTGACACGGTCGCGGGTGACGCCGGGCTTGTCCTCGACGACGGCCTCACGGCGGCCGATGATGCGGTTCACCAGGGTCGACTTGCCGACATTGGGGCGGCCGACGACGGCGAGGACGGGCAGCGGGCCGTGACCGGCCTCCTCGATCGCGCCTTCGACGTCCTCGAGGTCGAAGCCCTCTTCCGCGGCGAGCTCCATGAACTCCGCGTACTCGGCGTCGCCAAGCGCTCCGTGCTCGTGCTCGTCGCCGGAGTGGATCTGGTCGTTCATGAAGTGCGTACCTCGTTACGTTGCATCATCGATGGCCCCGCGATCGCGCGGTCCACTACTCAAGTCTTACCTAGCGCCCGGTGAGACGCTTGGCGTTTTCCAGGTGGGCGGTCAGCCGCTCCTGGATGCGTACGGTTGCGTCGTCCAGCGCCTTGCGCGTACGGCGACCGCTGCCGTCGCCCGCCTCGAAGGCGTCGCCGAAGACGACGTCGACCCGGCTGCGCAGCGGAGGCAGCGCCCGTATCAACCGTCCACGGCGCTCGGTGCTTCCCAGCACCGCGACCGGGACGATCGGGGCGCCGGAACGCACGGCGAAGTACGCGAGACCGGCGCGCAGCGAGGCGAAGTCTCCCTCACCGCGGGTGCCCTCGGGAAAAATCCCCAGGACGCCGCCGTTCTCCAGCACGCCGAGCGCGTTGGTGATGGCGGTGCGGTCGGTGCTCGTGCGGTCCACCTTCAGCTGACCGATTCCCAGCAGGAACGGGTCGAGGGGGCCGACGAACGCCTCCTTCTTGATCAGGAAGTGCACGGGCCGGGGCGCGGTGCCCATCAGCATCGGCCCGTCGATGTTGTGCGAGTGGTTCACGGCGAAGATGACGGGCCCGGCTGCCGGGACCCGCCAGGCGCCGAGCACCCGCGGCCGCCACAGCCCGTACATGAGCCCGATGCCGATGCCACGCCCGACCGCCGCACCCCTCTCGGAGGCTACGGTCACCGCCCGCCCCGCTTCTCCGTGTGGTCGGTCGCGCTCCGCCTCGACTCCGCTCCGGCCGAGTGCTCCTCCACGAGGGTGACGACGCACTCGATGACCTGTTGAAGGGTCAGCTCGGTGGTGTCCACCTCGACGGCGTCGTCCGCCTTGGCGAGCGGGGACGTCTTACGGCTGGAGTCGGCCGCGTCCCGCTTGATCAGGGCTTCCCTGGTGGCCGCGATGTCGGAGCCCTTCAGCTCCCCGCTGCGGCGGGCGGCGCGGGCCTCGGGAGATGCGGTCAGGAAGATCTTCAGGTCCGCGTCCGGCAGGACGGTCGTGCCGATGTCGCGCCCCTCGACGACGATGCCCTTCTCGGCGGCCGATGCGATGGAGCGCTGGAGCTCGGTGATCCGGGCACGCACCTCGGGCACGGCGCTGACCGCGCTGACCTTGGAGCTGACCTCTTGGGTGCGGATGGGGCCCGCGGCGTCCAGGCCGTCGACGGTGATGGTCGGGGCGGCGGGGTCGGTACCGGAGACTATGGCGGGCTTGCCGGCGGCGGTCGCGATCGCGGCGGGGTCCTGGACGTCGACGCCGTTGGTGATCATCCACCAGGTGATCGCCCGGTACTGGGCACCGGTGTCCAGATAGCTGAGCCCCAGCGCGGCGGCGACAGCCTTGGACGTGCTCGACTTGCCCGTGCCGGCGGGGCCGTCGATGGCGACGATCACGGATTCCACGGTGTCGGACACCTTCCTGGTACGCGGAGAGGGCAGGCGGAATTGCCGATGGGCCCCGAACAAGGTTACCGATTACTCGGGCCCGCCTTTACACACGGACGGCGGCACCGGTTCACCCGGGCGCCGCGCTCGGCCCCATGGGGCCGCCGCCAGGGTGCGGGTGGCGGTGGGGCCGCTGCGCTGGGCTTCCCGAACCGGGGCTTCGCCGCGGACCCCAGTCCTCAAACGCCGGACGGCTGAATTGCGCCCGCCGGGGTCACTGTCGGATCGACCAGCCGCGTTCGCGCAGGGATGCCGTCAGGATCGTCGCCGCCGCGGGTACCACCATCAGCTGGACCAGGCCCGCCTGCTGGCCCGTCGCGTGTTCGATGCGGACGTCCTCGATGTTCACGCCCGCGCGGCCCGCGTCCGCGAAGATCCGGGCCAGCTCGCCGGGCTGGTCGCTGATCAGGACCGCCACGATCTCGTACGACGCCGGAGCGGCACCGTGCTTGCCCGGGACCCGGGCCCGGCCCGCGTTGCCGCGGAGCAGGACGTCCTCGATGCCCTCGACCCCGTCCTGGCGCTTGGACTCGTCGGAGGACTGCAGCGCACGCAGTGCCTGGACCGTCTCGTCCAGGTCCGCCGCCACCCCGGCCAGCACGTCGGCCACCGGGCCCGGGTTCGCGGAAAGAATCTCGACCCACATCCGGGGGTCGGACGCCGCGATCCGGGTGACGTCGCGGATGCCCTGGCCACAGAGCCGTACCGCCGTGTCGTCCGCGTCCTCCAGCCGCGCCGCGACCATCGAGGAGATCAGCTGCGGGGTGTGGGAGACGAGCGCAACCGCCCGGTCGTGCGCGTCGGCGTCCATGACCACCGGGACGGCCCGGCAGAGCGCCACCAGCTCCAGGCCGAGGTTGAGGACCTCGGTGTCGGTGTCGCGTGTGGGTGTCAGCACCCACGGGCGGCCCTCGAAGAGGTCCGCGGTCGCCGCCAGCGGGCCCGAGCGTTCCTTGCCCGACATCGGATGCGTGCCGATGTACCCGCTCAGGTCGAGACCCAGCGCCTCCAGCTCGCGCCGCGGGCCGCCCTTGACGCTCGCCACGTCGAGGTAGCCGCGGGCGATCCCCGCGCGCATCGCGTCGGCGAGCGCGGTGGCGACATGCGCCGGCGGTACGGCGACGATCGCGAGGTCGACCCGGCCCTCCGGCGCCTCGTCCGTGCCCGCGCCGAGCGCGGCGGCGGTACGGGCCCGCTCCGGGTCGTGGTCCACGAGGTGTACGGCGACTCCGCGCCCCGCCAGGGCGAGGGCCGCTGACGTGCCGATCAGGCCGGTACCGATGACGACGGCGGTTCTCACTGGGCGATGTCCTTGCGCAGGGCGGCCGCGGCACCGAGGTACACGTGCGCGATCTCCGATTTGGGCAGGTCGGACTCGATATGGGCGAGTATCCGGACGACACGCGGCATGGCCCCGACGATGTCCAGCTCCTGGGCGCAGATCAGCGGTACGTCGACAATGCCGAGCTTGCGCGCCGCGGCCGCCGGGAAGTCGCTGTGCAGATCGGGCGTCGCGGTGAACCAGACGCTGATCAGGTCGTCCGTGGTGAGTGCATTGCGCTCCAGGATGGCGGTGAGCAGCTCGCTGACCTGCTCGTCCATGTGCCCGGACTCGTCCCGTTCCAGCTGGACGGCTCCACGGACCGCTCGTACCGCCACGTCGTGCTCCTTTATGTGCGAGTGCTGCATTCAGCGTAGTCAGGCCCCGGAGCGGACGGCCGCGGCGACCGCTCTCCGAGACGGCCGGCCTTGCGCTACAACTGGCGACATGCTCTTTCATGTCGTTCCCGTGGACGAATGGACTGCGGACGTGGACCGTCCGTACGCCCCCGCCTCCCTGGCCACCGAGGGCTTTGTGCACTGCTCGCCCGACCAGCCGGCCGCACTGGCCATCGCCGACGGCCTCTACCGGGACGTGCCGGACCTGCTGGTTCTCCGGATAGACGAATCCGGGCTCGGTGCCGAGGTCCGCTGGGAGGGCTCCGCGGACATGCTCTTCCCGCATGTGTACGGGCCGATCGAGCGGGCGGCCGTCACCGGAGTGCTCGCGGTGCGCCGGGACATGGACGGCCATGCGCGGGAGCTCACGCCCTGGGCGTGAAGCAGCGTATGACTGGACGCGGCGCTGCGGGTGCAGTTGCATGGGGGGTCTGAGCATGCCCAACCCACCGGGGAAGGCCGCCCATGAAGCCGTCAGGACCACTGCTCACACTGCTGGCCGGGCTGTTGCTGGGCATTTTCATGCTCTCGCTCAACGCCACGTCGGGGACGAAGGCCAGTTCCTCGTACGACGGAACCACCGCGACACCTAGGCCGAGTGGCCCTGCATCCACACCCGCCGCGACGCCCGCCCCGAGCACGGCGCCGCCCGCGTCACCCTCCGCAACGCCGACCCCGGCGCCCGACTCCGACTACGCGGGCCGTACGGCCGACGACACCGCCGCCGTCTCCGTGTCCGTACGCGACGGAAAAGCGATCGGGTACTTCTGTGACGGCAGCAGCCAGGAGTCCTGGCTGAAGGGCGATGTCAAGGGCGACGGCAGCATGCGGCTGACCGGCGAGCACGGCGCGCGGCTCGACGGCGTTCTGCGCGCCGGGAAGATCGACGGTACGGTCGAAATCCGGGACCGCACCTGGCAGTTCAGCGCCGCCAGGGCGGTCAGGCCGTCCGGCCTGTACCGCGCGACCGCCGAGGTGCGCGGCGCGAAGATCGACGGCGGCTGGATCGTTCTGCAGAACGGCCGCCAGGTCGGCATCCTCAACCGCGACGGCAAGCCCGCCGCCGCGCCCCGGATCGACCCCGCATCCGGCGCCGTCGTGGTGGACGGCACCCGGCTCACCGCCCGCCCCGTCGTCCCCTGAGGTGCGTCATGAGCTTCGGCCCCGTGGACCCCAACGCCCGCACCGCCTCCTACCCCGCCCCGCCGGGCGGCCGTACCCGCCCGGGCGCCGCGCGCTTCCTCGTCCCCGCCCTGGTCGCCGCCGCGGTCGCGGTCGGACTCGGGGCGTACGGAAGAGTGCACGACCCGGCGGGCACGGCCTTCAATCTCGCCGGCTTCAGCAGCACCGGCGCGGTCAAGTCCTGGCTGGGCACGGCCGCCATCGTCTTCGCCCTCGTACAGCTCGTCTCGGCGCTCGCGATGTACGGACGGCTGCCGGGCGTGCGCGCCGCTTCCTGGACCCCGGCTCTGCACCGCTGGTCGGGCCGGGTCGCGTTCCTGCTGGCGGTGCCCGTGGCCGTCCACTGCCTGTACGCGCTGGGCTATCAGACGTACAGCACACGCGTGATGTGGCACTCGCTGCTCGGTTGCTTCTTCTTCGGCGCATTCAGCGCCAAGATGCTCCTGCTGCGAACGGAACGGCTGCCTGGCTGGCTGCTGCCGGTCGTCGGCGGAGCCGCCTTCACGGCGCTCACGGTGATCTGGCTGACCTCGGCGCTGTGGTTCTTCCGCACGGTGGGGGTCACTACGTAAGGAGTCAGCTATGGAAGCGCGGCGACGGACGGTGCTTGCGGCGGGCGCTGCGGGTACCGCCGCTCTGGTGGCCGGCTGCAGCAAGTACGGGGACGGTGGCGGCGACGCGGCGTCGAAGACGCCGACCTCGCAGCCTGCCACACCCAGCGGCGAGCCGAGCGGGACCGCGGCAGCGTCGCCGCCCGCCGGTGAGGTGCTCGCCAAGACCTCCGACATCCCGGTGGACGGCGGCAAGGTCTTCGACGCCCAGAAGGTCGTGGTGACCCAGCCGGAGTCGGGAGAGTTCAAGGCCTTCTCCGCGATCTGCACCCACCTGGGCTGCACGGTCAAGACGATTGCGGACGGCATCATCAACTGCCCCTGTCATGGGAGCAAGTACCGCATCACGGACGGCTCGGTGGCGGGCGGCCCCGCGCCGAAGCCGCTGCCGCCGAAGCAGATCACCGTCTCCGGGGACACCATCCTGTTGGCCTAGACCCCTCGCGTAGTCTCTCGCGCATGACCTCGTTGGACCTGGTGCGCGACCACACGATCTACTCCTGCGTGATGGGTTCGCGCGCCTTCGGGCTCGCCACGGACGGCAGCGACACGGACCGCCGTGGGGTCTTCCTCGCGCCCACGCCGCTGTTCTGGCGTTTCGAGAAGCCTCCGACCCATCTCGACGGGCCGGCCGACGAGCAGTTCAGCTGGGAGCTGGAGCGGTTCTGCGAACTGGCGCTGCGCGCGAATCCCAATGTCCTGGAGTGTCTGCACTCACCGCTCGTGGAGCGCATCGACGACACCGGCCGCGAACTGCTCTCGCTGCGCAGGGCGTTCCTGTCCCGCCGGGCTCACCAGACGTTCGTGCGCTATGCGGAGGGCCAGCGACGGAAGCTGGAGTCGGACGTGCGCCTGCACGGGGCGCCGCGCTGGAAGCACGCGATGCATCTGCTGCGGCTGCTCGGCAGCTGCCGCGATCTGCTGCGTACGGGCGAGCTGGTGATCGACGTCGGCGCTGACCGGGAGCGGCTGCTCGCGGTCAAGCGTGGCGAAGTGCCGTGGCAGCGGGTCGAGGAGTGGATAACCCTCCTCGCCGCCGAGTCCGACGCGGCCGCGCCGGACTCCCCGCTGCCGCCCGAGCCCGACAGGGCACGGGTCGAGGACTTCCTCGTCCGCACCCGCCGGACGTCAGCGCTCCAGTCGTACGCGGACGACGAAGTCACGCAGCACGTCGTAGACGGTGGGCTCGTCGGGTAGCCGCGTGGCCCTGCGAGCCTCGTCGAGTACGGCGAGCAGCGCTTTGACGTCGGCGCGCGCGTCTTCCAGGTCGACCCCGGATGCGGGGCCGTGTTCGGCGGCCGCCTTGGCCGCGATCAGTTCGGGCAGCTGAGCCGGGGCGTCGACCTCCCCGAGCAGCGTGGGCAGATGGGCCTGCACCTCGCCGCTGCGCATCAGATGGATACCGGTGAGCAGCGCGCGGAAGGTGTACAGGAGCGGCTTCAGCTCCCGGGTCTTCTCGAAGAGCCGCCACTGGGTGTTGGCGAACCCCCGGTAGTGGTGGGCGTGGTGGCCGGTGAGCACGCCGGGGGCGAGCGCCACCAGCTCCGCGTGCGCGTCCGATGTGTGCACCACGAGCGGCGAGAGCAACTGCTCCAGCACATAGCCGTTGCGCCGCAGCATCAGCCGTACGAACTTCCGCACGTCGTGTGTGACCAGATCCATCTCGACGCCGTCCCGGTCCCACATCCGGGACCGGGTCTCGTCGGGCTCGCTCAGCCCCAGCAGTTCCTCGACCGGCAGCAGATGGACACCGCGCAGATCCACGTCCGAGTCCCGGGAAGGGAATCCGTACAGATGCGCCCCGGAGACGGTGGCGAAGAGCAGCGGGTCGCTCTGTTCGGCGACGACGAGCCCGAGCTCCATGCCCAGCGGATCGGCCGGCAGATCATCCTGCGGGTGAGCCTGCGGATCGGCCGGCGGATCAGTCAGTGCCTCAGTCTGTGCGTCAGTCATGGATCAAGAGTCCCAGAGCGCGCCGAGCGACATCAGATCGCTGCGGTACTCGATCCGCTCCGACCACTCCTTGGGCCATGCCCCCGCGCCCAGATGCGCCCCCGCGAACGCGCCCGCAAGGCAGGCTATGGAATCCGAGTCACCCTTTGTGCAGGCGGCCCGGCGCAGCGCCATCACCGGCTCCTCGGGGAAGAGCAGGAAGCACAGCAGCGCGGTGGCGAGTGCCTCCTCGGCGATCCAGCCGTCGCCCGTGGCCAGGCACGGGTCCGTCTCCGGGTTGGCCGTGCGCAGTGCCGTCGCGAGCCGTTCCAGGGTCTGCAGGCAGTCGTCCCAGCCGCGGGCCATGAAGGCCTCGGGCGTCGGGTCGTGCGAGTAGGTCCACAGGTTGCCGAGCCAGCGCTCGTAGTACCGGCTGCGGTTCTCGTACGCGTACGAGCGCAGCTGGCCCACCAGTCCCATCGGCTCCGCGCCCTGCGCGAGCAGGTGGACGGCGCGGGCCGTCAGATCGCTCGCCGCGAGCGCCGTCGGGTGGCCGTGGGTGAGCGCGGCCTGCAACTGCGCCGCACCCGCACGCTGTTCCTCGCTCAGCCCCGGTACGAGCCCCACGGGCGCGACCCGCATATTGGCGCCGCAGCCCTTGGAGCCGATCTGGCTGGCCTCCTGCCAGGGCCGGTCGCTGTCGAGTTTCTGGCAGGCGACCATGCAGGTGCGGCCGGGGGCGCGGTTGTTCTCCGGGGAGTGGTACCAGTCGACGAACTCCTCGCGCACCGGCCTCGTCAGCCGGGAGGCGACCAGCAGCCCGCGGTCCATCGCGGTGCGGATGCCGCGCGCCAGGGCGAGCGTCATCTGGGTGTCGTCCGTGACGATCGCGGGCCGGGGAAGGTCCATCTCCCGCCACGGCCCGCAGGTGGCGAGGATCCGCGGCACATCGTTGAACTCGGTGGGGAAGCCCAGTGCGTCCCCGAGCGCAAGCCCGATCAGCGAACCTGTGGCCGCTTGTTTGGTGATGGTCCTGGTGGTCCTGATGGCGGTCATGGTTGCCGTCCTTCCGGTCGCAGGAGTGGCGGGTGCAGGGCCGAAGCGGCCCCCGCCCGATAGAGCGCGGCCGGTTTCCCGCGGCCGCCGGTGCGGCGCGGCGGGCCCTCGACCTGCTCGACGAAGCCGGGCGTGGCGAGGACTTTGCGCCGGAAGTTGGGGCGGTCGATCTCGACGCCCCAGACCGTCTCGTACACCTGCTGGAGCTCGCCGAGCGTGAACTCGGGCGGGCAGAAGCTGGTGGCGAGGCAGGTGTACTCGAGCTTGGCGCCGATCCGCTCGTGCGCGTCGGCGAGGATCCGGTCGTGGTCGAAGGCGAGCCCGGGCGCGTCGCCCAGCGCCATCCACTGGGCGTGCGCCGCGTCCCCGCCGCCGCGCGGCTCCGGCAGATCCGGCAGCAGCGCGGTGTACGCGACGGACACGACCCGCATCCTCGGGTCGCGGTCGGGGTCGCTGTAGGTCCGCAGCTGCTCCAGATGGAGGTCGGCGATGGTCTTCTGCGACAGGCCGGTCTCCTCGGCCAGTTCGCGGCGCGCGGCGATCCCGGCGGACTCCCTGGGGCGTACGAAGCCGCCGGGCAGCGCCCAGGCGCCCTTGTAGGGCTCTTCCCCGCGCCGTACGAGCAGGACGTGCAGCCGTCCTTCACGGACCGTGAAGACGGCGAGGTCGACAGTGACCGCGAAGGGCGGGAAGGCGCCCGGGTCGTAGCCCTCCATCATCGTTTCCCCGGAGTGGGGGTCCCCCCACGCCCGCAGGGCGTAGGGGGAGGATCGGCGAGGTCCCAGCCCTCGTCGATGAGGGCGTCCACCGCGGCGACGGCGGTGGCGAGCCGCTGCTTGTGCGGTCCGGTGAGCGTGCTGAACCTGCGCCCGGTGCGGGTGAGTTCGTCCCTGAAACGACCGGTCATCCAGGGCCGCAGCTCCTCGCCGTCGCGCAGCCCGTCGTCCTCGAAGTCCACGCCCTCGTGGTCGGTGAGCAGCCACAGATGGTGGGTGACCCGGCCGGCAATCTCCTCCACCAGCGGATTGCGGCCACCGACGTACCGCTCGTGCCAGACGGCGGTGGCGAAGGAGTCGGTGTCGCAGAAGAGCACGGGCGAGCCGTTGCCGGCGGCCCGGTTCTCCCTGCGGTTCTGCCGCTCGGCGATCACCGGGAACTCGTCGGAGGTGAACTCGACGTCCTCCCACTGGCTTTCCGGCCACTTCTCGCGCAGGGCGGCCAGCTTCTCCTCGCTGTAGTCCCGGCCGCACTCGGGCACCCACTGCGTGCTCGACCAGACTCCGCCGCGCCGCTGGTAGTGCTCGGCGAGTGCGCGCGCCATGGTGGTGGTGCCGGTGGACTCGGCCCCGAGCACGACGACCCGGCGGGCGAGCCAGGCCCGTACCGGCCGCTCCAGGTAGTCCCAGCAGCCGACCGGGTCCTTGCGGACGGCGGTCCCGGAGACCGGGAAGAGCGAGCGGTCCGCGTCCACGCAGACATGTTCGGCGCCGAAGCGCCGGGCGAGTTCGTCCCCGTACGGCTCGGAGGTGAACACGGCGTCCACAGCGTCCGGGACGGCCTCCCGGAAGATCGCCATGTGCGCGTCCCAGACGGCCGGGTCGGTGAGGTCCACCGGCACATCGTCCACGGCCCCGACGACCCGCGCGTCCTGGTGGACCTCCTTCATCCAGCGGACGCGTTCGCGCAGCGGGATCGACTCCACCGAGGCGGCGCAGACCAGGACGGTCAGCCGCTCGCAGCGGTCCTTGGCCGTCCGTACGAGATGGTGGTGCCCCGCATGCGGCGGATAGAACTTGCCGAGGACCAGCCCGTGCCGATAGCGCTTCATGCCCGCACCGCCGCCAAGTCCCGCCGCTCCGCCGCCAGATCGCGCGACCAGCTGCGCAGCCCGATGACGCAGAGGGTCATGAAACCGGCGTACAGCAGCGAGGTGAGGTACAGCTCCTTGTACGCGTAGAGCGGGATGTAGACGACGTCGGCCGCGATCCACAGCCACCAGGACTCGAGGCGCTTGCGGCACTGCCCGTACGTCGCCATCAGCGACAGGGCGGTGGTGAGCGCGTCCCAGAAGGGGACGCTCGAGTCCGTGTTGCGGTCGAGGAGGAGCGTCAGTCCGAGGGTCCCCACCACCCCCGCCGCGAGCAGCCAGGTCCACTCGGTGCGCGTGGTGCGCCGCACCGGGAGGCCGTCGGGACCTGGTCCACCCCCGTGGGTCCAGGTCCACCAGCCGTACACGGCGAGGGCGATGAAGACGACTTGCAGGCCTGCGTCCGCATACAGGCCGGTCTGGGTGAAGAGCAGGATGAAGAACAGGTTGTTGGCAATGCCGATCGGCCAGTTGGCGATGTGCTGACGGGCGACGAGCCAGACGCAGAGCGCGCCGCTGCCGAAGCCGAGGACCTCGGTCCAGCTCACCGGGGTGTCGAGAACGGTGAACAGCGGCTGCTGCATGGGGCCGAGGATGTCCGCGAGACTCACGCCCGCCTCCTTAATAGTCATGTTGACTATAAAGGCGAACGGGCCCGGTCCACAAGATGCGGGAAGCCCGCGGCCGGAGGTGACCGCGGGCTTTCTGCGAGAGGGGTGGTGCGTGAAGTGGTGTGACTACAGGCCGACTTCCTTCATCAGCATGCCGACCTCGGTGTTGGTCAGGCGGCGCAGCCAGCCGGACTTCTGGTCGCCGAGCGCGATCGGCCCGAAGGAGGTGCGTACGAGCTTGTCGACCGGGAAGCCCGCCTCGGCGAGCATCCGGCGCACGATGTGCTTGCGGCCCTCGTGCAGGGTCACTTCGACGAGATAGTTCTTGCCGGTGTTCTCGACGACCCGGAAGTGGTCGGCACGTGCGTAGCCGTCGTCGAGCTGGATGCCGTCCTTGAGCCGCTTGCCCAGCTCACGCGGGAGCGGGCCCTGGATCGCCGCCAGGTAGGTCTTCTTCACGCCGTACTTGGGGTGGGTCAGCCGGTGGGCCAGCTCGCCGTGGTTGGTGAGCAGGATGATGCCCTCGGTCTCGGTGTCGAGCCGGCCGACGTGGAAGAGACGGGTCTCGCGGTTGGTGACGTAGTCGCCGAGGCACTGGCGGCCGTCCGGGTCCTCCATCGTGGATACGACACCGGCGGGCTTGTTCAGCGCGAAGAAGAGATGCGACTGGGTGGCGACGGTGAGCCCGTCGACCTTGATCTCGTCCTTGTCGGGGTCCACGCGCAGCCCCTGCTCGACGACGATCTTGCCGTTGACCTCGACGCGGGCCTGGTCGATCAGCTCCTCACAGGCGCGGCGCGAGCCCATGCCGGCCCTGGCCAGCACCTTCTGCAGCCGCTCGCCCTCCTGCTCGGCACCCGGGAAGGTCTTGGGCGTCTTGACCTGCGGCTTGTCGGCGTACCGGTCCCGGTTGCGCTGCTCGATCTTGGCGTCCAGCTCACGAGGGCGGGACGGCGCGCCGCGCCGGGCCCCCTGAGGCTTCTGCGCAGGCTTCGGGCCCCCCTTGGCACCGCCGCGCGCGGCCGCGCCACGTCCCTTGCGGGGGCCACCCTCCTCGGCGGAACCGCCCACGTCATAGCGGCGCTCCTCGGGACGGGGGCGGCGGGGGCGCTGCCCCTGCTTGTCGTCGCGCCCCTTGCCGCCGGTGCCCCGGGAGTCCCGGTTCCCGCCGGCTCCCCGGGAGTCCCGGTTGCCGCTTCCGCTGTTCCTGCCGCTGCTTCGCATCAAAATTCCGTCTTGTCGTCTGCGTCGGTGTCCGGTGCGTCCGGATCGAACGACGGCACACCCTCTTGCGTCTCGGCCTCGATCGCCTCCGCCTCGGGAAGGAAGGGCGCGAGCTCCGGGAGCTCGTCCAGGCCACGCAGGCCCATCCGCTCCAGAAAGTAGTTCGTCGTCCTGTACAGGATCGCACCTGTTTCAGGTTCCGCGCCCGCCTCCTCGACCAGACCGCGCTGGAGGAGGGTGCGCATGACGCCGTCACAGTTCACTCCGCGTACGGCGGAGACGCGCGAACGGCTGACCGGCTGGCGGTAGGCGACCACCGCGAGGGTCTCCAGGGCGGCTTGGGTGAGGCGGGCCTGTTGGCCGTCGAGTACGAAGCGCTCAACGGCGTCGGCGTGCTCGGCGCGCGAGTAGAAACGCCAGCCGCCCGCGACGAGCCGCAGCTCGAAGCCGCGGCCCTGAACGGTGTACTCGTCCGCCAGCTCCCGCAGCGCGTCGGCGACGGCCCGGCGGGGCTGCTCCAGGACCTTGGCGAGGTGCTCCTCGGTCGCCGGCTCGTCGACGACCATGAGGACCGCTTCGAGCGCGGGCTTGAGCTCACTCACTCGTTCCCCTCCTCCTGGCTCTCGCGAACCTCTTGATCGAATTCGTCGGTGACGGTGGCGCCCTGTTCGCCGCCGGTCCACTTGACCAGGAGCTCGCCCAGGGCGTCCTCCTGGTCGAGGGCGACGGCCTTCTCGCGGTAGAGCTCCAGGAGGGCGAGGAAGCGGGCGACAACGGTGAGTGTGTCACCGGCGCCCTCGACGAGCTCCCGGAAGGTGGCCTGCCCCCGCTCCCGCAACAGCGCCACGACGACCTCGGCCTGCTCCCGGACGCTGACGAGGGGCGCGTGGATGTGGTCCACGTACACCTGCGGCTTGGGCTTGGGTTGCATGGCCTTGACGGCAAGCTTGGCGAAGCCCTCGGCGCCGATGCTGATGACGACCTCGGGCAGCAGCTCGGCGTGCTGGGGCTCGAGCCCGACGGTACGGGGATACCGCTTGCCCTCTTCCTCCAGCCGTGCGCTGAAGATCTCGGCGATCTGCTTGTACGCGCGGTACTGCAGCAGCCGCGCGAAGAGCAGGTCCCGGGCTTCGAGCAGCGCGAGGTCCGCCTCGTCCTCCACCTCGGCGGAGGGGAGCAGCCGCGCGGCCTTGAGATCGAGCAGGGTGGCGGCGACGACGAGGAACTCGGTGGTCTGATCGAGATCCCAGTCGTTGCCCATGGCGCGGATGTGCTGCATGAATTCATCGGTGACCTTGGAGAGGGCGACCTCGGTCACATCGAGCTTGTGCTTGGCGATGAGCTGCAGCAGCAGGTCGAAGGGCCCTTCAAAGTTGGCAAGCCGAACTTTGAACCGCCCGTCGCCGACGACCTCGCCCTCGGCAACGGGGCCAGGCTCGGCCTCGCCCGCCGGGCCCCCACCGGGCGCCTCCGCCGCGCCGGAGGCTGCGTCTTGGTCGCCGCGGGGGTCTGGGGGCTCGCCCGCCGCGTACTCGGCGACGGCGCCCGCCGCGGGGCCGACTGCCACGTCCTGGGCGGCCGTCTCAGGCTCGGCCGCCGTGACCGATGCCCCGGCCGGCTCGGCTACTGCCGCCGGGCCGAGGGCCGACGCCTCGGGCTCGCGTTCGGCCTCACCCGCCGGGCGACCGCCGGGCGCCTCCGCCGCGCCGAAGGCTGCGTCTTCGCCGCCGTCGCGAAGCGACTGGCGGGGGTCTGGGGGCTCGCCCCCAGTCTCGGGAAGGGGCGGGGTGGGGGAGAACTCACCCTGCCCGGGCTCGCCCCCCGTCGTGCCGCCGGGGGCCGCGTTCTGTGCCGCGGCCTCAGGCTCGGCCGCCGTGGCCGATGCCCCGGCCGGCTCGGCTGCCGCCGCCGGTCCTACGGCCGCGGCCTCAGCGGCCTCGGCCCCAGACCCAGGAACAGCCGACGCAGGCGAAGCCGCACCGCCCCGGTCCGCGCCCGGGCCGCGTCCCAGTGAGCGGCGGGGCGAGCGAGGGGTTCCCCCGGCCGGTGGTTGAGGGTGGGCGGATTCGTCGGTCGGGGGCATCGCGGTCCAGGGCGGAAGGGGCAAGCAGGGGCAGCGCGCAGGCTACCGTCAGCGCCCGCGCAGACGTCGTACGAGAATGCTCGCGTCGCCCCGCTGCTCAAGATCCGCCAGTACCACCGCCACCGCTTCGCGCACGATCCGCCCGCGGTCCACGGCCAGCCCGTGCTCGCCGCGCAGCACCAGTCGCGCATGCTCGAGGTCCATCAGTTCCTCGGCCGAGACATAGACGGTGATCTTCTCGTCGTGCCGTTCGCGGCCGCTGGGGCGGCGGTTCGCACCACGCCCCCGGCGACGCGCCTGCCCGCCCTGCGGCGCGGCAGCAGGCGCAGCAGCGGACGCATCCTGCGGACGCCGCCCCTTCGCCCCGCCCGACGGGGACGCGCCCTCAGGCTCCCGGGCCCGCCCCTCCGCCGACGAATCCGGCTCCGCAGCGGAGTGCTCCTCCGAAGAGGGGGCCGGCGACGGCTCGGCCGCCGCCTCCCCCACCGGATCGCTCTCCCCCGCCGGCGCAGGCACCCGCGGCTCGCCGTTCGCCTTGCGGCGCTGGGACGCAGGAGAGGAAGCCTGCAGTGCCATGCCCCCGGTCGTACGGAACAGCTCGTCGGCCCCGGGCAGACTCACTCGGCGTGACACCGGGCGAGCACCTCCCTGGCGAGCTGACGGTACGCGGCGGCGCCGACCGAGTTCGATGCGTACGTGGTGATCGGCTCACCGGCGACCGTCGTCTCCGGGAAGCGCACCGTCCGCCCGATCACCGTGTGGTAGACGTGATCGTCGAAGGCCTCGACCACCCGCGCCAGCACCTCGCGGCTGTGCACCGTACGGGAGTCGTACATCGTGGCGAGGATGCCGTCGAGCTCCAGGTCGGGGTTGAGCCGCTCCTGGACCTTCTCGATGGTCTCCGTCAGCAGTGCGACACCGCGCAGCGCGAAGAACTCGCACTCGAGCGGCACGATCACCTTGTGCGCGGCGGTCAGCGCGTTCACCGTGAGCAGACCCAGCGAGGGCTGACAGTCGATCACGACGTAGTCGTAGTCGGACAGCAGCGGCTTCAGCGCACGCTGCAGCGTCGACTCGCGCGCGACCTCGCTCACCAACTGCACTTCCGCGGCCGAGAGATCGATATTGCTCGGCAGCAGGTCCATATTGGGCACGGCGGTCTTCAGCAGCACCTCGTCCGCCGACATGCCCCGCTCCATGAGCAGGTTGTAGACGGTGAGGTCCAGCTCCATCGGGTTGACGCCGAGGCCGACCGACAGGGCTCCCTGCGGGTCGAAGTCGACGAGCAGCACACGCCGTCCGTACTCGGCGAGCGCGGCGCCCAGGTTGATGGTCGACGTCGTCTTGCCGACGCCGCCCTTCTGGTTGCACATCGCGATGATCTTCGCGGGACCGTGAGAGGTCAGCGGGCCCGGGATCGGGAAGTACGGCAGCGGCCGCCCGGTGGGGCCGATCCGCTCGCGGCGCTGACGCGCGGCGTCAGGGGCGAGGGTGGCTGCGTACTCGGGATCGGGCTCGTACTCGGCATCGGGGTCGTAGAAGTGCCCTTCGGGGACTTCCTCGTAGGCGGCGAAGTGGGTGGACTCTCGGCCACTCTCGTTGCCGGCCATGGCGTTCACGTGTTGGCCGTCCATCATCTTCATCGTGTGGGCTGACGTCATGTGCGTCGTGTGCTGGTGCGTCTCGAAGGTTCGGACAGCGACGGAGCCGACAGCCTCGCGCCCGGGCTGTTCCCTTGACGGGACCTGGCCCCGCGCAGGCATTCCTGGTTGACCACCCCCGGGAGAAAATGTCGACTCATTCACAAGTCGTCTTACCTCCTTGGACGTGACCAGGGCTTTATCGATAGGTCAGCGTGGCATCATGCCGACGGTTGGCGACTCTATGGCGTGTCACCGGTCCGCAGCAACACAATCCACCGGACCCGGCCCGATGTGTCGGCAACCGAACACCTTTCTGTCAAGGGTGCTCAGGGGTCCCGGCGTGACCTGGCACTCCGGTTTCGAGGGCGGGCGAAACGGTTAAAGGGTTACGTTCGAGGCGAGTTGATCGAGCGGCGCAAAGCGGTCGGATATACGTGCGGCCGGACCTTGCGCTACAAGGTCCGGCCGTGCGGGTGATGTTGACGCTGCGCGTTGACCGTCAGCCGAGGAGAGAGCTCAGTTCGACGCTCTGCAGGCCGTGCGCCTCGGCGACCGGACCGTAAACGACCTGGCCGTCATGGGTGTTGAGGCCCTTGGCGAGCGCGGGGTCGCGGCGCAGCGCCTCGACCCAGCCGCGGTTGGCGAGCTCCACGATGTACGGCAGCGTCGCGTTGGTGAGCGCGTAGGTGGAGGTGTTGGGCACCGCACCGGGCATGTTGGCGACGCAGTAGAAGACAGAGTTGTGGACCATGAACGTCGGCTCGGCGTGGGTGGTCGGACGCGAGTCCTCGAAGCAGCCACCCTGGTCGATTGCAATGTCGACAAGTACACTTCCGGGCTTCATCTTGGCGACGAGCTCGTTGGTGACCAGTTTCGGGGCCTTGGCACCCGGGATGAGAACCGCACCGATGACGAGGTCCGCCTCGACGACGGCCTTCTCCAGCTCGTAGGCGTTGGAGACGATCGTCTTCACCTTGGTGCCGAAGACCTTGTCGGCCTCTCGCAGCTTGTTGATGTCCTTGTCGAGCAGCGTGACGTGGAAGCCCATGCCGACGGCGATCTGCGTGGCGTTCCAGCCGGAGACGCCGCCGCCGATGACGACAGCCTCGCCGGCCGCCGTGCCCGGGACACCGCCCGGCAGCACACCGCGGCCCCCGACCGAACGCATCAGGTGGTAGGCGCCGACCTGCGGGGCCAGCCGGCCCGCGACCTCGGACATCGGGGCGAGCAGCGGCAGCGCGCGGTTCGCGGTCTCCACCGTCTCGTACGCGATGGCGGTGGTGCCGGACTCCAGCAGCGCGTCCGTGCACTCGCGGGAGGCGGCGAGGTGCAGGTAGGTGAAGAGCGTCTGGTCCTTGCGGAGGCGGTGGTACTCCTCGGCGATGGGCTCCTTGACCTTCAGCAGCAGGTCGGCGGTGGCCCACACCTCGTCGGCGGTGGGCAGGATCTGCGCCCCGGCGGCGATGAACTCTTCATCCCTGATCGAGGAGCCGACACCGGCGTTCTGCTCGATGAAGACCTGGTGGCCGTGGCGCACGAGCTCGTGCACACCGGCAGGGGTGATCGCCACCCGGAACTCGTTGTTCTTGACCTCGCGGGGGATGCCGACCTTCACGTCGATCACGGTCCTTGGCTCAGGGGATACAGGGGGCATTTCCATACATACCCGGATACGCGCGGCGCACCGGATGACACCACGAGAACACGTGGCAGAGCCAGTCTAATGAAGGACTTCGCGCTGTCTAGCCTTACAAAGCATTAATCTTTCGCCGATGCACTACGGATTTCGTAGGTGGAACCCTCCTCTCCGAGAAGTCTTTCCGCGGTGGCGCGGTGCATCCGCGCGGCCGCCGGGTCACCCAGCCGGTCGAGGGTGTCGGCCAGCCTGAGCTGCAGCGCGGCCTGCAGCCGCACGTCCCCGGCCCGCCGCGCCCACTCCACCGCCTCCTGGCAGGTGTGCAAGGAATCCTCCGGTCGGCCCGCGTACTCCTGTACCCGAGCCGCCTCGCTCAAGGCTCGTGCCTGGGACGGGAGATCGCCGATTCTGCGGTAGCCGGCCACCGCCGCCCGCCAGCTGCGCAGAGCCTCGCCGTACCGGCCCGCGTAGGTGTGCGCGGCGCCCAGCCGCCCGTACAGCCGTGCCTCGTCCGCCCGCTCGCCGCGCGCCTGGCGCAGGGCGAGCGCCCGCCCGTACCAGTCGGCGGCCCGCTGCCAGTCCCCCAGCTCCTGGTAGGCACCGCCTACGGATTCCATCGCGCGGCCCGTCGCGTACGGATCGTTCGCGGCCCGCCCGGCGTCCAGCGCCGCCCGGTAGCGGGCCAGCGCATCCTCGTTACGGCCGGTCCGGGCGTCCAGATCGGCGAGATTGAGCAGTGCCGCGGCCTGTTCGCGGTGCAGCCCCCGGCGCTCGGCCACGCCGAGCACCAGCTGGTGCAGCCCATAGAGCTCGGGGGCCGCCGCCTCCGTGCCGCGGTGCGCGACCAGTGCCTTGACCAGCGCGGCGATCAGCCGTCGGGCCAGGGTGTCCAGATCGCCGTCCGCCACGGCGAGGCGGGCGGCTGCCAGCAGCGCCGGCTGCCGCACACACAGCCACTCGGCGGCAGCCTGCGGGCCGGCGAACCGCAGCGCTCGCGGCAGCCCGGCCAGCTTCTTGCGGGCAGGGGAGCCGTCCGGCTCGGTGACGGCGCGGCAGGACTGCAGCTGTCGTACGGCCCGCTCCAGCATCCGCGCCCTGGCCAGCTGCACCTCGGCCGGACGGTCCTGCGTCTCCATCAGGGCCCGCAGCAGTGGTGCGAGGCAGGCCGGGACCTCGTAGTGATCATGGCCGGAGCGCACCAGACCGAGGGCCGTGAACTCGTCCAGCGCCTCCCGCGCGACCGCGACCGAGCAGCCGGCCAGCGCGGACGCGGTGTGCAGGTCGACCAGCCCGCCGGGGGCGAGGGCCAGCAGTCGCAGTATCCGGGCGGACTGCTGCGGCAGGGACTCGTACACCAGCCGGAAGGCCCGGGCCAGCGGCCTGGCGCTGCTGGGCTGCTCACCGTCGTCCGGCAGCGCGCGCAGCCGCTTGGCCGCATCGGCGACCGACGCCTTGGGCCGGGCCGCGAGCCAGCCGCCGACCAGGACCAGGGCGGCGGGCTGTCCGCCGCACTCCTCGGCGATGGTCTCGGCGGCCTGCGGGTCCACGGTGATCCGCACCGATCCGGCGAAGGTGCCGAGCAGTTCGATCGCGGACTTGGCGTCCATCCCGCCCAGCGTGCAGGGCCGTACATCGGGGATACCGGTCAGCGGGCCCTCGGCGACGGCCACGGCCAGGCAGTCGGGGTTGTCCGGCAACAGCGGGTCGACCTGTTCGGCGTCCCGGGCGTCGTCGAGGAGCAGCAGCATCCGGCGTACGGCGAGCGCCTCGCGCACCCTCTCGGTCAGCTCGTCCTCGCCCTCGCCGGGCGGCGCTGCGATGCCGAGGGCGTCCAGCAGTTCGCGGGCGGTCTCCTCGGTGGGGACCCGCCGTCCGCCCGGCTCGGTCAGCCGGGCGCGCAGCACTCCGTCCGGATATTCGCCGGAGAGCCGGCCCGCCAGTACCTCGGCGAGGGCGGTGCGCCCCGATCCGGGCCGCCCCGCGATCAGCAGTACCCGGGCGCGGGGCGCCTTGCGTCCCGCGAGAGTGTCCAGCCCGGCCCGTTCGATGTCGGCCCGCAGGGACTTCAACTCCCGCTGCCGTCCGAAGAATTGGTCCCGAAACGCCGGGGCCCGGCCGTCCCCGTCCACTGCCTGATCCGCCACGGGCCACGCTCCCGTCCAGTCCGCGCACGAGCCGAGCCCGCAGGGACTCCGCGCGGGCGTTCCGAGCGTAGTTCACGCTCTGCAACGATCCGTGCGGAGCGTGCCGGAAGCGTCCCCCGATCGGATCAGCAGATCTTCGGACCGGCCGGCCGCCGTGCCGTGAAGCTGAGGGTCAGGCGTCGAAGGGACGGGCCGGCCAGGGCGCCTCGGCCGGCCGCAGCGCGTCCAGGCCGTCGCCCGCGAGTGCGGCGGTGGCCGCGAGGGCGCCCACGACGAGGCAGTTGTTGTGCAGATCTCCGGCGAGCGCACCCCGTACCAGCTCATCGAGCGAAACGCGCGCGAGCTCCATGTCGGCCTCCTCCTCGGAGACCTCGAAGCGCTCCCCCTCGGCCTCCGACAGATCGCGGGCGAGGAAGATCCGTACGGCCTCGTCGCAGCCGCCCGGCGTGGTGTAGACGTCGACCAGCACCCGCCAGTCCTCGGCCTTGACGTGCGCCTCCTCGTAGAGCTCGCGCTGCGCGGCGGGCAGCGGGTTCTCTCCGGGCACGTCGAGCAGGCCGGCCGGGATCTCCCAGAGCTTGTGGCGCACGGGGTGGCGGTACTGGCGGAGCACGAGGACGCGGCCCTCGTCGTCGAGGGCGAGCACGGCGACCGAGCCGGGGTGGACCTGGTAGTCGCGCCGGGCCACCCTGCCGTCGGGCATGACCACATCATCGGTGCGGACACTCGTCTTGTTGCCCCGGAACGGCGTCGCGGTCGCGGTGACCTGCCACTCCTCGGGCGTGTCCTTGATGGCCATGAAACGTCCTCCCAAGAGCAAAGAAAACCGGGGCACGGGCCTCGCAAGGCCCATACCCCGGTCAACCGTATCGCCTGCCGGCTACTTGCCCGCCTGCTGCTGCCGCTGCACGGCCGCCTTCACCAGGCCGGCGAAGAGCGGGTGCGGACGGGTGGGGCGGGAGCGCAGCTCCGGGTGCGCCTGGGTGGCGACCAGGTAGGGGTGCACCTCGCGCGGGTACTCGACGTACTCGACGAGCTTGTTGTCCGGGCTGGTTCCCGAGAAGACGATGCCCGCCTTCTTCTCGAGCTCCGCGCGGTAGGCGTTGTTCACCTCGTAGCGGTGGCGGTGGCGCTCCTCGACGTACGGCTGGTCGGCGTAGACCTCGCGGACGATCGAGCCCTCGGCGAGCTTCGCCGGGTACAGACCCAGGCGCATCGTTCCGCCGAGGTCGCCCGCGCCCTCCACATACGCCAGCTGCTCCTCCATGGTGGAGATCACCGGGTGGGCGGTGGCGGCGTCGAACTCGGTGGAGTTCGCCTCGGGGATCTCGGCGAGGTTGCGTGCGGCCTCGATCACGATGCACTGCAGGCCCAGGCAGAGACCGAGCAGCGGGATCTTGTTCTCCCGGGCGTAGGTGATCGCGCCGACCTTGCCGGTCACACCGCGGTCGCCGAAGCCGCCGGGGATGAGGATCCCGTCGACGTCGCCGAGCTGCCTGGCGGCGTCCGCCGGGGTCTTGCAGTCGTCGGAGGTGACCCACTTGACCTTGACGCGGGCCTTGTTCGCGAAGCCGCCGGCGCGCAGCGCCTCGGTCACCGAGAGATAGGCGTCGGGCAGGTCGATGTACTTGCCGACCAGCGCGACGGTGACCTCGTGGTCAGGGTTGTGGACACGGTCGAGCAGGTCGTCCCACGTGGTCCAGTCGACATCGCGGAACGGCAGGTCCAGCTTGCGTACGACATAGGCGTCCAGGCCCTCGGTGTGCAGCACCTTGGGGATGTCGTAGATCGACTTGGCGTCGATGGCCGCGACCACGGCCGCCTCGTCGACGTCGCACATCAGCGAGATCTTGCGCTTGATCGCGGTCGGCACCTCGCGGTCGGCGCGCAGCACGATCGCGTCCGGCTGAATACCGATGTTGCGCAGCGCCGCGACCGAGTGCTGCGTCGGCTTGGTCTTCAGCTCGCCGGACGGGCCGATGTATGGGAGCAAGGAGATGTGAACGACAAAGACGTTGTCGCGGCCGACCTCGTGACGGACCTGGCGCACGGTCTCCAGGAACGGCAGCGACTCGATGTCACCGACCGTGCCGCCGACCTCGGTGATCACGACGTCGACGTCGTCGGTGGCCATGCGCCGGATGCGGTGCTTGATCTCGTTGGTGATGTGCGGGATGACCTGGACGGTGTCGCCCAGGTACTCGCCGCGCCGCTCCTTCGCGATGACCGTGGAGTAGACCTGGCCCGTGGTGACGTTGGCCGAGCCGTCGAGGTCCACGTCGAGGAAGCGCTCGTAGTGGCCGATGTCCAGGTCGGTCTCGGCACCGTCGTTGGTGACGAACACCTCGCCGTGCTGGAACGGGTTCATCGTGCCCGGGTCGACGTTCAGATACGGGTCGAGCTTCTGCATCGTGACCCGCAGGCCACGCGCCTTGAGCAGCGCGCCCAGGCTGGAGGCCGTGAGGCCCTTGCCGAGGGAGGAGGCGACACCCCCGGTGACGAAGATGTGCTTGGTCGTCATGGATTTGGGCGGCATCGCCAAGAGGGGGCTCCCGTGGTCGCGAGGTGAAGTGTGCACGGCGTCCTTCCCAAGCCTTCCGGGGGGTGCCGTCGCTGCGGTTTCGGGGCCCCTGACAAACACAGGACGGCCACCGGTCCACGGGGTACCAGGGTATCAGCGACAGCGGGTGACTGCTTCCGGCCACGCATGCACGCTTGGCAAGCCATTCACCGGGTACTCACCCCCCGCTCACCCATGCGGCTCAGTCGCGTTGCCGAGACCCCTGCGCAGATCATTAGGGTGCGTCGTATCCTGCTCGGACACTCGCTGCCGAGCCAGGCCGGCGTAACGGCAACATCCCCGCCCGTCAACCCGGAATACCGTGCTCGTCAACGACCCTTGACCGCAGTAAGCGCCCCACGGGGCGGACGTGGCCGTTCGACTGGAGATGCACGTGGCCGGGCGCATCGAGGATTACGCACTCATCGGAGACATGCAGACCGCTGCCCTGGTCTGCCGGGACGGCACGGCCGACTGGCTGTGCCTGCCCCGCTTCGACTCGCATGCCGTCTTTGCCGGTCTGCTCGGCACCGAGGAGCACGGTTTCTGGAGACTGGGACCGGCGCATTCCGCCGAAGCCGGGCCGCCGAAGGCCGCCCGCCGCCGCTACCGCGGGGACTCGCTGATCCTCGAATCGGAGTGGGACACGCCGCGCGGCACGGTCCGTGTGACGGATTTCATGCCGCCGCGTGACGGCGCTCCCCAGCTGATCCGGATCGTCGAGGGCGTGAGCGGTCGCGTGCCGATGCGCTCGGCGCTGCGCATGCGCTTCAGCTACGGACGTGTGGTGCCCTGGGTGCACAAGGTCGACGGGCGCACGGTCGCCGTCGCCGGACCCGACTCGGTTTGGCTGGACACCTCGGCGGAGACGTACGGCAAGAATCTGACCACGTACTCCGACTTCACGATCGCTCCCGGCGAGCGGATCGCCTTCACGATCAGCTGGCAGCCCTCGCACCACCAGCCGCCCGCACTGCCGGACCCGCAGGGCTCGCTGGAGGCGACAGAGGACTTCTGGCGGGAGTGGGTCGAGCACTGTACGTACCACGGGCCCTACCGCGAGGCCGTGGTCCGCTCGCTGATCACGCTGAAGGCGCTCACCTATGCGCCGACGGGCGGGATCGTCGCCGCGCCGACGACCTCGCTGCCGGAGGAGGTCGGCGGCGTACGGAACTGGGACTACCGCTACACCTGGCTGCGTGACGCCGCGATCACCCTGTCGTCGCTGCTGCGCACGGGCTACCGCGACGAGGCCCGTGCCTGGCGCGAGTGGCTGCTGCGCGCCGTCGCGGGCGACCCGGAGAACCTGCAGATCATGTACGGGATCGCGGGCGAACGCGAGCTGGGCGAGGCCGAGTTGGACTGGCTGCCGGGCTATGAGAACTCCTCTCCGGTACGGGTGGGCAACGGCGCCGCTCACCAGCTCCAGCTGGATGTGTACGGCGAGGTCACCGAGGCACTGCACCTGGCCCATATGACGGGTCTGGCCCGCAACGACTACGCCGCGCTGCTCCAGCTCAAACTCATCCGCTATCTCGAGAAGCACTGGGACCAGCCGGACGAGGGCATCTGGGAGGTGCGCGGGCCGCGCCGGCACTTTGTGCACTCCAAGGTGATGGCGTGGGTCGCGGTCGACCGGACGATCAAGCTGATCGAGTCCGGCGACGCGGACGGGCCGATCGAGCGGTGGCGCGAGCTGCGCGACGACATCCACCGCGATGTCTGCGAGAAGGGGTACGACCAGGAGCGCAACACCTTCACGCAGTCGTACGGCTCCAAGGAGCTGGACGCCTCGCTGCTGCTGATTCCGCAGATGGGCTTTCTGCCGCCGGACGACAAGCGCGTCATCGGCACCATCGAGGCCATCCAGCGGGAGCTTTCCACGGAGGACGGTTTCATACTGCGCTACCCGACCGCGGGCGAGGACGCCGGCGTGGACGGTCTTGAGGGCGACGAGGGCGCGTTCCTGGCGTGCTCGTTCTGGCTCGCGGACGACCTGGCGATGATCGGGCGGGTCGACGAGGCGCGGAAACTCTTCGAGCGGCTGCTCTCGCTCCGCAACGATCTGGGGCTGCTGGCCGAGGAGTGGGACCCGAAGCTGCAGCGGCAGGTGGGGAACTTCCCGCAGGCCTTCAGCCACGTTCCGCTGATCGACACGGCGCTGCGGCTGACGGCATCGGGGGCGTACGGGGGCTAACGCGCCCGTCGCGCGGCAGGACCCGTTCGACTGATCGTGTCTCCATGGTCGGGACTACGATGAAAAGGTCCTGTCGCGCCCTCGGAAGGGGGCCATCAATGGCGCCCCAAGGCATGGCGGAGGCGGCGCTGTCCGGTCTCCGCACGGCACTGACCGGCGACGTGTTCGCTCCCGGTGATGCGGGATACGACGACGCGCGCACCATTTTCAACAGCATGATCGACCGGCGCCCGGCGGTCGTCGCCCAGTGCGAGACGGAAGCCGATGTGGCGAGGGCGATCCGCTTCGGCCGGGACAACGATCTGGAGATCGCCGTTCGCGGCGGCGGTCACAGCGTCGCGGGCATGGCGCTGACCGACGGCGGAATCGTCGTCGACCTGCGCCGGATGCACACCGTGATCGTCGATGCCGGGTCCCGCGCGGCACGCGTCGGCGGCGGTGCCACCATGAGCCATCTCGACCGGGCGACGCAGCCGTTCGCGCTGGCGACCACCGGAGGGCGGGCGTCCACCACCGGCGTGGGTGGCTTCACGCTGGGTGGCGGATCGGGCTGGCTGGAGCGCAAGTACGGCCTGGCCTGCGACAATCTGATCGCCGTCGAGCTGGTGACAGCCGACGGCGAGACGGTGCACGCCAGTGCGGACGAGAACCCGGAGCTGTTCTGGGCCCTGCACGGCGGCGGCGGCAATTTCGGCGTGGCGACCGCCATCACCCTGCGGCTGCATCTGCTTCCCGCGATGACGATGGTCCTGCTGCTGTACGGGCCGGAGGCCGGTTCCCAAGTCGTGCGTGCCTTCCGTGACTTCATGGCTTCCGCACCGGACGAGGCCGGCGGCGGGTGCATCTATCTCACCGGACCGCCCGAGCCGTTCGTCCCCGAGCAGATGGTGGGCAAGCTCGCGCTCGCGGCGCTGGTCACCTACGCGGGCACGGAGGCAGAGGCCCGCAAGGTCACCGAACCGCTGATGGGGTTCGGCCACCGGGCAGAGGTGATCACCGAGCTGCCGTACGCGGAGCTGCAGTGCATGCTGGACGACCCGCCCGGATTGCGCAACTACTGGTCCGCGGAGTATCTGACCGGCCTTCCGGACGAGGCCGTGGACGTCTTCTGCGCACGCGCGTCCGGTATGCCCGTGCCGACGGGCACACAGCACGTCCTGTTCCCGGTGGGCGGCGCGGTGGCGAGGGGCCCGGCGGACTATCCGGTGCCCTGGCGCACGGCGCCGTGGGTCGTCCATCCCTTCGGGATCTGGGAGAACCCCTCCGACGACGAGCGTGCCAAGCAGTGGGTGCGGGACGTCCGCACCGATGTCGCACCCTGGTCGATCGGCGGGACCTATCTGAACTTCATCGGGTACGAGGGGCAGGAGCGGGTCGTCGCGAGCTACGGCGAGGACAACTACAAGCGGCTCGCTGCGGTCAAGGCCGAGTACGACCCGGACAATGTGTTCCGGGTGAACCACAACATCAAGCCCGCCTCGACGAACGGGGCGTGACGACTGCCCGCGCGGCCCTGGTGATGTGCACGGATGCAGCTGCCCGGTAGCGTCCGGATCGCCAGTCAGGCCCGAGTGAGAGCGCGAGGCGAGTCAGTGGAGACCCAAGGTGGCATCACGGTCCAGAGGGCGCTCGAACTGCCCGGGCTGCGCGCCGGACTCCCGGAAGTCGTCGCCTGCGCGGAACGGCTGAACCGTACGGTGCGCTGGGTGCACGCGGGCGAGGTGCCGAACATCGCATCCCTGCTCAAGGGCGGCGAGCTGCTGCTCACCACGGGTCTCGGTCTCGGCACCCGGCCCGCGGAACAGCGCGCCTTCGTCCGCCGTCTCGCCGACCGGGGCATCGCCGCCCTGGTCGTCGAGCTCGGACCGCGCTTCAGCCGGCTGCCGGCGGCGATCGTCGAGACCGCACGGGCGGCCGGTCTGCCGCTGGTGCAACTGCATCGCGAAGTCCCGTTCGTCTCGGTGACGGAGGAGGTCCACACCGAGATCGTCAACGGGCACTACGCGCTGCTGCGGCAGGCCGAGGAAGTGCACCGGCGATGTACGGAGGTGCTGCTCAGCGGGGGCGGGGTGCCCCAAGTGCTGCGTATCCTCGCGGACTTCAGCGCCAACCCGGTCTTCCTGGAGACCGCGGACGGACAGCTGCTGTACGCGGCAGGCTCCGAATCCGGGCAGGCGGGCGCGGACCCGCTCCAGGTGTGGGAGGGGCTGCGCGGACAGCGTGCGGCACGGGAGTCACCGCCGGCCGGGACGGTCCTGGTGGACGTTCCCGGCGGCGGACAGGGGGCGGCCTCCGTACGCGCCCGGCTGGTGCTGCTTGCCGTCGGCTCCCCGCTGCTGACCGTGCACCGGATGGCGGCGGAGCGGGCGGCCGGGCTGCTGGCGGTCGTTCTGATGCAGGCCCGCCAGGACGAGGAGCTGGCCGCGCGCGGCCGCGGCGACTTCCTGACAGATCTGGCGGAGGGCCGCATCACGGCGGAGGACGCGCCGGCCCAGGCGCGGGTGCTGGGCTTCAAACCGGGCGACGGACCGCTGCTGCCGGTCGTGATGCGTATGGCCGCGGAGCTCTCACCGTCCGCGAACTGGGCCCTGCTGGCCCGGGCGGTGCTGGAGGAGCTGTCTTCGGTGGGCGTACCCGTGCTGCTGGGCGTACGGCCCGTGGAGGGACGCGTACCGCTGCTGCTCGGTCTGCGCTCCGAGTCCGAACGCACGGCGGTTGCGGACCGGGTCGCGGCGGCGCTGCGGGCGGGAGTGGAACGCGCCGGCCTTGAGCGCCCTGGCACAAACCCGCCCGTCGTGGTGGTCGGCATGGCGGGCGGCTGGGCAGCGGCCTCCGCGGGCCTGCGCCATGCGGCAGAAACGGCGACGGCGGCCCAGGGCCTGATCGACCGCCCCTGGTACGACGCCCGCCGCCTGGACATCGACCTGCTGTTGTGGCGCCTGCGGGACCACCCGGACCTGGCGGCCTTCGTGGACCGCGCGATCGGCCCCCTCCGCGATCACGACACCACCTCGCGCCCCCCGCTGCTCCCGACGCTGCAGACGTATCTGGCGCACGCGGGCCGCAAGGCGGAAACGGCCCGCGAACTGCACCTGAACCGCCAGACGCTGTACAACCGCCTGGCCCGCATCTCGGAACTGCTCGGCACGGATCTGGACGACCCGCAGACGGTCCTGGCCCTGAGCCTGGCACTGCGGGCGAGACGCCACGTGCCCTGAGCCGCTGACGCCACGTGCCGTAAGCCGCTGACGTCACGTGCCGCGCGGCGCTGATGTCACCGCCGCGCGGCCACCTCGTCGTACACGCTCAGCACCTGCGCGATCGTCTCGTCCTCCGTCGGCCATGTCCCCGCCTGCACCCGGCCCGCCGCCGTCAGTTCCGCCCGTCTCTCCGCGTCGCCCAGCAGCCGCGCCACCGCCTCGGCCAGCGCCGCCGCGTCCCCGTACGGGACCAGTTCCGCGGCTTCGCCGACCAGTTCGGGGACGCCGCCGACCGCCGTCGCGACCAGCGGGACGCCCAGGCGGAGCGCCTCCTGAGCGAGCAGGGAGCGGGCCTCCCAGCGGCTCGGGAGGAGGGCCACGTCCGCCGCGGACAGCAGGTCGGCGATGTCGTCGCGGCGGCCCATCAGCCGCACCGGCAGTTCCTCCGCCTCGATACGGCGCCGGAGCGCGGCCCGTTCCCGCCCCTCCCCCGCGATCACCACCAGCGGCATGGGGTCCAACTCCCGCCACAGCCGCGCCGCATCCAGCAGCGTTCCGTATCCCCGGTGCGGCTCCAGGCTGCCCACCGCCATCAGCAACGGCCGCTCCACCGCGCCCAGTTCGGCCCGGGCCTTGCCCTCCTCGACGCCCGGGCACCCGCGCGCCGCCGGTACCGCGACCGGCGCCAGGCGGGCATCGCGCGCGCCGCGCCTGCGGGCCCGGTCGACCAGCTCGGAGCAGGTGCCCAGGACAACCGCCGCCGCCCGCGCGGCCCTTCGCTCAAGGAGACGCAGCACCTGACCCCGCGCACCGTCGGCGTGCGAGCGCGTGTGCCAGGTGACCACGAGGGGTACGCGCTGCCCGCTGAGCGCCAGCGTGGTGCGTACGGCGGCGTGCAGGCCGTGCGCGTGCACCACGTCCGCCCCCGCACACGCAGCCCGCAGCGCGCCGACCGCGCCCGGGTCGCTCCGCCGCGGCACGGCCGCGAAACGCGCCCCGGAGCCGGGGAAGTCGTAGACGTGCTCCAGTTCGGCGGGGGCGCACACAGTCACCCGCACGCCCCGTGCCACCAGCCCCGCGGCCAACGACCGGACATGCGCGCTGCTGCCCGCGCTGCCGCCGCCCAGCACTTGGACCGTATGCAGCTGTGTCACGCGCCAAGGATGCCAGCCCGTACGCACGTTCCGGCACCGTCCGGGCGACATGGCCGTGCCGGGGCCGGGAGGCCCGGGCGCGAGATCACTCACATGGGTGATCCCGCGATACGGCTGACCTCGTCCCCGTAGGCAACTGCCGCGATCAGAGCCGCCGCGTGCAGGGCCAGTCCGGCGCGGCCGTTGCCCGCGACGATCGCGGTCCCGAGGGCCGCGCCCAGGGCGTGGGCCCCGGTGTCGCCCAGCATCGTGCGCTCACCCAGGTCCTCGGTGACGATCGCGGCCGCAGCCCCCATGGGAGCGGCAGCCAGCGCGCCCGCGCTGCCGCGCCGCAGCAGACCGGGCGCGCCGATCCCGAGCACGGCGACGGCGGCCCGCCCCGGGGCGACGTCGACGAGGTTGACGAAGTGCGCGGCGCCGGCGATCACGAACCCGGCGAGCAGCTTGTCGACAGGCCGCTCCTTGAGCAGCGCACCCGCCGCGAGCCCCGCCGCCCCGATCCCGAACAGCTTCACCGCGCCGCTGGTCACCTCGCCCTGTCGGAGCGCGCCCAGATGCGCCCGGAACCCACGCCGGTGGTCCCCCAGCATGTCGTCGTACGCACCGCACGCCCCGGCCGCGACGACGGCGAGCCCGGCCGCGCCCCGGGTTCGCGCGGGCACGGTGCCGAGCGCCGCCCCGACCGCGACGGCGGGGCCGGCGTAGAGGTCGACGGTGCGGCCCGCGTAGTTCTTGCGCTGCCACTGCGCCGGATCACCGGGCGTACGCCTGCGCAGCGCCCCGTACACGGAGCGGGTCGCTCCGAAGGCGGTCACAAACGCGGCAAGACGACTGCTGGACCCCGGGTGTCGCGATGCTGCCATGCACCCCACCCTAGGCGGGCCGCGCAGCTGGGGGCTCGCCCGCGAAACAACCCACCGCGATCAACCACCAACGCCCCCTGGCCCACGGCGACCACGAACCGGGTGACTTAGGGCCTGTCTTCCCGCGCCGTCGCCAGCAGTTCCTCCGCGTGTGCCCGGGCCGTCTGCGAATCCTCCTGGCCCGCCAGCATCCGCGACAACTCGCGCACCCTGTCCTCGCCCTCCAGGACCGTGACACCGCTTCGGGTCACCGAACCGTCGTTCGTCTTCTCGACCAGCAGCTGCCGGTCGGCGAACGCGGCCACCTGCGGCAGATGCGTGACCACGACCACCTGCGCCGTCTTCGCGAGCTTCGCAAGCCGCCGGCCGATCTCGACCGCCGCCTTGCCGCCCACGCCCGCGTCGACCTCGTCGAAGAGATACGTCGGCACCGGGTCGGTGCCCGCGAAGACGACCTCGACCGCGAGCATCACGCGCGAGAGTTCACCGCCCGATGCCCCCTTGGCGATCGGCCGGGGCGGCGCGCCCGGGTGCGGCGCCAGCAGCAGCTCGACCTCGTCGACGCCGGACGGTCCGTACGCCACCGCACGGCCGCCGACCTCGACTCCGTCGGGATCCTCGCTCTGGCGGATGTCGAAGGACACGCGCGCGTGCGGCATCGCGAGGGAGGCCAGTTCCTCGGTGACGGCTTCGGCGAACCGCGCCGCCGCCTCCGTACGCGCGTCGGTCAATGCCTGGGCCAGACCGGACAATTCACCCCGCAGGGCGTCTCGCTCCGCCGCCAGCTCGCCGATCCGGTCGTCGTCGCCGTCCAGCTCGATGAGCCGGGACGCGCCGGCCTCCGCCCAGGCCAGAACGGCATCGATACTCGCGCCGTACTTGCGGGTCAGCGCGGTCAGCGCCGCGCGCCGCTCCTCCACCGCGGCCAGCCGCAGCGGGTCGGCGTCCAGATTGTCCGCGTACCCGGCGAGTTCTCCCGCCACATCACCGAGCAGGATGGAGATCTCGCCCATCCGGTCGGCGAGCGCGGCCAGGGCCGGATCGTGGGAGCGCACGGCGTCCAGTGCCCGCCCCGCACCCGCGACGAGCGTCGTCGCGTCCACGCCTTCCGGGTCCTCGGGATTGCCCGCCAGCGCGGCATGCGCGACCGAAGCGGCGGACGCGAGGGCCTCGGCGTGCCCAAGGCGCTCGGCCTCGGCGGCGAGTTCGACATCCTCGCCCCCGCGCGGCTCGACGCCCGCGATCTCGTTCAGCCCGAAACGCAGCAGATCGGCTTCCTGCGCGCGCTCGCGGGCGCGCGTGGTCAGCTCGTCCAGCTCGGCGGAGACTGCGCGCAGCCGCCGGTACGCGGCCGTGTACTTGGCGAGCGGGCCGGTGACCGCGCCGCCCGCGTAACGGTCGAGCGCCTCCCGCTGCCGCGCGGGCCGCAGCAGCCCCTGCTGGTCGGTCTGGCCGTGTACGGCGACGAGCTCGTCGGCCAGCTCGGACAACATGCCGACCGGCACGGACCGTCCGCCGATGTGGGCGCGCGAGCGCCCCTCCGCGGAGACGGTCCTGCTGATCAGCAGGGTGTCGTCGTCGAGTTCCGCCCCGGCCTCCTCGGCCCGCAGCGCGGCCGGGGCCCCGGCGGGCACACCGATCCGCCCCTCCACCACCGCCGACTTGGCGCCGATCCGCACCAGGGCGGGGTCGGCGCGCCCGCCGAGCAGCAGCCCCAGGCTGGTGACGACCATGGTCTTGCCCGCGCCCGTCTCACCGGTCACCGCGGTGAAACCGGGGGACAGCTCGACGACCGCATCGTCGATGACCCCGAGTGACCGTATCCGCATCTCCTCCAACACGGACCTGACCATACGAGGTTTCCCCCGTCCGATGCGACGTCGCCCTGCCTCCGGGCACGGAATGAGAGGAAACGGGTGCCGATGCACCGGGCAGGGCGTCACTCTGCGGTACTCGACTCGTTGACGCACGGCTACGCCGCCCACGGGGAGATGAACCGGTCTTCTCCGTTTTGGGCGAGCTCCGGACATATTGCTCCCCCGGCCCGCGGATGCGGGACGAGCGCCCGCGCGGGGGCCGGGTCAGTGCGGCGCGCCGCGCCAACCCGAGACCGGCAGCGCGAACTTGGCGACCAGCCGGTCCGTGAAGGACGCATGGTGCAGTCGCGCCAGCCGTACCGGAACGGCCCCCCGCCGCACCTCCACCCGTGCCGCGGACGGCAGTTCGATCGTCCTGCGCCCGTCGCACCACAGCACCCCGTGCGGCGTGTTCCGCTGCACCTCCACCGCCAGCACCGACGTCGGCGAGGTCACCAGCGGCTTGGCGAACAGCGCGTGCGCGCTGATCGGCACCATCAGCAGCGCCTCGACCTCGGGCCACACCACCGGCCCGCCCGCCGAGAAGGCGTAGGCCGTCGAGCCGGTCGGCGTCGCGCAGACGATGCCGTCGCAGCCGAAGCCGGTCACCGGCCGGCCGTCGATCTCCAGGACGACCTCCAGCATCCGGTCGGGCGAGACCTTCTGCACGGCGGCCTCGTTCAGCGCCCAGTCGCGGTGCACGACATCGCCGTTGGTGCGCACGACCACATCGATGGTCATGCGCTCCTCGACCTCGTACGCCCGTCTGACGACCCGGTCGACGACCTTGTCGAGGTCGTCGCGCTCCGCCTCCGCGAGAAAGCCCACGCGCCCCAGGTTGACGCCGAGCATCGGCACCCCGGAGGCGCGTGCGAACTCGGCGCCGCGCAGCAGCGTCCCGTCCCCGCCGAGCACGATCAGCAGCTCACACCCGTCGAGTACGTCGGGGGTCGCCTCCTTCACGGTCCCGACGGACGGCGGCAGCGGCAGATCGACCGCCTCGGCCTCCAGTACGCGCACGCCCAGACCGTGGCGCAGCAGCCCTTGTACGACGAGTTCGGCGCTGCGGATCGCCGCGGGCCGGCCGGTGTGCGCAAGCAGGAAAACGGTGCGCGCTGGTGTCGCTGCTGGTGTCGTTGTCAACGAGGTCCCTCCGCCACTGCACGGTCGACTTCCGCCGGATCGAGCTCGGGCGCTCCGGCGCGGAGCCACAGAAAGTACTCGACATTCCCGGAGGGTCCCGGCAGCGGACTCGCCGTGACGCCGAGCACGCCAAGACCGAGCTCCGCCGCCCTGCCCGCCACGGCACGTACCGCGTCGGCGCGCAGCTCCGGGCTGCGTACGACGCCACCGCTGCCGAGGCGTTCCTTGCCCACCTCGAACTGCGGCTTGACCATCAGTACGAGGTCGGCGTCGGGAGCCGTGCACCGGACGAGCGCAGGCAGGACGAGGCCGAGCGGAATGAAGGAAAGGTCCCCCACCACCAGGTCCACCGCCTCACCGTCGATCGTCTCCAGCGTCAGCTCGCGGACATTGGTACGGTCCTTGACCGTCACGCGTTCATCACTCTGAAGAGACCAGGCGAGTTGGCCGTAACCGACGTCGACCGCCACCACCTGACGGGCGCCTGCCCGCAGCAGCACGTCCGTGAAGCCACCGGTCGACGCGCCCGCGTCCAGTGCCCGCCGTCCCTCGACCTTCAGGCCGAGCGGTACGAAGGCCGCCAGCGCGCCGGCGAGCTTGTGTCCGCCGCGCGAGACGTAGTCGGGGTCACTGTCGTCGGCGGTGACGACGATGGCGGCGCTCTTCTCGACCTGGGTGGCGGGCTTCGTCGCGGTGTTGCCGCCGACGGTCACCCGCCCCGCGGCGATCAGCATGCTCGCATGCTCGCGTGAGCGCGCGAGGTTGCGGCGTACCAGCTCGGCGTCGAGACGGAGGCGGGCCACTCCTGCCACGTTCGGTTCAGCTCCTGTAGTTGTACGGGGGTGACGGCGAGGGCCCCTGGGGTGCAGGGGCCGGGCGTGCGTCGAGCGCGGTCAGCGCGTCACGCAGCCCGCGGTGTACATCCTCGTACACCTCGAGATGTCCGTCCGCCGGGAGGTGGTCGGCATCGGCCAGGCGCTCCAGCCGGGCGTCCACCTCGGCATTTCCGGTGGGCACGCGCGGCACGCCGATGGGCGCGGGCGCGGCGGGTTCGTACGCCCGCGGGTCCGGGTCGTGGGCCTCCTGGGCCCCTTGGGCTTCCTGGGCCTCCGGGTCCGGGAACTCCTGCTCCGGGATCTCCTGGCCCTGGGCCTGTGAGCCCCGGAACTGTGAGCCCTGGACCTGTGGGCCCGGCATCGAGTCGCTCATGCCCAGACGCTACCGCGAAGCCCTGAGGTACCGTCGATCACGATGGCGACGACGGAAGAGTGCCGCAGCGCGCTCGACAAACTCTCGGACAACCTGGCACAGGCGGACGGCGACGTGCGCGGCGCGGCGGCACTGGACCGTTCGCTGAGCTGCCACATCAAGGACCTGGACATCACCTTCACCGGCCGTCTCGACGACGGCCGGATCGAGGTGACCGACACGCTCCAGGGGCCCCCGCGCGAGCGGGCGCAGATCCGCCTCGCGATGACGGGCGACGACCTGGTGGCGATGGTGAACGGCGAGCTGAACTTCGCGAAGGCCTGGGCCTCCGGCCGGGTCAGGCTCGAGGCCGGCTTCCGCGATCTGCTACGCCTCAGGACGCTGCTGTAGACACTCCCGTGGCGCCGACGCCGGAGACGGCGCCGGACACTGCCGTACTGCCGCGTCTGCGGGCGGCCGGTACCACCAGTGGCGTCCCGGACTCGGGGTCCTCGATGACCTGGCTCTTCACCCCGAAGACCTGCTCCACCAGCTCGGCGGTGACCACGTCGGCGGGCGCGCCCTCGGCGACGACCGTGCCTTCGCGCAGGGCGATGAGGTGCGTGGCGTAACGGGCGGCCTGGTTGAGGTCGTGCAGTACGGCCACGAGCGTGCGCCCCTGCGTCTCGTGCAGCTCGGCGCAGAGGTCGAGCACCTCCAGCTGGTGCTGGATGTCGAGGAACGTCGTGGGCTCGTCGAGCAGCAGCAGCGGGGTCTGCTGGGCCAGCGCCATCGCGATCCACACACGCTGCCGCTGCCCGCCGGAGAGTTCGTCGACATAGCGCTCGGCCAGTTCGCCGACTCCGGTCGCGGCCATCGACTCCTCGACGATCCGCTCGTCCTCGGGCGACCACTGGCGCAGCAGTCCCTGATGCGGATAACGGCCGCGCGCGACCAGGTCGGCGACCGTGATCCCGTCCGGCGCGATCGACGACTGGGGCAGCAGGCCAAGCGTCCTGGCGACCTTCTTCGCGGGCATCGAGTGGATGGTCTGCCCATCCAGCAGGACCCGGCCCCGGGACGGCTTGAGCATCCGGGAAAGGGCACGCAGCAGTGTCGACTTGCCACAGGCGTTGGGGCCGACGATCACCGTGAAGGAGTTGTCGGGGATCTCCACCGAGAGGTTCTCGGCGATGACGCGCCGATCGTAGCCGAGGGTGACCGATTCCGCGGTGAGGCGCTGCATGGTCGTCGTACTCCTGGATTCGGGGTTCTCGGGCATCGCGGGGATCGCGGGGATCGCGTGCTTTTCGGGGATCGCGGGGTTCATATGCGCCCCGCCTTGCGTTCGGTGACCAGCAGCCAGAGCAGATAGCAGCCGCCGAGCACCCCGGTCACCACGCCCACCGGCAGTTCGCGCTCACCGAAGGCGCTGGTGGCGACCCAGTCGGCGACCAGCAGCAGAGCCGCGCCCATCACCGTGGCCGCGGCGAGGTTCGGCCCCGGCGAGCGGGTCAGTCGGCGGGCGAGCTGCGGCGCGCTGAGCGCGACGAAGGAGATCGGCCCGGCGGCCGAGGTGGCGACCGCGACGAGCAGGACGCCCGAGGCCATCAGCACCACGCGCGTGCGCTCGACGGGTGCCCCCAGCGCGTACGCGGCGTCGTCGCCCATCTCCAGCATCCGCAGCGGTCTTCCGTAGCAGATGACGAGCGGTACGAGGACGCCGAGAACCCCGAGCAGCGGCCAGACCTGGGCCCGGTCGCGGCCGTCGAGCGAACCGGTCATCCACAGCGTGGCCTCGGCGGCGTCGACCAGGCTGGCCTTGGTGAGCAGATAGTGGATCGCGGCCGTGAGCATGGCCGCGATGCCGATGCCGACCAGGACCAGCCGGTAGCCGTGCACCCCGCGCTTCCAGGCCAGCGCATAGACCGCGATGCCGGTTGCGAGTCCGCCGACGACCGCGCCTCCCGCCACGGCCAACGCCCCTCCGTGAAAGAGGACGATCACGCTGAGCGCGCCGACGGTCGCGCCCTGACCGAAGCCGATCACATCCGGACTGCCCAGCGGATTGCGGGAGATGGACTGGAAGATCGCGCCGCTCAGCGCGAGCGAGGCGCCGACGAGCAGTCCGACGAGCGCCCGCGGCAGCCGCAGGTCCTGGACGATGAACTCCTGCGCGGGCGTACCGTTCCCGAGGAGCGTGGCGATGACCTCGCCGGGCGGGATCGGGAAATCGCCGCTGCCGATCAGTAGGACCGCGGCGGCCAGCGCGGCCGCGGTCAGCAGCAGTACGACGGCGGCCGTCCGGGGATCGACGCGAAAGGAGAGACCGCCGGGGGTGCGTATCGCCTTCACGCCCTTCGTGGCCTTCACAGCTGGGCCATCCTCTTGCGGCGTACGAGATGGATGAAGACGGGCCCGCCGATGAGCGCGGTGACAATGCCGACCTGCAGCTCGGAGGGGCGGGTGATGACCCGGCCGACGACATCGGCGCCCAGCAGCAGCACGGGTGACAGGACGGTGGCGTACGGCAGGATCCACCGCATGTCGGGTCCGGTGATGGTACGTACGAGGTGCGGGATCATCAGCCCGATGAAGACGATCGGCCCGCAGGCGGCGGTCGCTGCCCCGCACAGGAGCGTGACGGCGAGCATCGCGAGCGCGCGCGTGCGGTTGAGATGCGCGCCGAGCGCGCGGGCGGTGTCCTCGCCCATCTCCATGGCGTTGAGCGGCCGCGCGAGCAGCAGCGCAAGCACCGTGCCGATGCCGATGAAGGGCGCGATCCTGCCGATGGTGCCCATGTCTGCCGAGGCCAGCGAGCCGACCGTCCAGAAGCGCAGCCGGTCGAGCGCGGCCGCGTCCAGCAGCTGTACGGCATTGATGTAGCCGTAGAGCGCGGCGGTGGCCGCGGTCCCGGCGAGCGCGAGTCGTACCGGAGTCGCGCCCCGGCTGCCGCCGAGCAGGTACACGAGCACGGAGACGACGGCCGCGCCGAGGAACGCGAACCAGACATATCCGGTCAGCGATGTGACGCCGAGGAAGCTGATGGCGGAGACGACGGCGGCCGATGCTCCCGCGTTGACGCCGAGCAGTCCCGGTTCGGCGAGCGGGTTGCGGGTGAGTGCCTGCATCACCGCGCCCGAGAGCCCGAGGGCGGCGCCGACAATGAGCCCGAGCAGGGTCCGCGGCACCCGCACATCGTGGACGATCACGTCATTGCCGACGCCCGCGTTGTGGAACAGGCCGTGCCACACGTCGGAGAGCGGTACGGACTTGGCACCGACGGCGATGCTCGCGGCGCAGACCAGCAGCAGGACGCCGAGGGACACCAGCAGCCCGGTGGCGCGCAGCGCATGGCGCTTCCGGGACATGGGTGCGGATATCGGCTCCGCGCTCTGTTCGGGGGGACTGTCGACCAACACGAGGTTAGGTTAGCCTACCCTCCCATCGCTCCTGGGTGAGGGAAGTCCCCTCTCGTCGCCGAGGGGGTCTTCTACCTCGCCGAGGGCCCAGGGGCTACAACCCCAGCCGGGACAGCGACTTGCCCGCGTCCAGCGTGCACACGCCGTCCCCGGCCTGGGTCCAGGCCGCCGCACACAGCGCCCGCAACCCGTCCAGTGGTTCGCCCCCGCCCTCCAGCGCAAGCTCGTCGTCGCGCACGGACGCGGTCCATCCACCGCACCCGAACCCGCCGTCCGTCTCAGCCACTTCGGGCTGCCCGGTCAGCATCCCGCGCAGATCCGCGTCCACATACGTCGGCCGGTGCTCGGGCCGCGCGGCCACCAGCTGCGCGCCGTCCGTCACCCCGGTCAGTACGAGCAGCGAGTCCACGCCCCCGTTGAACGCGCCCTCGATGTCCGTGTCCAACCGGTCCCCCACCACCAGCGGCTTCCGAGCCCCCGTCCGCAGGATCGTCTCCTTGTGCATCGGCGGCAGCGGCTTCCCCGCCACCTGCGGCTCCGCCCCCGTCGCTATCCGTACGACCTCCACGGCCGCACCGTTGCCGGGCGCGATCCCGCGCGCACTGGGAATCGTCAGATCGGTGTTGGACGCAAACCACGGCACGCCCCGCGCGATCGCATAACAGGCCTCCGCGAAACGCCCCCACGCCAGATCCGGCCCGCCGTACCCCTGCACCACCGCAGCCGGGTCGTCGTCGGCGGACTCCACCGGCACAAGGCCCCGCTCCCGCAGCGCGACGCGCAGCCCGTCCCCGCCGACCACCAGCACCCGGGACCCGGCCGGCACCTGCTCGGAGATCAACCGGGCAACCGCCTGCGCGGAGTTGATGACATCCGCCGCATCGGTCGGCACACCCAGCTCGGTGATGTGCGCGGCCACGGCCTGAGGCGGCCGCAGCGCGTTGTTCGTGACATACGCGAGGTGCATCCCGCCCGCGCGGGCCGTCAGCAGCGAGTCCACGGCGTGCGCGATCGCCTCACCACCCGCGTACACCACGCCGTCCAGGTCCAGCAGCGCCGTGTCGTACGCCTCGCTGAGCGCCGTCGCACTTCCGCTCGGCCGGTTCCTGCTCTGCTGACTCATTCGATCCGCTCCTCGCTCAGTGCCGCTCCCCCGATCATCTCTCATGCCCGCGCCCCACATACGATGCACAAATGAACACCGAAGGTCCTGCGGCCAATGACGGTCTGCACCTGATCCCGTTCCGTGGACTGCGCTATGTCCCCGAGCGGGTCGGCAGCCTCGCCGCCGTGACCTCGCCGCCGTACGACGTCGTCGTCAGGCCCGACGGCCTGCACCACCTGGAGTCGGCGGACCCGTACAACATCGTCCGGCTGATCCTCCCGCAGGCGAACACCGCGGGCGCACGCAACCAGCAGGCCGCCGAGACCCTCAGCCGCTGGCTCGACGAGGGCATCCTGGCCGCGGACCCCGAGCCGGCGCTCTATGTGTACGAGCAGCGCCAGGGCGACATCCTGCAGCGCGGCATCATCGGCGCGCTCGCCCTGTCCGAGCCGTCCGAGGGCGTCGTCCTGCCCCACGAGGACGTGATGCCGCACATCGTGGCGGACCGCGCGGCGCTGATGCGCACCACCGCCGCCAACCTCGAACCGCTGCTGCTCACCTATCGCAGCATGGGCAACGAGTCCGGCGCGACCGCCGTCATCGAACGCACCGTCCTGCGCGCCCCGCTCCTGGCCACCACCACGGAGGACGGCTTCGACCACCGCCTGTGGTCGGTGACGGACCCCGGCGACCTGGCCGAGATCCGCGCGGATCTGTCCGACCGTCAGGCGCTGATCGCCGACGGCCACCACCGCTGGGCGACGTATCTGCGGCTGCGCGCCGAGCACCCCTCGTCCAGCCCCTGGAGCTACGGCCTCGTCCTGCTGATCGACACCGCCCGCTATCCGCTCCGGGTCCGCGCCATCCACCGCCTGCTGCACCGCCTCCCGGTTGCCGACGCCCTCTCCGCCCTGAGCGGCTCCTTCCGCGTCCGGCGCCTGGACACCTCACTGCCGCAGGCCCTGGAGGCCCTCGGGCACGCGGCTGCCGAGGGGAACGCCTTCCTGCTCGCGGGCGACGGCGCCTTCCATCTGATCGACCGCCCGGACCCGGAACTGCTGGCCCGTACGGTGCGCCGCGACCGACCCGAGGCCTGGCGCACGCTCGACGCAACGGTCCTCCACTCGACGCTTCTGGACCAGATCTGGCGGATCCCGGACACCCCGGAGCACATCGCATACATCCACGACACCGAGGCGGCCGTGACACAGGCCGAACGCCACGGCAGCACGGCGGTGTTGATGCATCCGGTACGGGAGGACGTCGTACGGGATCTCGCGCGCGAGGGTGTCACGATGCCCCGCAAGTCCACGTCGTTCGGCCCGAAGCCGGCGACGGGCCTGGTGCTGAGAAGCCTGACGGTGGACTGACCCGGAATTCCGGACATACGAAAGGGCGGCACCCATCGTGGGTGCCGCCCTTTTCGCTACTGGCTATTCGCCCTTGTCGGCCTCGTCGGCCGCTTCGGCTTCATCGCCCTCGTCGCCCTGATGCGCTTCGTCGATGGCCGCTTCGTCGATGGCGTCGACGAACTCCACGCCATCAAGCTCGGCGAGCCGGTCCGAGGCGTCCGTGGCCCCGTCCTTGTCGGCTTCCAGCGCCTTGGCGAACCACTCGCGTGCCTCGTCCTCACGCCCGGCCGCAAGCAGCGCGTCCGCGTACGCGTAACGCAGCCGCGCGGTCCAGGGCTGCACGGAGTTGGACGCCAGCTCGGGGCTCTGCAGGGTGACGATGGCGGCGTCGAGCTGCCCCATGTCCCTGCGCGCACCGGCCGCGACCAGCCGCATCTCGACCTGCCCGGCCTTGTCGAGCTTCTGCACCTCGGGCTCACCGGCCATCGCCATCGCCCGCTCGGGACGCCCGAGTCCGCGCTCGCAGTCGGCCATCACGGGCCACAGCTCGACGCTCCCGGTCATCCGCCGGGCCGCCCTGAACTCGGCCAGCGCCTCGGAGTACTTCTGCGTCGCGTACGCGGCGAAGCCCGCGGCCTCGCGCACAGCCGCCACACGCGAGGCGAGCCGCAGCGCGACCTTGGAGTAGGCGTACGCCTGCTCGGGGTCCTCGTCGATCAGATTGGCGACCATGACGAGGTTCTTGGCGACATCCTCGGCGAGGCCCTTCGGCAGGCTCTGCAGCTCCTGCCGTACGTCCTTGTCGATCTCATCGCCCGTGACGTCCTCGGGAATCGGCAGCCGCTTGATCGGCTCGCGGTCCCCACGGTCACGCTCGTCCCGCCGGCCGTAGCCACCGCGGTCGTCACGAGACCCGCGGTATCCACCACGGTCGCGGTCGTCACGGCGCCCGTCACTACGGTCGTCGCGCTGCCCGCGGTACCCACCGCGGTCACGGTCGTCACGGCGCCCGTAACCGCCACCGCCGGTGGGGCGTCCGCCACGGTCGCCACCGGTGGGGCGTCCGCCGCGGTCGTCGTCGCGCCGCGGACCGCTGGGCCGCTCGTCACGACGGCCGTAACCACCGCCGCTGCCACCACCGGAACGGTCATCGCGCCGGAAGCCACCGCCACCACTGCCACCGCCGCTGGGACGGGAGCCGTATCCGCCACCGCCGCTGGGCCGGGAGCCGTAACTGCCGCCACCGCCACCGCCACTGCCGCTGGGACGGGAGCCGTAACCGCCACCACCGCTGGGACGACCACCCCGGTCATCACGCTGACCGCGGTAGCCACCGCGATCCCGGTCGTCATCCCGACGCGGCCCACGGTCCCGGTCATCACGCGGCCCACGGTCATCACGCGACCCGCGGTCATCACGCGACCCGCGGTACCCACCACGGTCACGGTCACGGTCGTCACGCCGGAAGCCGCCGCCACCACTGCCACCGGGGCGAGACCCACGGTCGTCGCGGGGACCGCGGTACCCACCACGGTCGTCGTCGCGCCGGAAGGACGGACGGTCGTCGCGGCGATCATCACGCTTGTCATCACGGCGCCCGTAACCGCCACCGCCGGTGGGGCGTCCGCCACGGTCGCCACCGGTGGGGCGTCCGCCGCGGTCGTCGTCGCGCCGCGGACCGCTGGGCCGCTCGTCACGACGGCCGTAACCACCGCCGCTGCCACCACCGGAACGGTCATCGCGCCGGAAGCCACCGCCACCACTGCCACCGCCGCTGGGACGGGAGCCGTATCCCCCGCCGCCGCTGGGCCGGGAGCCGTAACTGCCGCCACCGCCACCGCCACTGCCGCTGCCGCTGGGACGGGAGCCGTAACCGCCACCACCGCTGGGACGACCACCCCGGTCATCACGCTGACCGCGGTAGCCACCGCGATCCCGGTCGTCATCCCGACGCGGCCCACGGTCCCGGTCATCACGCTGGCCACGGTCATCACGCGACCCGCGGTACCCACCACGGTCACGGTCACGGTCGTCACGCCGGAAGCCGCCGCCACCACTGGGGCGTCCGCCCCGGTCGCCACCGTCCCTGCGACGCGGCTCGCGCTCCGGACGATCGTCGGGAGAGTTGGTGGACATGGGGTAACTCCTGTCTTCGGCTGCTGCAGCCATTCTCGCGCAGCCGGCCATCGGACGCGCACTTCGGAAAAGTAAGCAAAACAAAAAAGGACCCGTGGTCCAGCGTGAACGCTGGACCACGGGTCCTTGAAAGATTGTTCGGCGGCGTCCTACTCTCCCACAGGGTCCCCCCTGCAGTACCATCGGCGCTGAAAGGCTTAGCTTCCGGGTTCGGAATGTAACCGGGCG
>NZ_JBJDQK010000011.1:39919-275841 GCF_044903445.1 Streptomyces sp. NPDC019890 | reverse complement strand
CCGTACTCGCCGCGATCGTGCTGTTCGTGATGATGCGCGGCATCCGCCGACACTACGACGCCATTGCCGCCGAACTCGCCGTCACCGACCCACGCGGCGAAATGGCACCGCCCTCCCGGGTGATGGCCATCGTGCTGGTCTCCACCATCCACAAGCCGACCCTGCGCGCCCTGGCCTATGCCCGCGCCTTCCGCCCGGACCACCTGGAAGCTCTCACCGTGGCGGTGGACCGCGACGCCTCCACCGCGCTCCAACGGCAGTGGGACGTCTACGGCATCGAGGTACCGCTCAAGGTCCTCGACTCCCCCTACCGCGAGATCACCCGGTCGGTCGTGGAGTACGTACGCTCCATCAGGCGCGACAGCCCACGGGACGTGGTCGCGGTCTTCATCCCCGAGTACGTCGTCGGCCACTGGTGGGAAGCCCTGCTGCACAACCAGTCCGCCCTGTGGCTCAAGAGCCGTCTGCTCTTCACCCCGGGCGTCATGGTGATCAGCGTCCCCTGGCAACTGAGCTCCGCCGCGGGAGCGGACCACCCCACCGCCCGCGCACCCGGCTCCGTCCGCCGCGGAGAACCCACCACGGAGCGCAAGAACGGCGAAGTCACCACGCACCGATAGCCGGGCCGGGCGCTCCCTGGGCCCGGCCCGCACGCTGCGCCGCGCACTTCCACATGCCGACGGACTGCCGCACCGTCAGGGCTTGCGCAGCACCCCGCCGTACTCGTAGATGCTCTTGTTGTTCTCGGTCGCGCCCAGGTAGGGGGCCAGGGGCTCCTGCACGGGGGCGAGTGCCGGCTGGTCGGGGTCCGGGCGCCAGGCAGCCAGATTGACCAGCCCCGGATCCACCGGCTCCAGCCCGTCGAGAAAGGCGTCGAATTCGGCCGGGGTGCGGGTCTGCCAGGGGATACCGCTGCCCGAGATGTGCGCGGACATCTCGGCGCCCCTGCCCGGGTCGTCCGCGACGACCTGGGAAAGGCCCAGGTAGCTGCCCGATGCCGCTCGGTCGATAACAGTGCGCAGGATCCGACGGGGATCGTCGGCATCCAAAAGATGGTGGACCACCGACAGGAACAGCACCGCGACGGGCTCGCGGAAGTCGATCAGTCGACGCACTTCGGGATGGTCGAGCACGGACTGCTGGTCCCGCATGTCAGCGGTGATGACGGTGGTGGACTCGTCGTCGGCCAGCAGCGCCCGGCCGTGTGCAAGCACGATCGGGTCGATGTCGACATAGACGACGCGGGCGTCCGGGGCGAAGCGCTGGGCGACCTGGTGGACATTGTTGTCGGTCGGCAGTCCGCAGCCCATGTCGAGGATCTGACGGATTCCCGCCTCCTGCGTCAGGTAGCGCACCGCGCGGAAGAGGAACTGGCGGTTCTGCCGGGCGATGTCCACGCACTCGGGGAAGCTCGGCAACGTGGAGAGGAGGAAGCTCCGGTCGATGTCGTAGTTGTCCTTGCCACCTAACATCCAGCCGTAGGCCCGTGCCGAGGTCGGCACGTCGAAGGGTATCGAGGCTGTCTCGGACCGATTGTCACTCACCACAGCGCGCTCTCCGCCTCTCCCGCATCCGTGCGGGCTGCCCAGCTCCGTCGTGGCGAGATTACCCCCGATCCACAACCGGGTGGGCCGATCGCCGATCTTCCCAACAAGCGGTTCTGCAACGGGGGTTGGCGGGAGGCCACGGCAGCCCCGGTTCCCCCTCGACGGCGCCGCGTGTACCTGGTGTCAGTAGCGCTCGACCATCGGCGGCCCCCAGTACTTGGACCCGGACAGACCGAGCGTCGCGTTGAATGCCGCCCGGTAGTCGCCGTTCTCGTCGTGCGCCTCGATGGCGTCCGCCACGGCCGCACGCAGGACCTTGTCATCCTTGTCCATGCCGATGCCGTAGGGCTCCTCGGTGAACCGCTGACCGACGACCTTCAGCTTGTCCGGGCGCTGGGCGGCGTATCCCATGAGGATGGCGTCGTCCGTGGTGACGGCATCGACCTTGTCGTCGAGCAGCTTCTGAACGCACTCCGTGTACTTGGCCGTCGCGACGGTCGTGGTGTTGTAGTCGGGCTTCTTGATCTCCCGCAGCGCGGTCGAGCCCTTGACCGAGCAGACCGTCTTGCCCTGCAGCGAGTACGGCCCCCCGATCGTCCTTTCGCCCTTGCGGACCAGGAGGTCGGCGCCCGCGATGAAGTACGGACCGGCGAACCCCACCTTCTTCTTGCGCTCGTCGTTCATCGTGTACGTGCCGACGTACAGGTCGACCTCGCCCTTCGCGATGGTGGTCTCGCGGACGCTGGTGTCGACCGTCTTGAACTCAATCATGTCGGGCGAGAACCCGAGGTCGGCCGCGATCATCTTCGCGATCTCGATGTCGAAACCGCTGCGCTTGCCGTCCTTCTCCTCGAAGCCGAGAAACGGCTGGTCGTTCTTGGCACCGATGACGAGCTTGCCGGCCTTCTGAGCCTTCCGCAGGGTCGGAGAGTCGATCTTGACGTTCGTGGCGACCTTGTACGTGGGCAGTGACGGCCGAGCCACGCCGTCCGCGCTGCCGGTGGGCTTGCCATCGGCATCGTCGGACGTGCCACCACAGGCGGTTGCGGTGAGGGCGATCGCAAGAGCAGCGATCGCCGCGGCCGTGGCGGACTTGTGCGGCTTCATGGTGGGACGTCCTTAGGTTCAGCAGATGCAAAGATTCGGCGGCGTGGGGAGACAGGGCATCGCCATGCGGCGTCGCGTGCCAGTAGTACAAGATCTTCAACAGGCAGCCCTCGGCGCGCTCGCTGCGCGGGGTGCCGGAGAACTCCACGGCGCCTCCTCGAATGGGAGGACAGTAAGGACACAATCCGCTCGGCGTCATTACATCTGAGGAAAACTTGAGCATCACGGTCCGGCCACGAATCGGATATCTCCGGTACGGATCCGAATGAGTGCCGTATGTCGTCAGATGCACCCCTTGAGCCGGTGAACTGACGAAATTCGGGGCTTCCTCCGCCAGTCGTACACACCATCCGTGATCCGAGGCTCCACCATCGATGCCGAAGCCGGAAGTTGCCGTACCAGGGCGGACGGGGAATCGATGTCGCAGGACCAGCGGGAAGCCACGTCGGCAGAGGCAGTCACCAACCGAAGAATCAGTGCGGGCGTCCGGCTCATGGGCTGGCTGACGACCACGGACCACAAGGTCATCGGCAACCTCTATATGGTCACCGCGTTCGGATTCTTTCTGCTGGCCGGGCTGCTGGCGATGCTGATGCGGGCGGAGCTGGCCCGCCCCGGCCTGCAGATCGTCAGCGCCGCGCAGTACAACCAGCTGTTCACCGTGCACGGCACGATCATGATGCTGTTGTTCGCCACGCCGATGTTCGCCGGGTTCGCGAACGCCGTCATGCCGCTGCAGATCGGCTCACCCGACGTCGCTTTCCCCCGCCTCAATGCGCTGACGTACTGGCTCTTTCTCTTCGGCGGGCTGATCGTCGTGTCCGGATTCGTCGTCCCGGGCGGCGCGGCGGCCTTCGGTTGGTTCGCCTATGCGCCGCTGAACAGTGCCGTGTTCTCGCCGGGCCCCGGCGGTGACCTGTGGACCATGGGCCTGGTGCTCTCCGGGCTCAGTACGACACTGGGAGCCGTCAATTTCGTCGCGACCATCGTCTGTCTGCGCGCGCCCGGGATGACGATGTTCCGCATGCCGATCTTCACCTGGAACGTGCTCTTCACGTCCATCCTGGCGTTGCTGGCCTTCCCGGTGCTCACCGCCGCCCTGCTCGTTCTCGAAGCCGACCGGAAATTCGGGGCCCTTGTCTTCGACTCGGCCAACGGCGGCGCGTTGCTGTGGCAGCACATGTTCTGGTTCTTCGGCCACCCGGAGGTCTATATCGTCGCCTTGCCGTTCTTCGGTGTGGTGAGCGAGATCATCCCCGTGTTCAGCCGAAAACCCATGTTCGGCTATGTCGGCATGGTCGGTGCCACGATCGCCATCACCATGCTCTCGGCGGTCGTGTGGGCCCATCACATGTTCGCCACGGGAGCCGTGCTGCTGCCGTTCTTCGCCGTCATGTCGTTCATCATCGCCGTGCCCACGGGGGTCAAGTTCTTCAACTGGATCGGCACCATGTGGAACGGCAGCCTCTCGTTCGAGACGCCGATGCTCTGGTCGATCGGATTCCTCGTGACCTTCCTGCTCGGCGGCCTCAGCGGAGTGCTGATCGCCTCGCCCCCGATGGACTTCCACCTCACCGACTCTTACTTCATCGTGGCCCACCTCCACTACGTGCTGTTCGGGACGGTGGTCTTCGCGATGTTCGCCGGGTTCTACTTCTGGTGGCCCAAATGGACGGGACGCATGCTCGACGAGCGGCTCGGGAAGATCCACTTCTGGACCCTGTTCATCGGCTTCCAGACCACCTTTCTGGTCCAGCACTGGCTGGGAGAGAGCGGAATGCCACGACGTTACGCCGACTACCTGGCGGCCGACGGCTTCACCCTCCTCAACACCATTTCCTCCATCGGCTCGTTTCTGCTGGGCCTGTCCACCCTGCCGTTTCTGTACAACGTGTGGCGCACCCATCGGTACGCGCCCAGGGTCGAGCTGGACGACCCCTGGGGGTTCGGCCGGTCGCTCGAGTGGGCGACTTCCTGCCCGCCACCGCGTCACAATTTCCGGGCTCTGCCGCGCGTGCGCTCCGACTCCCCGGTATTCGACCTGAACCACCCCGCCGTGACGGAGAAACCATCCATGGACCGGGGTGGCACCCCACCGGTTCCGGACACCCTGGGGGACGCGGGCGCATGAAGACCGAGGCCATCCTCTTCGCCGGGGTCGCGGCGTTCTTTCTCGTGACCGATGTTCTCTACGCCGTGTGGTCCAAGGATCCGGCGGGCACGGCGGCGCTCACCGTCGCCTTCCTCATGGCGTCGCTCATTTCCTTCGTCTTCGCCATGAACTACCGCAGGAAGGGCCTCCGCCCCGAGGACCGCAAGGAGTCTGACGTACGCGAACGGGCCGGGCTGGTGGACTTCTTTCCTCCGCACAGCGCCTGGCCGGTGCAGATCGCGGCCGGTGCGGCCGTACTCGCACTCGGAACGGTCTTCGGACTGTGGCTCTTTCTGATCGGGCTGGGTATGGCGCTGGCGGGAGTGTGCGGAATGGTGTTCCAGTTCGCCCGGCCCGGCTGGAGAGTTCCGCCCGGTACCGGACAGCCGGGGTCTCACTCCTGACGGTCGCCGACCGGCTCCGGCGGCGCCGTTCGCTCCGCGATGACGGACCGCTGCTCGTCCGTGGCCGGCAGATCGACGCGGTCTCCGTAGTACCAGCTGCTCAGAGCGGCCCTCAGACGCCGGCGACGCGGGAGTGCGCCCTCCTCGGGCAGCTCCAGGGGCTTGGGGACCTCTCGCATCAAGAGGCGGTAGCGGGCGGCCGGATCGAGGTCGCGATGACTCTCCCCGAGTCCGCCGTAGGGCGACTGAGTCACCTGACCGGTCTCCTCCCCCTCGGTCAGCCGTCGTCGGTCACGCACCTGAAGAGCGAGACAGAGGCGCTTGGTCACGGCGAAGGCCAGCAGCGGAGCGAGAACGAGGGCGATCCGGAGGATCCAGGTCATGGTGTTGACGGACACGCGGAAGGAGAAGGCAATGACGTCGTTGCCACCCGCCGCCAGCAGCACGGCGTAGAAAACAACGGCCGCCACGCCGAGTCCTGTACGGGCCGGGCGGTTGCGTGGCCGATCGCACAGATGGTGTTCGCTGCGGTCGCCCGTCACCCACTTCTCGAAGAAGGGATAGAGAAACAGGATCGTGAACACGACGCCGGGCAGCACCACCGCCGGAATGAAGACATTCCACATGATCGTGTGTCCCGCGATATTGGTCTCCCAGGGCGGCATCAACCGCATCGCACCCTCCAGGAAACCGACGTACCAGTCCGGCTGTGCGTCACCGGAGACCTGGTCGCCGCGGTAGGGGCCGTAGTTCCACACGGGGTTGATCTGCGCGAGCCCTCCCATAAGTGTCAGGACGGCGAAGACCATGAGGAAGAAGCCGGTGGTCTTCGCGGTGAACTGAGGGAACATCGGCTGACCGACGGCGTTCCTGTTGGTCTTGCCCTGGGCGGCCCAGTGCGTGTGTTTGAGATACACGATCAGGAAGAGGTGCGCGGCGATCAGGGCCACGAGGAGGCCCGGAACGAGCAGGACGTGGACGATGTACAGGCGGGGGATGATGACCATGCCCGGGAACTGTCCGCCGAAGACCGCCATCTCCAGGTTCGTACCGATGAGCGGGATGGACCCCACGATCGTGGCCGCTGTCCTGAGACCGGTTCCGGACAACAGATCGTCGGGCAGGGAGTAGCCCGCGAACCCTTCGAGGAGCGCGAGGAGAAACAGCGACACGCCAACGATCCAGTTGCCCTCCCGCGGCTTGCGGAAGGCACCGGTGAACAGGATCCGCAGCATATGGACGGCGATGGCGGCGAGGAACACCAGTGCCGCCCAGTGGTGGATCTGACGGATCAGCAGGCCTCCGCGCACGGCGAAGCTGATGGTGAGGGTGGTGGTGTACGCCTGCGTCATCCGCTGGCCCACCAGAGGCGTATAGGGGCCGGTGTAGACGGTCTCCACCATGCTCGGGTCGAAGAAGAGCGTGAGATAGATGCCGGTCAGGATGAGCACCACGAAGGAGTACAGGGCCACTTCACCGAGCAGGAAGGACCAGTGGTCGGGAAAGGCCTTGCGCAGCAACTGCCTGGCCAGCTCGGTGACGGGCAGCCGGCCGTCCACCGCCGTGAACCCGCGGACGGCCGCATCCTCGGCCCTTGCCTTCAACTGCGCCTTGCGCCTTCGAAGGGGCATGCACCACTCTCCCGACGATCCTGTTCCCATGCGCCCCGTTTGCGCCGTTTCGTGTTACATGGGTAACCCCCGGTGCACGGAATCAATCGCGCCGACGCGCCGGGGCGGGATACGGGCTGCGGCAATCAGGTGCCTGAGCACCGGGCGTGCTGCGCCGTACGGACGGGTCCTCCGTTACGAGCGGATCTTCCGGGAGTCGATGAGAAAGCGCGGCCAGACGGTTGGGCGGCCACCATCGGGCTCGCGCCGGCTGTGGTCGGCGAGGAGCCTCGCACTACCCCAGGACGGACGCTGCTCGGTCGTCGGCGGTCAGTTCTCGGCCGCCACCTTGTTCAGCACCGAACCGCTGAAGTCCGCGGCGAGATACCCCGACGAGCTGTATTCATCAATGAGATACACGTTCACTGTCGGCACCGCCTCGAAAACGGGGCCGCGAACGATGACGTAACGCATCGTCGGACGGGAGATACCGAGTTCCTGGTCGGCCTTCTTGATGAGCGCGGGGAGGGTGTCCCAGTTGACCTTGCTGACATCTATCGGACCCGAATCGGAGTCGAAGACCGTGCCACCCGGGCCCTCGCTCGCAGCGTAGCCGTTGCGGAACACATAGCGGTCGTACTTCTTCCGGCTGCCCTGGACCGGGACTTCGGCGATCGCATAGTCCTTGTACACGGTGAATTCGAAGAACTTCGTGGTCCGCGTCTTGGCTTTCAACGCCTTGATAGCGTCCCGCACCCCGGCAGGTGTGAGCAGGTTCTCGGTCTCCTTGGACGGCGGCAGCGAGACCTTGTCCGGCTGCGGGGTGCCGGTCGCGCCGCCCGTGGCACCGCTGGTGGATGTGGAGGTGGCCTTCGGCTTCGCCTTCGCCGAACCATGCTGGTCAGGGATGACTTTCAGCACGATCACCGACACCGCGATGATCGCAGCGGCGGCGCTCACCGCGACCGCCGTCCTTTTCCACGGTTTCCGCGGCGGTCGGCCAAGCGCATCGGGAACGGTGCCGACGGGCAGCGGAGGGCCGAAGCCGGGCCGGCCGATGTCCGGGGGAGGCGGGCCGTAGGAGCCGTACGACCCGTACGGGCCGGACTGCACCGGCTGCACCGGCGCCGTGGCCTGCGGTACGGACGGCGCGGCGGCCGGGGGCGCAGGCGGCCGGCGCAGGGCATCGCTTCCGGCGTCGGCGAGCATCCGCTCCACCTGCGCCGCGTCGGGACGCGCTGCCGCATCTCGTACGAGCAGGGCGTTCAGCACGGGGGTGAGCGCTCCGGACCGCACCGGCGCCGGTATCGGGTCGTCGAGAACCGCGACCAGCGTCGACATGCTCGTTGCCCGCCGCAGGGGGTGCCCTCCCTCCAGTGCGACATAGAGCAGCATGCCGAGGGACCACAGGTCGGAGGCCGGGTTCCCCTCCTCGCCACGGATGCGCTCGGGGGCGATGTACTCGGGCGAGCCGATGAGGTCGCCCGTAGCCGTCAGACTGGTGGACTCGCGCAACGCAGCGATGCCGAAGTCCGTCAGGACGGGGCTGCCGTCCTGACGGAGCAGGACGTTGGCGGGCTTCACATCCCGGTGCTGGATGCCCTCGGCGTGGGCGGCCCGGAGGGCGGCCAGCACACCGCGGCCGACCGTCAGCGCCTCGGGGACGGTCAACGGGCCCTGGACGAGCCGGTCGTGCAGGGACTGCCCGCGCACCAGCTCCATGACGATCCACGGATAGGGGCCGTCGGCGCTTTCCACGATGTGGTGGATGGTGACCACATGCGGGTGGGCGAGGCGGGCGAGCGCCCGCGCCTCGCGGAGTACGCGTTCGCTGAGCATGCGCGTGCGGGCGGGGTCCGCATCCTGCATCGCCGGATCCGCGGGGCGCACCTCCTTCAGCGCCACTTCGCGGTGCAGCACGATGTCGCGAGCCCGCCACACGGTACCCATGCCGCCACTGCCGAGCCTGCCCAGCAATTCGAAACGGCCGTCGATGAGCCGTCTGTCGGCCCCCCTGGTGTTCATAGCGGGTCAGCTTACGAGGCGTGGCACCGCCGCTTCCCGGCGGACCTGCCCGCACTCGGTGCCCCGCGGCAGTTCACGCGCGGCACTCATGGTTCCTGCGCCCGAGTGCGTCCCTTGCGCAGGAAACGGCGCAGCTTCGTCAGCGGCCAGGTGTTGATGACCTCGTCCTTCGTCAGCCATCCACGCTGCGCCGTGCCAACCCCGTAACGCATATAGGGCAGATGCGTGACGGAGTGCGCGTCGGAGTTCACCGCGAACGTCACGCCGTACCGTTTCGCCCGCAGGATGTCTTCGTCGCGGAGGTCGAGGCGCTCCGGATGCGCGTTGATCTCCAGGGCGGTCCCCGTTCGGGCGCAGGCTTCGAAGACCGCGTCGAAGTCGGCGTCGATGCCGGGGCGCTTGCCGATCAGCCGGGTGGTCGGATGGCCGATGACGGCAACGTACGGGTTCTCACAGGCGCGCACGATGCGGCGGGTCAGGGCCTGCCGGCTCTGGTTGAAGTGTGAGTGCACGGAGGCCACGCACAGGTCGAAGCCCTCCAGGAAGTCGTCGGGCCAGTCGACGTCGCCCTCCGGGCCGATGTTGAGTTCCGTGCCGTGCAGCAGCCGCATCCCGCGGTGGCTGCGGTCGAGTTCCCGTACGCGCTCACGCTGCGCGAGGATCTTCTCGTCCGTCATGCGCTGCATGTACAGGTTCGGGGCGTGGTCGGTGACGGCGTAGTACGCATAGCCGCGGGCCGCAGCGGCGGCGACCATGTCCTCCAGGGAGGCGAGGCCGTCGGTCAGGTCGGTGTGGGTGTGCAGGTCACCTTTGATGTCACTCTCGGCCAGGATGGCGGGGAGTTCGCCGCGCAGTGCGGCCGCGATCTCGCCCCGGTCCTCACGCAGGGGCGGCGGGATCCACGGCAGGCCGAGCCGGGCGTAGATGTCCTCCTCCTTCTCCGAGGCGATCATCCTTCCGCTCTCGGCGTCGAAGAGCCCGTACTCGGACAGTTTGAGCTTGCCGCGCACCGCCATCTCGCGGGTGCGGATGTTGTGCGCCTTGGAACCGGTGAAGTACTGCAGTCCCGCTCCCCAGGAGACGGGTGGCAGTACCCGCAGATCCACCTGGAGGCCCTTGGTGGTACGGATGGACGTCTTCTTCTCCCCGTACGCGATGACCTCGGCCGTGTGCGGAAAACTGCCGAGGGCCGCCATGAACGGCGCCGACTCCTCCGCGGCCACCAGGATGTCGATGTCCCCGATCGTCTCCCTCATGCGGCGCAGCGAGCCCGCGTAGGTGCACCGTTCACATCCGGGGATCCCCGACAGCTCGGAGACGATCTGCTCGGCGACGTCCATGGCGGCGCCGATGAGGATCCGGCCGTCACCGGCCTGCTGCATCAGGGAGATGCCGTGGAGTATGTTCTCCTCGGTCTTCTCGCCGAAGCCCTTGAGGTCGCGCAACCGCTCCTCGTGGATGGCGTCCAGCAGCTGGTCCACGGAGGAGATGTTCAGCTCTTCGTGGAGGACCATCGCCTTCTTGGGACCGAGCGTGGGGATCGTGATCAGCTCGCGGACGCCCGCGGGGATCGACGTCCTCGTCTCCTCGATGGTGGCGATCTGGCCGGAGCGCAGGTATTCGACGATCTTGTCGGCGATCGACTTGCCGACGTTGGGGATCTCCCGCAGTCCCTTGGCATCGAGCTTCGAGACGTCCGCGTGGTAGCCGCCGATGGCACGGGCGGCCTTCTCGTAGGCACGTGCCTTGAAGGCGTCCCCGCCGCTGATCGCGATGAGGTCGGCGTACTCCTGGAGCAGCGCTTCGACCTCCTCATTGGCTCGGACCATAACTCCAGGGTGCTCCGATACCGGCGGGCAGGCACGTCTGGGAGCGACGCCGCACGCCCGCCCCGCTCACGCGAGCATGGCCGTTCGGTCGTCCGGCCCGGGCAGCGCCTGTTCCGTCCAGATGGTCTTGCCCGAGCGGCTGTAGCGCGTCCCCCATCGCTGGACGAGCTGGGCCACGATGAACAGACCTCGCCCGCCTTCGTCGTCGTCCGCGCTGTGGCGCAGGTGCGGGGATGTGTGGCCGGTGTCCGCGACCTCGCACACGAGCGTGCGGTCGTGAATGAGCCGCAGGTACAGCGGGCCTTCGGCATACCTGACGGCGTTGGTGACCAACTCGCTGACGATCAGCTCGGTGGAGAACACCAGTTCCTCGAGCCCCCAGTCACGCAGCCTGTCGGCGACCAGCTCCCGGGCGCGGCCGACCGAGACCGGTTCGGCCGGCAGGTCCCAGGCGGCGACCCGGTGGGCGTCGAGCTCCCGGGTGCGCACCAGCAGCAGTGCCGTGTCATCGGTGGTCGTTCCGGCCGGCAGCAGTTCCGAGACGACACGATCGCACAGGTCCTCCAGGGACCCGTGGTCCTCGCCGAGAACCCTCCCCAGGATTTCCATCCCCTCGTCGATGTCCCGGTCGCGCGACTCCACCAGACCGTCCGTGAAGAGCACCACCAGGCTGCCCACCGGCAGTTCCATCTCGACGGACTCGAACGGCAGCCCGCCGAGCCCGAGCGGCGGGCCGGCCGGCAGATCCGGGAAGGTGACACGGCCGTCGGGGTAGACGACCGCGGGCGGCAGATGGCCCGCGCGGGCCATGGTGCAGCGCCGCGACACCGGGTCGTAGACCACGTAGAGGCAGGTCGCTCCGGTGGCCACGTCGTCGCTGTCGGCGGACGTGTCACGGACGTCCGCCGAGTCCTGCGCGGACTGCCCCACCAGGTCGTCGAGCCGCTTGAGAAGATCGTCGGGAGGTATGTCCAGGGGAGCGAGCGCGCGTACGGTCGTACGCAACCGGCCCATGGTGGCCGCGGCGTGCAGCCCGTGGCCGACCACGTCCCCGACCACGAGTCCGACGCGCGTTCCGGACAGCGGGATGGCGTCGAACCAGTCTCCGCCCACACCGGTCAGGTCGTCGGTGGGCAGGTAGCGATGGGCCAGATCCACCGCCGAGTTCGGTGGCAGGTGCTGTGGGAGCAGCTGACGCTGGAGGGCGAGGGCCGCGGCGCGTTCGCGGGTGAAGCGGCGGGCGTTGTCGATGCACACCGCTGCCCGGGTGACCAGCTCGTCCGCCAGGGCGACGGCACCGCTGTCGAAGATGCCGGGCCCGCTGCTGCGGACGAAAGTGACAAGCCCCAGGGCGTTGCCCCCGGCTCGCAACGGCACGACCAGGGTGTTTTCGTCCAGCACGAGCCCGCCCGAGGCGAGGCTGCGGAGCTGGGGCGAGCCGGTCGGGTACGTCACCGGGCCCGGCGGACGAACCAGCTGCCCCCCGGCCGCCGGCGTGCCGTCGGCAGGGGTCGGGCCCGTACTGTCGGCAGTGGCCGAGCGCGAGGCGGTGCGGATCAGTTGCGTCCCCGCCATGCCGGTGGCGTCCGGCAGCTCCCCTTCCAGTACCGCGGCGGCGATGTCGACCTCGACCGCGTCGGCAAACTCGGGGACCGCCACCCCGACCAGTTCCTCCGTCGTGATGACGACGTCCAATGTGGTGCCGACCTGACGGCCCGCCTCGACGAGCAGGTTCAGCTGCTGCTGAGCCTTGTAGCGCTCGGTGATGTCGAAGGCGTCCTCGCACACGCCGAACACATAGCCGTCGGAATCCTGCAGCCGGTAGTAGGAGCAGGACCACAGGTGGTCCAGCCCTGGGTCGCTGGGCTGCTGTCCGCGGAAGTGCAGGTCGAGGAACGGCTCGCCGGTCTCCAGTACGTGCCGGATGACCGCGTCGAGTGTCTTCGGATACCCCGGTGTCACGAACCTGCCCTCGGGGTAGAGCTCATCGCCCCGCTTGCCGCGGAACGCGGCGAACGGAAGCCCGATCTCCTCTTCGTAGGCAGCGTTGCACCAGGTCAGATGGAGGTCGGTGTCATGGATGGCGAGGCCGACGGGCGACTGGGTGGCCAGACCGTGCAGCATGGCCAGCTGGGACTCCCACTCGATGAGCCCCTCGCGCTCTGCCGCCACCAGGACACGTTCGGCCACTCCGGCGTCGGACAGCGGACAGACCGCGGTGACAAGCAGCACGCGGTGGCCGTCCCGGTGGACGGCGACGCATTCGTCACCCTCCTCCAACGGCGAGACGGTCGGCCCGGCCGAACGATCGACGGACTCGGGTGCGGCCCGGGACTCGGTCGCCGGCTTCAGAAACGTGCTCAGCGGCTGCCCGATGATCTCCTGCGGCCGGTAGCCGAGCAGGCGCTGTGCCGCGGGACTCCAGCCAATGACGGTGCCGCGGCTGTCCAGCACAATCGTGGCCGCCCTGGTGACGTCCAGGGGACCACGGAAATCGCCGTTCCCAGCCGCCTTCCCTGCGCTCATGGCGCCCCACCGGCCCGCTTTCATCACGTCCAGAATCCGCCTGCTACCGGGCCCGCGCAACAGCGGAAACCGCACCATTGGGCGGTGCGGTCTCCGGATCGTGCGGGTGGTGTCAGAGGCGGATCTTCCAGCTTGTGGAGGACTTCAGCGTCCCGGCGATCTTCGGATCCCGCACCGAGGGCGTACGGTCCTGCGCGGTGACCGACAACGTGTGCGTGCGCTGATCGATCAGCCGCAGGGCCAGGTCGGACACCCGCACCTGGGTACGGCCCGCGAAGCGCTTCAACTCCCTGCCGTCCAGATACCAGCGGATCCTGAGCTGACGCCCGTCCGCGCCGGTCAGCCGGGGTACGGCGGCCTTCGCGGTGTCTCGCAGCCGGAGGCTGCGTCCGGTGGGGGTGACGGGGGTGACGATCTTCGCATGACGGTAGAAGCCGGCGATCATCGCCTCGACACCGGGCAGGTTGAAGGGCTTGCCGAGGACACGCATCAGGGAACTGTCGGTGGGCCGGTTCAGCCCCGTGACGTAGTAGCCCCCGCCTTCGTACGTGCCGACCGTGCCGCCGTCGGGCGACTCCTCGCCGAGCCAGCGGTACCACTTGGCGCGCTGCCCGGACATGTCCCCGGCGGCCAGCGTGGAGATATTGGAGTCGGCGGGCTCGGGGCCCGGGTACTGCTCGTAGCCCGGGTAGCCGGGGTAGAAGTACTCATCGGCGAGCTTGCCCAGCGAGTGGCCCGTCTCGTGGATGGCGACCTGGCCGGACTTGTCGTTGCCCGCCGAGGCGGTCGAGATGCCTTCGTAGCCGAGGGTCGCGCTCGGCTCGTTGTAACCCGCACCGCCGTACTTGGCACTGTTGGCGAGGACGAGCACCAAGTCGGCCTCCGGCGCCTTCGCCACATACCCGTCGACCTTGGCCTGGTCGATGCACAGCAGCCGCTCGATGTCGTCGCACCAGAAATACGAGCCCAGGGCGGTGTCCCGGACGACGTCTTTCCCGGGGTCGCCGGAGACGCCGGACTGGTTCGACACGGCGTCGACCGTCCAGACGTTGAAGAGGTTCTGGTAGGTCGTGTACGGCTCGACGGCCGCCACCTCGGCCCATTTCTCCTTCGCGTCGATGTGGAACTGGTCCAGCTCGGCGGCGGTGTAGCCGTCCCCGACGACGACGATGTCCAGCCGGTCGCCGGTGGAGCCGTTGTCGATCAGCTTGGTGACCTCGCCGTCGGCTGCCTCCTCGGCCGCCGAGAGCCGGGAGGGCGGCCGGTCACGGCCCTCCTGCGGTACGTGTGTGTGGCCGGATCCGGCGGCTGTGCCGTGTTGGGGGCCGGGTATCTCGACCTCGACCCCGCCGGGTGGTGCCGGATCCGCGGCCGCGCTGCCGGGTGCGGTGGCCAGTGCGGCCGCGAGCGCAGCGGCCACGCCGACCGCCGCGATAACTCTGCGCCGTGCTGAACTCATGAAGTCCTCCCCCTGATACGGAAGTTAAGTAACCGAGTAAGTGCGATGAACTGGAGGCTTAAACTAGGGGGCGGAACAAGACGTGCGCAATCCCTGATGCCCCTGAATACTGGGGAGTTCAAGAACCTGGGGGGTCCCATGGACGAACCGGCCGAAATCGGTCGCCGGGTGCAGCAGCTGCGTAACCAACGCGGCCTGACACAGCGGCAGTTGGCCGAGCCTTCGTACACGCCCGCGTACGTCTCGACACTGGAGTCCGGCAAGGTCCGGCCCTCCGAGACAGCGCTGCGCTTCCTCGCGGAGCGGCTCGGCACATCGTTCGAGGAGCTGGCCACCGGACGCCCCGCCCATCTGGCCACCGAGCTGCGGCTCGCCCTCACCGACGCCCAGCAGCAGCTCGCCACCGGCGCCGCCGACGAGGCTGCCGTCAGCTACCGCCGGCTCCTCACCGACGCGGAGCACCTCGGCCTCGCTCCCGAGCAGGCCGAGGCGCTGCTCGGACTCGGCGACTGCGCTCTGGAAACCGGCGAACTGGCCAATGCCGGACGGCACTTCGAGGCGGCGGAGCGGCTACTGGCCAGTGAACCGCTGCCCCGCCGCGCCCGCGCGATCCGGGGCCGCGCCATCGCGCACCTCCTGGCCGGAGAGCTGCGCTACGCCTGCTATCTCCTCGAGTCCACCATCGACGAACTCGGCGCGAGCGGTCTGGCCGACCCGGAGGCGCTGGTACTGCTGTACGCCGCCGTCATCGGCCCGTACATCGACATGGGCGCCCACGCCCGTGCAGCGCACGCCGCCGAACTCGCCCTGGCCCTGGCGCCGCAGGTCAACGACCCGGCGCTGGTGGCGAGCATGCACCGGCAGGTGGCGCGTACGTTCCTCGCCGAAGGACGCACGGCCGACGCAGACGCCTCGCTCGCCAAGGCACAGACGATCTACCGGCAGCTGAGGCTGCGCACCGATCTCGCGCACTGCCACTGGATGCGCGGCTATGTGCAGGCGCAGAACGGTGACCTCACCCTTGCGGAGAAGGAGTTGCGCACCGCCCGGGACATGCTGGCCGCCAAGCGCGCCGTGCTCTACACCGCCCAGGTGGAGGTGGAGCTGGCCGATGTACTGCGGCGACTCGGGCGGCACGACGAGGCGGCCGAGCTGCTCTCGGCCCTACTGGAACTCGGTGACCGGCACGGCGCGGTGCACGCGGGCGGCGCGCACCGGCTGCTCGGGCTGATCGCCGAGGAGCGGGGAGAGGTGGAGGCCGCCGAGGAGCACTACGTCCTGGCGCTCGCCCTGCTGGAGCGCAGCGGGGCCAGCGGTGACCTCGCCGACCTGTGCCGGCTGCTGGGCGACCTGCTGCGCCGCAGCGGCCGGACCGAGGCCGCACTCGACGCGTACCGTACGGGACTGGGCCACCGGGCGGCTCCCGGCACGACGACCCTGGGACCGGCCCCGGCGGCTCCGTCCTTTCCGCAGCGCTGAGGGCGGTCCCGCAGGAGGGGCACGGTACTCCCGCTCCGCGTCTCTCTCCCGCCCGGCAGGGGTTCATCCGTAACGGGCCACCCCCGCATCGCGCAGGCGGCGGGCCCGTAACACCAGCTCCAGCTTGAAGCGCCGGTCCGGATCGTCCACCTCGTCACCGAGCAGTTCGCGGATCTGACGTAATCGGTAGCGCACGGTCTGCGGATGGACGCCGAGTCGTGCCGCGACCTCCGGAGCGCCGCCTCGCGTCTCCAGCCAGGCGAGCAGCGTCTCGACGAGTCGCCTGCTGTGCGCGGGGGCGCACTGGTCGAGCGGCGCCAGGCAGCGACGGGCCAGATCCTCGATCAGCTCCTCGGGCGGCAGCAGGACCAGTGCCTCGGTGTGTTCCGTGCACTGCAGGACCTGACCGTTCGGGAGCAGCCCGCGTTCCATCAGGCGTACGGCGGCGCCGGCCCAGTGCAGCGACTTGGCGGCCTCGGCGAGCGGAACCGGCGGTCCCATCGCGCCGGACCAGCCCGTCATCGCGCGCCCCAGGAGTTCCGGCCGGCCGGCCGCGTGCGGCTCGGGGACGACCATGCGAGGCTGCTCGTACTCCATGTCCAGCAGCACGTCCTGGCCCACTGCCGGGGCGACGGACTCCGGTGCCGGTCGCAGCAGTACCGCGACCGCGACCTGTTCGGGCAGCGGCCAGCCGATGCGCTCGGCATGCTCGGCGAGGACATCGGTGGGATCGGTGCGGTGCTCGCTGAGCATCAGGCTGATCAACCGCCGCTGCAGCCGCAGCCGTTCGCCGGCCTGGCGGGCGGCGGCTTCGACATAGCCGCGTACGGACTGTGCGACGAGCCCGTCGAGATACTCGAATCCCGACTCCACCAGCTCGTACATGGCGGGCGGCGGGATCTCGACCTGCTGACCGATCTCGGCGAGGCGACGCCAGGCAAGCCGTACGCCGAGCCGGTAGATGGCCTGGAGCGAATCCAGGCTGCGGCCCTGCATCACCTCGCCGCGGCCGAACTCCTGGAAGACCTCCAGCTGAGGCCCGTGCGGCCGGTCCTCCTCCACCACGAGGTGGTCCACGAAGTCCTCCAGCGCCCGGCGGATGCCGATCAGCGCCATGGGCTCGCCCGAGTCGTCGACGACGAGCGGCAGGCCGGGGAACTCCTTGCGGATCTCGACCAGGATGACCTGGGCGAGTGCGGGCACCTCGGCCATGGCCAGCGATGCGAATCTGCGTGCCCGCAGGCGGGGTACGTCCCGCCACGCCGTGCGCACGGGCATGGGTTCCTCCCTCGCTGCTGGCCGGCTACGGCTGCGGGGATGCTGTCGGCCGCCCCGTCTCGAAGGAGACGAGAGGCACGTTGGGCTGCTCGGGTGTGGCGTTCAGGGCGGCAACGATGCCGAAAGCTGCCCCCACGGCGAGGGCGGCGGCGGCCATGGTGGTCAGCACGGCGGCGATCAGTCTGTGCATGGTTCAGCGAGCCTTTCGGTCGGAAGGCACCCCGCCCCACGGCTCCGGCTCGGCGATTGCTCAGTCTGCGAGTGTCATTGACACTCCGTCAAGAGGACGCATACGGTCCCGGGCCGTACAGACGCGCACCGTCCTGAACCCGTCCTCGCTCCCAGGGAGTGCCCGAATGCGTCGTACCGCCTCACCGTTGTCGCTGGTCCTGTTGGGTGTCGGCGTCTTTCTGCTCGTACTGGCTCCGCTGCTCGCCCGGTACGTGGAGCCGCGCGCCGAACGCACCCCGACCGATGTCGATGTCACCACGGTGTTAACCGGCACCGGCGAATATTTCGACACGAAGAACCTCAGACCCGTCCGGGACAAACCGATCACCATCACCCGGCGCGTGCTGGGCGATGTCGCCGCGAGCGAGCGCAGTGGGCGGGCGGTGTGGGACGTGTCCACGGCCATCGACACGCCGGACACGCTGGCCTTACGCGACCCGCGCAGGTCGTATCAGTGGACACTGGAGCGCTGGGTGACCGACCGCCGGACCAACGCTCCGGTGCACTGCTGCGGGGAGACGCCGGCGTTTCAGGGCGAGGCCTATCTCAAGTTCCCCTTCAACGTCCAAAAGCGCGGTTACCTCTGGTGGGACAACACGCTCGGAGCCACTGTCCGGCTGGAGTTCAAGGGCACCAAGAAGGTCGCGGGATACGAGGGTTACCGGTTCACCGGATCCGTGAAGGACACCCGGACGGGCACCCGCCAGGTACCGGGCCGGCTGGTCGGCCTGCCGAAGCTGAGCCAGGTACATGCCGAGGAGTGGTACGCCAACAAGGGCATCGAGCTCGTCGTCGACCGGCGGACCGGACGCATCCTCAACGCGAGGATCGCTCCCCGCAAGACGCTGCGCGCTCCCGGTGCCGATGAGGCAAAGGTGGTCCTGCTGGACAGCGCGGGACTGGAGTTCACCGCGGGCACTCAGCGCGAGACCGTGGCGCTGGCGAAGTCGGACAGCGGCCAACTGCGGGCGCTGGGTGTGACCGCGCCGATCGGCGCGGGAGCGGCCGGACTCGTGCTGGCGGCCGCGGGTGTCGGACTCGTCGTGCGCGGCAGGGAACGCCCAAATCCCTCGTAATGCGCACAATGTGATGGGACGTCAGCTCTAAAGCAGGCCAAATTTGTCACCACGGTGAGTAGCGGCATCGAACAGCGGGACGGACACTACCAACCCACCCCGCCGCAGACCGCTCGCGCACAACCGCCATCCCCCGACATCCCGCACCTCGAGGCGAGTTGGAGCTCGAATGCCCCAGCACGTACCCCCCACCTTGCGCGCGCCACTCCCCCACCACCCGCCGAAGTCCCCACAGCACGACCCTCCTTCCGGCCCTCCCCCGCATCCCCGCCGGATTGTCTTCCTCGCCCGCCGCGACCTCGGCAACCCGGCCGCCGGCGGCTCCGAACTGCTCATCGACCGCATCGCCGAGGGACTCACCGCCCACGGACACCAGGTCACGCTCCTGTGCGGCGGTCCCGCCGCCCTGCGCGACTACCGCGTGGTCTCGGCCGGCGGGGACGCCGGACACTTTCTGCGCGCCCGCCGCGCCTTCGAACGGCAGATCGGCGACTGCGACCTGTTCGTCGAGGTGTGCAACGGCATGCCGTACCTCGCCCCGCTGTGGCACCGCGGACCGACGCTCTGCCTGGTCAACCATGTCCACACCGACATCTGGACCGAGCGTTTCCCCGGCCCCGCCGCCCGGCTGGGCAGAAGGCTCGAGCGCTGGGCACTGACCCGGGCCCACAGCGGCAACCTGCTGGTCGCCGTCTCACCTTCCACGGCCGACGCGCTCCAGGGTCTCGGCGTCCCGCGCGAGCGGATCCGGCTCGTCCACAACGGTGTCGAGGAGCCCGGCCCGCTCGCCCCCACATCGGCCGAGCCGCTGTTCCTGGCCGTGGGACGCCTCGTCGAGTACAAGCGGATCGAGCTGCTGCTGCGTCTGTGGGAGAGGGTCAGACCGGTCACCGGAGGCCGGCTGGTCATCGTCGGTGACGGGCCGGAACGAGACAGGCTGGAAGCCCTCGCCGGGCCCGGCGTGACCTTCACCGGACGGGTCTCGGAGGCGGAGAAGCACCGGCTGCTGTGCGCGGCCTGGGTGTTGCTGCACCCCTCGCTCGTCGAGGGCTGGGGGCTGGTGGTGACCGAGGCGGCGGCCCGGTACACGCCCGCCATCGGCTTCGACGTGCCCGGACTCAGAGACTCGATCGACGACGGCGTCACCGGCGTACTGGCCCGCGGCGAGAGCTCGTTCGCCGCGGCCTGGTGCGCGCTGGCGCTGAGCCCCGAGCGGCGCGAGGCGCTCGGCCGGGCGGCCGGGCAGCGGGCCGCGCACTTTCGCTGGGGCGCCACGGTCCGGCAGTTCCGGGCGGCGGCCTCGGAGGCCGTCCGGGCGGCGGACACGGAGGCCACGCTGCAGTGGAGGTGATTTGGCTGTGAAGGACCCCTCCATCCGCAGGTCCCTCGCCCTCTTCCGGGCGTTCCTGGGCGAGCAGACCGACCCGGAGCGGTGTTACACCTTGCTCGCCCATGACGCGGCCGAGCAGCTCGAGCGGCAGATGCCCCTGCACGACCGGCTGGTGGTGGACGTGGGCGGCGGACGCGGCCACTTCACCGAGGAGTTCCGCCGGCGTGGAGCACGCAGCTACCTCTTCGAGCCCGATCTGCGGGAGCTTGGCGCGCGGGGCACCGTCCCCGCGGGCTCGGTGGTCGCCGACGGCTATCTGCTGCCCCTGGCCGACGGCGTCGCCGACATCTGCTTCTCCTCCAACGTGCTGGAACACGTCGCCGACCCGCAGACCTTTCTCAGCGAACTGATCCGCGTCACCCGGCCGGGCGGGCTGATCTACGTCTCGTTCACCAACTGGCTCTCCCCCTGGGGCGGTCACGAGTGGGCGCCCTGGCACTACCTGGGCGCGGACCGCGCCCGCCGCCGGTACCTGAGACGGACCGGGCGCCCCGCCAAGCACGCCCTCGGCGAGAACCTCTTCGCGATCCACATCGGTCCGACCCTGCGTCAGGTACGCGCCCGCGAGGACGTGTCCCTCGTAACGGCCCGCTCGCGGTACTGGCCGTTCCTCGCGCAGGCCGTCACGCGTGTTCCGGGCCTGCGCGAGATCGCCACCTGGAACCTCCTCCTCATCCTCCGGCGCCGAACAGAAACGGCATCAGCGATGAACAGCCCACTGCGAGCCACCCGTGGCTGAGACGACGTTGACCCTCCCCCCGAGCCGGCCCGGCCGGCCCCGGCCCACCGCGCCGCCCCCGCCGCCGGCCGGCGGTCCGCGCCGCAGATCGTGGCTGTTGGCCTTCTGGGCCGCGGTCCTCGTCGCGTTCCTCTCCGTGTCACCGGGCAGGATGACCTTCGAGACCAAGCTCGGGGTGGTCGCCGACCCATGGAAGTTCATCGGCGACCTCGGCGAGCTGTGGCAGAGCCGCGCCGGTTTCGGCGGGCTCTCCAACCAGTACGCCGGATACGCCTTCCCGACCCTCCCGTACTACGCGCTCACCGACCTCGTGCACATCCCGGTGTGGCTGGCCGAACGGCTGTGGCTCTCGCTGATCGTGACCACCGCGTTCTGGGGCGCCCTGCGGCTCGCCGAGCGCCTGGACATCGGCAGCGCACGGACCCGGCTGCTGGGCGCCGTCGGCTACGCGCTGTGGCCCACCTTCACCATCGTCGTCGGCTCCACATCGGCGGCCGCGCTCCCCGGCGCGCTGTTTCCGTGGGTGCTGCTGCCGCTCACCGGGACCCGCACCCCACGGGTGGCCGCGGCCACGTCCGCGCTGCTGATCCCCTTCATGGGCGGGGTCAACGCGGCATCGACGCTCGCCTCGCTGCTGCCGGTGGGGCTCTATCTGCTCAGCCGCCCGGCAGGGCCCCGCAAGCGCGCCCTGATCGCCTGGTGGGTTCCCGGTGTCGTGCTCGCCACCGCCTGGTGGGTGGTCCCGCTGCTGCTGCTCGGCGTCTACGGCAACGACTTCATGCCGTACGTCGAACAGGCCGACACCACCACCGGCACGATGTCGGCGACCGAACTGCTGCGTGGGGCCGGCAACTGGGTCGCCTACCTCCACTTCGGCAAGGCCTGGCTGCCCGCCGGCTGGACCGTGGCGACCGCGTCGATCACCATCCTCGGCTCGGCGTTCGCCGCCGCCCTGGGGCTCGCGGGCCTGGCCCGGCGCGATCTGCCCGAGCGCCGCTGGCTGCTGCTCACCGTGCTGACCGTCGTCCTGATCGCGCTGGCCGGATACGGCGGTTCCCTCGGCGCCCCCTTCCACGACCCGGTCCGGGAGTGGCTGAACGGAACGCTGCGGCCCTTCAGAAGCGTCTACAAGTTCCAGCCCGGGCTCGCTCTCGCGCTCGCCTTAGGGCTGATGCACCTGGTGGCGACGGCGAGCGAGAGCCGCGGCGCCCGGCCGCTGCCCGCCCGGCGTTACGCTCCCCTCATCGCCGCGCTCCTGGTCCTGCCGGGCCTGGCTTGGCCGTATGTGAACGGGACGATCCTGCAGCCCGGCGCCTTCAAGAAGCTGCCCGGCCAGTGGACGCAGGCTGCCGACTGGCTGCAGAAGAACTCCCCCGACAGCCGCGCCCTCGTCGTCCCCGCCACCGCCCACGGCATCTACACCTGGGGCTCGCCCATCGACCAGCCCTTCGACGTGCTCGGCGACTCCCGCTGGGCGCAGCGCGACTTCGTGCCCTTCGGGACGCCAGGCTCGCGGCGTGCGATGGACGCGGTGGAGCAGGCGCTCATGAGCGGCAGTGAAGTGCCCGGCCTGCGTGACTACTTGTCACGCGCCGGCCTCTACTTCGTCGTCGTACGCAACGACCTCGACCCGGACCAGATCGGATACGTCCCGCCGATCACCGTGAAGCGCACCCTGGAGGCCTCGGGGTACCGGAGGGTCGCCGGATTCAACCCGGTTCTCACCGGCGGCCGGATTCCCAGCGGCACACCGTTGCAGGTCCAGGGCATCTTCCCGCGGATGCAGGCCGTCGAGATCTACGAGCCAACCGGCAACACCCGGCGGCCCGGGCAGGTCGGCCTGCAGGCGGTCGCCGACACCGCCGTGGTCAGCGGCGGCCCCGAAGCGCTGCTGCAACTGTCCGCCGATCCACACCTGCGGAACAGGCCCACCGTGCTCACCGGGGACAACCACCCCGGGCTCGGCACACCCGCCGCGCAGTACGTCGCGGACGGGCTGCGCCGTGCCGACACCCGCTTCGGACTGGTCAACAGCAACACCTCGTACACCTACACCGCGGACGAGCGGAACCCCACCGGAAGCCTGCAGGACCCGGGTGAGCAACCGCGGCAGATCCTGCCGACGAAGGGCAGCGGGCACCAGACGACAGCCGTCCTGCGGGGCGCCGCCTCGGTGACCGCCTCCAGCAGCGGCAACTGGCTGTTCCACCTGCCGCAGTACGACCCGGTGAACGCCTTCGACGGGAACCCGGGGACCGCGTGGGCCGAGGGCAGCGCCTCAAACGCCGCAGGCCAGTGGCTCCGAATCGGCTTCTCCTCGCCCACCGGTATCCCCGCCTCGCTTCAGCTCACCCCGCTGCCCGGCGACGGAATGCGCGCCGCCCCCACACTCGTACGGGTCGAGACCGACCAGGGCTTCGAGGACAGCCCGCTGGCACCGAACGGAATCCCGCAGCCGGTCAAGGCGCCCGCGGGGCAGGCCAAGTGGCTGAAGATCACCGTCCTGGCGGCCCAGTCCCCCAAGGCCGGACTGGGCGGCGCGGGCTTCAGCGAGGTATCCGTCCCCGGCGTCCAGGTCACCCGGCTGCTCCGGCTTCCCACCGACGCGCACGCCAACGAGGCCCGGGCCGAGGTCTTCTCGCTCCATCGCGGCAGCGATCCGGGCGGCCTCTCGCCGGTCTCGGCCGAGGCGGGCCTGCACCGCCGGTTCGGCGTCGGCCGGGGCGGAGATTTCGCCATCACGGCCAAGGCGCTGCCGGTGCCGGGCGAGGCGCTGGACCGGCTCGTCACCGGCGCCGATCCGCGGCAGGGGCGGCGGATCACGGTGACCGCCGACTCGACCAGCCGACTCGGAAACGGCCTCAGCCCGCGCAATCTCGTCGACGAGGACCTGACCACCGCATGGATCGCCGGCGACCGGCCGGTCATTCATCTGCGCTGGCCCGGCCGGAAGACCATCGACGAGATCGTCCTCGCGGCCGCGGGCGGACTCTCCACCCGGCCCGAGCAGATACTGATCGGCACCCCGAACGGCGCCGTGACGGCGGGCGTCGACGAGAACGGCCTTGCCCGCTTCGAGCCGATCAGCACGGACCGGCTCGACATCACCATCAGCCGGGCCGCGCCGCTGACCGTTCACAACCCCGTTGCCGACAACCCGATGCAATTGCCGGTCGGACTCAGCGAGGTGTACGTTCCGGCACTCGCCGACCTGCGCACACCGCCGCCGGACTCGCGCTCAGGGTTCTCCGTTCCGTGCGGCGAGGGTCCGCCCGTCGCCGTCGACGGCACGCTGCACGCGACGAGCGCGTCGGGAACGGTGCGCGATCTGACCGAGCGCCGGCCCGTCGAGGTCACGCTGTGCCGGACACCGGACAGCACCCTGCCGCTGGGGCCCGGGCTGCACCAGGTGGAGGCGGGCGACGAAGGTCCCCTCGCGCTCACCGACATCACGCTGACCCGCGGCGAGGTCCGGGCGCCCGCCGTGAGCGAACAGCGGGAGGCGACCGCGACCGACTGGCGCGGCGACCGGCGGTCCGTCACCGTCGGCGCGGGCGAGGCCGGTTACCTCCAGATGTACGAGAACGCCAACCACGGCTGGAAAGCCGCCCTGAACGGCAAGAAGCTGATCCCGCTGCGGATCGACGGCTGGCAGCAGGCCTGGCTGATCCCCGCAGGCGCGGGCGGCACGGTGGAGCTCGAGTACGAACCCGTGCTGCTCTACGACATCGGGATGATCGGCGGCGCGGTGGCGGTTGCGCTGCTGGCGGCTCTCGCACTCATACGCCGCAGGGGCTCCACCCCGGCCGCCGAGGCGATGGCCCCACCCGCCCCCGGATGGGTCCTGGGCTGCGTCGCACTGACTCTCGTGGTGGCGGTCGTGGCGGGTCCCTTCGCGCTGATCGTCCCCGCGCTTGCGGTAGTTGCCCGCCTGCGGCACTCGCTGCTGGTGCCGATCGCACTGGTGTCGATGGCCGGCGCCGGGATCGCGGCCGCAACGGGGGCGGGCGATCCGGTCTCCGCCGGCAGGGGCGCATTCAGCCCGACGGCCCAACTGCTGGCGCTCATCGCGCTGTGCGCGGCCGTGGTCACCGTGGACCGGCGGGTACGGGCGACGTCTGGCTCCGCGCCACCGGATCCCCAGCCCCTGCCTCAGCGGGTGCGGACGGCGAATGGCCCTGTTGGGAGCCCCGTTCCGGGCCCTGCGACCCATGCTGAACCGCACCGGAGCGCACCGCCGCATGCCGATCCGCCGGGTACCGCACCGCCCCACGCCGAACCGCCGGGTACCGCACCGCTCGACCCGAGGGAGGCTCCGCCGAGATGACCGCCCTGCAACCCGCCCGGCCCGGGCGGCCGCCCGAGCCCGCTCCGGGCCGGATTCCGTTCCCGGTAGTCGACGAGATCTCCCGGCACTGTCTGCGCGAGGAGGAGCCCGAGACCGTACACATAGAGGTGCACCTGCCCCGGCAGCCGGATCCGGAGCGGCTTCGGGCCGCGTTCGGCGAGGCCTTGCACCGTCACCCGCGGATCCTGGTGCGCGAGGCACCCGGACCCTGGTACCGACGGCGCTACGAATGGGAGCTGACGGGCACCCCGGACGTGGATCCGACTCGCTTCCCGGCGCCGGGGGCCGGTGCGCTGGAGCGGGCCAGGGACAGAGCGCTGGCAGAGGCTCCGCCGCTGTCCGTTTCCCCACCCGTCCGGCTGGAGGTGGTCCGGCCGTCGTCGACGGGCGGCTCCTGTGTGCTGCTGTTGACGCTCAACCACACCGCCCTGGACGGACCCGCCTGTCTGCGCGTACTGGCCACGGCCGCCGAGTTGTACGGCGGCGCCGCCGTATCCCCCACCTCACCCGTACGCAATCCCGTCGGCTCGACAGGGCCGGGGCCTTTGCCGCCCGGCCGCGCGGGCGGGCCGGCCAGACCCGCCCGTGTGGCACCGGCGACCGATGTCCGGGGAGCCGGCGGAAACGGCCTGCTGCTGGCCGATCTGCCGGTGCCTCGCCGACCGGCCGGGGCCGGCTACACCGTCAACGACCAACTCCTCGTCGCCACCTGCCTGATGATCGCCCGCTGGAACCGGCTGCACGATGCCCCGCCCCGCCCGATGCGCATCACCATGCCCGTCGACGACCGGCCCCGCGGCGCCGAGATGCCCATCGGAAACGGCACCCGCCTCGTGGAGGTCGGATTCGGGGCGCAGGAGTGCGCACCGGAGCCCGGCCCCGAGGCTCTCGCCGCCCTGCTGCATCGCACCGCCGAGCGCACGCGCGCCCTGAAGTCGGCACCCCGCCCTCAACTCGGCCATGCCGCCACCCTCCTCACCGCGCCCGCGCTGCCCGTCGGGATGCGGGCCGCCCTGACCCGTGGCATTCGGTGGGCTGCCGCTCCCTGGACCTCGACGACGCTGCTCAGCAACATCGGGCGCATTCCGTACCCGCTGGACTTCGCGGAGGCGGGCCGGGCGGAGGCCGTCTGGTTCTCGGCTCCCGCCGCCATGCCGCGCGGGCTGACCGTGACCACCGCCAGCACGTCAGGACGGCTGCATCTGGCGCTGCGCTGGTCGCGCGCTCTGCTCGACGACGCGGCAGGGCAGCGACTGTGCGACTTCTTCACGGACTGTCTGGCCGCCATGGCGGCTCTGCCGGCCGTTTCAGGAGGGGACAGGTCATGACGGGAACTCTCCCCGCGGGACTGCGCGAGTTCTACGAGAACCCGGCAGTCCCTGTCGCCTCCGGAGACGAGCGCAGCCGCCGCCAGGCAATGATGCTGGCCCGGGTACTGCTGCCCGAGCCCGCCCTCGTCGTCGACGTCGGCTGCGGCGACGGCACCGCGGCGGCCACCGCGGGGCCACTCCTGGGCGATCACCGTCTCGTCGGTATCGACTGGTCCCAGGACGCGCTGCGCCGGGCCGCGACCCGGATGAACCATGTCGTGCGGGGTGAACTGACGTCGGGCGGCCTGCCGTTGGCCGACGCGAGTGCCGACGCCGTGCTCTTCAGCGAGGTGATCGAGCATCTGGTGGATCCCGACAGCGCCATGGACGAACTGCGCCGCATCCTCAAACCGGGCGGCCATCTGATGCTCTCCACCCCTAACCTGGCCGCCTGGTACAACCGGGTACTGCTCGCCTTCGGGGTGCAGCCCGTGTTCTCGGAGGTCAGCCTGCGCGGCATTCACGGCCGCCCGGGATCCCAAGTGGTGGGCCATCTGCGCCTGTTCACGACCCGCGCACTGCGGGGATTCCTCACCGCCGCGGGCTTCGAGGTGGTCACCCTGGCGGGCGCCCCCTTCCACGGTGTCCCACGCCCCCTGCGCCTGGTGGACCGCGCCGCCTGTGCCGCACCGTCCCTGGCCTCCATCCTCCTGGTGCACGCCAGGCGGGTGTAGCGCCATGTGGTGGGGGGTGGCATCGGCTCTGCTGGCCAACGTCTTCTACAGCACCGGCTTCGTACTCGAGAAGCGGGCGCTGTCCCGCCTGCCGCGACTGAGCACGGGACAACCGGCCCGAGTCGTACGGCTGCTCATCGGCAGCCCGTTGTGGCTCGTCGGTTCGCTCGCGCTCGCCGCCGGCTTCGCGGCACAGCTCGCCGTCTACCGCACCCTTCCCATCGCGGCCGCGCAGGGCATCTTCGTCTCCGGTCTCGTGCTGCTCCTGCTGCTCTCCTCGGTCGTCCTCGGCGAGCGCCCCAGCGGCCGCGAGCGACGTGGCGTGGTCGTGATCACCCTCGCCCTGCTGATGGTGGTGGCCTCCCTCCAGCGCTCCGACGCCGTGGGCGGACATGCCTCGGCCGGCCGCGTCCTGCTGATCTGCCTGCCCGCGCTCGCAGCGGGGCTGTGGCTCTACCGCTCCGTGGAACGCCGGACGCACCGCCGCCACCGGCTGCCGACCGCGGGCGTCGAATACGGCGTCGCCGTCGGCCTGTTGTACGGCGTCAGCTCGCTCGCCATCAAGGGCGTCTCCGGTCATCTGACGACCCACGGCATCGGGGACGCCGTCCTGGCCCTGCTGAAGTCCCCCTATCCGTACATCCTGCTCGTCACCTCGGTCACCGGCCTGGTCCTGTCGCAGACCGCGCTGCAGCGCTGCCGGGCATCCCTGATCGTGCCCGTGTGCACCACCGTCACCTGTCTGTTCACTGCCGCGCTCGGCACGTTCGTCTTCGGCGAGTCCCTGCCGGAAGACCCGCTGCGGCTCGCGCTGCGGCTCGGCGGCACCGCACTCGCCGTCTCCGTACTGCTGATGCTTCCGCGTCATGACGAACCCCCCACCCCGGCGAAGGAGTTGGCCCATGAAGCCTGACGATCCGCTGCTCCGGATCATCGCCTGCCCGATCGACAAGGGGCGGCTGACGCTGCTCCTGCCCGAGGAGGTCCTCTACAACCCGCGGCTGCGCCGGCGCTATCCGATCATCGACGGGATCCCACAGCTGCTTCCCTCCTCCGGGGCCCGGGTACCCGACGAGGAGCACGAGCGGATCCTCAAGCGGATCGGTCCATGACACGTGCCGCCGGGTGCTGCTCCAGACACTCCTCTCGACCGAGGGGTGGGCCGGAGCGGACACTCCTGTGTTCGCCCCGGCCACTGGTGTCTCAGGAGGTCGCGGCGGTCACGTCGCCCCGGACCGTGCGGGCTGCCGTCACCAGGTTCTCCAGCGAGGCCCGCACCTCGGGCCAGCCGCGGGTCTTCAGGCCGCAGTCGGGGTTGACCCAGAGTCGCTCGGCGGGGATGGCTTCAAGTCCCTTGCGCAGCAGGATGGCCGCCTCGTCCGCACTGGGCACACGCGGGGAGTGGATGTCGTAGACGCCGGGGCCGACCTCACGGGGGTAGCCGGCGACGGCGAGTTCCCCCGCGACCTGCATGTGGGAGCGGGCGGCCTCCAGACTGATGACATCGGCGTCGAGGTCGTCGATGGCCTTCAGGATGTCGCCGAATTCGGCGTAGCACATGTGGGTGTGGATCTGGGTGTCCGGCCGGACGCCGCTGGTGGTGAGGCGGAATGCCTCGGTTGCCCAGACGAGGTAGTCCGTGTGGTCTGCGGTACGCAGGGGCAGCGTTTCGCGCAGGGCCGGCTCGTCGACCTGGATGACCGACGTCCCGGCCGCCTCCAGATCGTTCACTTCGTCGCGCAGCGCGAGCGCGACCTGGCGTGCGGTGTCGCCGAGTGGCTGGTCGTCGCGGACGAAGGACCAGGCGAGCATGGTGACGGGGCCGGTGAGCATGCCCTTGACAGGGCGGGCGGTCTGCGACTGTGCGTACGTCGTCCAGCGCACGGTCATCGGCTCGGGGCGGGAGATGTCGCCTGCCAGGATCGGCGGGCGGACATAGCGGGTTCCGTAGGACTGGACCCAGCCGTGCTGGGTGGCCAGATAGCCGGTGAGCTGCTCGGCGAAGTACTGGACCATGTCGTTGCGTTCGGGCTCGCCGTGCACCAGGACATCGATTCCGGCCTGCTCCTGGAAGGAGAGGACGTCGCGGATCTCGTCCTTGATCCGCTCCTCGTAGGCGGCGGTGTCGATCCGCCCCGCACGCAGATCGGCGCGGGCCAGGCGCAATTGGGCGGTCTGCGGGAAGGAGCCGATGGTGGTCGTCGGCAGCAGCGGCAGTCCGAGGTGGGTGCGCTGGGCCGCGGCCCGTTCGGGGTACGGCTGGGAGCGGCGGCCGTCGGCGTCGGTGACGGCGGCAGCCCTGGCGCGGACCGCAGGATCGTAGGTGATCGCCGAGCCGGCCCGGGATGCCAGATCGGCACGATTGGCCGCGAGTTCGGCCGTGACGGCGCCGGTGCCCTGGGTGAGACCCCGGGCCAGGGTGACGACCTCGGTGGTCTTCTGGCGGGCGAAGGCGAGCCAGCGGGTGATCTGCGGATCGATGTCCCGCTCGGCCGCAGTGTCCAGCGGGACGTGCAGCAGGGAGCAGGAGGCGGCGACGTCGACCCGGCCGGCGAGGCCGAGGAGGGTACCGAGGATCGCGAGGGACTTCTCGAAGTCGTTGATCCAGATGTTGCGGCCGTTGACGACGCCGGCGACCAGGCGCTTGCCGGGAAGTCCGCCGACAGCGGCGAGGTCGTCGAGGTTGGCGGCGGCGGATTCGGTGAAGTCGAGGGCGAGGCCGTCGATGGGGGCCTTGGCCAGGACGGGCAGTGCATCGCCGAGCCGGTCGAAGTAGGACGCGACCAGCAGTCGGGGCCGGTCGGTGAGGCCGCCGAGCTCGCGGTAGGCACGGGCCGCGGCGTTCAGCTCGGCCGGAGTGCGGTCCTGGACCAGAGCGGGCTCGTCCAGCTGCACCCACTCGGCGCCGGCCGCGCGGAGGTCGGTGAGTACCTCGGCGTACACGGGCAGCAGCCGGTCGAGCAGGGTGAGCGGGACGAAGTCCGCGGCGACGCCGGGGGCGGGCTTGGCCAGCAGGAGGTAGGTGATGGGGCCGACCAGGACCGGGCGTGCGGTGTGGCCCAGGGTGAGGGCTTCCTTCAGTTCGGCGACCTGTTTGGCCGAGTCGGCGGTGAAGACGGTGTCTGGGCCGAGTTCGGGGACAAGGTAGTGGTAGTTGGTGTCGAACCACTTGGTCATCTCCAGCGGCGCCACGTCCTGGGTGCCGCGAGCCATCGCGAAGTAGCCGTCGAGGGCACCCGCCGCCACGGCAGCGCGGTGCCGGGAGGGGATCGCACCGACCATGACGCTGGTGTCCAGGACGTGGTCGTAGTAGGAGAACTCTCCGGTCGGGACCTCGTGGATGCCGGCGTCGGCCAGCCGGCGCCAGTTGGCGGCGCGCAGTTGGGAGGCGGTCTGCTGGAGTTCGGCGGCGCTGACGCGGCCCTTCCAGTATCCCTCGATTGCCTTCTTCAGTTCCCGGCCCTGGCCCTGGCGGGGGTAGCCGTGCACGGTGGCCCGTGCGGCTGCGGCTGTGGACTTGCTGGTCACGAAACTCTCCTTCGCGAGCTCTTTGTCAAGCGGCCCGGGACGGGTCGAAGACGCGAAGGGGATGGCAGACCGGGCGAACCACGTGCTGTGTTGTCGCGCGTGACCGCCTGATATGTACGCCGACCCGCCCTCGAGGTCACCGGGACTCCGCGCACGAATGGTCGCGCGCGGGCAACGGGCAGGTCTTCGGACTCGCGGGCACATCTGCCAGGCAGACACCTACTGGCCGTTGCTTCCCAGACCCGGCCGGGTCCAGTGCGTATGACGGCGGTCGTTCCCGCTCACCGCTGCGGGGCAGTCCCGGATTTCCACCGGGTTCCCTCTTACGACGCTGCCCGCTAGAGCCCCATGCAGAAGGCAAGGGGAGGACGGGCAGCGAACCAGCTGCCCGGCCAGACTATGCGCTGCGCGGCGTCGCGGACACTTCCGTTCACAGTCCGGACGCTGAAATGAGCGGGCTCGACCTGGACAACGCCTCCGCGGCCACCCCGATCGGCATGGGCTGCCGCGTCTGCGAACGCCTCGACTGCCCGCAGCGCGCCGTGCCCCCGCTCGGGCGGTCGCTCGCCATCGACGAGAACAGCAGCACCTTCGTCCCTTATCCGGTGCGGGACGGCAAACCCCGCTGATCTCCGCCCGCCGCGCTCGTCGGACACATGCCGTTGAGACGGGAGTTGCGCCACCTACCCAGTGGTTTCCGTGTGCGTCCCGCCCGGGTCTCCGATGGCCGGATGTGAGACAAGCTCGTCATTGCGGACCACAGCAGCGAGGCGAAATCATCAGCACATGCCCGCACCGCACAGAGTCGTCATCGTCGCCTTCCCCGGCGTCGAGTTGCTGGACGTCACGGGGCCGGCCGAGGTGTTCTCGGTGGCCTCCCGCGTCGCCGGAGCGGGCCGTCCCGGCTACCAGGTGCAGATCGCGACGGCTGACGGAGGTGACGTACGCACCTCCAGCGGCGTTCGGCTGATGTCCGATCTGACTCTGGAGGAAGTGGACGGCCGGGTGGACACCCTGCTGGTCTCCGGTGCGATCACCGAGGTCGAAGGCAGCGTCGAAGCGGTGGTCGACATGAGGGTCACCGCTTGGCTGCGCGGGGCCGAGCCCCGGGCTCGCCGGATCGGGTCGATCTGTGCCGGGGCACATCTGATGGCCGCGGCAGGGCTTCTGGACGGCCTTCGGGCCACGACCCACTGGCTCACCGCCGAGCAACTGGCCGCCGAGCACCCGGAGATCAGCGTCGAGCCGGATCCGATCTTCATCCGGTCGGGGAGGGTGTGGACCTGCGCGGGTGTCACCTCGGGGATGGACATGGCCCTGGCCATGGTGGCCCAGGACCACGGCCAGCCCCTCGCGCTCGCCACCGCCCGCATGATGGTCATGTATGTCAAGCGCTCCGGCGGACAGAGCCAGTTCAGCGTGCCGCTTTCCGTCCAGGCTCCCGCAGGTGACCGGATTGAAGTGCTGTGCCGGTGGATCGGCGAACACCTCGATGAGGACCTCTCGGCCGAAGCCCTCGCCGCACGCATGCACCTGAGTCCGCGTCACTTCTCGCGCCTGTTCGGTCAGCGCACCGGCAGCACTCCAGCCGCCTATGTCGAGACCGCCCGGCTTGAGGCAGCCCGCCGACTGCTGGAAGAGACGGACCTGAGCCTGCCGGAGATCGCCGCCGCCAGCGGCCTCGGCTCCGTGAAAACCCTGCACCGATCCTTCCAGCGCCGGGTGCGGACCACTCCGGCCGAGTACCGCCGCCGCTTCCGTTAGGCCGGCCCGCACACCGACCCACCCAGATCGCAGTGCGGTGTCCGGCTGCCCCGGTCGAGTGTCATCTTCCCGACCCCGGCCCCGGCCGATCACAGCCGTACGCACGACCCATGGCTGGGAGCGTCCGCCGACTCGCGGCGAGTACCTCAACTGCCCGAAAGCACAACAGTAACTACCCGATGAAGGACACCATGCCGCACACAAAGGTCATTCCGATCCCGATCCTGGGCAAGCGAACCATCAACGCGTACCTGCTGCTGGGCCGACGTCCCGTCATCGTCGACGCCGGCATGCCCGGGAGCGCCCGCAGGATCTACGACCAGGTCGCCCGGCATGGAGTGGATCCCACGGACATCGCGCTGATCGTCATCACGCATGGCCACATCGACCACTTCGGCTCGGCAGCCAAGCTGCACCGGCTCACCGGCGCCCCTGTCGCCGGCCACGTCGCCGACCTTGAACCGTTCCGCACCGGCCGGGCCCGCGAACCGTACCTGCCGACCGGCCCGATGGGCCGCCTCCTGGACCGGAACAGGAATGTGCACGTCCAGACCGACCCCTTCGAACCGGACGTGCTGGTCCGCGGCGAGACGAACCTCGACGACTTCGGGATCGCGGCCCGCATCATGCCCACCCCCGGACACACCGCCGGCTCGGTCTCCGTCCTCACCGACACCGGTGACCTCGTCGCCGGCGACCTCATAGCCAACTCCTTCATGGGCCTCATCCCCGGAAGACCGGCCAACCCGCCCTTCCACGACGACCCCCTGCGCAACCTGGCCAGCCTGCGCGAGATGCTCGCCCTCAACCCCACCCGCCTCCACGTGGGCCACGGCACCGCGCTCGACCCCGACCGCGTACGACGCTGGGCAACCCGGGAACACCAGCACCTTTCCCGCCTGGCCACCCGCGGACGCCTCTCCACTCGCGCGGGAAACCCCGGGGGGCAGACCTGAGCCCGAAGAGTATGAGGGCGAGGCGTGGCGCGGAGGATGCGATCGCGGATGGCTCAGCGCAGTTCCTGGATGCGGATCAGGTTGCCCGCGGGATCGCGGAACGCGCAGTCGCGAACGCCGTACGGCTGCTCGGTCGGCTCCTGGACGACCTCCGCGTCGCCGGCCTGCAGCCGCTCGAAGGTGCCGTCGAGGTCCTTGGTGGCCAGCAGGATCCAGCCGTAGGTGCCCTTGGCCATCATCTCGACGATGGTGCGGCGCTCGTCGTCGGTGACCCCAGGGTCGGCGGCCGGCGGCGCCAGGAGGATGGACGTGCCGGGCTGGCCGGCGGGGCCGACCGTGATCCAGCGCATCTTGCCGTTTCCGACGTCGCTGCGGACCTCGAAGCCGAGGGTGTCGCGGTAGAAGGCCAGGGCGGCATCCGGGTCGTCGTGCGGGAGGAAGCTCGTGTGAATGGTGATGTCCATGGCACTCACGCTAGCTGCGACTCCGTGACACGCGCTTCTCGATTCCTGATCGGTCTGGTCACCTGTTTCGCCATGCACGGCGGCATCCCCGCCGTCCCGCGCGCCGCCTGGCGCCGGTAGGTGCTGGGCGGCATACCGACCAGCTCGGTGAAGCGAGTGCTGAAGGTGCCCAGCGACGAGCAGCCGACCGCGAAACAGACCTCGGTGACGCTGAGGTCGCCACGAAGCAGCAGCGCCATCGCGCGCTCGATCCGCCGCGTCATCAGATAGCCGTACGGCGACTCGCCGTAGGCGAGCCGGAACTGGCGGCTGAGGTGCCCGGCCGACATGTTCACGCCGCGGGCCAGCGCCTCGACGTCCAGCGGCTGCGCGTACTCCCGGTCGATCCGGTCGCGGACGCGGCGCAGCCGCGCGAGGTCGCGCAGGTGCTGCGCTTCGTCGGGTCTGCTGGTCACTTACGCGATCGTGCCACGTCGCGCCGGAGTTGCCCAGCGCCGCCGGCGTCCCACCCCACTCCGCGTCCCTGCACCGCCGGACGTTCCTCCTGGCCATGCGCCCAGAGTCCTCCCGCCCGGCAACACACCTAGGGCCGCAGGCCGTCGAACTCGATGTTCAGATGGCGAGGTCCCCGCAGGACGGCGTTCTGGCGGTAGGGCGGAGGATCTTCCACCAGGCGGGGACTGACGAGCCTGCGGGCGAGCTCGGACAGGGCGGTCTGGGCCTCGAGGCGAGCCAGCGGCGCGCCGAAGCAGCTGTGGATACCGCTGCCGAGTCCCAGGTGCTGGATGTCCTTCCGGTCCGGGTCGAAGCGGTCGGGGTCCTCGAAGCGCTGCGGGTCACGGTTGCCCGACGCCAGAACCAGCCACAACGACGATCCCTTGGGGATGGTGACACCGCGGACCTCGATGTCGGCGATCGGTGTGCGCTGCGGCAGCAACTGCACCGGTGGTTCGTAGCGCAGCAGCTCCTCCACGATCGGCACGGCCAGGCGCGGCTCGTCCCGCAGGCGCTGAAGGACATCGGGGTGGCGCAGCAGGGTGAGCATCCCGTTGGTGATCAGGTTGACTGTCGTCTCATGGCCTGCGATGAGCAGCAGAGCCGCGGTGCTGAGCACCTCCATCGTGGTCATGGCTCCGTCCGGTCCACCACCCGTGACCAGCTCGGAGAGCATGTCGTCACGCGGCGACTTGCGCCGCTCCTCGATCAGCCCGGCCAGGTACATGCCCAGTTGTGTCTTGGCCTCCTTCGCGATGCGGTCCCGCTCGGCGTGGTCCTCGTTCGGGGCGGGATCCAGGCTGGCGGCGAGGGTGTCGGCCCAGGTGTGGAAGCGTGGTTCGTCCTCACGCGGCACCCCGAGCAGTCGGCAGATCACCGTGACGGGGAACGGGTAGGAGAACTGGTCGACCAGGTCGATGCGGCCTCCGTTCGCGAGTCCGTCGATGAGGCCGGAGACGATCTCACCGAGCTCCGGGCGCATGCTCTCGATGTGCACGGGGCTGTGTGGTGGCCCGAAGGGGCGGTTGGTCATACGGCGCATCCGGTCGTGCTCCGGGGGGTCGAGCCGCAGGAAGCCGGGCGGCAGGCTCGTCTCCTCCTCCGGCTGCTGCAGCTCGTCGGCCACCGACGCGGTGCGATTCCGGGCCTCGGAGCTGATCCGCGGATCGTGCAGCAGGCTCAGGATGTCGTGGTAGGTGCTGATGACGTACGGACCGTCCTCGTCGTGGGCCACCGGCGTCTTCCGGAGCTCCGCGTAGAGGGGGTAGGGGTTGGCGCGGTTGGAGTAGTCGGTGATCTGCCGCAGGAGTGACGTCATGACAGGTCCTTGTTGGCGTGGGCGCCGGCCGTGGAGACGTTGCCGGAGGCGGTTCGGGCGGTGGAGTGGTCCGGCCCCGGACGGACCCGCACGGGAGGGGCTGCCGTCGGACGGCCCGCGGTCTTCGGACTGCTCGCGGTCGTCATCGGCCGGGGGTGAAGACCATCCGCCGGTCGGCGGGCGAGTAGCCGCCGAGGGTGACGGTCGGACCGTGGGTCGGCACGGAGGGGTCGGGGAAATCGGCCGGGAGCGGGCGCTGTCCGTCGGAGCGCCTGTCCAGGGTCGGGAACGGCGGCGGGAACGGCGCGGTCGACTCGATCAGCCGCTCGTAGAACGGCAGCCACCGCGAGTTGTCGAAGGTGACGGCGCCGATGACGCGTCCCTGGTATCCGTACACTCCCGTGAACCTGCGCTCCGCGAGTGCACCCTGGCTGATGAGGATCTCCTCGCCCATGGACGGCACCCCGACCGACTTGATGTTCACCCCGAACTGGGAGGACCAGAAAGCCGGCACCCACATGTGCGGGCGGCGGTCCGCGCCGGCGCTGACCATGTTGTGCGCGGCGATCTCGGCCTGCGAGACGGCGTTGCCCCAGTGCTCCAGGGACAGGAACTGGTATCCGAACAGGGGGTGCGGGGACCTCCCCACGTCGCCGGCGACGAAGACGTCGTCGGTCACGATGCCCCGGATGTCGAAGGCACGGCATCCCGCGTCGCACGCGATGCCACGCGGGCCCGCACCCAGTCCGGATCCGGCCAGCCATTCCGTGTTCCGGGTCGCGCCGAGCGAGACGACCACGATGTCCGCCTCGACCGCGGCGCCGTCGGACAGGTGAGCGGAGCGCACCCGCCCCGCGGAGTCACCCTCCAGCGAGGTGACCATGACACCGCAGCGCAGGTCCACGCCCTGCTCGCGCTGCATCTGTGCGGCCACATCACCGATCACACCGCCGAGGGCACCGACCAGGGGCGCGGCGGCGCGTTCCGCGACGCTGACCGCAATTCCGCGCTCCCGGCAGGCAGAGGCGATCTCCGAGCCGGTGAATCCCGCGCCGATCACGAGCACCCGGCGTGGTCCCTGCGCGAGCCGGCTGTGCAGCCGGGCCGCGTCGTCGCGGGTGCGCAGGACGAAGACCCCGTCGAGCTCCGCCTCGCTCTGGTTCGGCCACGGACGGGGCCGTACACCGGTCGCGATCAGCAGCCGGTCGTACGCCACCTCGTCTCCGTCGGCGAGGTGCACCCGCCTCGCCGCCATGTCGAGACCGGTGGCCGCGACCCCGAGGCGCCACTGCGCGTCCGGGTCCCGTCGCCGAGGTAGCGCGGTGCGGTCGGCGGCAGCCTTCCCCAGCAGGACCTGCTTGGACAGGGGCGGCCGGTCGTACGGCTCGTACGGCTCGTCGCCGATCAGCGTGAGGGAACCTGCGAAGCCCTCCTCACGCAGCGTCTCCGCGGCCCTCAGGCCGGCCAGTGAGGCGCCGACAATCACGATCCGTCCCTCGCGCCTCAGCCATTCCAGCTGGCGGTCACCGTCCACGGGATGCCTCCTCACCGGGCGCGGTAGGAGCACCGGCCGTTTCGTCCAGGCCCTCCACGAGGATGGCCTGGACGGGGCACGCGGCCACGGCACGCGCCATGTGCTCCCTCTGCTCGGCGTCGGCCTGCGGGTTGTACAGCAGTGCCTCGTCGCCATGCATGGCGAAGACATCGGGCGCCAGGAACGCGCATTGCGCATATCCCTGGCAGCGGTTCAGATCGACGACAAGCCTCATCAAGGTGCGCCCTTCCAGTGGTTCCGTTCCTCAGCTTGCGGGTGTTGTCGCGTTGTCGCGAGCACAGACGGGCCAGAAGCGTCATGGGTCCGCAACGCCCGGGAACAGCGCGTCATGACGGGGAGGCCGATGCGGACCGCCGACCGGCCACAAGGATGTGCAGGCTGACAACCAGGGCCCACAGCGGGAAGACCAGCTCCGACCAGGCGATGCTGTCCGTCACGAAGAGCAGCGTCAGGGCGACGAGATAGCCCAGGACGGACAGCCATCGGGGAAGGACTCCGAGCTGGTGCCCGATGGAGGAGGTCGACAGGGTGAACACCGCTGCCATGCGCATCGAATAGGTGGTCAGAAGGCCGTAGGTGAAGTGCTGGCCGAAGTACTGCAACTGCCCGGAGCCGGTCCCGGACGCACCCGCCGCGGCCAGCAGGCTTCCCGCTGCCGCCGCGGCGCCGAAGAGGGTCGCCACGAAGAGCAGACCGCTGCCCAGGAACACAGTGGCGACGAACTTGTCCTCCGCGTCCCCGATACGTGCGCGTACAGCGCCCATGAACCACAGGAAGAAAATGCCCGCGAACGGGATGAGGCCGAGCGCCGTCTGCACCGTGCGCCGCCGCGAGGCATCGGAGAACCAGTCGCCGCCCACATCACCCGGTTCGCCGGGCAGCGCCAGGCGGACCAGAACGATGGCGGCGCCGAGCAACAGAGCGAAGATGACGCCCACCAGGCCCGCGGCCCGTGGAGTACGCAGCGCCTGATGTCTTCTCGCCATGGGCGGCCGCTCGCTTCCTCTCCGCGTCCGTGGGTCACCCGATTCCGGGACGGACCACTGCAACCAGAAAGAACCCGTAATCGTGGCTGCGCCACCCCGAACGCGCGTGAGGGTGACACGCGGCCTCAGCAGTCCGGACATGGGCTGCCGAGTCCGAGCGTCCCTGCCGACTGCGCCTGTGCCGGGCACCTTGCCCGCTGAGCCCGAGCGAGTGTGCCCGGCACTTGCGTTCGGGGTGCACTGAGAATCTCCAACTTTCTCAGTCGTCGAACCCCGGTCTTCGGGAAAGCGGAATACGCCGGTGGAGTTCAGGCGCACGTTTGCCGTTAATCAGTGCTTCGAGCGCCGTGGTATTGGCCCATCGGTAACTGCCCGTAACGCCTTAAGGTAAGGACAGCCTTTCCAAACCAACCGTATTCGGCTTTGTTCAAGCTGTCGGCGGTCGGCAGGTACGCCGGGCACTCATCGCCCCGCGAAAAGGCGCCAGTTGTCTTCGAGCAGGTCCCGGCTGCGAGCCGGGCCGCTCACCAGTGCGTTCGGCATTCCGGGTCCTGACCGACCCAGCCCCTGGCAGTGGTGTGATGCTTCGCCATGCCGTCCAGCGTGCGGAGGTGTGACATGAACGGTCGAGCTACGGCAACCCGAGCAAGTTCGGGAGCGAGTGCGCGGGATGTTGTGGTTACCGGGATGGGGTTCTGCCTGCCGGGGGACGGCCGGCCCGTTTTCACCGCGGAGGAAGTCTGGGACATCGCGTCACACGGACGCTCATGTCTCTTGCGTGACGGCGTCTATCACGGACCGGTGCACCTTTCGGACTCGATGTTCGAGGAACGTCTGCCCGAATTCCCGGGGTTTTCGCCCGTCACTTCACCGCCGCGCATCGGTTCGGCCTGGTCTCGCTGGCAGAGGCGTGCGCGGATGCCGAGTTGAACCCGTACGCGGGAGACCTGACAGCCGCGGCGATTCTGGCCGGCCGGGGCGGGGTGGATGCCCAGGTGGGCAGCTACCAGGCCGTCCTGAGGGCCGATCCTGAAACGATCAGCGCCCTGGAGGCGATGGATCTCTTCATTGGCACCGAACTGGCCGTTTCCCCTTCCGATGTCGCACTGGTGCAGGGAGCGGTGACCCGCTCCACCGGTCCTTGCTACACGGTGTCCTGCGGTTGTGCGTCGTCCGCCGTCCAGCTCGGAAATGCCCGCCGCATGATTGCCGATGGCGTGGTGGACATTGCGGTGGTGACCGGCGTCGACGTTTTCAACGTCGGTCTGGTCCGGAACGCACAGCGTCTGTTACGTGTCGCGCAGCAAGCGAACGCGTCCATCAGATCGGCCGGAAAACCCGCGCTCCTGCCGTCGTTCGACCGCCTTATGCGGCCGTACGACCGGCGTGCGGACTGCGTGAACTACGGCGAGGGTTCTGTGACATTGATCCTGGAAAGCCGGGACCACGCACATCGGCGTTGTGCCCATGCATACGGCCAGATACTCGCACAGGCCACGACCCGCGACGGGCTCGCCAACCCGCTGGCGAGCGACGAGAGCGGAATGGGGCTCGTGGCCGCCGTCCGTGCATGCCTCGGAGACCGGTGGTCCATCGAGCAGGTGCCCTACATTCACGGCGGCAGCGACGGCGACGCCGTCGTCACCGCTTTTGAAGTCAATGCGGTCAGACACTTGTACGGCTCGGCCGCGGCCCGGCTTCTCATGACGTCCCAGGAAGGCTGTTTCGGCCACAACGGAGCCCCGGCGGGATGCCTCGGAGTGGCGTTGACCCTCCTCATGATGGAACGTGGCGAGGTATGTCCTACGGCGAATTGTGAGCAGCCGGCCGACGGTCTCATATTCGATCCGGTCCCCGGTGTGCGGACCCGCACCTACCAGATCGGCGGCGTGAAGAGCGCCGTCCTGCTGGGAAGCCTGGACGCCGGTCAGCGGGGCTGAGAACCCGAGCGGCGTACAACCCGTCCACAGTGCGTTTCGATCCGGGCCCGTCCGACTAACGGGAGGGGGAGGTATCCCATGGTTCAGCGTGAGTACCCTGCGAGCGGAGAGGACGAGCGTATCGCCGTTGTCGGACTGGGGTGCCGACTTCCCGGCGATGTCGATTCGTCCGCCGCACTGTGGCGACTGCTTGCCGAGGGTCTGGATGCCGTCGGGGATCCTCCCGCCGGCCGTGGGGCATCAGGCGCTCAGCACGGCAGCGTCGGGTCCGGGAATCCGATGGCTCGACAGGGCGGCTATCTGCGGGACGTGTTCGGCTTCGACGCGGACTTCTTCGGGGTCTCCGGACGTGAGGCGGACGTGCTCGACCCGCAGCACCGGCTACTTCTGGAGGTCGCCTGGGAGGCACTGGAATTGCACCAATCGAGTCTAGTGTTCCTTCAGGGAGGCCCGGACGACCTTCCTCAAGTCTGGGCGATGCCACCCGGAGGGTGCGGAGAGCCGGTCAAGATTTTGCGCCACAACGCCTACGAGCACTTCGAGTTCACGCATGAGTACCGCACCCTGCACGGTGAAACCATGCCGGTCTACGGCTGGGTCTACCGCACGTACATCGCCGAGTGATCGCATGCGCTTGAGTCGGGACACCACCTAGAGAATCCCTCGCTCGCTGGCGCGGGCCAGCGCTTCTACGCGGTTGCGCGCGCCCAGCTTCTCCAGCGTTCGCTGGAGGTAGGTCTTGACCGTGTTCCTCGTCAGCCCCAGGACTTCTGCGATCTCCGGGTTCGTTTCGCCCATCGCCACCCTGCGCAGGATCTCGTACTCACGGCGGGTCAGCCCGCTCTCTTTGAGCCTTCTGGCCAGCAGCACATTGAGGAGATGGTCCGGGCTGGTTCGAACAACTCGTTCCCCGGCGTTGACCCGGCGGACGATGTCCACCAGATCCGATCGCTCGGCGTCCTTGACGACCACGGCCTGCGCTCCGGCGCCGAGCGCCTCCTCCAGAGCCGCGTGCTCCGGGTAGGCCGTGAAGATCACCACCTTGACACCGGGAACATGGGTCCGCAGCGCCCGGATCACCTCGGGGGCGAGCATGTCGGGCAGGCGCAGATCGAGCAGCACGACATCCGGCTTCAGGCGTTCTGCCTCGACGACCGCTTCCCGGCCGGAGCTCGCGTATCCCGCCACGGTGATCCAGGAGGCGTTGCCCAGCGCCAGCGCGACACCGTCGCGGACGATGGGATGATCATCCACCACAAGCACATGCACGGTCGGCTCGTTCACGCCGGCACCCATGCCTGGACGGTGACGCCGCCGTCCTCGTTGCGGAAGACGTGCACCTTGCCGCCCACCCGCTCCAGGCGCTCGGACATGGCGGACAGGCCGAGGCCGTGGGAGTGCCCGCCCATCGGTGGCAGACCGACTCCGTCGTCGGCGATGGTCACGCAGAGCCCCCCGGACAGGGTGAAGACGCTGACCACCACGGAACGGGCCCGCGCATGCTTCTCGACATTCAGCAGCGCTTCCCGTATCGCGTAGGACAGTGCCTTGACCGGAGCCGGCGCGAGAACCGGCACCTCGGTGACAATGATGAGGCGGGCGACGACTCCGGTGCGCTCCTGGAAGGCCCGGCAGTCGCCGCGCAGCGCGACTCCCAGGGCGACCTGCTCCGGCGGCGCGTTCAGGGCATGGAGGGATACGCGCAGCGCGGCGGCGGCTTGGACGGCCTGCTCCTCCAGGTCACTGAGCCGTGCCTGCACGCTGTCCTCGGCCGGCAGCTCGTCGGCCAGGGTGCGGATGCCCGCCCCCAGGGAGAACAGCATGGCCCCCATGGTGTCGTGGAGTTCCAACGCGAGCCGACGTCGTTCCTCGTGCACGGCGACCTCGGCCGCATGGCGGGCCCGCTCCGCGACGACGGCGGCGGCCGCGGCCTGGCTCGCCGCCTGCTCCAGGGCCTGGGCAGTCCGGTCGCTGAACGGGTCGGTCTCCCGGTTGGCGCCGTAGAGGACACCGAACAGCCGGCCTTCGTGCATCACGGGCACAGCAATCATCGCGCCCAGGCCCTCCGTCTCGGCCTGGGCCTTGAAGTGATGGGTGATGGTGTCGGAGCTGCGGTAGTCACTGACCCACAGAGGCCGGCGCCGGAGCATGACCTGCCCGCCGAGCCCGCATCCGGAGGGTACGACCAGGCCGTTCACGGCGGGTGTCCGGGTGTTCACCGTGTGCCCGAGCACGATCCGGTCCTCGCCGTCCGGTTCGCCCACCCAGGCCACATCGACCCCGCTGAGCTCGGGCACATGGTCCACGACCCGGTGCATGGCGACCGACTGGTCGAGCAGGCCGAGGATCTGGCTGTATCCCTCGGTGAGCTCGAACAGGGCGTTCGGCAAGGGCCGTTCCCGCCCCTTGCCTGCCTCGTCTGTCATGGTAAGTCGCCTCACGCCCTGCGGACCGTGTCGAACGCGCTTGTGCTCCGCTGCACACATGGTGACCTGGGGCGGCTGCTGAGTCCATCTCCGAATGGAGACCTCTGAAGCTACACCTCCCCCTGGAGCTACCCGCCCTCCCCGGCGAAACCCAAGCTCTCGCCCATCGCCACAGCGGGCGATGGAAGCGACGGAGGCTTGATGTGAGCTCGGCACCGCTTACCGGCCCAGCCACTGGCCCTCGAACCGACACGGGACCGAAACCGAAGATGACCATGGAAGTGTCCAGCCGTCCCGCCGTCCCCAGCACCATGCAGGACGTGCCGCTGCTCGTCCGCAGACTGCTGGAGAACGGCATGAACCTGCACGGCGGCAGTGAAGTGATCACGGCCACCGACAACGGCACAAGGACTGCCACCTACGCCCAGGTCGGCCGCAACGCCGCCAGGCTGGCGCACGCGCTGGCCGGCCTCGGCGTACAGCCGGGCGACCGGGTGGCCACGTTCATGTGGAACAACCAGGAACACCTGGAGGCATACCTCGCCGTACCCGCCATGGGCGCTGTGATCCACCCCCTGAACATCCGCCTTTTCCCGGAACAGCTCACCTACATCGCCAACCACGCCCAGGACACGGTGGTCATCGTCGATGCCTCCCTCCTGCCGGTCTTCGCCGAGCTGCTGCCCGACATGCACGCCGTGCGGCACGTGGTCATCAACGGCGAGACGAAGTCCTCGGTCCTGCCCTACGGGCCGGCTGCCGTACACGACTACGGCCGTCTGCTGGCGGAGCGGCCCCAGACGTACGACTGGCCGGACCTGGACGAGAACCAGGCGGCAGGCATGTGCTACACGTCCGGCACCACGGGTAATCCCAAGGGCGTGGTGTACAGCCACCGTTCGCTGTACCTGCACTCGCTGGGCATCAGCCTGCCGGACCTCATGGGCATCTCCGCCCGCGACCGCCTGCTCGCCATCGTCCCGCAGTTCCACGCCCAGGCCTGGGGCCTGCCGTACGCGGCGTTCCTGACCGGCGCCTCGCTCGCCATGCCGGACAGGTTCCTGGCCCCCGCGCCCCTCGCGGAGTTCATCGCCGCCTCCCGCCCCAACAAGGGAGCCGGTGTGCCCACGGTGTGGCAGGGCCTGGCCAACCATGTCGCCCAGCACCCGGAGGCCGACATCTCCTCCCTCCAGGAGGCCGTCGTGGGCGGCTCCTCGTGTCCGCCGTCCCTGATGCGTACCTACGAGGACGAGCTCGGCATCCAGCTGCTGCACGCCTGGGGCATGACCGAGGTGTCGCCGCTGGGCGCCCTGGCCCGCGTGCCCGAAGGCGCGGAGGGCGAGGACGCCTGGCGCTACCGGCTCACCCAGGGCCGCTTCCCGGCGCCGGTGGAGGCCCGGCTCATCGGCCACGACGGGACGGTCCTGGCCTGGGACGGCCGTAGCGTCGGCGAGCTGGAGGTGCGCGGCCCGTGGATCACCGGCTCGTACTACCTCGACGACGACCCGGAGAAGTTCCACGACGGCTGGCTGCGGACCGGCGACGTGGGCACGATCGCCTCCGACGGCTTCCTCACGCTCACCGACCGGGTCAAGGACGTGATCAAGTCCGGTGGGGAGTGGATCTCGTCCGTCGAACTGGAGAACCACCTCATGGCGCACCCGGGCGTGGCCGAGGCGTGTGTCGTCGGCGTCCCGGACGACAAGTGGGGTGAACGCCCCCTGGCCGCGGTGGTACTGCGGCCCGGCAGCACCGCCGCCTGCGGGGAGTTGCGGGGCTTCCTCGCCGGGAAGGTCGCCGCATGGCAGCTCCCGGAGCGCTGGGCGCTGGTCGAGGAGGTGCCCAAGACATCTGTCGGCAAGTTCGACAAGAAGAGGGTGCGCAAGCAGTACGCGGACGGGGAGCTGGAGGTGGACGTCATCACATAGCCCCCTCTCCCCCAGGCACGGACCATCCGTCCCCTTTCCAGTCCAGGACACGCAATGAGCCGCATTCCCCTGCATCCCGAACAGGACCCATATCCGGTGTCCGCCCTGTACCTGAGCCAACTCGACCATGAGTCCCTGTACTCCGACGCCGAACTGCGCCAGGCCATCGCCGAGACCGTCTCGGAACTCGGCGAGCCGGGCGCGCTCGGCTCCCGGTACGCCGAAGCCCTGAGCCACGCGGGAGCGAGGGCCGGCGGCATGAGCCAGGTGCGACGGAGGTGGGCCCTTCGCATGGCGGACGACCTGGCCCGCGACCGGACCGGCGAGGTGCGCCGGACCACGGACCGGCCCGCTGCCGCCGACCGCCGCACCGCGTCGCTGAGAGGGGCGTCGTGACCCCCTCTGTGCCGCCGCCCCCGCCGTGGGAACCGGGTACGCCGCGGGAGCCGGATTCGCTGTGGGAACCGGGCCCACCGCGGAATCCGGTGCTGTCCGTCTTCGAGCAGCTCCAGTCCGACCAGGGCCTGCAGCGACTGCGGGCGGCACGCCGACGCCCGGTCTTCGCCGTCGCTGGCGCTGTCGTCGCGCTGTACCTGCTCAACGCCCTGCTGGCCGGCGAAGCGCGGGGCTTCATGGCCGTACGAGTAGCCGGACCGCTGAACATCGGTCTCGTCCTCAGCCTGATCCAGTGCCTCACCACGGCCTTGGCCCTCTGGTGGTACGCGCGTCATGCCAGGACCTTCCTCGACCCTGACGGCAGGCGGCTGAGGGCCCGCTTCGAGAAGAGAGAGAACGCGCGTTGACCACTGCTCTGAAGCTCGCCGACTCCGACGCGTTCCCCGTGTTCGTGGTCTTCGCAGTCTTTGTCGCCAGCACGCTGTTGCTGGCCATCCTGGTCACGACGGACCGGATCACGCCGGGCGACTTCTACATCAGCGACGGCCGGCTGACCCCGGCTCGCAACGGCATCGCCCTGTTCGGTGACTACATGTCGGCCGCGACCCTGCTCGGCTCCCCGGGGGTGATCGCGCTGACGGGGTACGACGGCATCCCCTACCTGCTGGGACCTATCGTCGCCTGGATCGTGATGCTCCTGCTGGTCGCCGAGCCGTATCACAGCACCGGGCGGTTCACCATCGGCGACAGCCTCGCAGGGCGCCTGCGCTCGCGGCCCGTCCACCGGGCCGCGGGGGTCGCCTCGCTCGTCATCTGCCTGGTGTACCTCGTCGCCCAGTTGGTCGGCGCCGGGGCGTTGGCCGCACCCATCCTGGGCCTGGACGGACCGGGTGCGCGACAGGTGATGGTGGCCTCGCTCGGAATACTGATGATCATTTACGTGGTGATCGGCGGGATGCGGGCGGCCACCGTGGTCCAGTTGGTGAAGGCCGTCATCCTGCTGGGCGGGGGCGCCTTTCTGGCTCTCCTGGTCATGTCGAAGTTCAGCTGGAATCCCGCGGGCCTGCTGAGCCGGGCGGCGGACAGCAGCGGCTTGGGGGATGCCTTCCTCCAGCCCGGTGTGCGCTACGGCGACGACAGCGTCAGCAAACTCGACTCGCTGAGCCTGCAGTTGGCGGTTCTGCTGGGAGCAGCGGGACTACCGCATCTGCTCATGCGGCTCGGCGCGGTACCCACCGCGCGCGCGGCACGCGGATCGGTCCAGTGGGCGGCCTACATGACGCTCGCGTTCTGTCTGCTGGCCGGGGTGATCGGATTCGGTGCCGTGGCGCTGCTGGGCCGGAGCGCCATCACGGCAGACAGCGCCTCGGGCAATTCGGCCACTCTGCTGCTGGCCGAGTTCCTGGGGGGCGCGTTTCTCCTCACACTCATCTCCTGTGTTGCCTTCACCACGGTCCTGGCCGTGGTCGCGGGGCTTGTCCTGGCGGCCTCGACCGCGCTGGCGCACGACCTGTACCAGGTCGGGTTCAGGAACGGCAAGGCGTCGGAGAAGAGTGAACTTCTGGTCGCGAAGGGCTCGGTGCTGCTCATCGGTCTCGTTGGGACAGTGCTGTCCATGTACGCCCAGGGTCTGAACATCTCGTTCATGGTGGGTCTCGCCTTCGCCGTCGCGGGGTCCGCGATCCTGCCCGCGCTCCTGTACAGCATGTACTGGAAGGGCTTCACGACGAGAGGGGCGCTCTGGAGCATCTACGGGGGGCTCTTCGCATCGGTGGGACTGGTGCTGCTGTCCCCTGCCGTGTCGGGAGGTCCGACCGCGCTGTTGCCGGACGCGGACTTCGCGCTCTTCCCACTCAGCAACCCCGCGGTGGTGTCGATCCCTCTGGGCTTCCTGCTGGGCTGGCTGGGATCGCTCCTCGACCCGAGGGAGGTGGACGGGGCGGAGTTCACCGAAGCCGAGGTCCGCATCCTCGCGGGAGCCGACGCCGTCCCGGAATACGAGCCGGCTGCCGGTGCGCCGCCCGGCCGCCCGGAGCCGGCACGCCGATGGGGCTACCGCTGAGAGGCGAACTCCCGCACGGGCGCCGGGTTTACGCTCCGACGACGGGGCGGTTGCGCGCGGTACGGATCATCCCGAACGCTCAGGCGACGGCTTGCTGAAGAAGGTGACCGGACGCTGCTGCCGCTCTCCGTCGACGACGATGTCGACGGACTCGTTGTAGAAGGCCACCCGGTCCCTGATGATCCACACGGCCGGCAGAGGATCGGGATAGCTCCAGGCGATGTCGGGCCGCACGTCTGCGCTGCCCGCCCACGACCAGTAGTCGGTCGCCACACCCTTGTACGGGCAGCGGGTTCGCGCACTGGTTGGGGTGAAGAGATCGAGGCGGACGTCCTCCCGCGGAATGTAGTAGCGGACCGGCAGGTGCGTCTCGAACAGCAGAACAGGCGTGCGCGTGTCCGCGACGACGGTGCCCTCGATCTCGACCTGGACGTGCCGGGTGCTGGGCAGCGCGTCCACCCGCTTGTACGGGTCACGCGGGTGCACGAAGATCTCCTCGTCCTCTTCGTACCAGTGGTCGAGCACCTCGTGCCCGAACCATTCGAAGCTGATGTAACCGGCCAGCTCCTCGCTGGGATAACTCCAGGCCGCCGCCTGGACGGTCCGTTCGGCGAGCGCAAGGTCGTAGAAGACCGTCGCTCCCCCGTGACGCCGCGGGTTGGCGGGCCGCTCGGTCCTTCGCAGCAGATCCATCCGGACGTCTGCGGCCGGGAAGGCGTACAGAGGTACGGGACAACCGGGCTCCCACACAAGAACGGGTCGGCGGCTGTCCACGACCGTGACCTCGCCCTTCGTCGCACGCACCCACCGCTCACTCGGCTCCCACGTCACGCTGTCGATCGAATCGGGCCGACGGCGTTCGACCGGCACGCCTTCCGGGCCCCCATGCGGAGTGGTCATCGCTCTCCTCCTCGCTCTGGCAGGTGCCTCTGGAAGCCAGTGCCCCCGATGCCGCGGTGCCGCGCCGGCATCCATCTCCACGCTGCTCCGGATCGGAGCTCCCCGCAAACGCCGCCTTCGGCGGAACTGCGGCGGCCAGTCGGCGGCTGACTGACCGCTCACAGACGACCACACTCTGGAAGGCGGTTCGTCCTCGACAGGGCTGTCAGGAAGCGCGCTGAGTTCCCCAATGCCCGGCAGCAGGGGGCGGGCGGACACGATCACGGCTGTGCTCGAGGTATCCGGGGATCCCAGGGTTGGGCATCAGGGGCAGTCCGCGTATGGCCTCCACCGCTGGGATTCCCGGACGACGTGTGCCGATGTCAGGAGAGCCCCTATAGCAGGCCCAGGCTTCCCAGCGCCGCCTCCGGCCTGGCTGCGGCGTGCGGATCCAGGGAGGGAACCAGGGATTTCCCGGAAGACCCGGGGTGTCACCCGCCCCTAGCCTCGCAGGTGGCTGACCGGTCCGGCACACAACTGTCGGGCAGCGTCCGTGCCGTATCCGCACGATCAGGGGGTGATCGCAGTGGGCAGTCCCGATGTGATCGCCGATGTGTCCGACATCCTGCTGAAGGTACTCGCCGCCGCGGTACGCGAGTCCGGCTCCCAGGCCCAGGTGCGTCTCGTCGACCTCATCGGTCAGCAGCAGGGCGGCAACGCCGGGCTCGGTCTCGAGCTCTTCCTCTACGAGGTCGCCGAGGACCCCAGCGCACGCAACCGCGGTCCCCGCCACACCGTGCTGGAGGACCCGGTCACCGGCGCGGTCCGCCAAGAGCTCCGCAGGGCCGACATGGCCCTGTTGCTGCGCTATCTGCTCGTCCCGACCGGCGGCACCCCGGACGCCCAGCAGCGGATGCTCGGCCGGGCGATGCGGGCGCTGTACGACGACGCCATCCTGCAGGGTCCGTTGCTCGTGCCGGCCGCGGAGAGCAACAGCGTGGCCGAGGCCGGGGAGTCGCTGAAGCTGCGCCTGGCCCCGCTGTCGCTCGACGAGCGGGCGAAGGTGTGGTGGGCGATCTCGCAGCCGTACCGGCTCTCCCTCAACTACGAGGTGCGGGTGGTCAATCTGGCCTCCCGCGACATCACCGAGGCTTCGGCCGTCACCGGCGGCGGCGTCGGCGTCGGACAGCGCGCGGGAGCCCGCCCGTGACGGCCGGCGGCGCGGCGGTGGACACCGTACGGATCGCGCCGGGACCGGTCTGCCTGCTGCCGCTGGACGCCTTCACCGGACGCGCGCCCGTCCTGCGGGTCACCGCTGTGGTCGAGCGGCGCCTGGCCGGCGGGCAATGGGCCGCTGAGGACGACGTGCCGGTGGTGACGACTCCGGGCGGCGCGATCGTGTTGCCTTCCCTGGCGAGTGCGCATCCGGCTCCCTTGCCGGGCGGCGTGCAGCGGCTGCGTATCCGGCTCGTCTCGCCGTATCTGCTGGACGCGGAGCATCCGGGCGGCGTGGAGTTCGACGCCCCGGCGTCGGCGGCGCCCGCGGTGACGCGTGTACGGCTGTATCCGTTGCCCGCCTATCCGTTCCCGCCCGGAACCCGGCTGCTGCGCGGGCGGGTGCGGCGTGGCGGGCCCGCAGGTGCGGCGGTGGCCGGAGCGGCGGTCACCGGCCGGGCACGTGCGGACGCGGACCATCTCCCGCGGGTCGCCGAGTGGGTGGAGTACGCGGCGACGGCATGGGACGGCGCCTTCCGGCTGCCGCTGCGGCGGCCCGGCAGCAAGCCGCAACTGCCCGCACCGGATCCCGCCGCGCCCGAGGCCGAGTGGTTCACGGTCACGGCGCTCGCCGATCCCGGCCAGGCCGGCGGCCCCGAGGCGTCGATCCATCTGACCGCGCAGGACATCAGCGGTACCGAGCAGCTCATCGAGATCCCGTAGCGGAGGAAGCCCCGATGCCCGAATATCTCAGCCCAGGCGTATTTGTCGAGGAGATCTCCACCGGCCCTAGGCCGATCACCGGGGTGGCCACCAGCACCGCCGGCATGGTCGGGGTGACCGCCCGGGGTCCGGACTCGGGCAAACCCAAGCTGGTGACCAGTCTGTTGGACTTCCACCGGCTCTTCGGCGGCTTTCTGCCCCGGCCGAGCGACGCCGACGTGGCCACCGCCGACGCGAACGGCATCCGGTGGTGGCTGCTGCCGCTGGCGGTGAAGGGGTTCTTCGACAACGGCGGACAACGGCTCTACGTGAAGCGGATCGTGCCCCCGGCCGTCGGAAGCACCACGGCTTCCGCGACGCTGCTGGACGCTGCCACCCCGCCGGTGCCGGTCCTCAGTGCGCAGGCTGCGCAGGCGGGCGAGGGAGGCAACAGCCTGCACGCCGTGCTGCGGATGGCGCGCTCCGCCACCTTCGCCGTGGTGGCGCCGGCCGCCCCGCCCGCGGGCGACCCCCCGGCCACCGTGACGATCGCCGGCCTGGGCGCGATCGAAGACGGCAGCACGGTCCTCCTCGTCCCCGCCGACCGTACGCAGCAGCCCAGTCTGCACACGGTCTTGAGCCACGCCCCCGACGGCGTCAACCACACGCTCACCCTGGACCGCCCGCCCGCAGCCGCGGCCGTCGCGGGCGACACTCTCGTCCTGGCCGGCTTCCGGCTGGAGATCATCGACGCGCCTCCCGGCGTCGCGCGGCAGACCCGGACGATCCCTTCGGCGCCCAACCCGCCGGCCGCCGACCTGGGGATGCTCGCCACGGCCGTCGGATCGGACCCGGACGCGCTCCTCTCGCTCACCATCGGCGCCGATCCGCTGCCGTTCCTGGGCAGCGGCATCTCCAGGACCGACCCTGGCCGGCCGCTCGCCACACTCGATCTGGCCGGCGGTGTCAGCGGCGGGGGAGGTCTCACGCCCGCCGACTACATCGGCGTGGACGGAGGCAGCGGGAACCGTACGGGCATCCAGGCCCTCGAGGACATCGACGAGGTGGCGATCTGCGCGGTGCCCGGCGTCTGGGAGCCGACCGTCCTCGACGGCCTCAACACGCACTGCGAGATCCTCGGCGACCGGTTCGCCGTGTTCGACGGACCTCCCACCGCCGACCTCGAAGGCATCAGGGACTTCCGCCAGCCGCTGTCCACCGACCGGGCGGCCCTGTACTACCCCTGGCTCCAGGTGCCGCATCCGGCGGGTGCCGGCACCGCGAAGGCGCCCCCGTCGGGGCACATGATCGGCGTCTACGCCCGTACGGACGTGGAGCGGGGAGTCCACAAGGCACCGGCCAACACCGTACTGCGCGGCATCGTCCCCGGTGCCGGTCTGGCCTCCGACGTCACCCGGCGCGAGCAGGACACCCTCAATCCCGTCGGGATCAACGTGTTGCGGGCCTTCCCCAATCTGGGCCAGCGGGTGTGGGGCGCGCGGACCCTGTCGGACGACACCCGGTGGCGGTACGTCAACGTCCGGCGGCTCTTCCTCTTCATCGAGGAGTCGCTTGACGAGGGGTTGCAGTGGGTCGTCTTCGAGCCCAACGCCGAGCAGCTGTGGGCCTCGGTCCGGCAGAGCATCAGCAGCTTCCTGACCGAGGTCTGGCGGGCCGGCGCGCTGGCCGGCACCACACCGGAAGAAGCGTTCTACGTCGTCTGCGACCGGACCACGATGACCGAGGACGACCTCGCGCAGGGCCGCCTGGTCTGCCAGGTCGGGGTAGCCCCCGTCTTTCCCGCCGAGTTCGTGATCGTGCGGATCCAGCAGGCGACCCGCGAGTCGAACACGTCCTGAACACCCACACCGCCGCGACCACTCACAACGCTTCAACCGCCGCAAAAGAAAGGGGACGGCTGTGCCACCCGTTCAGCGTGACGATCCGTACGGCGCCTATAACTTCCTCGTGCAGGTCACCGGCGTCGCCGCCAACGGCCAGGACGTCCAGGCGTCCTTCACCGAGGTCTCAGGGCTCACCGTGGACATCCAGCCGATCGACTACCGCAACGGCAGCGAGGACATCCGGGTGCGCAAGATCCCCGGCCTCAAGAAATTCTCCAACCTGACGCTGAAGCGCGGCATCACCGGCCATCCGGAGTTCTGGAACTGGATCAAGAAGTCGATGAACGGCCAGACCCAGCGCGCTCCGGGGGCGATCCTCCTCCTCGACGAAAACCGCCAGGAGGTCATGCGCTGGAACTTCGACCGCGGCTGGCCGGTGAAGTACACCGGTCCCTCGCTCGGCGCGACCAAGAACGAGATCGCGATGGAGACGCTCGAACTCTGCGTCGAAGACCTCCAGATCGACGTGTGACCGGGAGACCGCCGTGTCCGCATCCGCCCTCGAACCATCCCTGCCCGCCGAGCCGTTGCTGCCGGGACTGACCGCGACGGCAGCCGCGGCGGCCGACCCCGTCCAGCCGCTGCGTACCGATGTGGCCTGCTTCGCGGGGCGCACCCGGCGCGGCCCGGTGGGCACCCCGGTCCGCGTCACGGACTGGGCGGCCTACACCGCGGACTTCGGCGATCTGGACGCCGCACTCGATCTGCCCTACGCGGTCCGCGGATTCTTCGCCAACGGCGGCACCGCGCTGTGGGTACTGCGGACAGATCCGGCAGGCACAACCGCCGCCACGGCCGCCTGGCCGGCCGGGGCACCCTCACCCTTCGCACCCGCGGCGGGCTGCCGGATCGATGCCGCGTCCCCGGGCGGCTGGGCCGACGGCACCCGGGTGACGGTCCGTCATCGTCTGACCGGATCCGCCGGGCACCCCCAGGTACTGGTGCGGGTCGACGCCCCCGGGGAGTCACCCGAGTCGTTCGGCTGGCTGCGCCCCACCGAACTCCCCGACGCCGTGGCAGCCACCTCCCGGCTCATCAGGCTCATACCCGACGGCCCCGCACCCGTCGGCCCAGCACCGGCCGCGCACGCGGGAACGCACACGGCCACCCTCACCGGAGGAACTCCCGCCCCCGGCAGCCGGGATGACACCGGGACCCTCGCCGACGCCTACGCCGACGCCGTACGAGCCATGGTGGAACTGCCGGAACCCGCCCTGCTGGCGCTGCCCGATCTGGACCGCTGCGGGGTCGGGGAGACCCACCGGGAAGAGCTGGCCGATCTGCTGGTGCAGGGGTGCGCCGGCGCGCTCGACCGGCTGGCACTGCTCGACCCGCCTCTCACGGGCGCCAGGACCTCCGACCCTGCCGCGGCCACCCGGCAGGCCACCGGCTGGATGGACGCACTGCGCCGACGTCACGACATACCGGGCCTGCAGGCGTGCGCCGTGCACTGGCCACCGCTGCGGGTGCCCGACCCGCTGGCCACCGCGCTCCCGGCGCTGCGTACGGTGCCCGCCTCCGGCCATGTCGCCGGAGTGGCGGCGCGGCTGGACCGCGAGCGTGGCGTGTTCGCGACTCCGGCCAACGCCGCGCTCGAGGACGTCGTCGACCTCGCCCACGTACTGCGCCACGATCAGGAAGTGACGCTCTACGGGTCGGGTGCCAACCTGCTGCGCTGCCCGCCCGGCAGAGGCCCGCTGGTGTGGGGCGGCCGTACGGCGGTGCCGCAACCGCAGGCCCAGGGTGTGGGCGACGGCTGGTTCATCGCCCATCGCAGGCTCGTCCACCGGCTGGTGCGAGCGGCCCGCGAGGTGGCCGAGCCGCTGCTCTTCGAGCCCGACACACCCGGTCTGCGGCTGCTGCTCGTCCAGGGGCTGACCGAAGTACTGCTCGGACTGTTCGAGGCGGGCGCGCTGGCCGGGGACCGGCCTGCGGAGGCCTTCCGGGTGCGATGCGACGAAGGGCTGAACCCTCCGGAGCTGGCGGCGCTCGGCCAGGTGGTCTGTCAGGTGGAGGTGGCTCCGGCCGCCCCCATGGAATTCATCGCGATCCGGCTGCTGATGGGCGGACGGGACCGGCTGGAGGTGGTGGAGGGATGACCGAGCAGGCGCTGGAGTTCTTCACCGAACCGCTGCCGAAGTACCGGTTCCTGGTGGTGCTCGGCCCGGCCGCCGCCCATCTGCCGCCCGCACAGACGGCGTTGCTGCCGCTCACCGCCCAGGGCGCCTTCCAGCAGGTCACCGGACTCGGCGCGCAGCTGGAGGTCACCTCGTACCCGGAGGGCGGGGTCAACGACCGGGTCCGGCAGTTCCCGGTACGCCACTCCTGGAACCGGATCGTGCTGCACCGCGGGGTGGCCCGGGGCACGGGCCTGTGGGCCTGGTACCAGGCCGGACTCGGCAATCCGCTGGGCGCGCGCCGCAGCGGGGCGGTGCTGCTGCTGGACGGGGCCGGACTGCCCGGCGCGGTGTGGGCCTTCCGGGGTGGCCTGGCTTCGAAGTGGACAGGCCCCGATCTGCACGCGGAGCGCAGCGAAGTGGCCGTGGAGCAGCTGGAGATCGCGCACGAGGGTCTGGTGGCCGTGGAGCAGGCGGTGCCGGGGCTGGGCTGAGGTACGCGGCAACGGCCGCAGGGATAGCACGGCATGTCGTGATCACGGGTTCGGGAGAGAACAATGCTGACGATCCATCACCTTTCTGTCGACTTCGAGGTCGGCGGCGATGACACGGCGGTCTTCGCCCGGCTCTTCGCGGAACACATCCGGGAGTGGTCGCAGCGACAGGAGGACGCCAGGGCCCGCGGCCGTCTGCTGGCCCGCGAGGCGTCCCTGACCGGTGACGGGCCGGGCCAGGACTCCGCAGGCGGGTCCGCGGCCGGCTGCTTCGGAGGTGCCTGATGCTTCCACTGCCCGGCCTCCCGTCGGGACGGGACACCGCTCCGACACTGGCAACCCTGACCGTGCGCCCGCCCGGTTCCGTGTCCGGTCCCGCGACCCCGCTGCTGACGCTGCCGGTCAATCCGACCGAGTACGCCGTCTCCAAGGCGGTGACGTTCGCCGAGATCGGCGTCCCGGGCCTGGACGCGCCCCCGCTGCAGTTCGTACGGGGTGGCGCGCGGACCCTCAAGCTGGACGCGCTGGTCGACGCGGTCGAGGAGCCGGTGCGCGGGCGCCGCGATGTGCAGAAGCGGTGGCTCAACGACTTCCAGTCTCTGACGATCCGTCAAAGCACCACCCACGCACCGCCGGTGGTGACCTTCGCCTGGGGGGCCAATCCCTCGTTCACCGGCGTGGTGGACAGCCTCTCCATCACCTACATCCTCTTCGACCGGGACGGCACGCCGACCCGGGCCAAAGTGTCGCTGTCGCTCAAGGAGTTCAGAACGGCGGAGGAACAGAGCCTCAGCACGCCCTTGAGCTCACCGACCGTGCAGAAGGTCTGGACGGTGCGGCGCGGCGACACGCTCTCCTCCATCGCGGCCGCGGTGTACCGGGACTCCGGGCGCTGGCGGGAACTGGCGGCCGCCAACGCTCTGTCCGATCCGCGGGCGCTCGCCCCGGGGATGGCGCTCGTCGTCCCCGCACTGGACCGGGGGTGAGGGGTGATGGCGCTGCTGAACACGACCGCGACACCGCTGCCGGCCGACACGTACGCCCCGTGCTTCGAGGTCGCGCTGGACGGCTCCGAGATCGCCGAGCAGATGCGCAGTTGCGTGCTCGACATCCAGGTGGTCCGAGAGCTGGACAAGACCGGAACGTTCTCGCTGGCGCTGAGCAACTGGGACGAGCTGAATCTGCGGCTGCGTTTCGACGACCCGAAGCACTTCGCCCCCGGTCAGCTGGTGGAGGTCCGGCTCGGCTACACCTCGCAGCCCCGGCCGCCGGTGGTGGCCAAGGGCCAGGTCACCACGATCCAGCCGGACTTCCCCTCCTCGGGGCCGCCGACGCTGCAGCTCTCCTGCCAGGACCGCACGGCCCAGATGAAGGCCCGTAAGCCACGGGCCGACGAGGTGAAGAAGTATCTGGACCTCGCCGACTGGCAGATCGCGCAGAAGGTGGCGGAGCGGCATGGGCTGGAGCTGGTGGCGGAGAAGGAGGGCGTGGTGCATCCGCTGGTGATGCAGAAGAACCAGGACGATGTGGCCTTCCTGCTGGAACGGGCGAAGGGCGTCGACCGGGAGTGCTACGTGGCGCCCGACCCGGAGAGCGGGGTGGAGAAGCTGTACTTCGTCACCCCCGCCGACGGCCGGGCGGGCTCGACGGTCCGCAAGCCGCGCACCTTCGACCTCTGGTACGCCGTGCTGGCCCGTGGCGCCCGCTCGGGACGCCCGGAACAGGGCGAGGCCTCCACCACCTCCCCCGCACCCAACCTGATCTCGTTCCGCCCGACCCTGACCCTGTCGGGACAGGTCGCCAAGGTGACGGTGCGCGGCTGGGATCCCCGGACGAAGAAGGCGATCGTCGGCAGTGCGACACAGGCGGATCTGCAGGCGGAGCGCGACGCCGGGCGCAGCGGTCCCGCGGCCGCCGCACAGGAAATGGGCGAGCGGGAAGAGGTCATCGTGGACCGCCCGGTGAGCTCCGAGCAGGAGGCACGGGCGCTGGCGGTGAGCGTGCTGCGCGGCAAGTCGTACGAATTCGTCACCTGTGCAGGCCAGTTGGCCGGCCTCCCCGACCTGGTGCCGAGCGACTCGCTCCGGATCGGCGGGGTGGGGAGCAGGTTCGGCGGCACCTACTACACGACCAAGGTGACGCACTCCTTCAACTCATCCGGATTCTTCACCTCGTTCGAGGCACGGCGTACTTCCGAGGGGCGGTGACGAAGCGATGACGGGAATGCCCGGATCGACCGTGGACAAGCGGTATTTCGGTGTGGCCACAGGTGTGGTGGCGCGGGTGGAGGACGACCCGGAGAAGGAGTGCCGGGTGCAGTTGAGACTGCCGTGGTTCGACAGCGCCACGATCACCGAGTGGTGCCGGGTGGCACAGCCGTACGCGGGCAACGGATACGGCGCGAGCTTCGTGCCGGAGAAGGGCGACGAGGTGCTCGTCGCCTTCGACCAGGGGGACATGCGGTTCCCCATCGTCATCGGCAGCCTCTACAACGGCGTGGACAAGCCGCCCACGCACCGGGCGAGCGGCCGGGACGAAAAGCTGCTGCGAACCAAGCACGGCCACGAACTGGCTCTCGACGACAGCTCCGGCAAGGAAGCCGTACGGCTCACATCGTCCGCCGGACACCGCATCGAACTGGACGACGCGGGCAGCTCGGTGGTGGTGCGCACCGCGTCCGGCGGCAAGGTGACGGTGACCGCCGACGGCTCGGTGGAGATCAGCGCAGGTGCCGGCCCTGTGAAGGTCACCGGCGGCTCGGTGACGCTGGACGCGCCGCAGGTGCGGCTGGGTACCGGCGCCTCGCAGCACGTGGTCCCGTGGGAGACCTTTCTGCCCTGGTTCATCGGGCACACCCACCCGGTCGCCTCGCCCGGCGCGACCGGTCCGGCGCTCCCCGCGCCCGGCCCGCCGCCGATGTCGACGACGGTGCAGGTGGCGCTGTGAACGGCGGCGCGCCGGGCGGCGCGGAGGCCTTTCTCGGGCGGGGCTGGCGCTTCCCGCTGCTGCCGGACGCCTCGGGGCGGCTGGCGTACGCGGCCGGCGAGGAAAGCGTCCGCGACTGCCTGCTGGTGCTGGTGCGCACCGCGCTGGGCGAGCGGGTGATGCGCCCCGCGCTGGGCACCCGGGCACCGGAGCTGGTCTTCGCGCCGGGCAGTTCGCGCTCGCTGCGCGAGCTCGAGGACTCGGTACGGATCGCCATCCGCGACTTCGAGCCGCGGGCGGCCGTGGACGACGTACGGGCGCAGGCGCAGCCGGGCGAGGAGTGGCGGGTGACCGTCTTCGTCGACTACCGGGTCAGGGCGACCGGGCGGCACGAGACGCTGGTCTTCCCCTATTACCTCGACGGCGGCTCGGGACTGGTGGGCGGCGCGGGCACGTTCGGGGCGGGCGGGCCGGTCGGCGGAGGTGGCACGCCATGACCCTGGCACCGCTGCGGCTTGACGATCTGTCCTGGGCCGATCTGGTGGACGCGGTCCGCTCCCGGATCCCCGCCGAATCCGCGGGCCGCTGGACCCTGCACGCCCCCGTCGACCCGGGTATGACGCTGCTGGACCTCCAGGCATATCTGCTGGAGCAGCAGGTCTACCGGCTCGACCAGGTCCCGGACTCGGTCGTGCACGCGGTGCTCCGGCTCCTGGGCGTGCCGGGACCAGCACCGGCGACGGCCGCGGTGACGGTGCTGCAGATCGTCCCGGAAACGCCCGGCAGCCGGCTGCGGATCCGGGAGGGCGCGTCGTTCAGCCGGGAACCGGGGCGCGGGAGCGACTTCTACCTCGACCGGGACCTGGACGTACTGCCGGTGCGCGTGGCCGGTTTGTCGGTGCGGGAGGCTACGGGCGACCGGGACCGCACCGCCGACCTCGCCGCCGGACGCCCGGTGCCCCTGGCCGGCCCCTACGGCCGCCCGGCGCGGGTCCGGATCCGGCTCTCCGTGTCCGGCGACGGTTTCCCGGACGGCGGAACCCTCTCGCTGCTGCTCGCACTGGAGCAGCCGACGGGGCCGTGGACCGGGAGCCGGACGGCCGACGGCTGGGCCGCGGGGGCCGCGCCCGACGTACCTCCCCCGGCTCGACTCAGCTGGTCCTACGGGCCCGTTGGGCACGCGGCGCCGCTGCCCGAGGGGGCTGTGGCGGACGGCACCGGCGGACTGCGCCGGTCCGGCCTGGTCCGGCTGACCCTTCCGGCGACGGCCGCCGGGGCCGAGACGGAACTGGTGCTGGCCACGCCCGCCGCCACCTACGCCGCGCCGCCGCGACTTCTGCGGCTGTCCCCCAACTCCGTTCCCGCGCACCACGCCCAGCGCCTGCGCATCGAGGAGGGACCCGACGGGACCGTGGTGGCCCGACTCGCCGACCGCCCGCCGCTTCCCGGCCTCTCCGTCGTACTGCCCGGCGACGCCGCCGGACGGCTGATCGACGTCGCGCGCTTCACACTGCGCGAGACGGACGACGCCGACAGCGGTCGCGACTACGACTGGACGGCCGTGCCGGATCTGGCGTTCAGCGGCCCGCTGGACCGGGTGTTCACCGTGGACCGGGCCTTCGGGGCGCTGCGCTTCGGCGACGGCCTGACCGGGCGGATTCCCCGGCCCGACGTCAGCGGCCCGGGGACGGTGCTGCGTGCGGAGTACCGGCTGGGCGGCGGGCCGAGCGGCAATGGCGGCGCGGACCCGGCAGTGAGCGTCCCCGCCCGCGCTGCCGAACCGGCGGCGTCGCTGCTGGCCTTTCCCACGCTGGCGGGCTTCGCCCGCCCGCAGCCGCAGCGCGCGGCCCAGGAAGAACTGCCCCCCGGGGACTGGGTGTTCACCGGCGGATCCTCCGACACCGATCCACCCGATGCCCCCTGCACCGCGCGCGCCCTCGTCCCGTCCCTGGGCGGAGCCGAGCCCGAGACCCCGGTGGCCGCCCGCCGCCGGGCCGCCACCGCGCTCACCGTCGTCAGCCGGGCCGTGACCGCCGCCGACCACGAGGAACTCGCCCTGTCCACCCCCGGGGTCGCCGTCGCCCGCGCCCACGCGCTGGTCGGCGCCCACCCGTCGCACCCGTCGCGGAACGTGCCGGGCGCCGTGACCGCCATCGTCGTCCCCCGGGCGCCGCGCGGACCCGGCGACAGCACCGCGGCCGACACCGTGCCCATGCCCGTTCCCGACCCCGGCACGCTGACCGCCGTACGCGCCCGACTGGAAGCCGGACGCCTGCTCGGCGCCGCGGTGTTCACGGCGCCCCCGCGCTACCGCCCGGTCCGCGTCCGCGTCACCCTCCCCGCGAACACCGCCCGCCGACAGCTCCTCGATGCGGCACTGCGCCGCTTCCTCGACCCCCTCACCGGCGGCGACGAGGGCACCGGCTGGCCCTTCGGCGGCGTCCTGCGCCCCTCGGCGCTGCTACGCGCGGCCGAACGGGCACTGCAAGCGGCGGGCGACCGCACACCGGTGCAGGCCGTCGCCGCAGCCCTGGACGACGGCCCCTACGAATCCTGCGGCGATCTGCCGCTGCGCCCCGGTGAACTTCCCGGCCCCGTCAAGATCCTCGTGTGCACCACGCAAGCGTCGGGTGCCACACAACGGGAGGTGCGCGCATGAACGCCCACGGCCCCGACCGTTTCGCCGCCGTCGATCCCTCCGCGAGGCTCGCCCCCGGGGCGGACGAACCGTGGTGGACACTGTCCGCCGGCGCCGCGCGAACGGCGCTGCTCGACGCGGACGGCCGCCCGGTGCTGATGGGCGCCGCACGGGACGACCTGGTCGCCGCGCTGCGCGCCCGGGTCGGCGGCTTCACCCCCGACTGGACCGGGACGGGCCCGGACGACGCGGGGGACGCGCTGCTGCGGCTGTTCGGGCTGATGGCCGAGGCGGTGGCCGGACGCGTTGACCGGCTGCCCGCCAAGCTCCTCGTCGAGCATCTGCGGATCGCCGGGGTCTCCCTGCTGCCCGCCGCGCCCGCCCAGGTGTTGCTGCGCCTGACCGCAACGGCGGCCGCCGGAGCGGGAGTTCAGGTCCCGGCCGGCTTCCAGGCCGGCGCGCCCGGCGAGGACGGCGCCGAAGTGGTGATGGAGACCGTGGACGACATGTGGGTGTCGCCCGCCGAACTCACGTCCCTGGCCGTGGGCCGCCCCGCGACCGGCATTCTGCCGGGCCCCGTGGATGAGGTGACGCCGGGTCAGGACCCCTATGCCGACGGCTTCCTCCCGTTCGGCGCGCGGAGCGCGCCCGGCTCGGCCCTCTGGCTGGGGTTCACCGCCCCGCAGGCGCCCGAGGGCGGGCTCTCGCTCGCCTTCGTCGCGGCCCCGCGCCCCGGCGGTCCCGCCGCCACCGCACGGGGAGGCGCCGCTCCGCCCGAGACGGCCCCACCGGACCTGCACTGGTCCGTATGGGACGGGGACACCTTCCGGGCAGCCGACGTGGTGGTGGACCACACCGGCGGTCTGGCCGGCACCGGGACCGTACAGCTGCGGCTGCCGACGGGCTGGCGGCCCGGCCGGCCGCCGGGCGGGGCCCATCTGCCCGAGGCGCGCTGGCTGCGGGTGCGGCTCACCGCAGGCATGTACGCCGAGCCGCCCCGGCTCGTCGCCGTGCTGCCGCACACGGCGCTGGCCTACGCCGTACGGACCGTGCGCGACGAGGTGTTGAGTCCTGCGCCCGCGGATCCCGGGGAACAGGACGGCGGCGCCGGCGTGCGGCTGCGGGTGGCGACGGCGCCCGTCGTTCCCGGATCCCTGACTGTGGCCGTCGCCGACGACCCGGCCGCGCCGCTCTTCCCCGTCGAAGGCGCCGCCCCCAACGCGCAGGACTCGCTGCCCGTGTGGCGGGAAGTGCCCGACCTGGCCCTCGCGGGCCCCACCGACCGGGTGTTCACGCTCGACGCCGACACCGGCGTCGTCACCTTCGGCGACGGGGTGCACGGGGTCGCGCTGCCGCCCGGCGCGGGCAATGTACGGGCCGTCAGCTACCGCACCGGAGGCGGCAGGCAGGGCGCCGTCGCGGCGGACACGGCCACCGTGCTGCGCACCGCGGTGCCCGGGGTTGCCTCGGTGACCAACCCGCTGCCCGGGACCGGTGGAACGGACACCGAGCCGTTCGGTGCGGCCGTACGGCGCGGCACCGCCGAGATCCGCACCGCCGGGCGTGCCGTCACCCCCGCGGACCACGCGCTGCTGGCGATGCGCGCCCCGGGTGCGCGCATCGCCCGCGCCCACGCCGTTCCCGGGCACCACCCGGACCATCCCGGCGCCCGGCTGCCCGGCCTCGTGGGCGTCTACCTGGTGCCGCCCGACGAGGACCCCGCCACCCCCGGTGCGCCGCTCCCCGCGGCCGGCGACCTCGCGGCCGTCGCGGATCACCTCACGCGCGCCCTCGCCCCCGCCGGTGTCACCGTCGTTGCCGCAACTCCCCGCTACGTCCGCGTCGACGCCCGGATCGTGCTGGCGCTCGCCACGGGCGCCGACCGTGCCGCAGCCGTACGCCGCGCCGAGGACGGGCTGCGCCGCTTCCTGCACCCGCTCGACGGAGGCGTCGGCGGCGACGGGTGGCCCTTCGGCGGACCACTCGTCCACACCGCGCTGCTGCACCGGCTGCTCACCGACGAGGAGGTCGCGGCCGTGCCGCTGCTGACGCTCACGGTGGACGGCCTGCCGGTGCAGCCCTGCACCGATACGCCGCTGCCGCCGCACGCGCTCATCCGCGTCGGACGGGTGACGGCCTCCGTCGTCGCCAACACCACCGCCAACGCCACCGTGCAGAAGGGGAGGTGAGACATGGACATCCGCACCGACGCACCCGCGCACCTGCTGCTGGACTCCGCCTCGGGCTGGCGCCCGTCCGCCGGAGCCGCAGATCCCCTCCCCGAACCCGTCCAGGACCGCGACGCGCTGGTCCTGCCACCCGGCGTGAGAGAGGCGGCACTGGTCACCGTCCCGCTCGACAGCGGCATCTCCCGCTGCCGCTGGCACCGGATCCGTATCGACGCCGATGTCCCGTCCGGCAGCGCACTGGTCGTCCAACTCGCCACCACCGGCGACGACCCCGACGCCGTGCCGGGGCCCGACGACTGGCAGACGGTCGCCGGACCGGCCTACGACGTCCTGGTGGACCAGCCGCCGGGCCAGTTCCTCGTCGTACGGCTGCTGCTCGGCCGTACCGACGCCTCCGCGCCGGGTCCCGCCGTGCGGCAGGTGCGTCTGGACCTTCCCCGGGCCACCTCCGCCGACCTGCTCCCGGCCGTCTACCGCGAGGATCCGAGCGCCGACGACTTCACCGAGCGCTTCCTCGCCCTGTTCGACTCAGTGGTCGGGACGCTCGACCGGGCCACGGAACGGGCCCCCGCACTGCTCGACCCGGCCGGCGTGCCGGACGGTGTGCTGCCGTGGATCGCGGGTCTGCTCGGCATCGATCTGGGGCCCGACCCCGACCCCGCGCCGGGCGCGAGTTCCGGCGGCGGCCCCGGGAGCGGCACGAACCCAGGTGCCCCGGACCCGGGGACCGCGCAGCTCCCGCCGTCCGTACTGCGCCGGCTCATTGCCGCGGCGCCCGAGCTGCGCAGGCGGCGCGGCACGCCCTGCGGGCTCGCCCTCGCCCTGGAGATCGTGCTGGGGGTGCGCCCGGCGATCGCGGAACCGGCAGCAGCGCCGTGGGGTGCGGTGGGCCGGGACACGCGCCTGGGGGAGGTGCGGCTGTTCGGACGGTCGGCTGCGCGGGTGCGGCTCGGCGGCCCCGCGGTCCTCGGTTCGCGGCTGGCAGGACCCCGCGCCCGCCGCGGTGGAGCGCCGTTGCGTTCGCTGGGCAACCCGGACGAGGACCCGCTGACCGGTACCACGTTCCGTTTCCGCGTACTCATCCCCCCGGGCCCGCCGCCTGGCACCCGGCGTCCCACATCGACCGACGGCATGGCCAGAACCGCCGCCGATCTGGTCGAACGGCTCTCCCCCGCCCACACCACGGCGACCGTCTCCATCGGCGGGCTCGGCTTCACTGTCGGCGAGCGCAGCGCGGTCGGCGTGGACACCCTCCTCGTCAGCCCCGCGCCGTCCCCGGCCGGCGTGGCTCTCCTGGGCGCCGACACCGTGCTCGGGGCGGACCGTTCGGGGCGACGCGGAATCCGCTTGGACGGCACGTCAGGTGCGGGCATCCGCACGGTCGCCCTGCACGAGGGCGACACCGGCGCACACCCCGACGAGAAGAAAGGCAGGACCCCATGACGGCTCCCCCGACCGGGCGTGACAGCGCCCCGCGGACCGGCCGGCGGCGGCTGACGTACTTCCACGGCCAGTTGCTGTCCGCACAGGATCTCCGCCAGGAACAGGGGCAGTTCCTCGCACGGCTGCGCCTGCACAACCTCGCCCTGCACGGCTACGGCGTGGCCTACGGGCTGTGGACACGCCCGGTGCCACCACCCGCCGGCGAGTGCCCCGATCCGGAGCGCGCGGCCCCCTGGTTCGAGATGACCGACGGCCTGGCCGTCGACCGGCACGGCGACGAGGTGATCGTGCCGTGTGGCGTCCGGCCGAGACACGACCTGTGGCAACTGCTCGACGAGGACGAACGGTGCCGCGCCCTGGAGGAGATCCGCTCCGGTCGCGACGGCGTCACCGTCTATCTGACGATCCATCACTGCGAGGAGCCGGTCGACAGCGTCCGCGCCGTCTACACCGAAGCCTGCGACGGCCTCCCGCGCACCGCCTACGCCCACATCCGCGAAGGCTTCGCCCTGCGGGCGACGACCCGGCGGCCCGAGCCGGACTCCTGCGACCCTCCGTACCCCTGCGAGCCGCCCGCCGAGGGCGCACCGGAGCAGCACGGATGCGGTGACGGCAGGATCTTCGGCCCCGGGCTGCTGCTCGCCCGCGTGAACCACGTACGCCCCGACCGCGCGCTGGCCCCGGGGCAGATCCATCCCGAGGTCCGCCGGCCCCTCTCCCGGCGTCCCGCGACCGTGATCACCGGCATCTCCTGGCCGCACGGCGGCCGGCTGACCACCCAGCAGGCCCGCGTACTGCTGGGCGAAAGCGGCCTGCGGATCCGCTTCTCGCGGCCGGTGCGCGCCGCCACCCTCCAGGACCCGGGTATCGCCGACCTGTTCCAGGTCACCGGCGGGCGGGGCGTCCACGGCACCGTCATGCGCCTGGAGACCCGGATCGACACGGACGGGCCGGACGACGAGACCACGGACCGGATCACGATCCGGCAGACGGACATCGAGTACCTCAACGACGGCGACCGGATCCACCTGGTGCTGCGCACCCCGTTCGTCCTCGACATCTGCGGCGACCCGGTGGACGGCACCCACACCGGCGGGCTGGTACCGCAGCCCGGCGGCCCGGTCGCCCACCGTCCGGGGCTACTGCCGCCCGACGGCTGCGGACCCCGCACCTCCGGGACGCCCGCAGGCGCGGCCGGCGTCTTCGAGAGCTGGATCTTCATCGACAACCACCGGCCGGCCGCCGAGGCCGAGGCCGACGCGGAACCCATCGACCGGACGGACAGCGCGGCCGACGACAGCGAGACCACTGAGGGGCAGCCATGACCACCTCCGGCACACACACCGCCGGTCCCCGTGACTGCGGCTGCGGTTGCGGCGGAAGCGGCAGCACCGCGTCCATCACCTCACCTGCCGGATTCAGGGCGGGCGGACCGGTCCGTCCGGTCTTCTCGGCGGGCCAGCTGCTCACCGAGGACGACCTCGGACAGCTCGCCGCCTGGACCACCGGGCGCATCCGCCTCCACAACCGGCTGCGTTACGTATCGCCCGAAGGACAGGGCGCGGTCCTGTGCGGGCTCGCCGTCAGCTGCGACTGCTGCGCCCGCGGTGCGGTGCGCATCGGCGAGGGCCACGCGGTGGACGGCCTGGGCAACGACATCCCGGTCAGCTGCGTCGAGGACGTGGATGTCGTCGCCCTGGTACGGGAGTTCCGCGCCACGGGCGGCGGCTGCCCCGACCCCTGCCCGCCCGGACCCGAGCGCACCTACGGCCTCTTTCTGCGCTACGAGGAGGAGTTCGCCGAGCCTGTCGCCCCGTACGATCCCGGCGACGGCTGCACGCCGGCCGGCTGTGTACCCACGCGGGTACGGGAGGGCCACCGCTTCTTTGTGGGCTGCGTCCCCGACCCGCCCCCCGACCGTCTCTGTGAATTGCTGCGCCGCCGGTTCGGTGACGACCGGGAGTTTCTGGAGGCCTGCCAGGGCGAGAGCCGGCCCTCGGCGAGCGAACTCACGGACTGGCTCACCGCCCGCCTCGACGTCAACGGTGACTTGTGCGACCGCGCTCCCCTGGCGCTGCTGTGCGACGTACCGCCCAAACCGACCGGCAACAACGTTCAGCACAACCTGCACCGCAAGGTGGGTGCCTGGTGCGCCTTCGAGGCATATCTGCGCGCCGCCGTCCGCTCGCTCCTCGTCGTCCCCTGCCCCAGCGGCTGTGCCTCGGAGGTGCTGATCGCCGAGGTGACGCTGGACGGCTGCGATGTCGTACGGGCCGCGCCGGCCGGAAGGCGTGGCGCCCACTTGCCCGATCCGGTGGAACAGCGGTGGCGAATCCAGCTGGCCCGGCTCTTGGAACACGACGTCAGCACGGCGCGGTTGCTGGAGTTCCTGCTGGACCTCCTGCACCGCACCGGCTGCCGGCCGCAGCCGACCGAGACCTAGAAGGAGCGCAGACCATGCCGGCACCCCTGCGGCCAGAATTCCACGAGGGCCAGATCCTGGCCGCCGACGACCTGTCGGCCGTGGTGCGTTACGACCGTGACGCCGCCGCGCGCCACCACCGGCACCTGCACACCTGGGGGATCGCCTCGGGCCTGGAGGTGACGGTCCGCGCGCGGGCCGGCTCGGACATCTACAAGACAGTCATCATCGGCAGCGGCACCCTCCTCGACCCGTCGGGGCGGGAGATCGTGGTGCCGGCGCCGGTGGAACTCTCCACCCCCGACCAAGGGTTCGTCATCACCGACCCCGACGACACCGCCGCCCGCCCGCTCATGCTCATGTGGAGCGACCAGCCCTCGAACGGCGGCGCGACCGTGTCCTCGGGCGGCTGCGCCACGAACGGGGCCGCGCGCACCTCGGAGGGCTTCGCCCTCGTGGTCGGCGCCCCCGGTGACGAACTCGACCTCGGCGACCAGCAGCCGCCCCCGCCCGACGCGGGACCCGACTGGCTCGGCGGCGGCGACCGGGGTCGGGTGCTGCTCTCGTTCGTGACCTGGGGCGGCGGCCAGGACGGCGGCTTCACCGCGGTGCTGCCACGGGCGAACGGGGTCGGCCGCCGGTACGCGGGCGTCCTCGCCGACCGGGTGTCCGCGCGCGGCGGCACACTGGAACTGGCGGCCGAGTCGCGCCCGGTGGCCGGAAAGGTGGGCGTCCGGATCGGCGGTGAGCACGGCAGTCTGGACGTCGGCCGGTTCAACGCGGCCGGGGCACTCGCCCCGGCGCTGCGCGTCCTCGGCGACGGCAGCACCCAGATCCACGGCGACGTGAAGATCACTGGCGGGCTGACCGTCACCGGCGCCGTCGACAGCCCGCTCGTCACCGGCAGCGTCCTCGTCCAGTCCGGCACCGCGACACACGGCGTCATCCTGCCGCTGCCCCCGCCGGTGACGGCAGATCAGGTGGAGTCGGGCGAGGTCGTACTGCACCTCCAGGTGACGCCCCGGCTCCAGACCTACGGCGGGCCGTGCGAAGGCGGTGTCGACGGATCCGGCTTCGGCGCACTGCCCGTGGTGCTGCGCTGCGAGGTGGACTCCCAGCGCCGACTGAACTGCCTGATCGCCTGGTACGGCGGGTTCGGCCCCGACCGGGCACTCGACTCTCCGTCCGTACTGCCGGGCGCCGCCGACTACTTCGTACTGGCCACGGCCCGACCGGCCACCTGACGCATCCCCACGGAAGCAACGAGGGAGAGCAACGATGACGATCACCACGCGAGATCAATCGGTGCCGCAGACACCGGAGTTGACCGTCACGGTCGTCCGCCTCGAACACACCGGCCATGTGGTCGCCGCACTCACCCGCGCCACCACCGGTCCCCCGCCCGCCGTACGGCTGCTGACGCGGAGCGCGTTCCCGCTGGCCGTCCCGGGTGCCTCGGGGCTCGTCCTGGTCCCGGCCGAACTCCTCACGACCGAGGAACTCAGCGCGCCCCGGGACATCCTGGCCGCGCCCTGGCGCTGGTACGTGGACACCGGCGGCGAGCAGGCCGCCACCCCGGCAACGCCCCAGCTCAAGCCGGTCTCCTGCCCCGCCCCCTCCGTCGGCCTCACCGAAGGATCGCTCACCATCACGTCCTCCACCACTGACGGCGCGGCCCCCGTCCTCGCGCTGCTCCATCCGACCGCCCAGTGGGGCACCGGCAGCGCCGTCCGCCTTCAGTTCCGCGACGTCCTCGGCCCGGACGGAGCAGCCCTGCTGGGCAATGGCTCCGTCGAGGACAGCGACGAAGCCCTGGTCTTCGTCCGGGGACGGCCGGTGACCGTGTACAGCCCGGGCGAGATCGACTGACGGAGACCAGCGGACGGACCAAGGTAGGACGCCGGTGTGACAGGCATGGTGACGGTTCACATGGATTCGACGACCGACGACGGTCTCATCGCCGCCCTCGGCGGCTGCACCGTGCTCGAATGCCGGGTGCGCGTCGTCAGGACCGACGGCTGGAGCTGGGGACCCGATCCCTGCGAACTGGCCCGTGGCGCAGTCGCGATGCTCCCCCGCGTGGTGGAGATGCACCTCTCCGGGGCCCTGACCCGTAGCGGCGTGTCGCTTCCCCCGCCCATCGCAGGACAAGCCCCGCACTCAGGCCTCATCCCGCAGGACATGGAGGTGACCGTCCCCGTGCACATAAGGTCCTTTGCCACTCTCGACGAGCTGGCGGGTGCCGCCCACATGACGGACCGGACCATCGCGCCCGGATCCGGTCCTGACGCGACGGTGCTCCCCCACCGCGGTCCCGCGGGCCCATTGGCTCCGGGCACGACGCCGCTTTCCCGTCAGGTCGGATCCGATGTCGGATCCGGCGCCGACGCCCATGCCGAAGCCCTGCCGGGGCCCGGCCAACCGGTGTCGCCCGCGCCCGCCTTCGACCGTGACCAGGTGCTGGTCGGCCTCCTCAACGAAGCCTCCGCCTGCGGGGCGTTCGAGACCGTACTGGCCGGGCTTCCGCACGACGCGCTGCTGCTCCTGTTGCGCGCCCTCGATGCGGCGGGCAGCCGCGCGGCGTCCGGCCCCGGCTCAGCGGCCGACCCGGCAACTCCGTTCCCCGGTAGGGCCAGAGCAGTCCCCGGCGAAGCCCGGGACCCCGACCCCGACGCCCTCGCCGCCGCCCTCGTGGCGGCCCTGGGGTCCGAGCCACCGGTCCGGACGGACACCACGCTCCATGCGACGGACACCCCGCTCACCGCCACCGGACCCGAGCCCGCCCCCGACACCGCGCTGCCCGCACTCCCCCCGCGGGTCTCCCCGGCACCCGGGCAGGCAGAACAGCACCACGCAGGTCCTGCGTCCGGCACGGTGACCGATATCGACCGCGTACTCCCCTTCCTGCTGCTGCCCCCGCTGCACGACCGTGGCTATGTGGAAGCGGTGGCTGCCGTCCTGAGCGGTGGTGGCGCACAGGCCCCCGACGGTGCGGCCTTCGCCGCCTGCCTCGCGCACAAGGTGCTGCCTCCGCCCGCGCACGGCTGGCTGCGCTCACCGCAGGACACGCATGCGGTCGCCGTCTTCGCGGGCACAACGCCGACAGGTCACGGCGCGCCCGACATCTCCGCTCTGGATCTCGAACGCCATCTTGGCCCGCTGCTGGCCCTGCTCGACTCCCGGCTCGGACTCCAGGCCGCCCAAGGGCACACCGCCACCAGCCCCCTGCTGCTGCGCGCGGTGGCCCCGGGCCGGCTCCTCCTGCTGGACGTCGACGGCCTGTACCCGGTGTGGGACGCGAGCCGGCCCGCAGAACTGCTCCGCCCGTGGGAACTGGCCGGGACACCCCTCGTGCTGCTGCCCTCCCAGCCCGATGTCCCCGCGGCTGCCGGGCTGACGCTGGCCCTGGACGCCCTGGGGATCGGCTTCGTGACCGATCTGCCGCCGGCCCGCGGCGAGCAGCTCAGCCGGGTGCCCGCTCCGCGCCGCTGCTGGACCAACACCGGGGCACGGCTCCCCTCCCGCTCCGCCCCGGACGACGCCCTGGTCGGCGCCGCACGGCGGCTGACGTACGAGGCGTCCCGCGCCGCCCGGTTCACCGAGGCACTGGTCGAGCTGCGCCCTGCCGTCCGCACGGGCCATGCCCCTGCGGTCGAACGCACGGTGACGCTGGCCGCCGCGGTCGCGCTCGCCGATCTCTCCTGGAAGCTCTGGTCGGAGCGGGAGCCCTCCGACCCGATGTGCGCCCTCGACCGCTTCGCCGATCTGGGGGCCCGTGTGGCATTCCACGACAGCACCGTCGAGGTGCGCCTTCCGCTGGGTGCCCGCCACTCCGACCTCTACCGCCACCGGCTGCTCGCCGACGTACCGGACGTGCCGTGGTTCGGCGGCCGCACCGTCGTGTTCACAGGAGGGTGAGATGCCGACCCGATCAGGCGCCGCCGCGGCCCACTTGACCCTTCGCTACGGCGCGATCCATCGTGCGCTGCGGGCGGCCGCGGCCCGCCGCGCGGAACGCTCCGGCCTGCTCGCCGGGGCCGAACTGTCCCCCTATTGCGTCACCGACGAGCAGGCCGGATTGCTCCTCGACTCCACCGACCCCGCCGTGGTGCACCCGGCTCCCGTGAGCGGCGGGCCGCCCGCCGCACAGACCCACGCCGAGCGTGAACTCCGCTTTCAGGCGGCCGCAGAGGGCATTTCGCTGCCGCTCGATGAGCTGGCGTCCCGAGCAGACCTTGATCCTTTCGAGTGCGACGCGCTGCTGCTGTGCCTGGCGCCGGCGCTGGCCGCCGAGCACGCCCTGCTGTTCGGCTATCTCCTCGACGACCTCGACCAGCGACGTCCCACGGCCGAGTTGATCCTCACCGTCCTGGCGCCCTCCCCCACCGAGCGGTACGACCGGCTGCCGGCGCTTGGACCGTACGGGCGGCTGCGCCGCTTCGGTCTGCTGATCCAGGACGGCGACCCGGACCCGTACGGCGGACCGGAACCCTCCGGCTCCGATCTGCTGCGCCCGCTGCACATCAGCGCCGAACTGCCCGCCTTCCTCCTGCACGGCCTCGGGGACCCCGCACTCCTCGCGTACGACCCCGGCCGGGTACCCGCACCGCGCCCCGCGCTGCTGGATGGGCCGACCCGCGGCCGCGCCGCACGGCTGGCCGCCCATCTGCGGGCGCACCCGGCCGGGATCGCCGCCCTCTGGGGGCTGCCGAACGGCAGCCAACTCGACGCGGCTCACGCCGTGGCGGAGCAGGCGGGGCTCGCGCTGCGCCGCGCCCCTCACCTGGAGCTGTGCCGGACCCCCGACGAGGTGCGGGCCGCCGCAGTCCGGTCTCTGGCCGCGGCGGCCGCGCTCGGTACCGCGCTGTGGCTGCCCGTCGACCGCTTCCACGACCCCGACGCACGATGGGCCACGGCATCGGCCGCCGACGTGCTGACACGAACAGGCGTCCCGGTCGTCCTCACCGGGCAGACCCCGTGGCGCCCCCTCGATCTGCTCTCCTCGGGCCGCTACGCGGAAGAATCCACGGACGAACCCGGCTACCGGGAACGCCGCACCCTCTGGAGCACCGCCACCGCCGGGGCGGACCCCGATCCCCGCGCCCTTGACGACCTGGCCGCCCGCTTCCGGCTGTCGCCCGCCCAACTTCGGTCAGCCGTACGGCTCGCCGAGTCCGGCGGTGTGCCGCTGGATACGGCCGTGCGCCGCGTCCTGGCCGCAACTCCGGGCCGCCTCGCCGATGTCAGCACTCCCACCCGCGACCCTTCGGACCTCGTACTCCCCGCCGAACAGGCGCAGCAGATCGGCGAACTCGCCGCCGCGTTCCGGGCCTGGCCCAAGGTCTCCCAGGAGTGGGGTTTCGGCGGGCAGCACGGCGGCCCCGGCCTCAAGGCCCTGTTCACGGGCGAGCCCGGCACCGGCAAGAGCCTCGCCGCCGAGGTGATCGCCGCCACGCTCGGAGTCGACCTGATCAGGGTCGATCTCGCGCAGACCGTCTCCAAGTGGGTCGGCGAGACGGAGAAGAACCTCGATGAGGCCTTCAGCCACGCGGAAGCCGCGGGCGCACTGCTGCTCTTCGACGAGGCCGACGCCGTCTTCGGCAAGCGCGGCGCGGTGAGCCGCGGCACCGACCGCTACGCCAACCTCGAGGTCGGCTATCTGCTGCAACGCCTGGAGCGCAGCCCCGCGTTGGTCGTCCTCACCACCAACCTCCAGGGCAATCTCGACGAGGCCTTCACCCGCCGCTTCCAGTTCGTGGTGCACTTCACCCGGCCCGGCGACCGGGAGCGGTACCGGCTGTGGCGGATGGCGTTCCCCCACAGCGCCCCGCTGGACCCGCAGTTGACGCTGGAGGGGCTCGCGCGGCTCGATCTCACCGGTGCAGGCATCATGGCCGCCGCCCGCGGCGCCGCGCTGCTGGCGGCTGAGAGCGGAAGCGCGGTCATCGGCCGGGAGCATCTCGCCGAGGCGATCGCGCGCCAGTTCCGCCAGGAGTCACGGCTGCCGCGGTCCGGCGAGCTGGAGCTGGCGCTCGGCCCGGTGCCCGTACGGGACTCCGCCGCGTCAGTGGCGGCAACAGCCTCCTGCGTGCTGCCATGAGCGCCCCCGCACGGTCCCCCTCGACGCCACCGCCCGCCGTGACACAGACGGGCGCCCGGCCCGCGCGGCCCTCACTCGGCAAGCTCAAGGCGGTACGGAAACGACCGGCGCCGACGGCAGGTGCACCGGCGAAAGAACGCGGGACCACCACTGGCACACCCGCCAAGCGCCCCGGCCGGGCGCGGCCCGCCGTCGGCAACGCCGCCACCGCCGCGCTCGCCGCCCGGGGCGCGCAGGGGTCGGCTGGCCAGGCGCAGGGCAAGACCCCAGGGCGCGCCGCCGTCGGCAAGAAGGCAGCCGCGCCGGGGCTGCGCCGGATCGCCGCCCAGGTCACCGCGGGCAAGCGCGTCCTCACCCGGCACCCCGCGCCCGCCGCCGAGGCTACGGCCGCCCAGCTCGCGGCAGTGGCGCCACCCGGTGAGCGTGCCGCGTTCGCCGGGCAGGACCAGGCTGCGGCGATCGCCTCGGCACAGGCAAAGCCCTTCGCCCGGGCCGAGTTCATCGCGAAGTTCGAGAAGCGCATCAAGGAGCAGCAGCCGGCCACCGCGGACGAGGCCAAGGCACTCGCGGACCCGGCCCGCCCGGACACCCTCACACCCCAGCTCTCCGGCGAGGTGCACGCCGCCGCGGATGCCTCGTCGAGTGAGGTGCGGGCGACCGCGGCGGCCCCGCCGGACCCGGCGCGCGTACCCGAGCGTCCCGCCGTCCCGCTCTCGCCCGACCGCCCGCCGCCCGTCCCGGCCCCGCCCCGTGCGGCGGACGCCGTACCGGCGCCGGTGCCTGTCGCCGCGGTGGACCTCTCCGCCCACGCGAGCGGGACAACGGCCGACATGGACAAGGCAGGACTCACCGACGAGACCCTGCGGCGCGCCAACGAGCCGGCGTTCACGGCTGCCCTGCAGTCCAAGAAGGCTGCGGAGAAGGACTCCGCCGCGGCGCCGGGCTCCTTCCGGGCCAAGGAGGCGGAGCAGCGGGCCGCAGCCGAGCAGCGGGCGGCCGCAGCAGGCAAGACGGCGATGGCCGCCATGGCCGGAGTGCGTGCCGCCACGGGTAAATCGGTGGCGGGCGGCAAACAGGCCGCCCAGGCAGGTACCGAGACCCGCCGCGCCGCGATCACGAAACAGCTGACCGACATCTACGAGGAGACCAAGCGCACTGTCGAGGCCGCGCTGGCGGGCCTCGACGACACGGTCCGCACCCTCTTCGACGACCGGGCCGGGCAGGCCCGGAAGCGTTTCCTCGCCGCGTGCGAGAAGAGTTGGTGGGACTTCTTCTCCGGTGAGCCCGACTATGCGAAGCACTCGGCCGCCTACACCGCCGAGATCCGGGGCGTGGTCGACGAGGTCGCCACCGTCGTGGAGAAGCGCGTCAACGACGCGCGGCAGAAGGCCGCGGACGGCCGGCGCCGGATGGCCGATTTCGTCGCGGGCCTAGAGCCCGCGATGCGCGGGTTCGGTGAACAGACGGCGGCCGGATTTGCCGCGAAGTTCGACGAGTTGGAAGCATCCATCGACGAGAAGGCCGACGCGGTCGTCGACCAGCTCGCCGAGTCCTACGCGCAGGCGCAGGAGGCGACGAACGCGGCGCTGGCCGAGGTGAAGGAGTCCAACAAGGGCCTGTGGGAGAGGGCCCGCGACGCCGTGGTCGGCGCCATCAAGATCCTCATCGACCTGAAGAACCTGTTGGTCGGTGTGGTGAAGCGGGCGGCAGGTGTGGCCGAACGGATCATCAAGGACCCGATCCGCTTCCTCAGCAATCTGGGCGCCTCGGTCAAGGCCGGGCTGACGCAGTTCCTGTCGAACATCGTCAAGCACCTCAAGGCGGCCCTGCAGGAATGGCTGTTCGGCAATCTGGCCGCGGCCGGGGTGGAACTGCCGGAGCAGTGGGATCTGCGCGGCATCGTCAAGATGGTGCTGTCGCTCTTCGGGATCAGCTGGGCCTTCATCCGCTCCGAACTGCTCAAGCACATGCCCGAGTCGGTGCTGAACACGGTGATCGGCGCAATCAAGATCATCGGGGTCATCAAGGAGAAGGGCATCGGGGGCCTGTGGGAGGAGATCAAGGAGAAGATCGGGGATCTCAAGCAGCAGGCGTTCGAGATGATCAAGGGCTTTGTCGTCGAGACCGTCCTCAAGGCGGGCATCACCTGGCTGCTGTCCCTGATCAATCCGGCCGGCGCGCTGGTCAAGGCGGTCATGGCCGTCTACGACTTCGTCACCTTCCTGGTGGAAAAGGCCCGCGCACTCGCCGAATTCGTCAACGGCATCCTCGACACGCTCGAGGAGATCTGCAACGGCGTGTCCCAGAAGGTCGCCACGAAGATCGAGGACTCGCTCGCCCGGGCACTGCCGCTCGCGATCGACCTGCTGGCCCGGGTGCTCAAGCTCGGCGCGATCCCGGCGAAGATCAAGAGCGTGCTGGAGAAGGTCGGCGCGCCCGTCCGGGGCTTCATCTCCAAGATGATCGCCACGGCCGCCGCGTACGGCAAGAAGCTGCTGGCCGGCGGGAAGAAGGCCCTCGGCAGACTCATCGGCAAGGCCGACCGGCGTACGCCGGAGGAGAAGCGGCGCGATGTCACGAAGGGCGTCGAGGTCGCGACGAAGGCCGTCAACGCGCTCTCCGGAAGCGACATCGGGGCGAAGGTGATCCGCCCCGTGCTGGTCGCCATCCAACTGCGCTACCGGATGACGTCCCTGACCCCGGTCGCGAAGGACGGCGTCTGGTACGTGCACGGTGTCGTCAACCCCGAAATCACGGGGAAGTCGAACAAGAAGGTCGCGTTCGAGCTGGACATCGAGACGAACAAGACCGGCAAGATGTCGGCGACTCTCACGGCGACCTGGTTCTGCCCCGACCCGCCCAAGGATCTCGAAGCGAAGATCGACGCCCTCAGCGAGGCAAGCAGGAACAAGAAGCTGGTCAAGACGGTGCCGGACCGCGATCCGTCACAGACTCGGTCCTTCCGGAAGGACCTTGAGAAGAAGTACGAAGCGATGGGCAAAAAGGGTGAGCCGTTGCTGGCCCGCCTCAAGAAGCAGGACGTCGATCACCCGGTCGAGCTGCAGCTCGGCGGCGAGGACGTGAAGAAAGAGATGGTCATGTTGGACAGCACCGTCAACCGGGTCTTCGGAAGCCGCATTTACCACGCCATGAAGGACCTTGATGTCGGCACAAGGATCAAGCTGCTCTTCAAACAACGCAAGTGACCGCCGCACCTTGCCGCTCCTGCGTCACAGCCCCCGCCGCGCCAGTTCACTGCGCGACCGCACCCCCAACTTCCGGTAGACGTTGCCCAGATGGAACTCCACCGTCTTCGGGCTGAGGAAAAGCGCCGCCGCCGCCTCCTTGTTGGTGGCCCCGTCCGCCACCAGCGCGGCGATACGGCTCTCCTGCTCGGTGAGCTGTCCGCACGCCGTCCGTGCGGTGCGGCCACCCGCCGCGCGGAGTTCGCTGCGGACGGCCTCCTCCCACGGGACGGCGCCGAGCGCCCCGAACGCCGACAGCGCCTCCTCCAGCGCGTCGCGCGCCTGTGGGGTGCGTCCCGTACGGCGCAGCCACTGCCCGTGGCAGAACACGGTCCGCGCCCGCTCGAAGACGACGGCACCACGCGCATGCCATTCCAGGGCCTCATGGAATGCCGCCTCGACGGCACCGGGCGTGCCGCGACCGTCGGCCTCCAGTAGCAAGGCGCGGCAGCGGGCGCTCACCGCAAGCGCCCAGGAGGGGCCCGAGCGCCGCATTTCGGCGTCGAAGCGGGCGTGTTCGCGTACCGCTTCCCCGATCCGCCCGCTGCGTACATATGCCTCGATCAGGTTCGCCGCCCACGGGGTCACCGACGGGTCCTCGATTCCCGCGCACCGTGCCAGGGCGCCGGCCCGCTCGTAACCGGCCACCGCCTCCTCGTACTTGCCCGCTCCGAGCGCCAACAGGCCCTCGGCCACTGCGACCTGGCCCATGACGAGTTCGAGGCCGTGCGCCCGCGCCACTCCGGCAGCACGGGCCAGCACCGCTCCGCACTCCGTGACCCGGCCCTGCGCTGCCTCGAGCCGCCCCAGCGCGACCAGCCCCTGGGCCAGCGAAGCGGTCTCCATCCGCCGCTCCGCGCACTCGACCGCTTCCATCGCGTCGGAGCGGGCGCCGTGCCAGTCCCCGGTCCACAGCCGGATCCAGGCCCGGCAGCCGAGCGCGGCCGCCCGCCGCTCCGCGCACGCCCTTCGCTCGGTGCCGGGCTGCTCCCCCAGTACCCGGTCCAGGAGCACGCAGGCCGCCTCGTACTCCTCCAGCCAGCCCAGCACTTCCGCCCGCCCCACCAGAGTCCCCACCGCCTCGCCCGCCATCTGCGCCAACAGCAGTTCGCCGGCCTGCGCACGTTCCCCCCGCAGGGCCAAGACCTGCGCGAGATGGACGGCCGCGGCCTCAGCCAGGTCCCCGCCGCACAGCCGGGTGAGCCGGTACGCCTGCCACGCGCTGCCCAGTGCGGCACGGCTGTCCGCCGCGCGGACCGCGGAATCGGAAGCCTCCAGCAGCAGTTCAGCCGCCCGGGAGGGCTCGCCCGCCAGCCGCCCGGCCGCATCGCGCAGCGCCCGGTGCGCGATCCGCGGATGCCCGGTCGCACCGCGCTGCCGCGCCTGCAGGACGCCCAGTTCCCGGCGCAGCGCCGGATCGCGGGCAAGCGCCATCGCCTTTCCCAGCAGCACCGGTACGTGCTCCGCAGCTCCGGCCCGCTGCCGGCAGCCCGCTGCCAGGCCCAGCAGCCGGGCCGCCTCGTCGTCATCGTCGGCGAAACCCGCGGCGCGCTCGTACAGTTCGGCGCATGCGTCCGGGTCCGCCTCCGCGGCGGCGCTCGCCGCCGCCTCAATGGCCTGCGCCACGGCCGGGCTCGGGCCGATGTGCGCGGCGGCCAGGTGGCGTGCCCCGGCCGTGCCGTGCAGCACCTGCGCGAGCGCCCGGTGGACGGCGCGCCGCCGCGATGTACAGGCGTCGTGATACGTGACCAGGCGCAGCCGCCGGTCGGCGAAGACCAGCCGCCCCCGGCGCAGTTCGAGGATGCCGTCCTCTTCGGCGGGCAGCAGCGCGTCGGGCTCATGGCCGAGCAGCGCCAGTGCACGCTGTACGTCGCCGCTGCGGACGTCGTCGGCCGCGGCGGGCACGAGCAGGGCGGCGCGGGCGGTGTCAGGGAGCCGGGCCAGTGTCGGCAGATGGGCGTCGCGCAGCCGCTCACCGGGGGTGAGCAGGTCGTCGATCGGCAGGTTTCCCGCGCACTGGCCCGGCGTGAGGGCGGCAGGCAGTTCGGTGAGTGCGAGCGGATTGCCCTCCGCGACGGCGAGCAGCCGCTCGGCGACGTAACGCCTCAGCGGATGCGGGGCGGACCGCTGGAGCAGGGTCCGCGCGTCGGCCGGGTCCAGCGGTCCCAGCCGCAGTTCCGGTACGCCGGTGACGGCCGGGCGGATCGCGGACGTGGCGGCGGAGCAGCGGTGTTCCGCGGTGAGGAGCATGGCGATCGGCTCGCCCGCGATGCGCCGGGCGACGAAGAGCAGCACCTTCATGGACGGTGCGTCCAGCAGATGCGCATCGTCGATCGCGAGCAGCAGAGGACGCCGGGCGGCCGCGGCGCCGAGAAGACCGAGGGCCGCGGCCCCAACCGCAAGACCGTTGTCCCCGGGCCGGTGGTGCCCGGCGGCCAAGAGGTGGCCGAGCAGATCGCGCTGGGGTGCAGGGAGCTGCGGCACAGAGCAGCGGTACGCCTGGACGACCTGGTGCAGTCCCGCATAGGGCAGTCCTGATTCGGCGGCAGTGCCCGCGAAGTACACCGATCGGAAGGTGGCGTCGAGGGTGAGGAACCTACGGAGCAGGGTGGTCCGTCCCAGCCCGGGCTCTCCTATGATGAACAGCGCACCGCCACGCCCTGAAGCCGCGTCACGGAGCAACCGGGCCACGGCTGATGTTTCGACGGTCCTCCCGAGCACATGCACATTGCGCGCGGCGCTTCGGGAATCAGACGCGACGCCCCGCGTCTCCGGTTGCCGCTTCCCCCCTACGCCAGGTTGGCACGCGACGGTTCACCAGAAGCGGGAAATAGCAGACATTCACCCGATCTCGCAGCGCTTGCCCGACGGCGGACGGGGCGTTCCCACTACCCTGAACCCGGACGGTAAGCCCGTGCGGGCCGCCATAACGACCCTGGAGTCTCGTCCTGTCAGGGCGGAGCGTCGCACCGATCCGACCAGCCGGGTCAGCAAGAGTCTGATGAGTTCTGGCCACAGGCGCCAAGACCGCAACTCGTTGCCCATGACAGAGTGGATCACTTCGGGGTGCGGGCGCGCAATGACGCATGGCCGCCAAAGGGAGCGGCCGTACCTCTGGGCAACGCGACCGATGCCCATAACCTCAGATCAGCGCACCCGTCCTCGCGGTTTCAGCGCCACCGGCGGGAGTTCGGGAGCAGCCAGCGGCCCGCCGTCGTACCCCTTCACCTCGCCGAAGCGGGAGCCGGTCATCCAGTCCGAGCGGGCCTGCTCGATCTCCTCATGCGAACGCCCCACGAAGTTCCACCACATCACGATTTCCTCCTCGAAGGGCTCGCCGCCGAGGAGCATCAGCCCGGCGTCGGACTCGGCGCGCAGCGGGAGTTCGGTGCGGCCGCAGCCGAGGTAGAGCATCGACCCCGGCAGTACGGGCACACCGTCCACATGGACCTCCCCGGACATCGCGAGTACGGCGTACTCGAAGTCGCGGTCGAGCGGCAGGCTCGTCTCGGTTCCGCGGACAAGCGCCAGGTCGGCGCCCACGATCGGGGTGTAGGTCGTGCCGGGCGAGGCCGCGCCGTCGAGCTCACCGAGGATGACCGTGGCCGTCAGACCGGGCGCGGTGACGGCCGGCAGCCCGGCGTGGTGCTGGAAGTGCGGCTCGACGGCGCGGTGGGCGTCGGGGAGCGCGACCCAAAGCTGGGCTCCGTGCAGGAAGCGCGCGTGCGGCTTCGGGCTCTCCTCGGAGTGGCTGATCGCCTGGCCGGAGGTCATCAGGCCGAGTTCGCGCGGCCGGATGGTCGCCAGGCTGCCGGTGCTGTCGCGGTGCAGCACCTCGCCCTCGTGGAGCCAGCTGACGGTCTGGAGCCCCATGTGCGGGTGCGGCGGGACCTGCATTCCGGGCTCGTCGGCGATGTCGTCGGGGCCGTAGTGATCGACAAAGGCCCAGGCGCCGACCATCCGGCGGCCCAGGTTGGGCAGCAGACGGCGGACCACGGTGGACTCGCCGAGCTGGACCCGGCGGGGGCTGAGAAGTTCACGGACGGGCTCGGCGACGACAAAGCCACGACCGCCGCAGACGGAGAGGGCGGCCTGACGATCGAGATTGCTCATGCTGTCAAACTACTCGTCCGAGTCGCGGGTGCCGCCGAGAAGCGCTCGCCACCCCACCGAGCCCCTGGCGAGCACCCACGCACCCCGGCGAACCGTGGCCGCCCTCACGACGTCCGGCCGCCGCACCGCCTACGCCTTCCGCCTCCTGTCGGTTCCGCGTCGGGCGGGCTGGTTCCCGTTGATTACGAGGCGTGACTCGTCGGCCGCCGCAAGGGGCGCTGCCAGGGCGAGAGCGGCCGCGGCCAGGCCCAGGGAGGTCGTGGCGCGTGTGAAGGACATGGTCGCGCTCGTCTCTGCTCGTGCCGCCCGGCGGCAGCGGCGTCCGTTGCGTACCAGCTACTTGGTCCTGGGAGGTACGAGGTTGCGCTCCGCACCCGGGCTGGTACCCGTGTCCGCGCCGCACCGCATCTGCGCATGGGCGCGGCGATGTCCGGGGACCCGGCCACCGAAGCCCACTAGGTCGACGGTCACGCAGACCGTCACACCGGCCGCGGACGCGGCGATGATGGGGTTGCGCAGCGGCAGTTGCGCAATCCGGCTCCATCTGTCGCGCACTCCGCGCCGTACATCGAGATCTATCAGCACCAGGATCAGCGGCGTGATGAACAGCGTCTGGAACAGTGCCGCGGCGATGACGAACGACGCGTCGTCCAGGACATGTACGGCGATGGGGATGCCCAGATTGGCGGAGTTGACGTACGCCCCCGCCATCGCCCCTATAGCCCGGTCGGCCTGACTGCGGCGGAAGACCAGGCGGCCCAGCAGCAGGCCCAGCGCGAACACAATGAGCAGGCTGGCCGCGAACACCGCCACGCCGGGGCCGGCCAGCTCGGACACCCGCGCTCTGGACAGGGTCAGGAACAGCAGCGCCGGCATGGCGAACGCGAAGGCGAACCGCCCCAGCACACTCTGCGCCTGGCTGCCTAGCACATTGAACCGGCCGGCCGCCCAACCGACGCCGGTGATCGCCCAGATGGGCAGGAAGCCGGAGAGCACGTTCACCGCGTCAGCATGCCCGACGGTGATCACCCCGCCGCAGCCGCCCCCGGCGCCCCTCCAAGGGGACGGCTCAGCTGCGGTGGCTGACGACGTTGACGACCCGGCCGTTGGGGTCGCGTACGAAGAACCGGCGTACGCCCCACTCCTCGTCCCGCAGCGAGTGCACGATCTCCGCGCCCCGTTCGAGCATCGCCGCGTACACCGCGTCGACGTCGTCCACCTCGATGCTCAGGTCGGCCTCGACCGGCGCGGTCGCGTCGTGGGTGGCGAGGGTGATCTGGGCGGTGGGGTTGTCCGGGGAGGCCAGGGTGATCACCCAGCCGTGGTTCATGACCTCCTCGAGACCGATGAGGCCGTAGAAGTCCCGGCTCTCCGCCATGGACTTCGTACGGATGTCGGGCACGACCCGGCGTACGGACATTGACTCTTCCTCCCCGTTACGGTCGACGCGTCCCGAAGGACACCTGCTAACCCCGGTATGCCTCCAGCAGCCTCAGCCACACCTCGCTGATCGTCGGAAACGCAGGCACCGCATGCCACAGCCGGTCGATCGGCACCTCGCCCGCGACCGCCACCGTGGCCGAGTGCAGCAACTCGCCGACGCCCGGGCCCACAAAAGTGACCCCCAGCAGGATCTCGCGGTCCAGGTCGACCACCATCCGGGCGCGGCCGCGGTAGCCATCCGCGTACAGGCTCGAGCCCGCGACCGAGGCCAGGTCGTAGTCGACGGCGCGGACCCGGTGGCCGGCCGCCTCGGCCTCGGCGAGCGAGAGGCCGACGGCCGCGGCCTCCGGGTCGGTGAAGACGACCTGCGGGACGGCCGAGTGGTCGGCGGTCGCGGCGTGCGCGCCCCAGCGGTCGGACTCCAGCAACGGCACATGCTGCGCCCTGGCCACGATCGCCGCGCCCGCAATCCGCGCCTGGTACTTGCCCTGGTGGGTGAGGAGCGCCCGGTGGTTGACATCGCCGACCGCGTACAGCCAGCGACTCCCGTCGACCAGGCAGCTGTCGTCGACGGGCAGCCAGCTGCCCGGCTGCAGGCCCACCGTCTCCAGGCCGAGGCCGTCGGTGCGCGGGGCACGGCCGGTGGCGAAAAGGACCTCGTCGGCCTCGATCCGCTCACCGCCGTCGAGCACCAGCGTGACCGGACCCGTGCCGCCGGTTCGCTCGACGGAGGCGACGGCGGTGTGCGTACGGACCTGGGCACCGGCCTCGGTCAGCGCTTCGATGACATGCTCGCCGACGAAGGATTCCATCCGGGGCAGCACTCCCCCTCCGCGTACCAGCAGGGTGACCTGCGAGCCGAGTGCCTGCCAGGCGGTGGCCATCTCCACGCCGACCACACCGCCGCCGACGACCGCAAGCCGGCCCGGCGCCTTCTTCGCGCTGGTGGCCTCGCGGCTCGTCCATGCCTTTGCACCGGCCAGGCCCGGGATGTCGGGCAGCACGGCGCGGCTGCCGGTGCATACGACGACGGCGTGCCGGGCGCTGAGCACATGGCGCTCGCCCTCGGGGCCGTCGACGACGACCTTCTTCGCACCCCGCAGCCTGCCCTGCCCGCGGTAGAGGCGTGCGCCGGTCGAGTCCATCCAGCCGACCTGGCCGTCGTCCTTCCAGTGGGAAACCTGATAATCGCGGTAAGCCAGCACGGCCTCGGGGTCGAGCGGCCCCTGCGCCGCGTGGCGAAGACCCGGGACCCGGCGGGCGTCGGCCCGGGCGATCGCCGGACGCAGCAGTGCCTTGCTCGGGATGCACGCCCAGTACGAACACTCACCCCCGACCAGTTCGGCCTCCACGACCGCTGTGCTCAGACCGGCCGCCCTGATCCGGTCCACCACGTTCTCCCCTACCGGGCCTGCGCCCAGCACCACGACGTCGTACTCCACAGCTTCCGTCATAGAGACAGTCTGGTGCCGGGTGTGCGTCCTGGCCACATGGGCAGGGGCAGGAATAGCACGGCCCCGGGCACCGTTGTCGGGGGCGAGTCCGTCGGACAGCAGGAAGAGGTAGCACGTCATGAGCACTGTTGAGCTCACCAAGGAAAACTTCGATCAGGTCGTGACCGACAACGACTTCGTCCTGATCGATTTCTGGGCTTCCTGGTGCGGCCCGTGCCGGCAGTTCGCTCCGGTGTACGAGGGTGCTGCCGAGCGCCACCCCGACCTGGTGTTCGCGAAGGTCGACACGGAGGCTCAGCAGGAGTTGGCCGCTGCGTTCGAGATCCGCTCCATTCCCACGCTGATGATCGTCCGCGACAATGTCGCGGTCTTTGCCCAGCCGGGAGCGCTGCCCGAGGCCGCGCTCGAGGATGTGATCGGTCAGGCGCGCGCGCTGGACATGGACGAGGTCCGCAAGTCGATCGCGGCGGCCGAGGGCGCAGCCGGGGCGGAGGCCTCGACCGACGCCTGACAGACCGAGGCCTGACGGAGGCTTGTCAGGGGCCGGAGGCCGGCCGGCACACAGCGCCGGCCGGCCCCGTGGGTCAGGGCCACTGTCGGCCCGTCGCCGGTCGCCCCTCGTGGGCGGGCGCCCGTAGGCCACCGCCTGCCGGCGCCCCGGGCCCGCGTCCTCAAGGCCCGTTGGCTCAGCGCTCCAGGACCAGGGCGATCCCCTGTCCCACACCGATGCAGAGCGCGGCCACGCCGGTTCCCGAACCGGCCGCCGCCAGCTGGTGGGCGACCGAGCCGGCCAGCCGGGCCCCCGACGCGCCGAGCGGGTGGCCGATGGCAATGGCCCCGCCACGCGGGTTGACCAGGGACGGGTCCAGTTCGGGCCACTCCGCGAGGCAGCCGAGCGACTGAGCGGCGAAAGCCTCGTTGAGCTCGAACGTGGTCAGGTCGGCGAACGACCTGTCCGCCTTGGCCAGCGCCCGCTGAACCGCCTCCACCGGCCCAAGGCCGAAGAGGTGCGGCTCGATGCCGGTGACCGCCGAGGCGCGGATCCGGGCCAGTGGCTCGCGGCCGGTGGCGCGCAGCCCCTCCTCGTCGACGAGGAGCAGCGCGGCTGCCCCGTCGTTGAGCGGTGAGGAGTTCCCCGCCGTCACCGTGCCGTCCTTGCGGAAGGACGGCTTCAGCTTGGCGAGCGCCTGGATCGAGCTGGCGTCGCGGATGCATTCGTCCCGCTCCAGCTCCACCGACTCGTACGCGACGACTTCACCGTCGTAGAGCCCCTTGCCCCAGGCCTGGGCGGCCTTCTGGTGACTCGCGAGGGCGAAGGCGTCCTGCCGCTCGCGGGTGATGCCGTGCTTCTCGGCGATGAGTTCGGCGCTCTCGCCGAGCTGGATCGTCCACTCGGCGGGCATGCGCGGGTTCGTCATGCGCCAGCCCAGCGTCGTCGAGTACAGCTGCTGGTGGCCGGCAGGGAAGGCACGCTCGGGCTTCTGCAGCACCCATGGGGCCCGGGACATCGACTCGACACCGCCCGCGATCGCGATCGACGCGTCGCCGAGCGCGACGGCGCGGGCCGCCTGGATGACCGCTTCGAGGCCGGAGCCACAGAGCCGGTTGACCGTGACGCCGGGGACGGTGACGGGCAGACCGGCGAGCAGAACGGCCATCCGCGCGACATCGCGGTTGTCCTCGCCCGCGCCGTTGGCGTCGCCGAAGACCACATCGTCGATACGGGCGGGGTCGAGCTCCGGAGTGCGGTCCACGAGCGCCCTGACGACATGCGCGGCGAGGTCGTCGGGGCGTACGGAGGAGAGCGCTCCCCCGAACTTGCCGATCGGGGTGCGGACGGCGTCGACGATGTAGACGTCGCGGATGCTCATCGAAACTCTCCCAAGGCTGGCCGAGCGTATAAGGTTGTTCGCCTGATGAACTTTGGTTCATCATTGGCCCTGCCCGAGTCTCGGCCGGGCTTCGGGCCCCTGTCAACGGCCCCACGTCGACGGCCCCAGGTCAACAACCCACGTCAACGGACCGAGGAGCTCGCCGATGGCCATCGCCGCACCGCCCACCGCCACGGTCGGCCCGCTGGAGCGCGGTCTTTCCGTACTGTGCGCCCTGTCCGCGCCGGATGCGGACGAGCGGATGCGGCACAGCGATCTCGTACGGGCCACCGGCCTCGCCCGGGCCACCGTCGATCGGGTTGTCTCCACTCTCGCCCGGCTCCGTCTGGTACGCAGCGACGGGCGCGAGGTGTGGCCCGCACCTCGGCTGATGGAACTGAGCGGTGCCTATCTCGCGGCCAGCGGGATACCGGCGGCGCTGGGACCGGCGGTGGACGGGCTCGCGGACGAGTTCGACGAGTCGGTGTCGGTTGCCGTGCCGGACGGGGACGGGGTGCGCTTCGTCGTACAGGCCGCCCGGCGACGCCATATGAATCTCACCTTCCGGATCGGCGATCTGGTGCCCGCGGACCGCTGCGCGCCGGGCGCGCTGTTCACCGAAGGCCGGGACTGGGCGGGCGACGACCAGCTGATCGAACCCGGGCTGGTGGCGGTCGCCGTGCCGCTGCGCGATCCGGCGGGGCGGACAGTGTGCGCGGTCAGTGTGGCCAGCCACACCAGTCGGCACACCATGGAATCCCTTGCCGAAGCGGTACTCCCCCGACTGCTGGAGCGCCGCGGCACGCTGGAGTCCGCGCTCGCCGCACCCCGTGCCACGGCGCCCCCTTCCGCTCCCGTACGGGACACCTCGCCGGCCGAGAAGCGCGAACTGGGGCCGGACTATCTGCAGTCGCTGGCCCGCGGGCTCGCGGTGCTGCGCGCGCTGGGAGCCGACCGCGGCGAAGGGATGCCGCTGACGGCCGTCGCCGAGGCGACGGGGCTGGCGCGCGCGACGGCAAGGCGCTCGCTGCTGACGCTGGAGCAGCTGGGGTATGTCGGCTGCGCCGGGCGGCAGTTCAGGCTGCGGCCGCGCGTGCTCGAACTCGGCTGTGCGCGCCTGTCCGGACTCGGGCTGACCGATGTCGCCCAGCCGCACCTGGCCGATCTGGTGCGGCGGGTCCATGAGTCGGCGTCCCTGGCGGTGCTCGACGGCGCTGATATCCGCTATGTGGCGCGCGTTCCGACCGTACGGATCATGAGCATCGACATCACGGTCGGTACACGCTTCCCGGCGTACGCGACCGCGATGGGGCGGGTACTGCTCGCCGGACTCGCGCCCAGGGAGCGGCCTGCCGTCGACGGCAGGCTGCCCGCGCTCACCGGACACACGGTCACTTCGGCCGATGAGCTCACCGCGCTGCTCGACGAGGTGGCGGCCGATGACCATGCGCTGGTCGACCAGGAGCTGGAGGAAGGGCTGCGCTCCCTGGCCGTCCCGGTGCGGGACGGCCGGGGCCGGGTGGTGGCCGCGGTGAATGTGGCGCAGCACGCGGGGGGCGGCACACCCGAGGAGATGCGCCGGGCGATGCTGCCCGAGCTGCGACAGGCGGCTCGGCTCATCGAGGCCGACCTGGCCGCGCTGGGGCCTGTCTTCCGGATCAGGCCGGATCAGTGAGCGGGGTCTGGTGCGTGCAGGGCACGCGAGCCCGGCAAGATCCGGACGACAGGCCCTGGGGCCCTCACGCCGAAGCCGCCTGGCCGAGGCCCGGATTGGAGAGGTGTCAGCGGTCTGCCGGGTCGACGACTCTCGCCGAGAGTCCGTAGTCCAGCTCCACCCCGTCGACCAGCAGCGCCTCGACCGTACGCGTCGTGGGGTCGATGTCCGCCACCACGCCCTCGCCCGAGTAGCGCGGATACCCGGAGGACCCGCGCTCGCCCGTGGCCTCGACGACGGCAGAGCGGATGGCGCTGGCGGCCAGGGAGGCGACGTCGCTGCCCTTGACATGCTCGGGCACCAGCAGGATCTCGAAGCGCTGTGGATCTGTGCTCATGCAAGCGACGCTAGACACGCACGGCGCGGCCCGCATGTCGTCACTCGTGACGGCCCTGCCGAAGCCGGGTCGGGTTCGGTTCGGTCAGCTGGACTCGCGGTGGACGGCCCGCGCCCCCATCAGGTCGTGCCGCTCCTGCTCGGCGCCTGGGTCGCGCACGACGCGGTCGACGAGTTCGGCCAGCCGCCGACCGGTCACCATGTCGATCTGCACCGTGCTCAGCCGGGGCCGCAGCAGCCTGCCGAGCAGCAGATCGTCGGCCCCCACCACGGCCGTCTCGCCCGGGACATCGATGTCGGCGTCCTGGAGGGCGCGCATGAGGAGCATGGCGTACTCGTCGTTGTACGCGTAGACGGCGTCGAGCCCGAGCCTGCGCCAGTCGGCGGCGAGGGCGGCCGCCGACTCCTCGGCGTACGACAACGGCAGGGGTTCGATCCGGGCTCCGGTGTCCGCCGCAGCCCGTCGGGCTCCTTCGAGACGGGGGCCGGAGAAGAGCTCCGGGCCCGGCTCCCGCGGCATGACGACACCGATGGCGCGCCGGCCACGCTCGACCAGATGGGCCACCGCGCAGCCGCCGATCTCGCGCTGGTCCATGACGAGGGAGTGCGCGCCCTCGACGCGGCGCGGACCGAGCGTTATGACGGCCTTCGCGCCGGAGCGCTTGAGGACCCCGACGCCGTGCGGGGTGAGCGCGACCTCGCCGAGCGAGACAACCGCGACGGGGCGCAGTTCGGCCCAGGCGCGGGCCGCCTCGTCGCCGTCGAGGCCGAGGCTGCCGTACTGCACGGCGGTGTAGTCGAGACGACGCAGCGCCCGCTGGAACTCGTTGAAGAAGCGGCTGTAGAGCGGCCCGCCCGGGGCATGGGCGGTGGGCAGCAGCACCATCCGGGTGTGTCCGGCGCGCAGGCTGCGGGCCGCTGCGTGAGGGACATAGCCGAGCTCCTCGGCGGCGTCGCGGACGCGTCGGCGGGTGGGCTCGCTGATCCGGACGGCAGAGGTGTTGTTGAGCACGTACGAAACGGTGGCCCGGGAAACTCCGGCGAGCCGGGCGACGTCTGCACTGGTCGGAACGGGGCGTTCGGCGGACTGCTTTGGTGTCTGGCTCATCGCCTTCGGCATCTTTCCAGAACGGTTCGGCAGCAGGTATGACAGATGGCCGGAAACGAGTGGCCCACGGCGTTTGCACGAGTCAATTGGCACGTGCCGCTTCCCCCTGTCGCACCCGCTCCTTCACCCCGTCCGGAGGGCAGCGAGGCCCTCCAATCGGCCCGGCGGCGAAGGCCGCCAACTTCGGCCGGATCTCCGGTACGACCGTCTTCGCCACGCTCCGGTGGCTGGTGCATTGCCGGACCGGGTGACGAGGGTGGTGCCGAAGGCGTAAAAACGCCGCGCGCGAATGGGCGCGCTCGGCGCGCACCCGACCCGTACGGTTCGCTGAATACTCCCGCATGCTCCCGCGTATCGGAATCACCACACCGGAAGGGCTCCAACGTGCAGCTGCACACCACCACTTGGGGTGAGGGCGACCGCGTCGCGCTCCTGATCCACGGCATCATGGCCGACCACCGCACCTGGCGCAGGGTCGGGCCGGCCCTCGCCGAGCTCGGCTACCGCGTGCTCGCCGTCGACCTGCGCGGTCATGGCGCGAGCGGCCGGGCCGGCAGCTACACCCCGCAGGACTACGCGGACGACATCATCGAGACCCTGCCGGCCGGCGCCCAGCTGGCCGTCGGGCACTCGCTGGGCGGGCTGACCCTCTCACTGGCCGTGCGGCAACTCGCGCCGCAGCGCGCGGTGTACGCCGACCCCGCCTGGTATCTGCCCGACGGGACAGGCGGCTTCAGACCGCAGTGGTTCACCCGGGCGAAGTCGTTCACGCGGGAATGGATCGAGGAGATGAATCCGCGCTGGGAGGCCGAGGACGTCGAGATCGAACTGGACAGTGTGCGGCTGTGGGACGAGGCGACGGCGTACGGCCTGGTGGACGCCGCCGGCACGGATCTGCTGCCGGCCAAGCCCTTCGTCCCCTCGCTGGTGACGCTCGCCGACCCGAGCTCCCTCGTCTCCCGGGAGCGGGCCGAGCTGCTGCGGGAACGCGGCTTCGAGGTCCGCAGCGTCGCGGGCGCGGGCCACACCATCCACCGTGACGACTTCGACGGCTTCATGTCCTCGCTGGAGGACTGGATCTGACGGTGAGATGTCGGCGACACCACCGCCGCCGGCCGGCAGCCTGCTCCCCCGAGGTCCCGCGTGGGTAGGCTCCCCACCATGGACGACGAGTCGATGGTGGGGCTGCTCGGGCGGGTGACCGGCACGGTCGGTCCCGGGCTTGTCGGCGAGGTCATCGTCCGCATCCGCGGCGGCGCCGAGCACTTCCTCGCCTATCCGGCCTCCGCGCAGGACCGCATCGAGACGGGCACGGTGGTGACGGTCGTGGAGCATCTGCCTCCGCGCACGGTCTATGTCACAGCCCTGTACGGCTGTTGAGTCCCGGTTCTTATCGGAGGACACTCCCGATCACCGGCGCCGGACGGTGCCGCACGAAGGGGGCGTATGCCGATGTTCGTCGGCGTCACAGCGGGTTTCGGGCTCGCTGCCATCATCATCCTGATCGGTGTCTTCAAGCTCATGTGGCGGGTTGCCGAGCCCAACGAGGCACTGATCATCTCCGGCTCCACGCACCGGACCGAAGGTCTCGGCGAAGGTATGGGGTTCCGTATCGTCACCGGCCGCGGAACGCTCGTCATTCCCGGCGTCCAGGCGGTGCGCAAGCTGTCGCTCGACCTCAATGAGACCGAACTGTCCGTGGACTGCGTGACCCATCAGGGCATTCCGCTGAAGGTGCGCGGCGTGGTCATCTTCAAGGTCGGCGACGACTTTGTGTCGATCGCCAACGCCGGACGCCGCTTCCTCGACCAGCAGAAGCTGATGGCGGAGCTCGTCCACACCGTCTTCGCGGGCCATCTGCGGTCCATCGTCGGCGGGTTGACGGTCGAGGACATGATCCGCGACCGGGAGAAGCTGACCGGCCAGACCCGGGCGGCCTGCGGTACCGAGATGGAGAAGCTCGGGCTGATCGTCGACTCGCTCCAGATCCATGAGATCGAGGACCCGACCGGCTACATCAAGAATCTGGCCGCGCCGCACGCGGCAGCCGTCCAGCGGGACGCCCGGATCGCCCAGGCCGAGGCCAACAGGCTGGCGACGGAGGCGGAGCAGCAGGCCGCGGCCCGGATGTCGGAGGCGACCCGGGACAGTGAGATCCTCCAGGCCGGCTATCAGGCGGAGCGGGACAAGGCCGCCGCCACGGCGCGCCAGGCGGGGCCGCTCGCGGAGGCCGGGGCGCGCCAGGAGGTCGTCGTCCAGGAGACCCGGGTCGCGGAGTTGGAGGCGCACCGGCGCGAACAGCAGCTCCAAGCCGATGTCCGCAAGCCGGCCGACGCCACGGCGTACGAGAAGCGGACCCTGGCGGAGGCCGAGCGCGATGCCCGTATCTCGGCGGCGCAGGCCGAAGCGAAGGAGACCGAGCTGGCGAGCGCGGCGAGCGCCACGGCGACCCGGGTGACGGGCGAGGCGGAGGCCGCGGCGAACCAGGCGCGCGGCCTCGCGGTGGCCGCGGCCGTCAAGGCGAAGGGCCTGGCGGAGGCGGAGGCCATCAAGGCGCGTGCGGCCGCGCTCGCCGAGAACCAGGAGGCTGTCGTCGCCCAGCAGCTGGCCGAGAAGTGGCCGGAGATCGTCGAGGCGGGCGCGGGCGCCTTCAGCAGTATCGACCACATGGTGCTGCTGAACGGGGCCGACGGGATGTCGGACATGTTCGCGAAGGCGCTGACCATGGGCGGTACGGGACTGGGTCTTGCCCGGCAGCTGCTGTCGACCATGAACCCGGCGTCGGCGAACCTGAACGGCACGGTTTCCTCGATGAACGGCGCGGCCGCCCCGGCGCCGCGCGTGGAGACGGTCCTGGAGAAGATCCCGGTGGTGGACGAGCGAGCGGAATGACCGGGCACCCGCCCCGCGGCAGCGATCGCACAGGTCCTACCGTGGGGCGGGTGACGACCTTCCCTGACGCATTCGACGAGCCTTCCGACCTGCCCGGGCGCAGTGGCCCTGCGGCCACGACCGAGGCGGAGCCCGCCGAGGTGGGCCCGGTCCGCACCTCGTACGCCCCCGACCGTGACGGCGATCCCGACCCGGGCGAGATCGTCTGGACGTGGGTGCCGTTCGAGGAGAACGACGGGCGCGGCAAGGACCGTCCGGTCCTGGTGGTGGCCCGTGAGGAGGCCGGGACGCTGCTGGCCGTACAGCTCTCCAGCAAGCGCCACGACCGGGACCGTGAGTGGGTGGCGATCGGCGTCGGGCCGTGGGACCGCGCGGGCCGCGAGTCCTGGGTCGACGTGGACCGGGTGCTTCGGGTGCACGAGGACGGTATGCGCCGTGAGGCGTGCGCCCTGGACCGGCCGCGGTTCGACCGGGTCGTGCAGCGGCTGCGGGAGCGCTACGGCTGGAGCTGACCTGCCGCTACGGCTGGAGCGGATACACCGCTACGGCTGGAGCCGGCCCGCGAAAGCACTCCGGAAGGCGCCGAGCGTGCTTGCAGCGGCCGTGCGGTCCAGCACCGCGAAGACGACCTGCTCGAAGTGACCGGCGAACCGGCCGTCCCCGGTGAGCAGGGCGTGGAACGCGCCCGCGACCACCGCGGGGTTGTTGCGGAAGACCCCGCAGCCCCAGGCCCCCAGCACAACGCGCCGGTAGCCACACTCGGCCGCCGTCTCCAGCACCCGCTCGGCCCGGGCGGCGAGGGCGGCCGGGATGCGGTGCGCCTGCTCGGGGCTGCGGCTGGTGATCACCCCGGCGTTCGGCGCCGGCGAGGTCAGGAATCCTACGGTGTACGGCGCATCGAGCAGCCGGCCACGGTCGTCACGGAAGACCGGGACACCCGGAGAGTGAATGACCCGGTCGCTGTAGAACGGGCTGCGGTCGGCGCGGTGGTGCTCGTAGAACCCGGGGGCGCGCAGCAGCGTGGCATAGAGCGCGGAGGCACGGCAGAGGGCCTCCTCCTGGGCCTGTGCCCCGTTGAGATATCCCCCGCCGGGGTTACGCGCCGATGCGAAGTTCAAAACGGCTACGGGTGAGCTGTCCGCCGCGGTCAGCCGGTGGGCCGCCTGGGTGCTGCTCTCGCCCGTGACCTCGAAGGACGTCGAACGGTTTGTGTCCAAAGCGACCTCTACGGCCTCGGGTCCGTACATCCGGGTGCCCGCCAGCGCGGCGGCCAGCTCCCGCCCGATCTCCACCCTCCGACCGTCACCGGCCAGGTAGTGACCCGTTTCGACGATCTCTTCGGTCTGTTTTGCGATCCCCCGCAGTCGTGCACTCATGGCGGACATCGTCCCGACGGGCCCCGGCCACGGCAACCAGATTTCTTACGTCCCGCTGACGCCGCACGGGCACTCTTGTGCGAACCGGCGGGCGTGGCTTTAGGTTGGCAGAGAGGCGTCGACAGGAGACCCGATCATGCATCCACCCGATGCCGGCGACTACGGCCGGCCGATCGACCTGGAAGAAGCGGAGGATCTGCTTCGATGTATTTGCTTCAAGACCGGCCCGCCCCGAGCCGTCGGTGTGGAGGTCGAATGGCTCATTCATGAGCTGGAGCGGCCCGAGCGCCCCGTCGCCGCCGCCCGCATCGCGGCGGCCCACGAACAGGTACGTGCCCTACAACTGAATTCGGTTCTGACCTTCGAACCGGGCGGCCAGCTGGAGCTCAGTTCTCCCCCCGCCGCCTCCCTGATGGAGTGCATCGACTCCACCGCCGCCGATCTGGACGCCGTACGCACCGCGCTCCGCCCGGCAGGCCTCACTCTCAGCGGCCTCGGCCTCGACCCCTGGCATCCTCCGCGCCGGCTGCTCCACGAACCCCGTTATGACGCCATGGAGGCGTATTTCGACCGGACGGGTCCGTCCGGCCGCGCCATGATGTGCACCTCGGCCTCGATACAGGTGTGTCTGGACGCGGGCGAAGCGGAGCCGGGACCGCTCGGATACGGCAGACGCTGGCAGCTGGCGCATCTGCTGGGCGCGGTGCTGATGGCCGCGTTCGCCAATTCGCCCGCCCGGCAAGGGAGTCACACCGGCTGGCGCTCCACGCGGCAGGCTGTGTGGACCGCGCTGGATGCCGTACGTCCCCTGTCGCCACCCCTGGGCGAGGAACCGCGCGCCGCCTGGACCACCCATGCGCTGGACGCGCCGGTGATGTGCATACGGACGCCCGAGGGGCCATGGACGCTGCCGGACGGTCTCACCTTCCGCGAATGGCTGCGCCACCGCGCTCCCAGGCCGCCGACCCGGGACGATCTCGACTACCACCTGACCACCCTCTTTCCGCCCGTACGACCACGTGGCCACCTCGAACTGCGCATGATCGACGCCCAGTCCGGCGAGGACGGCTGGCTGGTGCCGCTCGCGGTCACCACAGCCCTGTTCGACGACGCCGAGGCGGCGGAGACGGTCTACCGCGCGGTCAAACCGCTTGCGGAGTACGCCGGTTCGCTGCCCGCCCCGCGCAATCCGCTGTGGGACAACGCCGCCCGGCACGGGCTCGCCGACCCCGAACTGCATGCGGCCGCAGTGACCGCTTTCGCCGTCGCCCTGGAGGCGCTCCCCCGGATCGGCGCCTCCGACGCCGTACGGGACGCCGTCGCCGCATTCAATGAGCGCCATGTCCTGCGGGGCCGATGTCCCGCCGACGATCTGCGCATCCCCTCCCTGGGGAGTCTCGGGAAGGAACCGATCGCATGACCGAAGAACTCCGGCGCCGCGCCCTGGATGCGCTGACCGCCGCCCGAGCCCGTACGGCCACGCTCACCTCGTGCGTCGACGACCACGAGCTGACCGCCCAGCACTCACCGCTGATGTCCCCGCTGGTCTGGGACCTGGCGCACATCGGCAACCAGGAGGAGCAGTGGCTGCTGCGCACCGTCGGCGGGCGTGCGGCGCTGCGGCCCGAGATCGACTCCGTCTACGACGCCTTCGAGCATCCGCGCGCCCTGCGGCCCACGCTGCCGCTGCTCGCCCCTGCCGAGGCACGGATCTACGCATCCGACGTACGCGGCAGAGTCCTCGACATCCTTGAGCGCACCCCTCTGGAGGGTCGCCGCCTCGTCGATTCCGCCTTCGCCTTCGGGATGATTGCCCAGCACGAGCAGCAGCACGACGAGACGATGCTCATCACCCATCAGCTGCGCAAGGGTCCCGCGGCCCTCAGCGCGCCCGAGCCGCCGGCGGGCAGCGCCCACGGTCTGCCTCTCGAAGTCCTGGTCCCCGGCGGCCCGTTCACCATGGGCACATCGACCGAGCCGTGGGCGCTGGACAACGAACGGCCCGCACACCAGCGGGTGGTACCGGCCTTCTTCATCGACACACTGCCGGTGACCTGCGGCGCGTACCAGGCCTTCATCGACGACGGCGGCTATACGGACCCCCGCTGGTGGGCCGCCGAGGGCTGGGACCAGATCCGGCAGCACGACATCGGCGCGCCGCTGTTCTGGCGGCGGGACGGCGGCCAGTGGCTGCGCCGCCGCTTCGGAGTGACCGAGCCGGTGCCCGCGGACGAGCCGGTGCTGCATGTGAGCTGGTACGAGGCCGATGCGTACGCCCGCTGGGCGGGACGGCGGCTGCCCACCGAGGCGGAGTGGGAGAAGGCGGCCCGGCACGATCCGCACTCGGGCCGCTCGCGCCGCTTCCCGTGGGGCGACGAGGATCCGGCGCCGTCGCACGCCAACCTCGGCCAGCGCCATCTGCGGCCCGCCCCGGCCGGCAGCTATCCGGAGGGGGAATCGCCGCTCGGCGTACGGCAGTTGATCGGCGATGTGTGGGAGTGGACAGCGAGCGACTTCCTGCCCTACCCGGGCTTCGCCGCATTCCCCTACCGCGAGTACTCCGAGGTGTTCTTCGGCAGCGCCCACAAGGTGCTGCGCGGAGGTTCCTTCGCCGTCGACGCGGTGGCCTGCCGTGGCACCTTCCGCAACTGGGACCTTCCGGTGCGCCGCCAGATCTTCTCCGGCTTCCGCACGGCACGGGACGCGACCCCCGCGGAGGCGTCATGAGTGCGCCGGCCCGGCAGCCCGTCCGAGGGAGCGTTCGCTGATGTGCCGCCATATCGCCTACCTCGGGCCCGCACTGCCGCTGGGGCAGCTCCTCGTCGAGCCCGCCCACGGTCTGTACCGCCAGTCCTGGGCCCCGCGCCGGCAGCGGTACGGAACGGTCAACGCCGACGGGTTCGGCGTCGGCTGGTACGCCGATGGCGACCCGGTGCCGGCCAGATACCGGCGCCCGGGCCCCATCTGGGCCGATCTCTCCTTCGCGGATCTCGCCCGGGTCGTCCGCAGCGGGGCGATACTCGCCGCCGTCCGCGACGCCACCGTCGCGGGCGCGGACGGCGAGGCGGCGGCCGCGCCGTTCGCCTCCGGGCCCTGGCTGTTCAGTCACAACGGCGCGGTCAGGGGCTGGCCCGGCACACTGGCCCCGCTCGCGCTGTCACTGCCCGCCGCCGAGCTGCTCGCTCTGGAGGCGCGCTGTGACTCCGCGCTGGTGTGGGCGCTGGTGCTGCACCGGCTGCGCGACGGCGACGAGCTGGGCCAGGCGCTGGCCGACACGGTCCGCGAGGTCGCCGAGGCCGCGCCGGACTCCCGGCTCAATCTGCTCCTCACCGACGGCGAGACCATCGCCGCGACGGCGTGGGGCGACACCCTCTGGTATCTCGCCGAGCCCGGCCGCCGCACCGTGGTGGCCTCGGAGCCCTATGACGACGATCCGCACTGGCGCGAAGTCCCCGACCACACCCTGCTGGCGGCGACCCGCACCGATGTCCTGCTGACCCCGCTCAAGGAGCCGACTGCGTGAGCCCGTTCCTGCTGACCCGAACCCTGCCCGAGGACGCCACGGACGCCGCCCTGCGCTCGGATGTGCTGCACGGGCTGACCCGTACGCCCAAGGAACTGCCGCCCAAGTGGTTCTACGACGCCCGCGGCAGTGAGCTCTTCGAGGAGATCACCAGGCTCCCCGAGTACTACCCGACCCGTGCCGAGCGGGAGATCCTGATCGCCCGCGCCGCCGAGATCGCCGCGGCCAGCGGTGCGCGCACCCTGGTGGAGCTGGGCTCGGGATCCTCCGAGAAGACCCGGCATCTGCTGGACGCGCTGCCCGGGCTGCACAGCTATGTGCCGGTCGATGTGAGCGAGAGCGCCCTGACCGGCGCGGCAAAGGCGCTGCTCGAAGAGCGGCCCTCGCTCAATATCCATGCCCTGATCGCCGATTTCACCCGCGGTCTCGCCCTTCCGGACACTCCGGGGCCGCGCCTTGTCGCGTTCCTCGGCGGCACGATCGGCAATCTGCTGCCCGACGAGCGCGCGGCGTTCCTGAGGTCCGTGCGTTCGCTGATGAACCCCGGCGACTCGCTGCTGCTGGGGACGGATCTGGTGAAGGACGAAGAAGTCCTGGTGCGGGCGTACGACGACGCGGCCGGGGTGACGGCCGCGTTCAACAAGAACGTTCTCTCGGTCCTCGCCCGGGAGCTGGGCGCGGACGTCGACCCCGACGACTTCGATCATGTGGCGCTCTGGGACCCGGCGCAGGAATGGATCGAGATGCGGCTGCGGGCACGGTCCGCCCTGACCGTGAAGATCCCCGAGCTGGATCTCGCGGTGCCCTTCGAAGCGGGCGAGGAAATGCGTACGGAGGTGTCGGCGAAGTTCCGTCAGGAGGGTGTCCGCAGTGAACTGGCCGACGCCGACCTGGAGTTGACGAACTGGTGGACGGACACGGAGGGCAGATTCGCGCTCTGCCTGGCGACGGCCAGCTGAGCGGCACGAGCCAGTGAGCGGCGGTCGGGGAAGCTCGACGCGGGGATGGCCGGCAGCAGCCGGATCTCCGCGGTGAGCCCGCCCGCCGCCGCGACCCGCCACAGCGACGCGCCGAGCGAGTCGTCGCCGACGAACGCGGCGGCGCCGGTGGGCAGATAGCTGATGCGTACGGGCTGGACGGCGGCCCCCGCGTCCAGCGCGGCCTGGAAGACGGCGGGCCTGAAGCGGCCCTGGGCCCGGCCGCACCAGGTCGAGCCTTCGGGGAAGGCTATGACGCGCGCTCCGCCGGCCAGTGCGGACGCCATCTCGCGCACGGTGCCGGGCAGCGTACGCAGCCTGTCCCGCTCCAGGAAGAGGGTGCCGCCGCGCGCCGCGAGCGGCCCGAGCAGCGGCCAGCGCCGGACCTCGCTCTTGGCCAGCATCCGTCCGGGCAGGGCGGCCGCGATCAGCGGTATGTCCAGCCAGGAGATGTGGTTGGCGACGACCAGCGCGGCCCGGGGGCCGAGCGGCCGGCCGGTGATCCGTACGCGTACGCCGAAGGCGCGTACCACCGTACGCGCCCAGCGGCGGGTCAGCAGGTCCCGGACGCGGGTGCCGAAGAGGGCGCCGAGCAGCGCGACCGCCGGTAGGAGGAGCACACCCGCGAGCACCACCAGCGTCCCGGCCAGCAGCCGGGCGAGTGCCCGGAGCTTGCCGGCCGCGGGTCCCTGGTGGGTGGCGCAGCCCGGCGGGGTGCAGGGCGCGCTGGGCAGCCAGACGCTCATCGAACGGGGGCGAGGGAGAGGAAGTGCCGCAGATAGCGGGGGTTGGTGCGGCGCAGCGAGAGCAGCACATACAGGTCCGCGACGCCGAAGTCGGGGTCGTGGGCGGGGGCACCGCAGACCCAGGCGCCGAGCCGCAGATAGCCGCGCAGCAGGGCGGGGAGCTCGGTGCGGCCTCCGGGACGGGTGACGGTGTCGGGGTTCCAGAGCTTGTGGGGGGTGACCCAGTACTCCTCGGGGGCGAGGCTCTTGGCCTTCACGGTCTCCCAGGTGGCGGCCGCGAGGGTGCCGCCGTCGGCGAGCGGGATCGAGCAGCAGCCGGCCAGCCAGTTGTGGCCGGTGCGGGTCATGTAGCGGGCGAGCCCGGCCCAGATGAGGGCGATGACGGCGCCGTTGCGGTGCAGCGGGTGCACACAGGAGCGGCCGACCTCGACGAGGTCGTCGCGGATCGGGGCGAGCCTGGCCAGGTCGAACTCGGTCTCGGAGTAGAGGCGGCCGGCCACCCGGGCGCGCTCAGGCGGCAGCAGCCGGTAGGTGCCGACGACGTCGCCGGTCTCGGCCTCGCGCACCAGCAGGTGGTCGCAGTACGCGTCGAAGGCGTCGATGTCCAGACCCGGCTCGGGCCCTTCGAGACGGGCGCCCATTTCACCCGCGAACACCTGGTGGCGCAGACGCTGCGCGGCGCGTACGTCCTGCTGGTCCCGGGCGAGCGAGACCACATAGCGGGGTTGCTCGCCCTCGGCGAGCGGCGCGGACGCGGGCGCGGGCAGGGGGACGGAAAGCTGGGCGGGGGCAGGGACGACAACTGGCGATGCGGGCATGACGCTCTCCTGTGCCGGACGGAAGGGGAAGGACCGCCGGGTGCGGCAGCCCGGCTCCCTACTTCTTCCGTGGTCGGCTGGATTCGACATGACAACCCGGCGGAGAGTGGATGTGCGAAGGCTTAATGCCGGGGAATGCGGTGCCATGGATACGGCACAGAGGGTAAGGAGTGCCTTCCGGATCGAGCGGGTCAGTGCGGCGCCAGCGCCGCGGTGATGCGCTCGGACGCCGTGCGTGCCGCGCGTCCGGGGTCCTGCCCCTGCAGTACGGCCGTCATATAGGGCTTGATCGGGTTGTCGGCCTCGACATCCGCCCACTGCGGCGAATTGGGCGTCGCCCTGCCCCGCGCGGCGCCCGCGGCCATGGCCGCCGTGCTCTCGTCGCCGCCGATGACGCCGGCGAGGGTGGACTTGTTGGGCACGTAGTGCATCGTACGGGCGAGGTCGGTCTGCCACTTCCGGCCCGCGAGCGCCTTGACCACCTCGATCGCGGCGGCCCGCTCGCCCGCGTGCTTGGGCACGATCAGATCGGAACCGCCGGTGAAAACGGCGCCGGGCGCGGCGGCCGTCTTGCCCGGTACGGGGAAGAAGCCGAGTCTGCCCTTGAGGCCGGGGTTGGTCTTCTCGATGACGGTGGCCGCGCTGGGCACTGCGATCATCTGGGCGACCTTGCCCTTGGCGAAGACCTCGGCCTGCGGCGGGGTCTCCTCGTCGCCGTTCCTGGGCCCGTCGCCGTGCGACTGAAGCTTCTTGTAGAAGGCCATGCCCCGCAGGGCGGCGGAGGTGTCCAGCGTGCCCTGCCAGCCGGCCGCCTGCTCGACGGCCAGCTGTCCGCCCTCGTCCCAGATGAAGCCGGCGAGGGTGTACCAGTCCTGACCGGAGAGGTAGATGCCCTGGATGCCGCCGTGGTTGAGCTTCTCGGAGTCTTCGAGCCATTCGGCGCGGGTTCTGGGGGGCCGGTTGATCCCGGCGTCGGCGAAGAGGTCCTTGTTGTAGATGACGATGCGGTTGGCCGCGTACCAGGGAATGCCGTACTGCGAGCCGTTGATGCTGCCGGGATCGGCGAGACCGGGCAGCCACTCCTCGTTGCCGAGGTCCCGTACCGATTCGAGGGTGAGGTCGTGCAGGGCGTCGCTCCCGGCGTACTGGGCGACCTGGGTGTTGCCCACCTCGATGACGTCCGGCGTCTTCTTGCTCTTCAGCGCGTCGGTGACCTTCTTGCCGATGCCCGTCCACTCCTGGAAGGTGAACTTCAGCCTTACGGAAGGGTTGTCCTTCTCGTATGCGGTGGTGAAGCGCTTGAGGAAGTCGTCGGAGACGCTGTCCTTCATCAGCCAGATGCTGACGGTGCGCTGCTGCGGTCCGGCACCCGGGACGATTGCGCAGCCACCGAGCAGGAACGCGGACACGAGCGCGAGCGAGCAACGGAAGGAGCGGTTCTTCACGGAGGTCACCTTCGGCGTGTGAGCACGGGAGCGTGAACCCGACATGGGGGGAAGCGCGCTCCGCGCTCGCACGGGTGTGACTGGAGTTTGGTATGTACCAAAGGGCCGGTCAACCCCTCGAAGGTGCCGCGGACCGAGACCGACGGGCGGACGCGTGCCCGGCATCCGCCCATCGGCGCACGGTCACTGGCCGCCCGGCACCGTGTCCTCGAAGCGCGTCCCGGCCGCCCGGTAGGCGGCGACCCTGGCGGTGACCTGCGCGGGCGTCAGCACCTTGTCCCTCACATGCAGGACGTAGTCGACCTTCTGGTGATACGCGCGCGCCGTGGTGCTGCTCTGTCCCGCGAGGTCGATCAGCCACTGGTTGAAGTTGATGGACATGGGCCGCTCGGGCAGATAGCGGGCGTCATGCCGGCCGAACCGCCGGCCGTCGATGTAGTACGTGATGTGGCTGTTGTCGATGGTGAGGACGAGGTCGTGCCAGCCGGCATAGCTCGCCCGGACCTCGGAGTGCTGGTTGACCGCCTCCCAGGGGTCGGGCCGGTAGGTCTCCCACGAGGTGGTGTAGAGGATGTTGGCCGGCTCGCCCCAGCCGCCGTTGGGCAGATACTCGAAGTCGTACTCGGCGTAGTCGTCCGCCATCGGGGCCGTGAGGTCGTTGATGGTGAAGAACGTCTGGACGAGGTGGTCGCCGTCGGGTCCGGAGGCGGGCGCGTCGGAGAAGTTCACCCGGGCCGCGTAGGTGCCGTTCTTGAACTTCATCGCCTTGGTGAGGACTTCGGTCTGCTTGGTGGACTCGCCGGTGCCTGCTGTGGAGGTCTCGAGGTCCATGACCGCGTTGGTCCCCTCCGTGGCGAAGGTGACGTTCTGCGGGGCCCAGGTCGCGCCGGGCACGCCGGGGCCGCCGGAGTTGGAGCGAACGTTCCAGCCGTGTACCCCGATCTGCGGGTCGGTGTACGAGGTGTAGTTGAAGTCGTCGAAGAGCGCGGCCCCGTCGGCGACCTGCTCCGAGGCGGCAGCGGCGGGCAGCGCGGTCAACGCCGCGCAGCCGAGGCCCACCACCGCTGCGGCGGCGATGGTGACGCGAATGCGCGGGGGGCTGTGACTCATGAGGTTTCCTCTCCGGACGGTTGGTGCGTGGGGGGGGCGCCCCTGTCCCTCGACCGCTCCGCCGGTCATCCCGGCGGCGGCCCGGGTGCAGCAGTCGGCCTCGGCGGCCTCCTCCAGCGCCTGTCGGATGGCGGCCAGAAAACTGCGCAGGGTCACGACGGTGAACGGTAGCGTGATCATGGAGGACAAGGGTGAGCATGGTCGGCCGGCCGGGCATGTCGGTGTCGCGGGCGATGACGTGCCTGTCACCTCGTCGGACAGTTGACCAATTGGTCAACCAACCATGTCGTGGCTCGAAGGTGGCATGGACCAATGTTGCCGTCAAGAGCCTTGAAAACATGGGCTGTTCAAGGAGCCACCGGGTAGAACCCCGTCCGAGGTGCCCTTTACCACCTGACCAGTTGTCGACGGTGTGGAGGAAAGAGGCCGCGTCGAACCGCGCGGCGGGCGCGAACGACGGGCGCAGGGCAGCCTCAGCCCGGCAGTGACGGAGGGGCCTGGGCCTGGGCGGTGAGTGGAGCGCGGCCGTACTCCTGGCTTCCGAGCACGCACCACCCGGGCGCCGCGGCCTGTGGGCCGGCTTCCCGCAGACCGGACCCACCGTCGGCTTCGTGCTCGCCAACGGCGTGATGCTTTCCAGGACCGCGACGCTGACGAACGAGCAGTTCCGCACGTGGGGCTGGCGGGTCCCCTTCCTCTGTGCGGGCGTGCTGACTCTCGTCGGCTACATCCTGCGCTCGAAGGTCGACGAGACACCGGCCTTCCTCGACCTCGCCGCTCGCCGCACTCTGGTCCGGGCGCCCCTGGCCCCGCTGATGCGCCACCACTGGCGGCGCGTGCTGCTGGTGGCCGGTGCCGTCACCGCCGCCTACGCCGTCAACTACGCGGCCACCACCTGGGCCCTGTCCCAGGCCACCGGACGACTGGGCCTGGACCCGACCGACATGCTGTTCTGCCTGATGGGGGCGATGGCAGTGATGGGGGTTGCCACCCCGCTGGCCGCGGTACTGGGAGACCGGTACGGGCGGCGCAGGCTCAGCCTGCTGGGGTGCGGCGCGATGGCGCTGGGCATCGTGCCGTATCTGGCGATGCTGCAGACCGGGCGCGTGGGGTTGATCCTCGCGGGCACCTCGATGATTCTGCTCGCCGCGATCACGATGCTCGGGGTGCAGGGCGCCTACATTCCCGAGCTGTTCGAGCCGCAGCTGCGTGTACCGGCACGGCCTTCGCCTACAACATCGGCGCGGTGCTGGGCGGCGCGCTCACCCCGCTGGTCGCGACCCGGCTCACCGCGTCAGCCACCGGACTGCCGTGGCCGGTCGCCTTCTATCTGCTGGCCCTGTGTGCGCTGAGCACCCTCTGTTTCGTGCTGCTGCCCGACACCCGGACCGAACAGGAACCTTTGCCGGCTCGCCGACCGCTGACCTGGGGACAAGCCAGCTTCGCCGGGCCGCAGCCCGTATCCTCTGGGGCCAATGGCTCAGGGGGAGGACCCAGATGGACGACGGCCGGTCTCCTAAAACGGCGCTCAAACGGGAGCGGGTCCGCGCGTATCTGCTCACCCTCGTCGAGGAGCGCCGTCCCGGCGACGCCATACCTTCCGAGCGCACACTCAGCGCCGAACTGGGCGTCTCCCGGCCGACCCTGCGCGCGGCCGTCGACGAACTCGTCGCCACCGGACGGCTCGTACGCGAACACGGCCGCGGCATGTTCGTCGCCCCCGCCAAAGTCACCCAGGAGCTGGTCGCCGAGAGCCACCCCGCCGCGGCCCCGCCGGCTCCCGGCACCTGGACGAGCCGGGTTCTCGAGTTCCGCACCGTCACCGCCGGCGCCCGCATCGGCCGTCGGCTGAAGGTCTCGCCCGCCGCCGAGCTGGTGCATGTGGCACGGCTGCGGTTCGTCGACGGCGCGCCCATTGCGCTGGAGTATCTGCACATCCCCGCCGAGCTGGTGCCCTCACTCACCCCGGAGCAGCTGGAGGCGGGCCTCTACCTGCATCTGCGCGAGGAGCGCAAGGTGGTGATCGCCCAGGCGGTGCAGTCGATCGAACCGACCGTGCTGAGCGAGGACGAGGCCGGGCTGCTCGGTGTGCCGGTCCTCTCCCCCGCTCTGCTGTTCGACCGCGTCACCTGCGACAGCGCCGGCCGGCCCGTGGAGTACGTGCGGTCCCTCTACCGCGGCGACCGGTACCGCATCGTCTCCAGGCTGGCGCTCGGGCCCGCCTCCGACGACCGTCCCGCCCCCGACGCCTCGCGCGCCGCGTCCTGGTGGGGCACGGTGGAGTGAACGCACTGAGAGGAGCGCGGCACACATGACGAATCACACCTACCGGGTCACCGAGATCGTCGGCACCTCGCCGGACGGCATCGACCAGGCCATCCGCAACGGCATCAGCCGTGCGAACCAGACCCTCCGGGGACTCGACTGGTTCGAGATGACCGAGGTCCGCGGCCAGATCGTCGACGGGCAGATCCAGCACTGGCAGGTCGGTCTCAAGGTCGGCTTCCGCCTCGAGGAGGGCTGACCGACCGCCGCGGCGGGACCGGGACGGCCGATCAGGTGCGGCCCTCCCGCTCCTGCGCGGCATGCATCGCCTCGGTCGCGGTCGCCCAGGTGGCCCGTACGACCGGGAATCCGGCCCGCGCCGCCTCGTCGCACACCAACTCGTCGTCGTCCACGAGCATCCGGATTTCCCGGTCGCGGCCCAGCCGCCGCAGGATCTCCAGCTTGGTGGCGCGCGCGGGCCTGCGGTCGTCGTTGCGCCGCATGAACACCTTGCCGTCCGGCAGGCCCTGCTCGGCGAGCCACGCCAGGGTGTCCCTGCGGCACCGCTCCGGCCTGCCCGTGAGGTAGACGACCTCGCACTCCTCGGCCGCCTCCAGGCACATGTCGATACCCTTCGCCAGCGGCGGGTCCTCGGGAGCCGCCGCGAAGAAGGCGTTCCAGTCGCGCGGCCTGCGCTCCAGGAAGTGCTGCCGGTGCCCGGAGTCGGCGAGCGTTCCGTCCAGATCGAATACGGCCAGGGGCCGGGTGTTTCGCGTCACGGCCCCAGCGTAGGGAATCCTCGCGCGGCGCAGACGTTGAATGTTGCGTGAGCGCATTGATCGAGTCGACCCGGATCTCCGTACTGGACCGCTCCCGCATCCGCGAAGGCCAGGACGGTCCCCAGGCACTGCGCGACACGGTGCGGCTCGCACAGCAGCTGGAGGCGCTCGGCTACCACCGCTTCTGGGTCTCGGAGCACCACAGCGTGCCCGGCGTCGCGGGTTCCGCGCCGACCGTCCTGGCGGCCGCCGTCGCCGCCGCGACGTCGACGATCCGGGTCGGCACGGGCGGCGTGATGCTGCCCAACCACCAACCGCTCGTCGTGGCAGAGCAGTTCGGGGTCCTCGAATCGCTCTTCCCGGGCCGGATCGACATGGGGCTCGGCCGTTCGGTGGGCTTCACGGACGGCATACGCACGGCACTCGGCCGGGACAAGAAGGACGCCGAGGACTTCGCCGGGCAGCTGACCGAGCTGCTCGGCTGGTTCGACGGCGAGCAGTCCGCGCATCCGCAGGTGCATGCGCGCCCCGCCGAGGGCCTGCGGGTCCCGCCGTATGTCCTCGCCGTCGGCGAGGGCGCGGACATCGCCGCCGGTGCCGGTCTGCCACTGGTGATCGGCGACATCCGGGGCCGCGACCGGATGCTTGCGGCCATCGACCGCTACCGCCGGGGATTCCGGCCGTCGGCCTGGTCCGAGGTGCCGTATGTCGTCGTGTCGGGCACGGTGGCGGTGGCAGGGACTCAGGAGGAGGCCCGCCGCCTGCTGATGAGCGAGGCCTGGGCCATGGCGTACTCCCGCACGCACGGAATGTTCCCGCCGCTCGCCCCGCCGGAGCGGATCGAGGCGCTGTCGATGACGGCGAAGGAGCGCGAGTTCTACGAGTCCGGGCTGCGGGGCCATATCGCGGGCACCGAGGAGCAGGTCACGGACGCGCTGGAGGCGGTCCTCAAGGACAGCGGGGCCGACGAGGTGCTGGTCACGACGAGTACGTACGACCGTGGCGCGCTGCTGGACTCCTTCCGCCGGCTGGCGGGGATCGTCGCCGCGGGGAGCCCGGCGGAGGTGGCGCGGGCGGACGGCAGCCGCACCGCGCCCTGTCTCTCACGGTCCATGACCCGAGGGACCTGAGTCCCCGTCAGGCCGCCGTGTCGAAGGTGTAGTGCGGCGTGTGGTCCAGCATGTCCGCGGGGGTCACGTCGTTCCAGGGGCGCATCGTGTCGTTGAGGTCCACGACATTGGCCGTGCCGGCGGCCGGGAGGTAGGGCGAGCCGGGGTGGCGTGCCTGCCAGTCGGCCCAGAGCTTGTCTATGAAGGCGTGGTGCAGCCAGAACACCGGGTCGTTCGGGGAGACGCCGGTGGCCATCTGGCCGCCGACCCAGACGTGCACGCGGTTGTGCAGATTGACGCCGCGCCAGCCCTCCAGGTGGTTGCGGAAGCTGTTCGACGCGCTGTTCCACGGCGGCGCGTCATAGGTGCTCATGGCGAGTACGGAGTCGACCTCGGCCCTGGTCGGCAGCTGCCGTCCGCCGGCGCCGAGGTCCCGGCGCAGAAAGCCGCGGCCGTCCACGCGGACGTTCACCGGCCACCGGTTGGCGGCGAAGGCGAACGGGCCCTCCATCACCTGGCCGTCCCTGCTGCGGCCGGTGCCGCCGAGGAAGTCGGCCGCCCAGAGCGAGGATGCGGTGGTGCGGTCCGCGGTCCAGTCCCAGTACGGGAGCGCCACCGACGGGTCGACGGCCTGGAGCGCCTGCTCGAACTGGATGAGGAATCGGCGGTGCCAGGGAAGGAACGAGGGCGAACGGTGCCCGACGCGGTCCCCGTTGTCGGTGTCGCTCATGATGAAGGCGTTGTGGGTGGTGACGAAGGTGTCGTACTGCCCATTGCGCTTGAGCGCGAGCAGCGCGTCGACGAAGCGCCGCTTCTCGGTGGCGGTGAGCTGGGCCTGGTTCTTGCGTACGGTCATGACGGTGCTCCCGGATCAGGCGACGGCGAGGGGGACGAGCTGGGCGCCCTGGAGTTCCAGTACGGCGGCGCGGGCCACTGCGCGGGGCGTGGCAAACGTCTCGTAGTGGTTGACGACGCTGATCCAGGTGCCGTCGGCGTTGCGCATGACGTGCAGTTCCTCGCCGTCTATGCGGACCGTGTAGCCGCCCCCGTGCCCGCCGTGTCCCCCGTGGCCGCCCCCGTGTCCCTCGTGTCCGCCGTGTCCGCCGTCCGGCGTGGGCGCGCCCTGTATACGGCGGCCCTGGTAGACCTCGTCGAAGGACGCAGGATCAGCTGCGTTGGGCCCCGTCCGCACGGCAGCGGCGGCGGTGCCCGCTACGGCGAGAGCGGCCGCCGCTCCTGCGGCCGCGCCCAGGGCGCGTCGGCGGGTGATTTCAGGCATGGCAAAACCCCCAGGGATTGCAGTGGTTCGGTCGGTCACCGGCGTGGTCAATCGCCGTGACCCGGCCATGCCTACCGGCTGACCCGAGTCCCGCTGAAATCTCCGGGTATTGGTTGGTTGCTAAGTGGACATGTCGAGATATGCAGTGCAGAGTTGAACAATGTTGATCTTGTTGTCCGCGCGCCCGCACGCCGCCAGAAGCGTAAATCCTTCGGCAAGTGTGGCAGTTGTGTGAATACTTTGTTGCCGGAGACGGGGAAGCGTGGTCGGCCTCACACCGGAAAGCTGACCGGAACCCCGCCTCAGCGACGTGCCTTCCGGGTGGCCCGCAGCCACTCCTTGTTCATCGCCGAGATCGACGGCAGCGGGATGCCCTTCGGGCAGGCGGTGGCGCATTCGCCCGTCAGTGTGCAGCCGCCGAAGCCTTCTTCGTCCATCGTCGCGACCATGTCGAGCACCCGGCTCTCGCGCTCCGGTGCGCCCTGCGGCAGCACATTGAGGTGGTTGATCTTCGCCGAGGTGAACAGCATCGCCGAGCCGTTGGGGCAGGCCGCGACACAGGCGCCGCAGCCGATGCATTCCGCGTGCTCGAAGGCGAAGTCGGCGTCCGGCTTCGGGACGGGCGTCGCGTGCGCCTCGGGGGCGGCGCCGGTCGGCGCGGTGATGTAGCCACCCGCCTGGATGATCCGGTCGAAGGCGGACCGGTCCACGACGAGGTCCTTGACCACCGGGAAGGCGGCGGCCCGCCACGGCTCCACGTCGATGGTGTCGCCGTCCTGGAAGGAGCGCATATGGAGCTGGCAGGTGGTGGTGCGCTCCGGGCCGTGTGCCTCGCCGTTGATGACCAGGCTGCACGCGCCGCAGATCCCTTCGCGGCAGTCGTGGTCGAAGGCGACCGGGTCCTCACCGCGCAGGATGAGTTCCTCGTTGAGGGTGTCGAGCATCTCCAGGAAGGACATGTCGCGGGAGATTCCGTCCACCTCGTAGGTGGACATGGCACCGCCGGCGTCGGCGTTCTTCTGCCGCCAGACGCGCAGGTTGAGCTTCATGCGTAGCTCCGCTGAGTGGGGTGGACGTACTCGAAGACGAGGTCTTCCTTGTGCAGGAGGGGAGCCGCCTGCGTACCCGCGAACTCCCAGGCGGCGGCGTACGAGAACTCCTCGTCGCGGCGCGCGGCCTCGCCGTCCGGGGTCTGGGACTCCTCGCGGAAGTGGCCGCCGCAGGACTCGGACCGGTGCAGCGCGTCGAGGCACATCAGCTCGGCGAGCTCCAGATAGTCGACGATGCGGTTCGCCTTCTCCAGCGACTGGTTGAACTCCTCACCGGTGCCGGGCACCTTGATACGGCGCCAGAACTCCGCGCGAAGCTGCGGAATGCGGTCGAGCGCCTTGCGCAGACCGTCGTCCGTGCGCGCCATTCCGCAGAACTCCCACATGAGCTCGCCGAGTTCGCGGTGGAAGGAGTCGGGGGTGCGGTCGCCGTCGACTGCGAGCAGCAGGTTCAGCCGGTCCTCGGTCTCGGCGAGCACCTCCGCCACCGCCGGGTGCGAGGCATCCACGCCCTCGCTGATGGGGTTTCGCGCCAGGTAGTCGTTGATCGTGGACGGCAGCACGAAGTACCCGTCCGCCAGGCCCTGCATCAGCGCCGAGGCACCCAGCCGGTTCGCGCCGTGGTCCGAGAAGTTGGCCTCGCCGATGGCGAAGAGGCCCGGGACGGTGGTCTGCAGGTCGTAGTCGACCCAGAGTCCGCCCATCGTGTAATGCACGGCGGGATAGATCCGCATGGGCACCTCGTACGGATTCTCCGCGGTGATCCGCTCGTACATCTCGAAGAGGTTGCCGTACTTCTCCTCGACCTTCGCCCGGCCCATCCGGGAGATCGCGTCGGCGAAGTCCAGGTACACGCCCTGCCCGCCGGGGCCCACGCCGCGGCCCTCGTCGCAGACGTTCTTCGCGGCGCGCGAGGCGATGTCGCGCGGGACGAGATTGCCGAAGGAGGGATAGATCCGCTCCAGGTAGTAGTCGCGCTCGTCCTCGGGGATCTGGCTCGGCGGCCGCGCGTCCCCGCGCGCCTTCGGCACCCAGATGCGTCCGTCGTTGCGCAGCGACTCGCTCATCAGGGTCAGCTTGGACTGATGGTCTCCGGTGCGCGGGATGCAGGTGGGGTGAATCTGGGTGAAGCAGGGGTTGGCGAAGTAGGCGCCGCGCCGGTGGGCGCGCCAGATGGCGGTGGCATTGCTGTTCATGGCGTTCGTCGACAGATAGAAGACATTGCCGTAGCCGCCCGTGGCCAGCACCACGGCGTCGGCGAAGTACGTGGAGATCTCCCCGCTGATCAGATCGCGGGCGACGATGCCGCGGGCCCGCCCGTCAACGACGATCAGATCGAGCATCTCGGTGCGGGCGTGCAGGGTCACCGTGCCCGCGGCGATCTGACGGGAGAGCGCCTGGTAGGCGCCGAGCAGCAGCTGCTGTCCCGTCTGGCCGCGGGCGTAGAAGGTCCGTGACACCTGGACGCCGCCGAAGGAACGGGTGTCGAGCAGTCCGCCGTACTCGCGGGCGAACGGCACCCCCTGGGCCACGCACTGGTCGATGATCTCCACCGAGATCTGGGCGAGCCGGTGGACGTTGGACTCACGGGCGCGGAAGTCGCCGCCCTTGACGGTGTCGTAGAACAGCCGGTGGATCGAGTCCCCGTCGTTGCGGTAGTTCTTCGCGGCGTTGATCCCGCCCTGGGCGGCGATGGAGTGCGCGCGGCGCGGCGAGTCCTGGTAGCAGAACTGCTCGACGTGGTAGCCCTGTTCGGCCAGCGTGGCGCCCGCCGCGCCGCCCGCGAGTCCGGTGCCGACGACGATGACGGTGTGCTTGCGGCGGTTGGCCGGGTTGACCAGTTTGGCCTCGAAACGCCGACGGTCCCAGCGCTCGGCGATGGGCCCTTCGGGGGCCTTCGTATCGGCGATCGGCGCGCCGGTCTCGTAGTGCTGGTAGCTCATGTCAGCTCACCACTTTGGTCATGACGGCGACGGGTACGGAGATGAAGCCCGCGGTCAGTACGAACGCGAGGGCGTTGGCGACGGTCTTGAGCACACGGTCGCGGGTGGCGTTCCCGACGCCGAGGGTCTGGGCAGCGCTCCAGAAGCCGTGCCGGATGTGCAGTCCGACGGCGAGCATCGCGACGATGTAGATGACATTGCCGTACCAGGTGGAGAAGGTCGCGACGACGTTCTCGTACGGATGGCCCACCTGGGCGTTCTCGTTCACCGTCAGCGTCGTCAGGTCGAGCAGATGCCAGACGATGAACAGCGCGACGATGACACCGCCCCAGCGCATGGTGCGGGTGGCGTAGCTCGCCCGGCGCCGCTTGTGTACGTACCGGGTGGGCCTGGCCCGCAGGTCCCGCCTGCTCAGCTGGTACGCCGAGACGGCGTGCGCCACGACGGCGGCGAGCAGCACCACGCGGACGATCCACAGGCCCCACTCGTAGTGCAGGACCGGCTCGCCCATGGTGCGCAGCCAGTGGCCGTAGCCGTTGAACTCTTCCGGTCCGAAGAAGACCTTGAGGTTGCCCATCACATGCGCGAGCAGATAGCCGAGCATGATCAGGCCGCTCACTGCCATGACCGTCTTCTTGCCGACCGTCGAACCCCAGAAGGTGCGCGTGGGGGGCGGTGTTCGGTCCGAGGACCGATCCGAGGACCGGTCCGACGATTTTCGATCCGTCCGCGTTGCCAGAGCCATGCCAGGAACGCTAGGGCCGAGTACCTCCAGAGGTCCAAGACATGATCCGGGTTATGTCCATAGGCTTGGCCTATCGTGAATGCCATGCAGTTCCAGCAGCTTCTCTACTTCGTGGCGGTCGCCGAGACCCGGCACTTCACCCATGCCGCCGAGCGCGTCCATGTCTCCCAGCCCTCGCTCTCCCAACAGATCCGGGCGCTGGAGAAGGAACTGGGAGCCGACCTCTTCAGCCGCGCCCGCGGCAATATCGCCCTGACCGACGCGGGCGAGGCGCTGCTCCCGCTGGCCCGCCGGATCCTCGCCGACGCCGATACCGCACGGCACGAGGTGCAGGAGCTGGCACAGCTGCGCCGCGGCCGGGTCAGGCTCGGCGCGACACCGAGCCTGTGCACCGGTCTGCTGCCCGACGTACTGCGTGCCTTCCACCGGCTGCATCCCGGAATCCAGCTGCTGATCGAGGAGGGCGGATCACACGATCTCGTACGGGAGCTGGCGCGGGGCGCCCTCGATCTGGCCCTGATCGTGCTGCCGCTGCCGCCCGCTTCGCCCGCGCTGACCACCGTCGACCTGCTGCGGGAGGATCTGGTGGTGGTGTCCTCGGCCGCGGCGAAGGCCCCCAGGGGACCGGTGCGGATCGCCGATCTGCGCGACGAGCCACTGGTGATGTTCCGGCACGGCTACGACCTGCGCGAACTGACGGTCGCCGCGTGCCGGGCCGAGGGCTTCGAGCCGAGCTTCACCGTGGAGGGCGGCGAGATGGACGCGGTGCTCGGTTTCGTACGGGCGGGGCTCGGCGTCGCGGTGGTGCCACGGATGGTCGCGGACCGGGCAGGGCGCGACCTGCGCATGACCGCGCTGGCCCCGCCGGGCCTGCGGCGCACGATCGCGCTCGCGCACCGCAGCGATGTGGCTCCGCCGCGGGCGGCGCGCGAGCTCCAGCAGGTGCTGCTCGCCTCACGGTCGGCGGTGCGGTAGTTCGGGTTGCGCGGCCTTCGGCCGCACTCTCCTCAATCTCCCCCAGACTTCGTCCGGGGGGACCCCCGGACGGGCTTGATTGCGCGGCCCTGGCCGACATTTGAAGCCCCGCCGGCGATTGAGGCGTGGGGAGTCCGGGGCGGAGCCCCGGTGCACGCCCGGACCGCTACACCGCGTCCGCCAGGGACAACGCGTGCAGCTTGTCCGGCGGGCCCGGGCGGGCGTAGTACCAGCCCTGGGCCGTGTCGCAGCCCAGCTCCCGCAGCTGTTCCGCCTGGGCGCCCGTCTCCACCCCCTCGACCGTCACGGCCAGTTGCAGGCTGTGCGCCAGCGAGACGATCCCCTCGACGATCTTCAGATCGACGGGGTCGGCCGGATGCCGCTGCATGCCCTGGGTGAAGGAGCGGTCCAGCTTGAGGACGCTCACCGGCAGCCGACGCAGATTGGCGAGGTTCGAGTAGCCCGTGCCGAAGTCGTCGAGCGCGATGTCCACGCCCATCTCGGCGAGTTGGCGCAGCGGCTTGAGCAGCTCCTCGTCGGCGCCGATCAGCGCGGACTCGGTCACCTCGAGGCAGAGCGCCCCCGGTGCGAGGCCGGAGCGCTCAAGGACGTCGACCGTCTCGGCCACCAGTCCGGGGTGGTGCAGCTGGGTGGGCGAGAGGTTGACATTGATCCGCAGGGGACCGCCGTCGGAGTGGCGTTCCTGCCAGTATCTCGCCTGGCGTACCGCCTCCTGGAGCACCCAGCGGCCCAGTGGCACGATCAGTCCGGTGTGCTCGGCAAGCGGAATGAACTGATCCGGCCCCAGCACGCCATGCTGCGGATGGCACCAGCGCACCAGCGCCTCGGCCCCGTGCACGCTCCCGTCACCCAGATGCACCAGCGGCTGGTACTCGATGAAGAACTCACCGCGCTCCAGGGCCGCCGGGAGCGCGGTGGTCAGTCCGTGCCGGGTGATGGCCCGGGCGTCCGCCTCCGGGTCGGCCAGCTCGAAGCGGTTTCCGCCCGCGGACTTGGCCCGGTACATCGTGATGTCGGCGCTGCGCAGCACCTCGGCGGTGGTGCGCTCGCCCGCCGGGCCCTCCACGATGCCGATGCTCCCGCGGACCGTGAACTCACGGCCGTCGACGCTGATGGGCGAGGCGAGCGCGGCGAGGATACGGGTCGCGAGATCGTCGACCTCGCGCTGGGTCTCGGGCCCGGTGGTCAGCGCGACGAACTCGTCGCCGCCGATGCGGGCAACCATCTCGCCCGACGCGGTGGCGCAGCTCTGCAGCCGGTCCGCCACCTCCACCAGCAGCCGGTCCCCCGTCGCATGGCCCAGGCTGTCGTTGATCGCCTTGAACCCGTCGAGGTCGAGATAGCACAGCCCGAAGCGTGAGCCCTCGCCGCCGGAGAGTGCCTTCTCCAGCCGCTCGAAGAACAGCGTCCGGTTGGGCAGCCCGGTCAGGGCGTCGTGCGTGGCCTCGTAGCGCAGCCGCAGATTGAGCAGCCGACGCTCCGTGGTGTCCTCCATCAGCGCCAGCTGGTACTGCGGCCGGCCTTCGGCGTCCCGCAGCAGAGAGACCGTCAGATTGGTCCAGAGCACGGTGCCGTCATTGCGGAAGAACGGCTTCTCGACCCGGAAGTGGTCGCGCTCCCCGCGCACCAGCTCACGGTAGAGCTGCCAGACATGGGGCCGGTCCTCGGGATGGGACCAGTCGGTCACCTTCCGGCCACGCACATGGTGCTCAAGGCCGCCGAACATCCGTGTCAGGGTCTCGTTGACCTCCAGTACGTTGCCCTCGAGGTCGGCGATGCCGATGCCGATCGCCGCCCCCTCGAACACCGCGCGGAAGCGGGCCTCGGTGGCGTGCAGCGCCTGCACCGCGTCGCTGCGGGCCAGCAGCGAGGAGCGGGCGATGGCCTCCTGCTCGGCCAGCGTGCGCTCGCGCAGCCCCTGCGCGAAGCCGGCGGCCAGCGCGTGCTGGAGCCGGGCACAGCGGGCCCGGCTCTCCTCGGCCGTCGGCTCGGGATCACCGCTGCCGCAGTACAGCACCAGATACGCGTCGATGACGCCCAGCGTGCGGCTGAGCGCCTCCGCGTCGGTGCAGTGGGCCTGGACGAGGGCGGTTCCGACGCGATGGGCGGCCTGCGGCTCGAAGGGACGCGCATGCAGCGCAGCGCTCAGCGTCCGGGCCATGGGCAGCAGATGCTCTTCGAGCTCTGGCCTGGTCAGCGAGGTGGCCGTCACCGGAAAGATCGCCCGGCTCCAGATCGTCGCGAATCTGCGGAGTCTGTCCTCCAGGCCGTCCGGGTCCGCCGCGGAACCCGGCGCCTGCGACGACGCCTTCACGCCTTGCGCCCCACCCCGGCGAAGCCCGAGAACGCATATGGGTCTTCCTGCTCGGCGGTAGTGTCGGGCCGCCAGTGCGGCATGGGCACCAGACCGGGCTCGATCATCTCGTACCCCTCGAAGAACCGCGCGATCTCCTCGCGCGAGCGCATGATCAGCGGGTTGCGTATGTTCCGGTAGACGCCGACGGCGCCGCTCGCCTGCTCCTCGGACACCGGGACTCCTTCGTACGAGGCGTGGGTGACGACGACGAGGCTGCCGGGGGCCAGCGCGTCCCGCAGCTCCGCCACGGCGGCCAGCGGGTCGTCCTCGTGCTCGACGAAGTGGAGCACAGCGACGAGGAGGAGCGCCACCGGCCGCTCCAGATCGAGCAGTCCGGCGACTTCGGGGCTGTCGAGTATCTGCCGGGGCTTGCGCAGATCGGCGGAGGCGACGGCCGCCTGCTCATTGCCCTCCAGTACCGCCCGGCTGTGCGCGACGGCGACCGGGTCGTGGTCGACGTAGACGATACGGGAGTCGGCGCTGGCCCCGAGAGCCACTTCATGGACATTGCCGAAGGTCGGAATGCCGGAGCCGATGTCGAGGAACTGGGTGACGCCCTCGCTCACCGCATAATTCACGGCCCGGCGCATGAAGGCGCGGTTCGCCTGCATGATCTTGGGGAGGCCCGGCATGAACTCCATCGCCTTGCGCGCCGCGTCCCGGTCCACTTCGAAATTGTGCGAGCCGCCCAGGTAGTAGTCGTAAATGCGGGACACGCTCGGCACCGATATGTCGATGCCCTGCGGGGCCCAGGCGGGACGCTCCATCGATGTCTCCAACAAGTCGCCACGGGGGAGTTCGGCCAATGTCTGGCCGGTGTTCGAGCCGAGGCTACTGATCGCCCGCCAAGAGAGCGAGCCCAAACGGAAATTAGCGGTCCGTTCTTGGTCACATGCCGGCACTCGCCAGAGGCACATAACAACCGGCCCGCCATCACGCAGGGGGCGTGAGACGGGCCGGCCGGGCCGGAGGCGCAGCGTGGGGACTACTTGGGCGCTCCGACCAGCTTGCCCTGGGGAGAAACCGCGTACCAAGTGCCGCCAACGCCCTGACCGTTGGTGTCACCGGGCTTGGCGTCGCCCGCGAAGGTGTAGATCGGCCAGCAGTCGAGGGACTGCTGCTTGATTCCGTCGGGACGGTTGAAGGTGACGAAGCCCTTCTTGATGATTCCCTCGGTGTCGTTCTTGTCGACAGGGGCGACAACCGGCCACTTCTTGAGGCAATCGCCGGTGCAGGCCGACTTCATGGGCCAGGCGGAGTCCTTCTTGAACCGGTAGACGGTCATTCCGTTCTTGTCGACGATGATCTCGCCGAGCTTGGGGTCCTTGCGGACCGAGAGTCCCGCGAGGTCGGCCTGCTCGCCACCGGCTTCCTCGCCACCGTCGCCGTAGTCGGAGCCCGAGCCGGAGCCCGCCCCTTCACCGCCGGTCGCCTTCTTGCCGTCGGGGGCGGCGGCATACCAAGTGCCGCCCACACCCTGGCCCTTGGCGTCGCCGGGCTTGGCGTCCTGGGCGTAGCGGTACATCGGCCAGCCACCGATGGTGAGCTGCTTGGTGCCGTCGGCGCGGGTCACCTCGCCGATCAGTGATGCGTCGGTGCCGGGCGCTGCCGAGGCGCCGCCCGCTGCCACGACGGGCCACTTCTTCGCGCACTCGCCTTCGCAATTCGACTTCGGCGGGCTGGCGGTGTCCTTGTCGAAGCGGTAGAGGGTGAAGCCGGCGCTGTCGGTGACGACCTTGCCGAGTTCCTTGCTGTCCCATACGGCCAGCTGTCCGGCCGGCTTCGCGGCCACACCCTGGGCGCTGGCCGCCCCGGCACCCGATCCGTAGCCGGAGCCATAGCCGCTGTCCGCCGGGTTGGCCGCGCCGACCGCCTGACCATTGGGGGTCTCGTTGCCCTTCTCCTGACCGCACGCCGTCGTCAGCGCGAGTACGGCCGCCGCAGTCACCGCGAGCGAGGCGTTACGCCAGGTGTTCATTTCCACTCCCGTTGTCATCGAGCCTGTTGCGACGCCTGGGTGCGCCGTTCATGGCCCTAGGTACGGACACGGAGGCGCGATGTGTTCAACGCGCTCGAAAAATTCTTCTGAGTCGCGAACGCGAACCAGCGAAATCCCGCTGTCACCAGGGGAATTCACCCCAAGACGGAATGGCTGGATCTCATCCGCCCCACTGGCTACGCCAGTCACTCGCGGCGCGGCGGGCGCCGTACTCGCGGCGCCGTGGGCGACCCCGTCGCGGCGCCGTGGCGACCCCGTCGCGGCAGCGGTGAGCGACGCTCTCGGGACGGGGTGGGCGGCGCAGTCGCGGCGCCGGGGGGGGCGAGCGGCTCGGAGCGTGGTGGGCGGCGCAGTCGCGGCGCCGCGGGCCAGGTCCTGGGACGCCGGTCCGCGCCGTCGGTCACCCGTACGGCCGAGGGTCGGCGGCCCCCTGGCAGAGCCGCAGGACCCGGCGGTCCCGGGGGCCCACACCTCACCCCGCCCCCTCTCTCATCCGGCGGCGGACATGACGTGGTGACGCGCCCCGCAGTCCGCCGCACGGGGGACACCGATACCCCATTCGCCGGACAGGGATCGCGGGCCACAACCGGCGCTCTTAGCGTTTCGATCATCGAGGTGCATTCCCCGCCATTTGTGGAAATCGGTTCCGCAGCTGCCCCTCGGAGACCCGGAGGATTGACCATGCGCGCGATACGTGTCGCATCCGCCGCTCTGCTGGGAGTGGCCTCACTCGCCCTGACCGCCCCCACCGCGACGGCCGCCGACAACAAAGGGACCTCGCCCATCTTCACGATCACCCCGTCTACCGTCTCGCCGGGCGGGCGCGTCACCCTGTCCGCCAGCGGGTGCAACACCACGGCCACTGCCGCCTCCGGGGTCTTCGACACCGTCAGCATCAGCCCCGGCAGCTCCGCCGGCGCCACGGTCGACCTCGACGCCAGACCGGGCGCCCAGTACTCGGTCCAGTTCAACTGCCCCGGGCAGGGGACGGGGTCGTTCAATCTCACCATCACCGGTGGCAGGTCCACCCCCACCACCAGCTCCACCGTCACGCCCCAGGGCGTCAGGGGTGGGCTCGGCGGCAGTGTCGGGAGCATGAACCCCGCGGAGATCGCCGGCGGCTCCGCGCTGGTGGTGGCCGCGGCCACCGCCACCTTCTTCGTCGTACGCAGGCGCTCGCACAGCCGCCAGCACTGATCACGCCCCCACGCAGACGCCTCAAACGCCCGTAGCCCCGAGTCCTGGTCCGGACTCGGGGCTACGGGCGGTGCTGGCCGACCGGGAGGTTCGGCCGGTCAGGCCTTGCCGCTGACCGAACGGCGACGGCGTGCGACGAACAGCGTGCCGCCGACGGCCGCCGTGACGACCAGGCCCGCTCCGATCGCCATCTCGGTGGAGCTGGGTCCCACCGAGCCGCCGAGGCCGCCGAGCGCGCCCCGGCCCGCGAGCACGGTGAACTGAGCGGTCGCCACCCGCTGGTTGTTGTTGCCCCGGCCATCGCCACCCTGGTTGTTGTTCCCGCGGCCATCACCACCCTGGTTGTTGTTCCCGCGGCCATCGCCACCCTGGTTGTTGTCGCCGCGGCCATCACCGCCCAGGTTGTTGTCGCCGCGGCCATCACCACCCTGGTTGTTGTTCCCGCGGCCATCACCGCCCAGGTTGTTGTCGCCCCGGTCGTCACCGCCCAGGTTGTTGTTCCCGCGGCCATCGCCACCCTGGTTGTTGTCGCCCCGGGCGTCCTCACCCTGGCTGCCGTTCCCCCGGCCATCGCCACCCTGGTTGCCGTTCTGGTTGTTGCTGCACCTGACCGCCAGGTTGTACTGACCCGGCGCAGCGTCGTCGTGGATCCGCGCGATGGCGGTCGAGATGCCATTGCGGTTTGAGGAGAGATTGGTCGTGGGGAAGGCGTTGGACGTGACCGTGCCACCGCGGTTGCAGCCCCGGACGGTGATCGTCAAGGTGCTGCCCTGGTGGACGGCTTGCGGACTGACGGTGACGCTGGTCGGGCCGATGTCCTGACGGTCGCCGCCCGCGGCGGCCAGCGGGGCAGAGAGCCCGACGGCCGCGCAGGCGGCCGCGGCCGCTGCGAGAGCGCGTGAAGCACGCATCGTAGAACCTCCTGAGGAAGACGCCCCAAAGCGGCGCTCCGGGAGATTCGACGAGTACGTCTTCCATGACGAACCCTCACTGGACCGAACATTCCGCGCATTTCGGCGCTGGTCCACCCCGGTGAGGCGACACGCCGGACGATCTGACGGAGTCGCAGGTCACAGACCGTCAGAAGTTTTATCAACTGATTACTCGAATGGGGCAGCACCGCTCGCGCCTGCCACCCGTTCGCCCTTCCCTCCTCGCCGCGCGCGCGAGGCTCACTTAGCGTGCCAACAGGTGCCGGACGAATAGGGAGAATCATGGGCGAGGACTACAGCGGCTCGAAGTCGAGGAAACGCTCGCCCTGGGGCGTACTGGCCCTTGCCATGCTCAGCGGCATGGCGCTGATGCGCAACGGTGCCGATGTCACCCTGGGCCCGCCCCAGCCGGCTGCGGCCGCCGCGCTGAGCCGCGGTGAGACGTTCACTCCGCTCGTCCCCCCGCTGTCCCTGCCCTACGCTCCGGCCGAACGCGTGCGGATTCCCGCGATCAGGGTCGACGCCCCGGTCATGAACGTCGGGCTGGACCACGACGGCTGGATCGCGGCCCCGCCGCCCCAGGACCCCAATATCGCCGGCTGGTACCAGAACGGCATCGCCCCCGGCCAGCGCGGTACCGCGGTCGTCGTCGGCCATGTCGACAACCTGTCCGGTCCTGCCGTCTTCTACGGCCTCGGCTCCATCCAGAAGGGGGAGCACATCGAGGTGAGCCGCTTCGACGGCAAGACCGCGATCTTCGAGGTCTACGGCGTCGAGGTGTTCTCCAAGCAGGACTTCCCCGGCGCCCGCGTCTACGGCGACACCGGCTTCGCCGAACTGCGTGTGATCACCTGCGGCGGCGGCTACACGAAGTCGAACGGCTACTCGGGGAACGTCGTCGTCTTCGCCCGGATGGTCAGGACCGCCTGATTCAGGGCCTGTTGAACAGCCGAAGAGCAGGCCCCCCGAGCGGCGCCGCAGCCCTCGCAGCCGCAGGCGCCACGTGGCTCATCTGCGCGGAACGGTGAAGCGATACCCGGCATCGAGCAGCTCAGGCAGATATCTGCGCAGCGCCGCGACGCTCTGCGAGCGGTCGCCGCCCGCATCGTGCGAGAGGACGACGACACCTGGCGCCGCGCCCTCCAGCACCCGGCCGACGATGGGCTGCACACCGGGCTCGGTCCAGTCGAGCGTGTCGAGTGTCCAGGCCAGCGGCTCCATGCCGAGCTCCGCGCCGATCTCGAAGGAGAGCTTGTTCCACGCGCCGAAAGGGGCCCGGTACCAGAGCGGCGGAGCGCCCAGCGTCTGCTCGATCACCTCGCTCGTACGGCCCAGCTCGTCGCGGATCCCGGACGGCGGGAGCTTGGTGACCAGCGGGTGCGACCACGAGTGGTTGCCGACCACATGCCCGTCGTCGGCCATCTGCCGGAGCAGATCGCGGTTGTCGGTGGCCATCTCCCCGCACACGAAGAAGACGGCGGGCACCTTGTGCTGGCGCAGGGTGCTCAGGATGCCGGGCGTATAGCGGCGGTCGGGACCGTCGTCGAAGGTGAGGACCATCGTGCGGCCGACCCCCGCCAGACGGTCGAAGGGCCGTCGGCGCACCGGTGGCAGGGCTCGGCGGTATCGCTGCGGTGTGGCCGCAGTCATGGGCTGCAGCCTGTAGGCCGAGGCCTTGACCGGAGGCCCCGCGGCGGCCCGGGGACCTCCTGCCGCGCCGGCGACACCCCCGTCGCCGGGGACGGCCGCCTTGCCGGGGAGTGCCGCCTTACCGGGGACGGCCGCCTTGCCGGGGGGCGCTTCCCGGTCGGTGAAGAGCAGCCCCGCGGTGGCGGCTGCGCCGAGACAGGCGGCGATGCGGAGCACCGACCGGCGACCGGGTGGCATCTGATCCTTTTTCATGACTAACTGCTCGCACGGCCGTTGTCCCGGACACCTCTTCAACACCGTTTTCGCACGCGAAAGTACCCGATAGGAGCAGTGGGAGTGCGCAGGCGCGGGGCCTCAGGTGCGGCGGACCAGCGGGAAGGGCAGCGTCTCGCGGATGGTGAGACCGGTGAGGAACATGACGAGCCGGTCGACTCCGATGCCGAGACCGCCGGTCGGGGGCATCGCGTACTCCAGCGCGTCGAGGAAGTCCTCGTCGAGCTCCATGGCCTCCGGGTCGCCGCCCGCGGCGAGCAGGGACTGGGCGGTGAGTCTGCGCCGCTGCTCCACCGGATCGGTCAACTCCGAGTAGGCGGTGCCCAGTTCGGTTCCGAAGGCGACCAGGTCCCAGCGTTCGGCGAGGCGCGGGTCGCGACGGTGCTGGCGGGTGAGCGGGGAGACGTCGGTCGGGAAGTCCTTGTAGAAGGTGGGCATCTTGGTCCGCTCCTCGACCAGGCGCTCGTACATCTCCAGGACCACGTCGCCACGGGTGTCCTCGGGGATGTGCGGTACACCTGCGCGGTCGCAGAGCCTGCGGAGCTCGGCCTCGTCGGTGTCGGCGTCGATCTCCTCGCCGAGCGCCTCCGAGACCGCTCCGTACACCGTCCTGACCGGCCACGGGCCGGAGATGTCGTGCTCGACGAGCCCCCCGTCCGGGCCCGCCTTGTGCGCGATCGGGGAACCGAAGGCGGCGGTGGCCGCGCCCTGGATCAGCTCACGGGTCAGATCGAGCATCACGTCGTAGTCGGCGAAGGCCTGATAGGCCTCCAGCATCGTGAACTCGGGGTTGTGCTTGTAGGAGACGCCCTCGTTGCGGAAGGTGCGCCCCATCTCGAAGACCTTCTCCATGCCTCCCACACACAGCCGCTTCAGATACAGCTCGGGTGCGATGCGCAGATAGAGATCGAGGTCGTAGGCGTTGATATGGGTCGTGAAGGGGCGGGCGTTGGCGCCGCCGTGGATCTGCTGCAGCATCGGCGTCTCGACCTCGAGATAGCCGCGCTCCAGCAGGCCCTGTCGCAGCGCCTGGACGGCGGTGGAGCGGTGGCGTACGACATCTCGGGCGCCGGGGCTCGCCACCAGATCGAGATAGCGGCGGCGCACCCTGGCCTCGGGATCGGCGAGGCCGCGCCGCTTGTCGGGCAGCGGGCGCAGACACTTGCCGGTCAGTTGCCACTCGGTGACGAAGACCGACAGTTCGCCCTTGTCGCTGGAGCCGATCTCGCCGGTGGCGGTGATGTGGTCGCCCAAGTCGACGTCGCGGGTGAAGTTCTTCAGCACGTCCGCGCCGCAGTCGTCGCGGGTGAGGGCGAGCTGGAGATCGCCGGACCAGTCGCGCAGCACGGCGAAGACGACGCCGCCGAGGTCTCGTACGACCATCACGCGACCCGCGACCGTGGCCTTCCGGCCGGTACGGGTGCCGGGTCCGGGTGCCGGGTTCGCCGCGCGGATCTCGGCGAGCGTATGGCTGCGCCGGGCGATGCCCACGGGGTACGGGTCGGTGCCGTCCGCGCGCAGGCGGTCCAGTTTTTGGTGGCGGATGCGTACCTGCTCGGGCAGCCGCTGCTCGGCCGCCGCGACGCCGGTGCCGGGACCGGCAAGGCCGAGCGCGTCGATGGCCGGCAGCCCTGCGGTGGTGACGGGGCTGGTGACGCCGTTCACCCGCCCCCTGCCCCAGAGCTTGCGCAGGCTCGGTACGGAGACGAAACCCTCGGCGATCCCGGATGCGAGTCCCACGCGGGCGAGGGACCCGGCGTCCGCGAAGCAGAGGAAGCGCGGATACCACTCGGGCTGGTACTTGACGTTGGACCGGTAGAGAGCCTCCAGCTGCCACCACTTGGAGAAGAACAGGAGCAGCCTGCGCCACATCCGCAGCACGGGACCGGCGCCGATGCGAGCGCCCTCCTCGAAGGCGGACCGGAAGACGGCGAAGTTGAGGGAGACGCGCCGTACGCCGAGCCTGGGTACGTGGGCGCAGAGTTCGGCGACCATGAACTCCATGACGCCGTTGGGGGCGGTGCGGTCACGGCGCATCAGGTCGAGCGAGACACCGTCCCTGCCCCAGGGCACGAAGGAGAGCAGGGCGATCAGATCGCCGTCCCCGTCGAAGGCCTCCACGAGCAGGCAGTCCCCGTCGGCGGGGTCGCCGAGGCGGTCGAGGGCCATGGAGAAGCCGCGTTCGGTCTCGGTGTCGCGCCAGGCGTCGGCCTTGTCGACGATGCGCCGCATCTCGTCGTCGGACAGTGCGGAGTGCCGGCGGATCTGAACACTGGCGCCGGTCCGCTTGACCCGGTTCACGGCCTGCCGGGTGACCCGCATGTCGCGGCCGTCCAGATCGAAGCGGCCCACCTGCAGGATCGCCTCGTCGCCGAGCTGGATCGCCCCGAGCCCGGAGCGCGCGAAGGCTCTGGCGCCGTCCTCGGACGCGCCCATGACCGCCGGGGCCCAGGCGTAACGCTTGGCGACGTCCAGCCAGGCGTTGATGGCCGGGGTCCAGGCCGCCCGGTCACCCACCGGATCGCCGCTGGCCAGAGCGACGCCGGCCTCGACCCGGTAGGTGACGGCGGCCGTTCCGCTCGGTGAGAAGACGACGGCCTTGTCGCGGCGGGTGGCGAAGTAGCCGAGCGAATCCTGGGAGCCGTACGCACCGAGCAGGGCGCGGATGCGGGGCTCCTCGTCGCCGTGCAGGGCGGCCTCCATGCGCTGCGAGCGAAAGAGCGTGGCTGCCGCGCCGAGCAGGGCGATCGCGCCGAAGAGACCGAGCAGGAAGAAGAGGAAGCGGGACGGGTGGCCGTCGAACTCGTCGCTGGAGATCAGTCCGCCCAGCACCCGGTTGGCGGCCCACAGCAGACGCTGGTGGTGCGGCAGCCCGCCGGGGAACAGCTCGACGAGACCCCACCCGACCAGGATCCCGGCGGCGAGCCCGAGCACCAGGACAAGGAGCGCGCGGCGCAGCGCCCCGCGCCGGGTCCGGGCATAGAACTCCCCGCGCGCCGCGACGAGCACCGCCGCCGCGGCCAGGCACAGCACCAGATTGGGGATCCAGATCCAGTCGTATTCGAAAACCAGCACCAGTACGTCCGTGAGCAGCAACAGCGCCAGATAGCTGATGACCAGCCACCACGCGGCCTTCTTGCGAGCGCCGATGGCGGCGGCGAGCAGCAGCAGAAACACGGCGTAGGCCAGGTTCGCACTCACCGGAATGGTGACGCGGTCCAGGAAGAGCGCGACGGGCCGCAGCAGGGGCCGCAGGGGAGGGATGAGCGCGAGGATGATGCAGAACACTCCGAGTGCGGCGAAGAACATCGCGAAAGCGCCCGGCACTCTGCTCAGCAAGTGGCCACGGACGGGAGTGGGCTCCTCCACGGTGACACTCATGGTCTGCACTCTAGGGAGACCACCGGCGGGCCGCCTGTCGAGAGCGGATAGCCTCGACGGTGTGACAGAGCAGCGGCCCCAGCAGTTCGAACGCGGTACCGACGGCCCCAAAGTGATCGTCGTCGGCCTGGACGGTTCCGACTCCTCCCTGCGGGCGGCGGCGTACGCCAGTGGGCTGGCCCGTCGGCAGAACGCCCTGCTCGCCATCGTCTACGTCCAGCCGGTGATGGCGGCAGGCGCGGCCCTGGGTGCCCCGGTCGGGGAAACCACCGGGGAGATCGCCGAGAGTCTGGTGGCCGAGATCCGTTCCGCCGCCGAACGGGTCAGGGGGATCTGGGACGTCCGTTGGGAGTTCCACACCTTCCGGGGTGATCCGTACGGCGGGCTGGTCACCGCGGCCGACGAGCTGAAGGCGGACGCCGTGGTGGTCGGGGCTTCGGAGTCGGCGGGACACCGGATCATCGGTTCGGTGGCGGTCCGGCTGGTGAAGGCGGGGCGCTGGCCGGTGACGGTCGTTCCGTAGCGGGGCCCGGCGGTCCATGGACGGAGCCATCTCTTCCCCTCGCCTCCGGCTGCCCGTTCACCGCACCATTCGTCGCTCCGTGCGACCGCTCGCCGAAGACAGCGGTGTGCTGTCTGTCCCTTCGCGCCTGGATGCGTTCATATACGCCACGTGCAGTGACCTCAGCGCGAAAGGGTGTTGGCAATGGCGACCGCGACCGCATCCGCCTCCACGACGACCGACGAGCGGGCCATGGCGGAGCTGCAGCGTGAACACGGCCCCGCGCTGCTCAGCTTTCTGCTCGGTCTGACATACGGGGACCAGCAACGCGCCGAGGACCTGCTGCAGGAGACGCTCGTACGGGCCTGGCAGCACCCCGAGGCCTTCGAGGGCCCCTACGAGTCGATGCGGCCCTGGCTCTTCACGGTCGGGCGGCGGCTCGCGATCGACGCCCGCCGCTCGCGGCTGGCGCGCCCCACGGAGATCGGCGACGGGGTGCTGGCGACGACCCCGGACCCGGCGGACATCACCGAGACGGCCGTCGCGGCGCTCGACGTGCGGGCCGCGGTCGAGTCGCTGAGCCCCGAGCACCGCGCGGTGCTGGTGCAGATCTACTTCTACGGGCTGAGCGTGAACGAGGCGGCTCAGGCACTCGGCATACCGGCGGGGACGGTCAAGTCGCGTTCGTACTACGCGCTGCGTGCGCTCGCCCGCTGCCTGCCGGGTTACGCACGACGCAGGGCATCGGCAACGGCCTGAGACGGCATCGGCGACTGCCCTGAACTGTGCCGGCTGCCGTTCCGAGGGGCATCGACTACCGCCCTCAGCCTTTCCGACCGCCGTTCCGAGGGGCCGCGACGCCCGCCCGTGGACCGCGTCGGCCCGCCGTCGGACGCGCAACGTCGACCACCCCCAACCATTCCGGCTGTCGGCCGCGCTCCGCCGTACCGCTTGTCGCGTCCGTTCGACCGTTCGTCGCCGCCCTCGTCGTCCCATACGGCCGCTCAGCGCCGAACAGCCCCGTATCCGCCAGCTGGCGGATAACTCCGCGGGCCTGCCCCGCCACCCTCGGGGAGTCGGTACAGCCTGGCCGACGCGGTGAACGGACCGTCAGAAGGAGAGTTACGGTGACCACGGCTCTGGACCAGCGGACCGGCCCCACGGCGACCGCGCCCCGTACCGGCGAACACGCCCTCGCCGAGCTGCAGCGTGAGCACGGCAGAGCCCTGTTCCGCTTCCTCCTCGGACTCACCTACGGGGACCGTCAGCGGGCCGAGGATCTGGTGCAGGAGACCCTGGTGCGCGCATGGCGACATCCCGAGGCGTTGGAGACCGACCATGAGTCGATGCGCCCATGGCTGTTCACCGTGGGCCGTCGACTCGCGATCGACGCGCGCCGGGCCCGGCAGGCCCGCCCCACCGAGGTGGCCGCGGAAAGCCTGGACCACGCCCCCGTCGCCGACGACCACTCCGAGACGTCCTCCACCGCGCTCGATGTGCGCCATGCCGTCAGGTCGCTGAGTCGTGAGCACCGCGAGGTGCTGGTACAGATCTACTTCCGGGGGCTGTCGGTGGCCGAGGCCTCCGAGGCGCTCGGCATCCCCCCGGGCACCGTCAAGTCCCGCACGTATTACGCGCTGCGCGCCCTGCGCAAGGTGCTGCCCGGCTACGGCGCGACGGCCTACTGACCCGTCTCACTCCCCCGCGCTCTGCAGCGCGGCCTCCCTCGCCACCTCGGTGCGCGAGCGCAGCTGCAACTTGCCGAGGATGTGGGACACATGGGTCTGGACGGTCCGGCGGGACAGATACAGATCCGTCGCGATCTCCGGGTTCGAGCGCCCCTGCGCGACCAGCAGCGCGACCTTCAGCTCGGCGGGGGTGAGCGACTCCCAGCCGCTGGTTGCCCTGCGGCGGGTGGTGCGGCTGCCCCTGCGGACCCCCAGCGTGCGCAGCCGGGCCACGGCCCTGGCGATGTCCCACCGGGCGCCGAGACCGCCGTACGCATCGACTGCCCGGCCAAGACTGACGCGCGACGCCGCGAGGTCTCCGTGCCAGGCCTGCGCCACCGCCAGATCCTCCAGCGTCGTCCCCAGCAGGAGCGGCCACGAGCCGCCCTCGTAGTACGAAACGGCCTGGCCGATGACCGCCGGATCCTGGGCGAACAGTCCGCGGCAGCGGATCGCCGCGATTCTTGGACCGGGGTACTCGGGGGCCTGGGCCGCCTCCGCCTCGCAGGCCGCCACCGCCGCCTCGGCGCTCGCGGCATCCCCCGACTCCAGGGCGAGCCGGACCACTTCGGGCAGCAGCCGGTGCCGCTCATGCACCATGTCGGCCGCGTACTCGGGTGACAGCACGGGCAGCAGCACCCGCAGCGCGTCCCCCGGACGGCCGTCACGCTCCGCAAGGAGCGACCGGGCCAGCAGAAGATGGGCGGCCTCGCGCCGCACCACCGTGCCGATGGCGAGGGCGTCCGGCGCCACCCGCTCCAGATGCGCGACCGCCGCCGCGCGCTGGTCGCGGTGGCCGAGGATCAGGGCGTGCATCCCGTGGACGATCACCGGCACCCAGGGGTCCGACACCTTCAGCTCGGCGGCCCGCTCCAGATGTCCGGCCGCCCGGTCCCAGCACCCGCGCCGGAAGTGCAGTCCGGCGCGGCGCGCCTCGATCCCGACAAGCCGGCCCGTGGAGCCCGCGCGCCGGGCCAGCGTCCCCGCCTCGTCAAGGGCCTCCTCCGCCTGCTCCACCTCGTCGAGCCGGTCGTACCCCTCCGCGGCGTTCACGAGCATCAGCAGCCGGATGTCTGCGGCGGCCGGGACCTGTCTGGCCCGGGCGATGCCCCGCGCCGCGTGGCCGAGGCTGTCCCGCTCCCGGCCGAGCCGGTAGTACACATAGGCCATCGCATGCCGCGCCTCGGCCTCGACCAGCGGATCACCGAGCCGTTCGGCCGCCGCGACGGCCTCCTCCCCCTCGGCGTGTGCCTCGTCCAGCCGGTCCAGATCCGCATGGCAGAGCACCCGGCACGCCACGAGCCGGATGTGCCAGTCGGCGGAGAGCCCCGGCTCGGCCAGGGCCTCGTCGGTGGCCTTCAGCGCCTGAACCGTGTCCCCCTGCACCATCAGCGCCGAGGTGAGCGTGAACCCGAGCACCGCACGACGCACGGGGTCCTCCACCCGGTCACGCAGGGTGCGTACAAGACCGGCCGACTCCGGGCGGCGCAACAGCGTCGCCGCCTCGGCCAGCCGGTCCTCGAGTACCGGACGGTCGGCGTCGCTGGGCCAGCCCTGCTCGATGGCCCGCTCGATCAACTCTGCGGCGAGCTGAGGCGACTGGGCGTTGAGGGTTCCGACGTTCTCCACAAGCCAGTGCACCGCCCACCCCGTCATCGGCCCCGACATCCCGCGCAACTGCGCGGCGACGACGGGCGGGGCCACTCCGGCGTCGGCGAGTGCCCGCGCGGTGTCCAGATGCAGCGCCGAGCGCACCGAGCCGGGAATACCGGCGTACAGCGCCTCGCGGACCAGCTCATGCCGGAACCGCAGCCGGTCCCCCGTGTCGCTCAGCAGTCCTGCGGCGATCGATTCCCCGAGGTCCGCCAGCAGCTCGCGGGTCGTCCGTCCAAGCACAACGGCCAACTGCCCGGCGTCGAACTCCACGCCGAACAGGGCCGCCTGACGCAGCGTCTCGTACGAGGACGGGGAGAGAAAGCCGATCGTGTCCGCCAGGGAGCGCAGAGCGCCGGCTCCCCCGTCGTGTGCGCCGATTTCGGCGCGCCCGTCGGCGATGTCGAGGGCTCCTTCAGCGAGCAGACCCGTCACCAACTCCTCGGCATAGCGCGGGTTTCCGCCCGCAAGCCCGGCCCGTCCACGCAGCCGTGGCCCCGGGACCGCGCCGACGAGGTTCTCCACCAGCCGGTCGGTCTCCTCTGGCGTGAGCGGGCCGAGGTGAAGAGGCAGGGTGCCGCGCTCCACCAACCCGGCCCGCAGCCGGTCGAGTTCACGGCGTCTGGGCACGGGCCGGCACGAGGCCACCAGGAGCAGCGGCAGCCGCGGGGCGGCCGTGGTGAGGCGCTGCCAGGTCAGCAAACTCGCGTCGTCGGCCCACTGCAGATCGTCGAGTACGAGAACGAGCGGCCCCTCGGAGCAGCTCTCCTCGACGACGGCCAGCAGCCGGTCCATGGCGGCCAGCAGGGACGCCTCGGCCGTCGGTGTGTCGGCGCCCTCGCCGTTCAGCAGCCCGACGATCCCGGCGCGCCCGGGGTCCGCGGCGGCGTCGTCCCCGTACAGGCAGTCGAGAACCGCACGGAGCGGGTAGCCCTGCCACAGTTCGTCGCCGCTGCCGTGTCGTACCCGACAGCCGAGCCCGGCCGCAGCCGACAGGGCTTCCGTCAGCAGCCGTGTCCTGCCGGCACCCGGCTCGCCCTCGACCAGCGCCGAGCCGCCGCATCCTGCCACTGCCTCGTCGAGCAGTCCGCGCAATGTGCCGACTTGTTCTTCACGACCGACCAGCACGGCGGCCACCACCCCGTCCCCGCCGGCGCGCCACTGGGGCCAGGTCTCTCCGCCCAGCCGTCGCGGACGCGCACTGTTCCGCGTTGTCGATGTGCCCCGGATCGCTCGTCCGCAGACGGCGGGCCAGTCCCCCGCGCCCCGGATGTCCCTGCGGTGTCCTTGTCCCCCTCGGGCCCCGGCCAAGGGGCGACAGTATGCGAAACCTCACGCTCAAGTTGAGTAAAGACGGGCCGCGAGCCGTGTCTCTCGGTGGAGGCTCGTGCTCGAGTCGTCGTCGAGTCGGCACACGAAGTCGTCCGGGAGGAAGGTGGGAAACGTGCAGCCCGAAAGTTCGAACGGCACCAGCGGTGGCAGGCTGGCAGTCCCCATGGCGTGGCTCTGCGCCGAGTACATCGCCGACGAGATGCTCCGCACGGGCGCTCTCGTGGAGCAGGGTTCGCTCGAGTACCGCGCGGGCCGGCAGACCCTGGCCCTCACCATCTATCTGTGCGACGGCGCGGACGAACTCGCGGGCATCCGCGCCGTCTCCCGGATCGACGAGTGGCTCTCCCTCACCTCCTACGGCCATCCCTGGCCTCAGTGGGCCGAGGAGCGGCTTGCCGCCCGGCAGGAGCGGGAGCGCGATCTGGGCGAAGGGGCCGATCCGGACCTGGCCCTGGCGCTCGACGCCTGGAGATGGCTGCGGCAGACCGAACTGCTCGCCGCCGACCTGGGCGAGAGAGAGCCCTGGCATCCGGCGGGACCGATGGATGCGCCCGTCGACGAGTGCGAGCAGATATGGACGCCGGCCTGGCAGCTCGGTCTTCCGCTGAGCCATCTGGCCATCCATCTCTTCTGAGGGACCGCCGCCGCACAACTTACGCAGCATCGAACTGTCTGGCCCCGCGGCTGAGCAGCCGGACGGCGCGCGTCGCCCGGCGGTGCACCTCGGCCACCGGAATGCCGAGAGCGGCCGCCGCCTCGCCGGGGGTGCTGCGCCGAAGGTGAAGTTGACGGACCACCGCGCGGTCGCCCGGATCGAGCGCGCCGAGCAGACTGCGCAGATCGTCACGGTTGGCTGCCACTGGCGGCTGCAGGGTGCTCATCTCGTACTCCCCGTCGTGGATGCGACCCTCGTTGGTGCGAATCGCCCACTGATACGAACTGAGGGGCGAGACGACTCAAAGGCCCCGAAAAATCTCACTCCGCGGACCGGTGGCCGGCCGAGGAGTGCACGCCCGACCGGTATTTGGGGATACGGATCGTGATCTTCATGCCGGCGCCGACGCCCGTCTCGATGACGAGCCCGTGATCGTCTCCGTACACCTGGCGCAGCCGTTCGTCGACATTGGACAGGCCGATCCCGGCAGAGCCGGTGCGCTCCCCCGCGAGGATCCCCCGCAGCACGGCCGGGTCCATGCCCACACCGTCGTCCTCGATGGTCACCATCGCCTCGGCTCCGGCGTCCTGCGCCGCAATCGTGACGCGGCACTCCTTCCTGGAGTCCTCCAGACCGTGTTTGACCGCGTTCTCGACGAGCGGCTGCAGACACAGGAAGGGCAGCGTCACCGGCAGCACCTCCGGCGCGACCTGCAAGGTCACCGTGAGCCGATCGCCGAAGCGGGCCCCGGCGAGTGCCAGGTACTGCTCGATGGAGCGCAGTTCGTCGGCGAGGTTGGTGAAGTCGCCGTGTCTGCGGAAGGAGTAGCGGGTGAAGTCGGCGAATTCCAGCAGCAGTTCGCGGGCCCGCTCGGGGTCGGTGCGGACGAAGGATGCGATGGCGGCGAGCGAGTTGAAGATGAAGTGCGGCGATATCTGGGCGCGCAGGGCACGGATCTCGGCCTCGATCAGCCGGGTGCGGGAGCGGTCGAGCTCCGCCAGTTCCAGTTGTACGGAGACCCAGCGCGCCACCTCGGTCGCGGCGCGCACCAGAACGGCCGACTCGCGCGAACCGTAGGCGACGAGCGCGCCGAGCACCCCCTCCTCGCCGGTGAGCGGGGCGATCACGGCCCAGCGCAACGGGCACTCCAGGTCCTCGCACTCGGTGTGCACGCTCTTGCTGCGTCCGGACTCCAGCACGTCGGCGACGCGCACCATCACACGCTGCTCGTGGTGGTCGGCGCCGCCCCCGTCCCAGGCGAGCACCGAATCGCGGTCGGTGAGGCAGAGCGCCTCGGTGCCGAGCAGCGAGCGCAGCCGCCGGGCGGCCTTGCGTGCGGTGTCCTCGGTGAGGCCGGCTCGCAGCGGGGGCGCCGCGAGAGATGCGGTGTGCAGGGTGTGGAAGGTGGCCCGTTCGACGGGGGTGCCCAGATCGAGGTCGCCGCCGGCTCCGCGCCGTGCCGTCAGCCTGCCGAGCGCGACACCGGCCGCGAGCAACAGGGCCCCGGCGGCGGCCAGTGCCGCCATTCCCGTCCCGGTCATCGTTCCGCTCCTTCGGGCTGGGGCCGGCCGACGAGGTCTTCCGGCAGATGCAGTCGCGCGAGGATCGCGGCGGCGCCGGCGGGTATGTGGCGCGGGGTGGCCAGCGAGACCAGCACCATGGTCAGAAAGCCGAGGGGCACGGACCATACGGCGGGCCAGGCCATCAGGGTGTGCACCCAGCCCTGGGGCGGGAGCCCCGCGCGCGTGGCCATCACGGCGGTGAGGGCGGCCCCGCCGCCGATGACGAGCCCGGCGGCGGCGCCGGGCGGGGTGAGCCGTCGCCACCAGATGCCGAGGACGAGCAGCGGGCAGAACGAGGACGCCGAGACGGCGAACGCCAGCCCCACCGCGTCGGCGACCGGCACATTGGTGGCCACGACGCTCAGGGCCAGTGGCACCGCCATGGCGAGGAGGGTCGCGAGGCGGAAGTACCGTACGCCGCGCGAGGGCAGCACATCCTGTGTGATGACGCCGGCCACGGACATGGTCAGTCCGGACGCGGTGGACAGGAACGCGGCGAAAGCGCCGCCCGCCAGCAGCGCCCCGAGCAGATCCCCCGCTATTCCGCCGACGATCCGCTCGGGCAGCACCAGCACGGCCGCATCCGCGGCGCCGGTGAGGGCGAGTTCGGGTGCGTAGATCCGCCCGAGCGCGCCATAGACGGGCGGCAGCAGATAGAAGGCGCCGATCAGGCCCAGGACGACGAGGGTGGTGCGCCGGGCGGCGCGCCCGTTGGGGCTGGTGTAGAAGCGGACGGCGACATGCGGAAGGCCCATCGTGCCGAGGAAGGTGGCGAGGATCAGTCCGTACGTCGCATACAGGTGGTAGCCGTCCCGGCCGCCGGACAGCGGCTGGGACCAGCTGGCGGGATCGGCCTCCGACGAGGCCCGTTCGGGCACCTGGGCGCCCGGCGGGAGGCCGAGGGTCGTGCCCGACCCGATGCGGTGGGTGCCCTTGTCGAGGGTGGTCGTGCGGTTCTCGTACGCGGTGTGGTCGATGTCGCCGGTGACGGTCAGTGTCAGCGGCTCGTCGAGGTCGACCCGGACGGTGTCGTCGATGCGTACGTCGGTGTGTTCACGCAGCACGGTCGGCGCGTCGAAGCGGGCGCGGGGTGTGCCGTCGCCGACCCAGGCCGCGACGAGGAAGAGCGCCGGCACCAGCAGCGCGGTGAGCTTGAGCCAGTACTGGAAGGCCTGCACAAAGGTGATGCTCCGCATCCCGCCCGCCGCGACGGCCCCCGTGACGACAAAGGCGACGACAAGACCGCCGACCCAGTCGGGCGCGCCGGTGAGGATCTCCAGGGTCAGGCCCGCGCCCTGCAGTTGGGGCAGCAGATAGAGCCAGCCGATACCGACGACGAAGAGGCTGGCGAGCCTGCGCACGGCCGCGGACTCCAGCCGGGCCTCGGCGAAGTCGGACAGGGTGTACGCCCCGGAGCGGCGCAGCGGAGCGGCGACGAGCACCAGCAGAACGAGATAGCCGGCCGTGTAGCCGACCGGGTACCAGAGCATGTCCGGGCCCTGCAGCAGCACCAGGCCGGCAATGCCGAGGAAGGAGGCTGCGGAGAGGTACTCGCCGCTGATGGCGGCGGCATTGAGGCCGGGCTTGACGGTGCGCGATGCGACGTAGAAGTCGGAGGTGGTACGGGATATGCGCAGACCGAGCGCGCCGATGAGCACGGTGGCGAGCACCACGACGGTGACGGCCGTCACCGCGTAGGTCTGGTTCACTGGGCCTGCCCCGGGAGCACGGGTCAGCGTCCTTCGACGAGCCTGGTGAAGTCCTGTTCATTGCGCTCGGCCCGGCGTACGTACCAGCGGGCGGTCAGCCACATCACCGGGTAGACCGCCACGCCGAGGGCCGCCCAGACGAAGGGCTCCGGCGAGGAGAGGGAGCTGTTGAACGCGGCGGGGAGCGCGAAGAGCAGCGGCAGCGAACCGACGAGCAGGGCGAGCGCCCCCAGTGCGTACAGCGCGGCCCGCAGCTGGCTGCGCATCAGGGAACGCACATAGGTGGCACCGAGTGTCGTCTGCTCGCTGATCTCGGAACGGGCGGGCGCGTGCCCAGGCGCACGCCTCGCGCCGCGCGGCACGCCGGTGACCACCTCACGGCGGGGGTGTTGCTCTGCAGACATCGTCGTCCGCTCCAGCGTCTGTCGGCGAACACTCGGGAGCTGTGGAGTCTACGCAGGAGCGATTACCTACGGTAGATACCGATCAGTACCCCCTGCGCTGCCCGGATCCCGTGCGCTTCAGTACCCGGTGCGCTGGGCGCAGTCGCTCAGCGCGATCTCCAGCTCGACGTACGACTCCTCGGCCCTGCGGAAGGCGACTTCGAGGGCGGCCTCGGCGCGCGGGCCGACGAGTCCCTGTGCGGATTCCTGGATTTCGTACAGCACATCCGCCCAGCGCCCGGCGGCGCTCTTCACCGTGGCGAGCAGGGCCTCGAGGTCACGAGCGCTGGACACTCGGGTCGTCGGCAGGCTCCGCAGCTCCGCCAGCAGTGCTTCGATGTCGGACATCAGGCCCCTTCTCCCGCACCAAGACTAGGTCGCGGTCAAGGGCGGCCGGCGCCGAATCCGGATCCGGTTCGGTCGGCGGACGACGCCCGTCGCCGTACGGCTGCGGTGGGGCGACGAGCGGCCGCGTACGGCCGTCGAACGGTCGAGCGTGGTCCAGGGCAGCGGCTCAGCCCCTGGCGGTCGGGGTGCCTCCCGTGCCCTTGGAGTTACGCGGGAACATCAGCAGTTCGCGCAGCTGGCGCGCATGGCGGCGGCTGACCGCGAGCTCCGCCGCGCCGACCCTGACGGTGGTCGTCCCGGCGTCCAGGCGCAGTTCGTCGATGCGGGCGAGGGCGACGAGATGGCTGCGGTGGATGCGTACGAAGCCACGCGAGGCCCAGCGCTCCTCCAGGGTGGACAGCGGGATGCGCACCAGATGGCTGCCGTCGTCGGTGTGCAGCCGGGCGTAGTCGCCCTGGGCCTCGACATAGGTGATGTCGTCGATCGGTACGAACCGGGTGACCCCGCCCAGTTCGACCGGTATCTGCTCGGCGCTGCCGATGGTCTCCGGCGGGGCCTGGTGTGCCACGGGGAGCGCGGCGGCGTACGGGACGGGCCCGGCCGGTTCGGGCTGCCGCGCCTCGCGCGCCGTGACGACCAGGTCGCGCACCCGGCGTACGGCTTCGGCCAGCCGTTCCCTGCGCACCGGCTTGAGCACATAGTCGACGGCCTTGAGGTCGAAGGCCTGGACGGCGAAGCCCTCGTGGGCGGTGACGAACACGATCAGCGGCGGGCGGGCGAATCCCGCGAGCAGTCTGGCGACGTCGAGACCGGTGAGCCCGGCCATGTGGATGTCGAGGAAGACGACGTCTATGGCGTCCGCTCCGTCCGGGCCCGCGTCGAGCGCCCGGGTGATGCGGCGCAGCGCCTCGGTGGCGTCCGTGGCTCCTTCGGCGCTCCTGATGCGGGAGTCGGAGCGCAGCAGGTAGAGGAGCTCTTCGAGGGCCGGTTTCTCGTCGTCGACAGCCAGTACGCGCAGCATGCTGCGGAGTTTAGGCGTGCCGCGACCGAGGCGACTACGGTGCGGCGTCGCCGAGGCCGTCGAGCAGATCGTCCTCGGAGAACAGCGCGAGCAGCGCGGGCGCGTCGGCCATGTCGAGGTAGGCGGTCCGGCAGGGGTCGCAGAGCTGCAGATGGCCGGAGACCCGGGCGTCCTCGGCCGCGCCGAGGGCACCGAGGACATACGCGCCGAGCAGCAGTTGAACATGGGCGTTGTCGGGGTGCGGCACGGTCATGCTGGTACCCGTCTCTCCACCTGTCATGCACACATTCTGCCTGTCACCCTGCCGCACGGACCGAGCCGCCCCGGCGGTTGCGTTCGCCACGTACTGAGTTGAGCACAGCGCGCACCTGGTCCGTACTCCTGGGCAACAGACCACAACACACGCAACGCAGCACCGTACGGGGCGAAGAGACGAATCGAGGACGCCATGAGCATGCAGCAGCGGCATCAGGACGTGGCCGCCTATGCGCTGGGCGTCCTGGAGCCCGCGGACGCGTTCCGGTTCGAGGAGCATCTCGCCGAGTGCGTGATGTGTACGGTACGCCTCTCCGACTTCACCTCCGTCGCCGCCGCGGTGGCCGAACTCGCCGGACCCGAGCGGGTCGAGGCGCGGCCGGGACCGCGGCTGCTCGACCGGCTGACCGACGAGGTCGCGGTGTTCAAGCAGCGGAGCCGCAGGCGCCGGCTGCGGCTGGTCGCGGCGGCCGCCGCGCTGATCGTCGCCCTGCCCGCGGCGGCAGTGGCGCTGCGGAGCGGCGGCGCGGTTGCCCCCGAAGGCAGGGTCGTGGCGACGGACGCCAGGACAGGTATCACCGTGGCCGCGGCGGTGCAGAAGAGGGCCTGGGGCACGGCGGTCGCGATGCGCCTCACGCATCTCCCCGGACCGCGCACCTGCCGACTGGTCGCCGTGGGCAAGGACGGCATCGAACACCCGGTGCTCACCTGGTCGGTGCCGGAAGGCGGCTACGGGATGCCGGGGTCGGGCGGTCATGAGGAGCCGCTGGACATCGAGGGGGGAACGGACGTGCCGAGCGGCGAGATCGGCCGCTGGGAGGTCCGTACGCAGGACGGACAGCCGCTCGTCTCCCTCAAGGGGTAGCTCCCTCAAGGGGTACCCGCTGAGGGCGGCGCTACTTCAACAGGCGCGAGAGTCTGCGGTCGGCGAGCGGTTTGCCACCCGTCTGGCAGGTGGGGCAGTACTGCAGCGAGGAGTCGCTGAAGGAGACCTCGCGGATGGTGTCACCGCAGACGGGGCACGGCTGACCCGTGCGGCCGTGGACGCGCAGACCACTCTTCTTCTCGGCCTTGAGCCGCCCCGCGGCGACTCCGCGCGAGCGCTCGACGGCCTCGCTCAGTGTGGCGCGCAGGGCCTCGTACAGGGCGGTGGTCTCGTCCTCGTCGAGATTCTGGACGGGCTTGAACGGCGACATCTTCGCGGCATGCAGAATCTCGTCGCTGTACGCGTTGCCGATCCCGGCGATCAGGCTCTGATCCCGCAGCGCGCCCTTGATCTGCCGCCGTTCCCCCGCGAGCAGCGCGGCGAAGGCGTCGCGGCCGAAGGAGTCCGCGAGCGGATCCGGGCCGAGACGAGCGATGCCGGGCACCTCGGCCGGGTCGTGTACGAGATGAACGGCCAGCCGCTTGGTGGTGCCCGCCTCGGTGAGGTCGAAGCCGCTGCCCGACGCGAGAACCGTACGCAGGGCGAGGGGTCCCTTGCCGGGGCGCGGCGGCGCGGCCGGGAATTCGTCCTTCCACTGGAGCCAGCCCGCCCGCGCGAGATGGGCGACCAGATGGAGGCCGCCCGCGCTGATGTCGAGCCACTTCCCGTGCCGGTCCACGGCGGTGACCTCGGCGCCCTCGACGGCGGTGAGCGGCGGGTCGTACGTCTTCAGGACGCTGATCGCCAGCGGCAGGACACGAACGATCTCCTGTCCCACCAGATGGCCGTCGAGGAACTCTCTCAGCGCTTCGACCTCGGGCAGCTCCGGCATGCATCCAGGGTGCCGCAGGCTCCCGGCTCCCGCAGTTTCGGGGTCCGTGGACGCGGCTTCAGAGTCCGTAGACGCGGCTCGCGGTGGTCTCGAAGACGGCGTGGCGTTCCTCGTCGCTCAGCCGGTGGGTGAGCGCGCGGGCCGCCGCGAGGACCTCGGCGTAGCTCGCGGCGAGCCGGCACACGGGCCAGTCGGAGCCGAACATCAGCCGGCCGGGGCCGAAGGAGTCGAGCACCATGTCGGCGTACGGGCTCAGATCGGGTGTGGTCCAGGTCGACCAGGCCGCCTCGGTGACCATCCCGGAGAGTTTGCAGACGGTGTTCGGCCGGGCCGCGAGTGCGCGGACATCGCTCGCCCAGGGCTCCAGCTCCCCGGCCGCGATGGGCGGCTTGCCGAGATGGTCGAGTACGAAGGTGAGCTCGGGCAGCCGGGCAGCCGCCTCGGCCGCCGCGGGCAGCTGGTGCGGCTGGACCACGAGGTCGTAGACGAGTCCGGCGGCGGCAACGGAAGCAAGGCCGCGCTGTACGTCGGGGCGCAGCAGCCAGGCGGGGTCGGGCTCCCCCTGGACCTGGTGGCGGATGCCGACGAGCCGGTCCCCGCCGGGGAGTTCGCGCAGCCGGGCGAGGGTGTCGGCGACATCGGGCGCGGTGAGGTCGGTCCAGCCGACGACTCCCGCGACGAGGTCGCTGCCGTCGGCGAGAGCGAGGAATTCGGGTGTCTCGTCGGCGACGGTGACCGTCTGGACGAGGACGGTGGCGCCCACGCCCGTCGTGCGCGTCTCGGCGGCGAGGTCGTCGAGCGAGAAGGTGCGGCGGATGGGGGCCATCTCGGGACCGGTGATCCACTCCTGGTCCCGTACGGAGAGGTCCCACACATGGTGGTGGGCGTCGATGATCACCATCGGCTCACAGCTCCCAGACGACGGGCAGTCCGGCCTCGGCGCCGTCGCAGGAGTAGTCGTGTACGACGTCGAGCAGCTCGGTCATCCGGGCCTGCCAGGCGATATTGACGGGGAGCTGCTCCAGGGCGGCGAGCAGCCGGGCGTAGTCGGTGCAGTCGAGGAGGTGGAAGAGGTCGGTGCCGCTTCGCCAGATGGTCCAGGAGGTGGCGCCCGCCGCACGGATCGCGGCGGTCAGCTCCTCGGGGACCTCGCGATGCGCCGCCTCGTACTCGGCAATGCGGTCGGCGCGGACCTTGGTGTGCAGGGCGACTTTCATCGGGCGTCCCCGTCCTTCGGCAGCAGTCCTTCGGCACGCAGTTCGTCCCAGAGCGCGGGCGGGACGTCCAGGGCGAACATGTCCGCCGCGTCCAGTACTTCGTCGGCGGAGCGGGCGCCGATCAGGACGCCCGCGACGGCCGGATGGGCCAGGGGATAGTGCAGGGCGGCGGCCCGCAGCGGTACGCCGTACCGTTCGGCGACCGACTTGAGGCGCTGTGCGCGCCGCAGGATGTCGTCGGGCGCGGCCGTGTAGTCGTAGGTGGCGCCGGGGCGCGGGTCGGCGAGCAGTCCGGAGTTGAAGACCCCGCCCACGACGACGCTCCTGCCGCGGGCGGCGGCCTCGGGCAGCAGCTCGGCGAGGGCGCTCTGGTCGAGCAGGGTGTAGCGGCCGGCGCACAGGACGGCGTCGACATCGGTGTCACGAAGGAAACGGGTGAGCATCGGGGCCTGGTTCATACCGGCGCCTATCGCACCGACGACGCCTTCGGCGCGCAGGCGTTCCAGGGCCGGATAGCCGTGGCGGAAGGCGGCTTCCTCGTGCTCGTCCGGATCGTGCAGATAGACGATGTCGATCCGGTCGAGGCCGAGCCGGACCAGGCTCTCCTCGATGCTGCGGCGTACGCCGTCTGCGCTGAAGTCCCATACCCGACGGTGGTCGGCGGGCACGGCGAAGCCGTCCGCGAGGTCGTCGCCGTCGGCCGGGCAGGGTTCGAGCAGCCTTCCGACCTTGGTGGAGAGGGTGTACGCATCGCGGGGCCGGGTGCGCAGCGCCTCGCCCAGTCGGCGTTCGGAGAGGCCGAGTCCGTAGTGGGGTGCGGTGTCGAAGGTGCGGATGCCCGCGTCCCAGGCGGCGTCGACCACGGCGGCGGCCTCGGCGGGCTCGACAGCGGTGTACAGATTGCCGATTCCCGCCGCCCCGAAGGACAACTCGGTGATCTCGACCGCGCCGCGTCCGAGCGTGCTCCATCGCATCCGCTGCTGCCCCTTCGCCGTGGCGTTCGCCGATCACGACGAATATTCATCGGATCACTTGAGGGCGTCAACACCCTTGACCTGATCGGCTCGGTGTGATGAGAGAGGCGGCACATCCCAGCATGGCGCGGCAGCTTCGCGCTGCGAGCCGTCGCACGTGCCTCCCGGCCAGGTCGTGCGCCGGGGCCAAGCTGTCCGATCTATTGGCTCAGCGTCAGGAGTTCTTCCAGCTCCTCCCCCACACTCCGCGCGAGCTTGCCGAGGTCCGGCACGGCCTTGCCGTCGGCGACCAGGCCCACATGCACCTGCCCGCCGTATGTCGACATCGCGATCGCCAGCGACTGCCCGCGGGCCAGCGGCGCCATCGGGTAGATCTCGCGCAGCGGGCAGCCGCCCAGCGACAGCGCCGAGCGCGGCAGCGGCACGCTCGTCACCAGGATGTCGAAGAGCATCCGGGCCGCGCCGCCCGCCAGCGGCGCGCCGAACCGGTGCGCCAGCGGCGGCAGTTGATCTGCGAGTACCGCGAGCGCCCCGGCCCCGCGCGACGGCCCTGCCGCCTTGTTGCGGTCCATCGCGGTGCGTACGGCATCGAGCCGGGAGCGCGGGTCGGGGTCGCGGACGGGCAGTTCGACCAGATACGCGGAGAACTTGTTGCCCGATCCGGACGAGCTGCCGGGCCTGCGCCGGGAGACGGGCACCAGGGCGCGCGGGTCGGCCGCGGGCAGCTGCTCCCCACGCTCCTCCAGCCATCGCCGCAGCCCGCCCGCGACGGCGCCGAGCAGCACGTCGTTGGCGGTGCCGCCCACCGCCTTGCGTACGCGGTGCACGTCCTCCAGGTCGAGCACGGCCGTGGCGAGCCGCCTGGTGCCGCTCGACCCGGCCGAGAGAGCGGGCACTCCGCGCGGGTCGAGCCGACTGGCGCGTACGACCGAGGCCCCGACGTCGAGCGCCCGGCCCAGCTCCTCGATGCGGCCCCGGGCGAAGCCGGCCATCTGCCCCGGCCCGGGGAGCCAGGAGCGCTGTGGCACGGGCCTTGCCCTGCGCGCCCCGATCCTGCGGGCATCGGCGATCTGGTCGAAGATTCCGGCCCCGATCGCGACCGCGCGCATTCCGTCCGCCAGCGCATGGTGAAGCTTGACCAGCACCGCGAACGGGCCGCCCGGCTCCCCGGTCAGCAGATACATCTCCCAGGGCGGCAGACCCCGTTCGAGTGGCCGCTCCATCAGCTCACCCGCGATGGCGACCGCCTCGGCGGTGAAGGAGCCGTCCGGGAGGCGGACATGGTGGACATGGCGCCGTACGTCGAAGTCCTTGGCCACGGACCAGGCGGCTCCGCCGACCGGCAGCCAGACGTCCCTGACCCGCATCCGCAGCCTGCGGATCGCGGCGGCACGCGTGGCGAGCAGTTCGAGGACGGACTCGCCGCTCTCGGCCCCGGGAGCCGGGGCGAAGAGGGCGAGGGCGCCGAGGTGCATCGGATGGCCGGCGGACTCGAGGTGCCAGAACGCCAGATCGAGTGGTGCGAGGAGCTCACTGCTCAAAGGGTCCTCTTGTCCTAGAAGGTTGAACTAGAAGGCCAGTGATGCACAGTCAATCGCCTCCGGTCGGTTACGTTCAAGTACGATCACTTCACGCACAGTTAACAACAGGTAATAATCAGTTGGTCGACCTCTCCGGGACGATGAATTCGCACCACACGGCCTTGCCGCCGCCTCTCGAATCCACGCCCCAGGACTCCGCCAGCCGGTCCACCAGCATCAGTCCGCGGCCCGAGACCCCCGACTCACCCGCTTCGCGCCGACGCGGCAGCGCACTGGAGCGGTCCTCCACATCCACCCGAAGCCGCCGCTCGGAGCCCGCAAGGACCCGGATGGTCACGATCGCGCCCCCGTCGGTGTGCATCAGCGCGTTCGTGACCAGCTCGTCGGCCACCAGCTCGATCTCGTCCGAGCGCTCACGCGCGCCCCAGGCCCGTACCGCGGCCTTGACCATGTGCCGGGCCGAGCGCAGCGCCTCCGGGTCGTTCTGCGCGACTTGCTGCTGCAGCCGTCCGCCGGACTGCGGCGTGTACGCACCCCTGCGGCGCAGCAGCAGCAGCGCCACATCGTCGTCCCCGGCCCGCTCGTCCACCACCTCGCAGAGCCGGTCGGCGAGCAGCTGCAGATCGCGCGGGCCGCTGCGCACCAGCGCGGACAGCAGCTGCATCCCGTCGTCGAGGTCGGCACCGGGCTGCTCCACCAGTCCGTCGGTGTACAGCAGGAGCGTCTGGCCGGGGTCCAACTCCACGGTGCTGACGGGGTATTCGAGCTGGTCGAACTCGGCCGAGAGCCCCAGCGGCAGCCCGCCCTCGACAGGCACCCGGCGGCAGCTGCCGTCGGTGTCACGGATCAGCGGGTCGATATGCCCGGCCCGCACCACCTGGACCACCCCGGTCGTCAGGTCCGCCTCCGCATAGGTGCAGGTCGCGAACCGCTCGGTGTCCAGTTCATGAAGGAAGACGGAGGCGCGCGCCATCACGGTGGCCGGGGTGTGACCCTCGGCCGCGTAGGCACGCAGCACGATCCTCAGCTGCCCCATCACCGCGGCGGCGTCCGTGTCATGCCCCTGTACGTCGCCGATGACCGCGCCGACCCGGCCGCCGGGCAGCGCGATGATGTCGTACCAGTCGCCGCCGATGTCCCGGCCGATCCGCGCGGAGCGATAGCGCACCGCGATCTGCGCCCCGGGCACATCGGGGATCCGGCGCGGCAGCATCGCCTGCTGCAACCCCTCGGCGAGGTCATGCTCCTGCTCGTAGAGCACGGCGCGCTGGAGGCTCTGCGCGATGCTGCTGCCGAGCGCGACCAGCAGATTGCGCTCGTCGGAGCTGAAGCCGGTCCTGTCGCCGTACAGCAGGCCGAGGGCTCCGATGGGGCGGCCCTGGGCGATCAGCGGCAGATAGGCGGCCGAGGTGATGTGGAGGTCTGCGATGTGCGGCCACAGCCGCGGATACGAGTCGGCGAAGTCCCGTTCCGACTCGATGAAGCGGGGGGTCAGCGTGCGTACCACCTCGCTCATCGGGTACTCCTCGTCGACCCGGGTGTAGCGGGTGCCGGGCACGAAGGAGCCCTCGGGACCTTCGGCCACCAGATGGATCCGGCCCGCCTCGAGGAGTCCCATGACCAGGCTGGTCGCGCCGAAGTGCTCCAGGCCGTGGGAGTCCTTCAGCACATCGATGACGTCCTGGACGGTCCTGGCGTGGGCGAGAGCCGCGGTGGTGCTCTCGACGACACTGGTCTGCCCGCGACGCACGGCATCGGCCTCGATGCGGGCGGTGGAGTCGTAGAGTTCCTCGGTGGCGTCGCGGACGACGCCGATGATGCGCAGGGGGCGGCCGGCATCGTCGCGGCGGACACAGCCCTGAGTGTGGGTCCAGCGCAGGCTTCCGTCGCGAGTGCGGATGCGGAAATACGCGCCGTAGTGGTCGCTGCCGTTCTTCAGGGCCTGCGAGACCAGGGCGTCCAGCCGGGCGGCCTCGTCCGGCGGCAGCCGGAAGGCCAGGCTCTCCGGATGGCCGTCGTATTCGCCGGGGCGCACATCGAACACGTCGAGACCGGGCTGGTCCAGGTGCATCAGCCCGCTGACCAGGTCCCAGTCGAAGCTGCCCATGCGGTTGAGGGTCAGCCTCATATCCGGGTCGGCCGGCCAGTCGTCGGGAAGCGACAGGGCACCCGCTGCCCGATCAACCATGGGGCCACTCTGCCATCATTTGTCGGATTCTTCGACCGGTCCGAGGGGCCTGCTCAGCCCTGGAAGGTGACCGGCTCGGCCGGCTCATCGGTGGGCACGAACAGGTCCGGCTGGGACGGTGCGACTCCACCGTCGGAGGGCATGTCGGGGCTGACCGGCGGGGACAGCTCCTCGCTCGGGACGTCCGGGGCAATGGGCGGGCTGACCGGCTCATTCGGGGCGTACGGGGCGACAGGCGGGCTGACCGGCTCGCTCGGGGCGTACGGGGCGACAGGCGGGCTGACCGGCTCGCTCTGCCCGGTCGAGTCGCCCGGCTGTGGCGAGTCGCCCGGCCCGGTCAGCTCGGACGGCGGCGGATAGGTGTAGATGTCGTCCGGATTCACGGGCGGCAGCACATCGGGCCGCTTGTCCTTCTCGCCGTCGGTCCCGCTCCTCCGCTCGATCCAGGTGTTGTTGACGATGTCGACGATCACCAGGCTGTCGACCATCTGAACGGTGGGCTTGATGACGACGACCCGGTCGGGCTGGTAGCCGACCCACGACCGGCCCGTCTGCAGCACCGCACCCTTGACCGCGACCGGCGGCTTCAGCGGGTTTCCGCCGGCACACCGCACACGCGGCGCGCCGTACTGGTCTACGAGCACCGAGGTCCCGGCCTGCAGCACGGACTGGTAGCTGGTGGCCGTGCCACGGCTGTAGCCGTGGCTGGTGGCGCGTGTGTCGGCGCGCAGGACGACGGGGGTCAGCCCGCGCAGGAAGTCCGGGATCTCCGCCTGGGAGATGCCCGCGGACCGGGCGAAGGCGCGGGCCTTGGCCTGGTCCGCGGCGAGGAATCGCACCTGCTGCTCCACGTCGCAGCTGGCCACCGACTGTGTTCCGCCGTAGAGGCCGGGCGTCGCGCCCGAGACCGTGCGCAGCATCTGCCCCCTGGCGGGGGGACCCGGCGAACTCGAAGGCGCGGGCGGTTCGGGCGAGGGCGCGGCGGTGGACGTGACGGTCGACGGGGTGTACGGGTCCGGCCCCGGGCCCGCCACCGGCTGGAGGAAGACCTCCTCCGAGTCCGTTGCCGTGCTGCTGTCGCCGTCGCATCCGGAGACCAGCAGCGAGAAGGACAGCGTGACGGACAGCGCGGCGACCGCGGCGTACCGACGACGAACGTGGCGGCCGAAGAACCGACGACGAAGGGGTGTACGCACGAAGATCTCCCGCCTCTGCACCCAGATGTATCCCTCAAGTTCTGCCGGATTCCCGCAACGCCCGCGACTTGAACGCGTTCAAGTAACCCTCTAGTCTCGACCGCGAAGAATTGAACACGTTCAAGCCTGGGGTGGGGCGCCTGATGTCCGTACTGGTCAACCTGATCGTGATGCTCGGCATGCTGGTGCTCGTGCCCGCAGGGCTGGGCCTGATGGACTCCGTCCGGCTCGCGCCCATTCGGCGCAGCTGGCTTGTGTTCGCCGTCCCGGGTGCGGTTGCTCTCTGGCTGCCGCGCTCGACGGCTGCGACGGTGCTCGCGGCGGTGTACGCGCTCGGCACACTGGCCCTCGCCGCGCAGGCCCCACGCCGACTGAACCGCACCCGCTCGCTCGCACCGGCCGAAATCGCCGTGCTCACCGCGCTGGTGACCCCGTCGGTCGCCGGTGTGGCACTGGTCGCGGAGCGCTCGGGGCACGAGCTCTTCGGCTTCAGCCTGCCGATCCTGGCGCTGACCGTGCCGCACTTCCACTTCGCCGGGTTCGCCGCCGCGCTCGTGGCAGGGCTCGTCTGCCGCACGTCGGCGGCTCCTGCCGGGCGCTTCGCGGCACTGAGCGTCCCGCTCGGCACCCTCCTCGTCCTGGCCGGCTACTTCCTGGACGACTGGGCCGAGCTGCTCGGCGCGCTCGTGCTGACCGCGGGCATGTGGGCCGTCGCGCTGCTGACCTGGCGCGATGTACGCACCGGTGGACAGGACCGGTTCACCCGCTCCCTGCTGGCCGTATCGGCCGCCGTGCTGGTCGCCACGATGCTGCTCGCGCTGAGCTGGGCACTTGGCGAAGCGACCGGACTTCCCCACCCCACTTTGACCTGGATGGCCGCGACTCACGGCCTCGGCAACGCCCTCGGATTCGCACTCTGCTCCATGCTTGCCTGGCGACGACTCAAGGAGACGGCCGCATGAACAACGCCGACCGCACGACCGACCGCTCGACCGACCACTCGACCCACCGCACGCTGAGCTACCCCGAGGTGGGGGCCACCCGGCTCGGACCGCTGCCCGACGGCTATCAGCACCTCCACCACACCACCCGGATCGGACGGGGCCGCGCCGTCTTCGACGCGGCAGCCGCGGTGGTCACCGACTGGCGGATGCACCGCGGCTCGGGGGTCCGGATACGCAGCACGGCGGTGCGGGCCGAGCCCGGTGCCCGGGTCGAGATCTCGGTCGGGGCCGGCCCGCTGCGCTTCACCGCCCGGTGCCAGGTGGTCTGGGCCACGTACGAGAGGGACCGGGCGGGATTCGGATACGGCACCGTGACCGGGCATCCCGAGTGCGGCGAGGAGTCGTTCGTGGTCGACATCCGCGACGACGGCTCGGTGTGGTTCACCGTCATGGCCTTCAGCCGTCCCGCCCGCTGGTACACGCGGCTGGCGGGCCCTCTCGTTCCCGTCGCGCAAAAGCTGTACGCCAAGCGGCTCGGTCACACAGTGGGACGGCTGGCCCGGACCGATACTGAGGGTAATGGAGTGGTTCAGTGACAGTGACTACTGGCTGAGCCGGCTGGTCTTCCAGCGGGCTCTGGCCGCCGTGTATCTGGTCGCCTTTCTCACCGCCGCCCTGCAGTTCCGGGCGCTGATCGGCGAGCGGGGCATGCTGCCGGTGCCCGCGTACGTACGCCGGGTGCCGATGCGCAGTGCGCCGAGCCTGTTCCAACTTCGCTACTCCGACCGGCTCTTCGCGCTCTGCGCCTGGACGGGCTGTCTGCTCTCCGCGGCACTGGTGGCGGGCGCCGCCGACCATATTCCGCTCGGGGCCGCGATGGCGTGGTGGGCGGTGCTGTGGGCGCTGTATCTGTCCATCGTGAACGTCGGTCAGACCTGGTACGGCTTCGGCTGGGAGTCGCTGCTCCTGGAAGCGGGCTTTCTCGCCGTCTTCCTCGGCAATGAGCGCACGGCACCGCCGGTCCTCGTGCTGTGGCTGCTGCGCTGGGTACTGTTCCGGGTGGAGTTCGGCGCGGGGCTGATCAAGCTCCGCGGCGACGAGTGCTGGCGCAACCTCACCTGCCTGTACTACCACCATGAGACACAGCCGATGCCGGGCCCGCTGAGCTGGTTCTTCCACCATCTCCCGAGGCCCTTCCACCGGGTCGAGGTGGCGGCCAACCATGTGACCCAACTCATCGTCCCCGTCCTGCTGTTCACCCCGCAGCCCGTCGCGAGCGCGGCCGCCGGGACGATTGTGCTGACCCAGCTGTGGCTCGTACTGTCCGGCAACTTCGCCTGGCTGAACTGGGTGACGATCACACTCGCGCTCCCGGCCGTGGACGGCTCGATCTTCGCTCGTCCGCCCGCGCTCCCCGCTCCCCCGCTCTGGTACGAGGTCGTGGTGATCGCCGTCAGTGCACTGCTCCTCGGCCTCAGCTACCGTCCGGCGCGCAATCTGCTCTCCCGGCGGCAGCAGATGAACCGGTCCTACGACCCGTTCCACCTGGTCAACGCCTACGGCGCGTTCGGCACGGTCGGGCGGGTGCGCCATGAGGTCATCGTCGAGGGCACGGACGAGACAGTGCTCCACCAAGGCACGGTGTGGCGGGAGTACGGCTTCAAGGGCAAGCCCGGCGATGTGCGCAGACTGCCACGCCAGTTCGCCCCGTACCATCTGCGGCTCGACTGGCTGATGTGGTTCGCCGCGCTCTCCCCGGGCTATGCGGGCTCCTGGTTCGGACCGTTCGTGGAGCGGCTGCTCGACGGTGACCGGGACACGCTGCGGCTGCTTGCCCGCAATCCGTTCCCGGACGCCCCGCCCGCGTATGTCCGCGCAAGGCTGTACCGCTACCGGTACACGACCTGGCGCGAACTGCGGGACACCGGCGCCTGGTGGCACCGGACCTATGTGCGCGAGTTCCTCAGGCCGACCAGGCTCCTGTGAACCACTCCCGGAGCCCTCGGATGAATCCCCGACAAGTCCTCGAGCAACTCCGGTAGTTGCCGTCTCGCGACGAAGGCGCGACCGGAGGCGTCCCGCGTGCCGGGAGCGGCCGCAGAGAGTACCGGCTCATCCCGCGCGGACTCGCCTTGGGGGCGCGGGCGGCCCGTAGACCGTTCGTACCCCCTGCCGCTGCGGCAGGGGGTACGGCGAAGCGATCCGCTCAGTCGATACCGGGCAGGATGTGCGGTTCGGCGAGGTCGTCCTCGTAGCCCGCCAGCCGGATCGGGGCCGACCGGGCCCAGACTTCGAGACTGCCGAGTTCGTCGGCCCGGCCGGTCCTATCGCCGCTGGGGTCTGGCGGTCGCTTCTCGTGCTTCTTCACATCTGGTGTCACCGCGCACTCCTCTGTGTCGCGTAACTGGGACAAGGGCAGTTCGGTCGCGGTGGCGCCGTTCTCGGGCGGGACCGCAGCCCGGTTGAAGGCTTGTCCCAGGACGGCCAAGGGGGTTTCGTGGATCCCTTGGTGGCGTCCGTTCATCTAAGAGTACCCATATGAGCAGGGCCCTGCTCGATGGGGCCTGTAAATCTCCTGTAAACCAACTCAATTCCGGCCAACGATCTTTCCCTGCGCGGAGCTTCACGGGACCGTACGCGGATGAATTCCGGTGGCGCACAAGACCGCCTCGATGCCAGGGCCGCCTTGGTCTCGGAGGCATCACGCGGCATCGCTCCGGCCGTCGCCGAAGCGCCGGCCGGAGCAGGGGCGAAGGCCGTCGTCATGGCCCGGACCCGGATGGAGTAACAGCGGCGGTGGCCCGGCTGCGGAACGCGGGCGCGCGGGCAGCGGACTGCGTCGCCGACCCCGCCCAGTGCGGGAGGCGTTCGCAGTGAATGGGGAGGCCGCGCGGTCTACCAGTTCGCCGGAGCGTAGTCCTTGAGGAAGCAGCCGTAGAGGTCCTCGCCGTCCTCGCCGCGCACGATGGGGTCGTAGACCCGGGCCGCGCCGTCGACAAGGTCGAGCGGGGCGTGGAAGCCCTCGTCGGCGAGACGCATCTTGTCGGGATGCGGGCGCTCGTCGGTGATCCAGCCCGTGTCGACGGCGGTCATCAGGATGCCGTCGGTCTCGAACATCTCCTGGGCGCTGGTGCGGGTGAGCATGTTCAGCGCGGCCTTGGCCATATTTGTGTGCGGGTGGCCCGCGCCCTTGTAGCCGCGGCTGAAGACGCCCTCCATGGCGGAGACGTTCACCACATAGGTGCGCTTGGCCGCGGCGGCGGCCATCGCCGGGCGGAGCCGGCTGATCAGGATGAAGGGCGCGGTGGAGTTGCACAGCTGCACTTCGAGCAGCTCGACCGGGTCCACCTCGGAGACGGTCTGGATCCAGCTGTTGGTGTCGTGCAGATCGGGGACCAGACCGCCGGCGTCGATGGCGGTGCCCGCGGCGATGCGCTCCAGCGAGGCGGAACCACTGACCAGGGCGAGGTCGGTGACGTCCTGTGCGCTCAGGCCGTCGCCGGCGGCGGAGGGCAGCGCGGCTACCGAGTCCACGGCGCCGCTGCCGAAGGTTCCGATGACCTGGGCGGGCGGCAGCGCGCCCGCGGGCAGCGGCGCGGACTCGGCCGCGACAAGCTCGCTGTAGGCCCCCGGGGAACGGCGTACCGTCTGCGCGGCGTTGTTGATCAGGATGTCCAGCGGCCCCTCGGCGGCCACCGAGTCGGCGAGGGCGACGACCTGCGCGGGATCGCGCAGGTCGATCCCGACGATCTTGAGGCGGTGGATCCACTCGTCGCTGTCCGGCATCGCCTTGAAGCGGCGGATCGCGTCGTTCGGGAAACGAGTGGTGATGGTCGTGTGGGCACCGTCCCGCAGCAGCCGCAGCGCGATATACATGCCGATCTTGGCCCGGCCGCCGGTGAGCAGGGCGCGCTTGCCGGTGAGGTCGGTGCGGGCGTCGCGGCGGGCGCGGTTCTCGGCGGCGCACGTCTGGCACAGCTGGTGGTAGAAGGCGTCGACCTCGACATAGCGGGTCTTGCAGATGTAGCAGGACCGGGGGCGCTGGAGTATCCCCGCGATCTCGCCGGTGACCGACGAGGACGGCAGCAGGCCTTCGGTCTCGTCGTCGATCCGCTCGGCGGAGCCGGTCGCGGTGGCCTCGGTGACCGACTTGTCATGGGCGGTCTTGGCGGCCCGGCGCTCCTGGCGTCGGCGCTGCTTCACGGTGCGGTAGATGCCGGCGGTGGCCCTGCGTACCGTGATCGCGTCGGGGTGGTCGACGTCCAGTTTGTCGAGTTCGTCCAGCACGCTGAGGCAGACGGCCAGGCGCTCCGGGTCGATGCCCGGGCCGTACACCGGGCTGTCCTCTGTCACCGTCATTGCCTTGTCGTTCCTCGATCACTCGCGCGCTGTGGGTTTCAAAAGCGCAACTTTACTGAGCAAAAGGGTGACGGCAAAATCTCGTGACCGGGGGGCTTCGGCCCACGCACCCGAGCCCCCGGTTGTTCCCGCCCCGGCCTCATGCGAACAGGCCGGTCAGCCACCTCCGCCAGGCATCCTCGTTCTCCCCCGCGTCCGCGTCAGTGGCGAAGTCGTGCACGCTGACGCCGACCGGCGCCCCGAAGTGGTTGCGGCCGAAGACGCGGTACATCGCCTCGTCGGTGCGCAGCCCGATGAAGTACGGGTTGCGGTAGTCCAAGACCGCATCGACCGGTCCGGCACCCGGCACCTCGACGCGCACCGTGTCGCCCTGGGCGTCGTCGTCCGCAAGACCGAGCCCGCGGCTGACGACCTCGAGCCCGCCCGGGGCGTTGGACGCGGCGGGGGCGTCCAGCGTCGCGAAGGTGGCGGGGCGGCCAGTGAAGTGCACGAGGTACTGCCGCAGGGTGTGCAGATAGAAGTCCGTGTGCTTGTTCGCTCCGTCGTACTGGTTGTCCCAGTCTTCGACGAGGATGCCGCTGTGCACATAGCGCACGTAGCACCCGCCGCCCTCGCGCGGCTCGATGACATGCTCAAGCTGATTGAAGGTCTGCTGGGGCATGCCCTCCACGTTCTCGGTGCGTGCGGTCAGGTGCCGCGGCGGGTCCCACGCGGTGAGAGTGCCGCCAAAGGGTGCGGCGCCGCCCTCCTTCGGTTCGTACTCCATCGGCCAGAGCCAGCCGCCGGTGCCGGTGGTGATCGCGTCCCACACCTCCTCGGGGCTTGCGTCGACCTCGAACTCCCGGACGATCTCGAACTCCTTGGACATGACGACTCCTGATGCTCAGGCGCTCTGGGGCGCGTGGACGATGTGCTGGACGCCGGAACCGAACGTCTTGGACGTGACGGCCTTGAGAGAACTCCGGCGGACGAGCTTCCTCATGACGACTCCTCGATGGCTTCCGGGGTTTTCTCCGGGGTCTTGTCCGGGGTTTTCACGGTGGGGTGGAGCGCCACGACGATGCGGTGGTCACGGCCGCCCTGCGCGTCCTCGTCGTGGTACTTGGCGATCAGCGCGCCGACGCCCTGCGTCAGCTCCTCGACGAACGCCGCCCGGTCGGCGGCGGAGGCGAACCGCACCTCCCCGTCGAGTGCGTACGTCGCCAGGCGCTTTCGGGCCTTGACAGCACCCGTGATGAGGGTGCCGACGTCGCCGACCAGTCGGGCGGCGAGTGCGAGCAGCCAGCGCGCGGAGAGCTGGTCGCGGAAGCCGGCCGGGTCGGGCTGCACCGCCGCCAGGGCGAGTGGGGAGATCACGTACGAAGACGCGGTGGCCCGCATCAGCCGCTCGGTGACATTGCCTTTTCTGCGCTCGCCTGCCAGCTCGATCAGGCCGTGCCGCTCCAGCGCCTTGAGGTGGTAGTTCACCTTCTGCCGGGGCAGCCCGACCCGGCCGGCCAGCATGGCCGCCGACGCCGGCCCGGCGGCGAGCTCGGCCAGCAGCCGGGAGCGCGTGGGGTCCAGCGAGACGGCGGCAGCCGCCGAGTCCTCGATCACGGTCACGTCCCACATGGCTTCACCCTCCCACCGAAAACTTTTCTTGTCCAGACTCATTTTTATGTCGGTACTTCGAGTGGCCGGATCTTATGACTGGCACAGGAAGGCTTCCTTTGGTCTAGACCTCTGAAGGTCAACCCGGGACCGGAAACCGCTCCCACTCCCCCGACCTGCGCGCCCGACTCCGGGGCACAAGCGGCCCGAGCGACCACAAGGGCGACAAAGCCGCCGATCCGGAACTCGGCACGTCACGGCCGGTGCATCCGTTTTGCGCCAGGTTTCACAATGCCCTCACAGGTTCGCCAGATTGCGCCCCAATATGTGATCCGACAGAGAGCGGGACACACGGGGCGTCATCGCACGCGCCGAGCACCGCTGGGGGGCAAGGGCATGCCGGACTGTGGTCCGGCATGCCCTTCCGGGGAGGAACAGACACATGAGGCGCAGCGTCCACACGGCTGCCTTGTCCACTACGAGCGCACTGTTGCTGGCCTTGGCCGCACCGGCCGCGGGAGCCGCCGCGGCTCCGGCACCACGCGTCGATCTGAAAGTCCTGCTGGTGGACGACGGGGGCCCGGCAACGGCCGCCATCGCCGCCGAACTCAAAGGCTCGGGAACGCCGTACACCCTGCTCGATCTCCATCAGGCCGGCCGCCCGGTGATCGACGCGGGCTTCCTCGCCGACACCGTGGACGGGCGCCCGCGCGCCAAGTACCAGGCCGTGGTGCTGCCCAACGACAACCCCTTCGGGGCCGGCTCCGCGGAAATGGCCGCGCTCGCCTCGTACGAGAAGAGCTTCGCGATCCCGCAGGTCGACGCGTACACCTACGCCCGCCCCGAGGTGGGCCTCAACTACCCGGTCCACGGCGGATACAGCGGCTCGCTGGACGGCGCGCGGGCGGAGGTGACGGCCGCCGGCAAGGCGGGGCCCTTCGGCTATCTCGACGGGCCGGTCCCCTTCGAGGACAACTCCCCCGACGTGGACGAGAGTTACGCGTATGTCGCGCAGCCCGCCGCGGGCGCCGACTTCACCAGCTTTGTGGAGGCGCCGCTGCCCGGCTCGCAGCAGCGCGGCTCCATCGTCGGCGAGTACCGCCACGACGGCCGCCGCGAGCTCGTCGTCACCTTCGTCTACAACCAGTATCAGCAGCAGTTCCGGCTGCTCGCCCGCGGCATCGTGAACTGGATGACCCAGGGCGTCCAGATCGGCGCCGCCCGCAACTACTTCTCGGTCCACATCGACGACGTCTTCGGCGCGGACGACCGCTGGGACACCGTGCTCAACTGCACACCGGGTGACGTGGACTGCCCGCCCGGCCAGGGCACGCCCGACCCGATCCGGATGACGGCAGCGGACGCGCAGTACGCCGCGCAGTGGTCCGCGTCGAAGGGCTTCACCTTCGACATGGTCTTCAACGGCGGTGGCAGCGAGCTGTTCAAGGAGGAGAACGGGGGCACCGACGCACTCGCCCAGCAGCTGACCGCGGACCGGAACCGCCACCGGTGGGTCAACCACACCTACAACCACCCCTTCCTCGGCTGTGTCCAGGACGTCAGCGTCGTCCCCTGGACCTGCGCCAAGAACATCGACGGCTCCACCAAGTACGTCAGCCGCGCCGAGATTTCCGCCCAGATCGGGGACAACCGCTCCTGGGGCCAGCGGGCCGGACTCCCGCTGCAGAACGACGAACTCGTCACCGGCGAGCACTCCGGGCTGCGCATCCTCCCCCAGCAGCCCGACGACAACCCGAACCTCGGGCCCGCGCTCTCCGACAACCACGTCGCCTGGCTCGGCTCGGACAATTCCCGCGAGCCCGTGCAGCGCCACGCTGGCCCGGCCCTCACGGTGCCCCGCTACCCGATGAACGTCTTCTACAACGCGGGCCGCACCTCCGAGCAGATCGACGAGTACAACTGGATCTACACCCGCAGATCCGACGGCGGCAGCGGTATCTGCGAGACCGCCGCCAACTCCACCTGCCTGCCGGAGCCGCTGGACACCGACACCGGGTACGCGACCTACGTGGTGCCGCTGGAGGCCCGCATCGGTCTCGGCCATGTGATGGCCAACGACCCGCGGCCGCACTTCATCCACCAGTCCAACCTGGCCGAGGACCGGATCGCCTATCCGGTGCTGAACCGCATCCTCGACGACTACACGGCGCTGTACGCGGACAGCACCCCACTGGTCAATCTGCGCCAGCGCGAGATCGGCGCCGAACTGCGCGACCGGGCCGCCTGGAACGCCGCGGTCGCCTCGGGCAAGGTGACCGCGTACCGCATCGGCGACACCGTGACCGTGCAGGCACCCAACGGGGTCCACGTGACCGCCACCATGCCGGCCGGCACCCGGCAGAACCAGTTCCTCGGCACCTCCCAGTTCGGCAGCCCCTACGCGGGTGCGGTCTCCGGGTGGACCGAGCCGGGGCTGCTGCAGAACCGGGTCACGCTCACCCTGCCCAACGCGACACTCACCGCGGCCCGCACGGTGAAGGCCGCGCCGGTCCAGGCATCCGCTCCGCGGCTGCCGCTGCCGACGGGCGTGCGCAAGCACGTCCCGTACGGCGTGACCGGCTGACGAAAATCGGCCACCGCGGTCCCGGGGCGCTGTCCCCGCCCCGGGACCGCGCGTTCGACGCGCCCCCGCTCGTCCGGCGGGTGAGGCGCTCTTCCTTCTCGCGCTCCGGGGGAGCAGTTCCACATGGCCGAGCCCAAAGGCGCGCCGCGATCCGGCGCGCCCCTGGTCACCCTCCTCACCGAAGGCACCTATCCGCACAGCCACGGCGGCGTGAGCGTGTGGTGCGACCAACTCGTGGGCGGAATGCCCGACTTCGACTTCCAGGTCATCGCGGTGACCGGCACCGGCCGGGAAGCCCTGGCCTGGGAGTTGCCGGCCCATGTCGCCGAGCCCGTCAGCGTCCCGATGTGGGGCCCGGACCCGGCCGGGGCCGCTCCGCGCGGACGCCGGATGCGGCAGCTGATGGCCAGCTACGAAAAGTTCCTGACGGCACTTGTCGACCCGGCGGCCGAGGAGTCGTTCTCTCCCGCGCTGTACGAACTGGCACGGGCGGCCCGCGAGGGCGTGCTCGCGCCCGCGCTGCGCACCGACCGGGCGGTGCACACACTGGTGGGCGTCTGGAACCGGCCGGGCCTGCCCGTGTACGCGGCCCGGCCGACCCTGCACGATGCGCTCACCGCCACCGATCTGCTGGAGCATGCGCTGCGGCCGCTCACGGCCGCGCCGCCCGAGCGTGGAGTCGCGCACGCGGTGAGCGGCGGAATCGCCGCACTGCCCGGTCTGGTCGCCAGCCGGCTGCACGGCGTACCGCTGCTGCTCACCGAGCACGGCGTGTATCTGCGCGAGCGTTACCTCGGCTACCGCACCGGGCCCTACCGCTGGCCGGTGAAGGCGCTGCTGCTGGGCTTCTTCCGACTGCTCGCCGAGGAGACGTACCGCGTGGCCGCCCTGGTCACTCCCGGCAATCGCTACAACCGGCTGTGGGAGGAGCGCGGCGGCGCGGACCCGGAGCTCATCCGCACGGTCTACAACGGCGTCGACCCGACGGCGTTCCCGCCCGCGGGTCCCGAACCGGGGACACCCACGCTCAGCTGGGCGGGCCGCGTCGACCCCATAAAGGACCTGGAGACGCTGATCCGTGCTTTCGCGCTCGTACGCAAGGAGATACCCGTGGCCCGACTGCGGCTCTTCGGCGGCACACCGCGCGGCGGCGAGGCCTACCGGGAGCGCTGCGAAGCGCTCGCCGCGGAGCTCGGGCACGGCGACGCCGTCGTCTTCGAGGGGCGGGTGGAGGACATACGTGACGCGTACGCGGCAGGGAACGTGGTGATGCTGTCCAGCATCAGTGAGGGGTTCCCGTTCACCCTGATAGAGGCGATGTCCTGCGGGCGGGCCACCGTCTCCACCGATGTCGGCGGGGTGCGCGAGGCCGTCGGCGACAGCGGTCTTGTGGTGCCGCCCCGGGAGCCGGAAGCGATGGCCCGGGCGGCGCTGGAGCTGCTGGGCGATCCGCAGCGGCGGGCCGCGATGGGCGCGGCGGCGCGGCTTCGGGTGATCGAGCAGTTCACGCTGCACCAGACCGTCGACACCTTCCGCTCGATCTACCTCGAACTCGCCCTGCGCGCACATGAGTCGGCGCCCGCAGCGTGGCCTGCGGGGGTGCTCGCATGAGCGGCCCGTTACGCCTCCTGTCGGGCGACGGCGACAGCCTTCCCGTCATACCCAGGCCGCGCACGCGGACCCGTGCGCGGCCGAGCTGGGCAGAGGACCCGATCGACGAGCTCGCCGAGCGTCTGGTGGAGCAGGTCGCGGTCGCCGTCCATCCGTACGAGGTGGCGGCGCTGCTGGAGTCGGACGGCCTGACAGGTGATCAGATCACCGCCCGCTACGGGCGTCCGGATCTGTTCACGCTCGCCGAGGATCTTCACGCCCGGGTGCCACGCCACTATCCGGAGCCGCCGCCCGCGCCCGACCCCTGGCGGCCCGACCATCTGCGCTGTGCACTGCGGGGTCTGGTCTTCGCCCTGCCGGGTCTCGCCTATGTGCTGGGCGCCGGGCTGTGGCACGGCACCGCGGACGTGTCCGGGCTGGTTGCCTCCGCTCTTGCGGCCTGGGCCTGGAACCAGGCGCTCAGCCACCGCGCCTATCTGCGGCTGGCGGCCGAGGGGAAGGCCGCCGCCGGGCGGACCCTGCGCATCGGCGCGCCGGCCGGTGCGCTCGGGGCCGCGGCAACCGGGCTTGCAGTGTCGGGGCCAGACATGGGCGCGGCGTTCGCGGCCGGGCAGTCCTGCTATCTCGGCGCGGCGAGCGTGCTGCTGGTCCTCGGCCGCGAACGGGCGCTGCTGCTCACCTTGTTGCCCGTCACCGCGGGGGCCGGGGCCGTGCAACTGTGGCAGCTCCCCGCAGCGCTCGCACCGGCGCTGCTGTCGGCGACGGTGATTCTCGCGGTCGTCGCCGCCGGGCATGCCGTACACGCCGCGGTGCGCTCCGCACCCGAGGCCGCGGGCACCACGCCCAAACCGCTCCGCTCCCTTCCGTACGGGCTGTTCGGCCTGGCCGCGGGCGTGCTGGCGGCGCTTGCCGGGGTCGACGAGCCGCGCTCCGTCGTCGTCCTCACGCTCAGCATGGGCTTCGCCGAGTGGCTGCTCTACCGCTACCGCTCGCTCGCCCTGGCAGCGCTGCGCGAGAGCACCAGCGGCCGCGGCTTCGTACTGCGTGCCGGGCGGGCTCTGGCGTACTGCCTGGGCGCGTATCTGGCGGTCCTCGCTCTCGGCTCGTTGATCGCCGGGGTCCGGCCCGCTCCCCTGCTGGGTCTTGGGGCCGTGCTCTGGACCGCGCTGCTCCTGCAGGCGTTCTCGCTGGCCTGGCTGCCGGCCGCCGTCACGCTCGCGGCCGCGGCCGCGGAGGCCGCGGCTTCACTGGCTTCTCTCCCGCTTGGACCGGCCCAACTGAGCTGTCGTACCGCGGCGGCAGCCGTGCTGGTCACCGCGGCCTGTCGGCTGCTCGGCCGGCCCACCGCTCACCGCTGATTCCACCGCACCGCTGAATCCACGCACCACTGAATCCACCGCACCACTGAACCCACCCACCTCACCACCGACCAACAGGAGCAACTGACATGACATCGAGCGGGCTTGTCGCCATCACCGGTGCCGAGGGGTTCATCGGATCGCATCTCACCGAGGCGCTCGTCGACGCCGGTTTCCGGGTCCGCGCCATGGCCCAGTACAACTCCTTCTCCTCCTACGGATGGCTGGAGACGCTCTCCGCCGAGACCCTCGACCAGGTGGAGATCGTTCTCGGAGACGTCCGCGACGCCGGCTCGGTGCATCAGCTCGTCGAGGGAGCCGAAGCCGTGTACCACCTGGCCGCCCTGATCGCGATCCCGTACTCCTACCAGGCCCCGCACAGCTATGTGGACACCAATGTCACCGGCACCCTCAATGTGCTCGAGGTGGTGCGCAAGCTGGGGATCCCGCGTCTGGTGCACACCTCGACCAGCGAGACGTACGGCACCGCGCAGACCGTGCCGATCAGCGAGGACCACCCCATCAACACCCAGTCCCCGTACGCCGCTTCAAAGGCGGGCGGCGACCGGTTGGCCGACAGCTACCACGCCAGCTTCGGCACACCGGTGGTCACGCTGCGCCCGTTCAACACCTTCGGGCCGCGCCAGTCGATGCGGGCCGTGATCCCGACCGTGATCGGGCAGGTCGCGGCGGGCGAGCGGGTCATCACCCTCGGGGACCTGCGCCCCACGCGCGACTTCCTCTACGTGAAGGACACCGCCCGCGCCTTCCTCGCCGTCGGCACCGCGCCCGCCGAGGCCGTTGTCGGTCGCACCTTCAACGCCGGCACCGGTGGCGAGATCTCGATCGGTGAACTGACCAGGCTCATCGGCAAGTTGATGGACACCGACGTCGAGGTGCGCGAGGACGAGGAGCGTATCCGGCCGGCCGGCTCCGAGGTGATGCGGCTCGTGGCCGACACCACCCGGCTGCGCGAGGCGACCGGCTGGAAGCCCGAGCACGACCTGGAGCAGGGACTCGTACGCACCATCGGGTTCTTCCGGGACCCGGTGAACCTGGCCCGCTACAAGACCGGCATCTACAACATCTGACCGCGTACGCCACCGACAGGGCGCCAGGCAGAGAGCGCCACTCGCAAAGACACTGACAGGGGAGTCTTCATGCACGCAGTGATCCTGGCCGGAGGCAAGGGCGTCCGGCTCCGCCCGTACACCACAGCACTGCCCAAGCCGCTGGTGCCGATCGGCGACCAGCACGCGATCCTGGAGATCGTGCTGCGCCAGCTGGCCACGGCCGGCTTCACCAGCGCGACCATCGCCATCGGCCACCTCGGGCACATCATCCGCGCCTACGTCGGCAACGGCTCGCAGTGGGGGCTGCGGGTCGGCTACTCCACCGAGGAGAGCCCGCTCGGCACGATGGGCCCGCTGCTCACCATGCTGGACCGGCTGCCCGAGAACTTCCTCGTCATGAACGGTGACATCCTCACCGACCTCGACTACGGAGACGTCGTCAGACAGCACAGCGCCTCCGGCGCGCCGCTCACCGTCGCCACGTACGCCCGCAAGGTCGCCATCGACTTCGGGGTGCTCACCACCGAGTCCGGGCGGGTCGTCGGTTTCGCCGAGAAGCCGAGCATGGACTACCGCGTGTCGATGGGCGTGTACGGACTCAGCCGGGACACGCTCGCCGGGTACACGCCCGGGCTGCCGCTCGGCTTCGACGAGCTGATGCTGGATCTGCTGCGGTCGCAGAACCGGCCGCACACCTACGAGTTCGACGGGTACTGGCTCGACATAGGCCGGCCCGACGACTACGACCGGGCGAACGCCGAGTTCACCACCCACCGCGGCCTTCTCCTCAAGGGAGCGTGAGGAGTTCCGTGCGCATCCTCCTCCTGGGCTCCACCGGATTCCTGGGCGGGCACACCGCCGAGCAGCTGCGCGCCCTGCCGGGCGTGCGGCTGCTCGTCGGCGGCCGGTCCGCGGACGCCGATGTGCCGCTCGATGTCACCGCCGGTCCCGGCGTCATCGCGGACGCGCTGCGCGCGGCCGCGCCATCCGTCGTCGTCAACTGCGCGGGCCTGGTGGCCGGCAGCGCGGTGCAGCTGACGGACGTCAACGCGCGCGGCCCCGCCGCGCTCTGCGAGGCGCTGCGGGATGCGGCGCCAGAGGCCCGGCTCGTCCATCTCGGCTCCGCCGCCGAGTACGGGCCGACCCCGCCCGGCGAACCCGTCACCGAGTCGGCCGCGACCAGGCCGCTCGGCCCGTACGGAGCCACCAAGCTCGCCGGCACGGTCGCCGTCACAGCCTCGGGGCTGGACGCCGTTGTGCTGCGGGTCTTCAACCCCGTGGGTCCGGGCGCACCGGCCGCGGGTCTGCCCGGCCGGCTCGCCGCGGAGCTGCGGCGGGCCGGTGACGCGGGCGAGGCCGTGCGCGTCGGCGATCTCTCGGCGCACCGTGACTTCGTCGACGCGCGCGATGTGGCGGACGCGGCCGTTCGGGCGGCGACCGCCGACCGCCCGCTGCCACCGGTGCTCAACATCGGCAGCGGCCGGGCCACTTCGGTGCGCGAACTGGCCCACGGACTTGTCCGGACGTCCGGCTTCCGCGGCCGCCTGGAGGAGACGGGCGCGGGCTCCGCGCGCTCGTCGGCGGTCTCCTGGCAGTGCGCGGACATCACGTCGGCGACGGATGCGCTCGGCTGGCGCCCGAAGCGGACGCTGGACGACTCGCTGTACGACCTGTGGGCGTCGTCGACCCCGACGGGGGCGAGCCGTTGACGGCATCCGAACCAGGGGCAAGCCCCCAGACCAGCCCCCTACGCCCTGCGGGCGTGGGGGGACCCCCAGTACGTCCCGCGGGCGTGTCCTCCATCGCCAGACGGGCTCGGTTTTCCACCGGACCGGCGGAAATCCAGCCCCGCCGGCGATTGAGGCGCAGGGTCTGGGGCGGAGCCCCAGCTCGGGAAGGCTCCGCATGACCCTCCTCGTCCCCATGTACGTCCACCCCACCGTCGACCCCGCCGCCTGGCACGCCCTCGTCGCTGCCGCCCCCCGCCTCTACGGCGTCGTGCTCAATATCGACGACGGCCCCGGAACCGCCCCCGACCCCGCGTTCGTCGCCGCCGCCGGCGCGTTGCGGGCGGCCGGCGTGCGGGTGCTCGGGTATGCGGACACCGATTACGGGCGACGGCCCGCCCGGGTGGTCGCAGCGGACTTCGAGCGGCATCGCGACTGGTACGGCGCGGACGGGTACTTCCTCGATCAGGTCGCCCCGGACGCGGCCGGGCTGCGTCACTACCGGCGGCTCACCAGGGCGGCCCGGGCCCGCGGTGGACGGACCGTCGTGCTCAATCCGGGCGCCCATCCCGCCCCGGGATACGCCGCGCTCGGCGATCTGCTGATCACCTTCGAGGGCGACTGGGACGCCTACTGCGCCGCCCCGGCCGCCCCACCGTGGACCAGGGACCACCCGCCGACCCGGTTCTGCCATCTGGTGCACGGCGTTCCCGCCCGCCTCTGCCGACTCGCGGCCCGTACCGCGGAACTGCGCGGCGCCGCGGTGCACTGCGCCGTACCCGGCCATGGCCCCAACCCCTGGTCGGCGTTGCCGCCCGCCCTTCGGAAGGCACCATGAAACGTCACCAGGCCGCCGGGCGACGGTGGCTCGGCCTGCTCGCCGTCACCATGGCGCTGGCGGCGCTCGCCGCCTGCTCAGCGCCGTCGCCGGACCCGTCCCCGCGCCCCCGGCGCTGGCAGCCGCGGCCGGGCACCGCCTGGCAGTGGCAGCTGGACGGACGGGTCGACGTCGGCGTCGACGTGCCCGTGTACGACATCGACGGCTTCGAGAACGACGCGGCCACCGTGCGCAGGCTCCACCGGGACGGCCGCAAGGTCATCTGCTATGTCAACGCGGGCGCCTGGGAGTCCTTCCGCCCCGACCACGGGGAGTTTCCCGCCTCCGTACGGGGCAGGGCCAACGGCTGGGAGGGAGAGCGCTGGCTGGACATCCGGCGGCTCGACATCCTGCGCCCGCTGATGGCCAAGCGCATGGACCTCTGCCGCGAGCGCGGCTTCGACGCGGTGGAGCCGGATCTGCTGGACGCCTATCTCAACAGGACCGGCTTCCCGCTGACCGCCGCCCACCAGCTCGCCTACAACCGCATGATCGCGGGCCTCGCGCATGACCGGGGCATGTCGGTGGGGCTCAAGAACGATCTGCCCCAAGTCCCCGAGCTGGTAAAGGACTTCGACTTCGCCGTGAACGAGGAGTGCGCGCAGTACGACGACTGCGCGCAGCTGACACCCTTTGTGAAGGCCGGTAAGGCGGTCTTCCATGTGGAGTACGCGCTGCCCGTCGACACGTTCTGTGAGCGCACCCGTCGGCTGGGGCTCAGCTCCATGCGCAAGAAGCTCAACCTGGGGGTGTGGCGGCAGAGCTGCTGAGCCCGAGCCCTGCTGAGCCGAGGCGGCGCTCAGGAGACGGTGCTCAAAAGGCGGGCTCAGGAGTCGGTGCTCAGGAGGCGGCGAGTACCGCCTGGACCGTCTTGCCGCCGCCCGGTCCGCCCCGCACGGTGAAGTGCTGGGAGAGCTCGCGCACCATCACGATGCCCCGCCCGCACTCGTCCGTCTCCAGTGGCGAACACAGCCGTGGTGGTATCGGACTGGCGTCCTCCACCTCGACGGTGACCAGCCCGGGATCGACGCACAGCCGCAGCCGGCAGCTGCCGTGGCCGTGCCGAGTGGCATTGGTGACCAGCTCGGACACGACCAGGGCCACGTCCTCCACCTGATCGCCCGACACCTTCTCGCCGCAGCCGCGGGTCAGGAAGGTCGTCGTCAGATGCCGCGCCCAGCGGGCGGATGTCTCCGCCTGCGGCAATAGGTACGTGGCGCATGCGGCGCGCCTGCGGGAGCGCCTCTGCGCACGCATCCCCATCACTCCCCGTTCCTGCATAGGCATTCATCGACGGCCGTATTCGGCCAGAAGCACCGAACGGGGCGGGCCGTCTGCGGTCGAAGAACAACGACAGGCCCCTCTCCCCTGATAGTGCCCTCCCCGCGTGATCGGCAATCAGCCGTTCGCCGCACTCTTTGTTCGGGCGGGCGACCTCACAGCACCGGCTGCCCCTTGCCCAGCGCAATGACCCCGTTCTTGGAGACGGTGTAGAGCTCCTGGTCACGCCCGGGATTGACGCCGATGGTCGCGCCCGGCGGGACGTCCACGTTCTTGTCGAGAATTGAGCCGCGCACCACCGCGCCACGTCCTATGCGCACGTTGTCGTGCAGGACCGAGCCCTGCACCACCGCGCCCTCGGCGACAATCACGCCCGGCGAGAGGACGGACCGGGTGACCTGGCCGCGGACGATGCAGCCGGGGCTGACGATCGACTCACTCGCGATGCCCGCGCCGATGCAGCGGGCCGGCGGCAGCTGCCCGGAGTGGGTGTAGAGGGGCCAGCTGCGATTGTCGAGGTCGAAGACGGGCCGGTCGGGGATCAGATCCATATGGGCTTCGTAGTACGTGTCGAGCGTGCCCACATCGCGCCAGTAGCCGTGTTCACGCGTGCTTTCGCCGGGCACATGGTTGTCATCGAAGTCGTAGAGCTGCGCCACACCCCTGTCGGTGAGCATCGGCAGGATCGAGCCGCCCATGTCATGCACCGACCGCTCGTCCTCCGCGTCCCGGTGCAGGGCGTCGATGAGGACCTTGGTAGTGAAGAGGTAGTTGCCCATGGAGGCGAAGACCCGGCCGGGATCGCCCGGCAGCCCGGGAGGGTCGGCGGGCTTCTCCAGGAACTGCTCCACCCGGGCGCCGTCGGAGGCCGGGGTGATGATCCCGAACGAGGACGCCTCGGATCGCGGCACCTTGATCCCGGCCACCGTGACGCCCGCGCCGCTGTCGATGTGCCGCTTCAGCATCTGCCGGGGATCCATCCGGTAGACATGGTCCGCGCCGAACACCGCGATGTAGTCGGGCTGTTCGTCGTGGACGAGGTTGAGGGACTGCAGGATCGCGTCGGCACTGCCGAGATACCAGCGGCGGCCGAGCCGCTGCTGGGCGGGGACGGGTGTGACGTAGTTGCCGAGGAGGCTCGACATCCGCCAGGTGGTGGTCACATGGCGGTCCAGGGAGTGCGACTTGTACTGCGTCAGCACACAGATCCGCAGAATGTCACCGTTGACCAGGCTGGAGAGCACGAAGTCGACGAGCCGGTACATGCCACCGAATGTCACCGCCGGTTTGGCCCGGTCGGCAGTGAGCGGCATCAGCCGCTTGCCCTCCCCGCCGGCCAGTACGATCCCGAGCACCGAAGGTCCACCGCGCATCGCCGCCCCTCTCTGCCTGCCCTGCCTGTCATCCCTGCTCGAGCAACTCCTCGTACACCTCGTACGTCCGGCGGGCCACCTGGTCCCAGCCGAACTCACGCACTGCCCGCTCGCGTCCGGCGGCGCCCATCCTGGCGGCCTCGGTGGCATCGTCGACGACCCGGTTCACCGACTCGGTGATGCCCTGCTCGAAGTCCTCCGGATGACGGGCGTCGTACGGCACGAGGAGTCCCGTGCGTCCGTCGTCCACGACCTCGGGGATGCCGCCGACCGCGGATGCGACGACGGCCGTGCCGCAGGCCATGGCCTCCAGATTGACGATGCCCAGCGGCTCGTAGACCGAGGGGCAGACGAACACCGCGGCGTGGCTGAGCAGTTGGACGACCTGGGGGCGCGGCAGCATCTCGGGTATCCAGTGCACTCCGTCCCGCACCCGGTCCAGCTCCTCGAAGAGCTCACGGAATTCGCGGCCTGTCTCCGGGGTGTCCGGGGCGCCCGCGCAGAGCACCAGCTGGATGTCCGGGTCGAAGGAGCGCGCCGCGCGCAGCAGATGCGGGACGCCCTTCTGGCGGGTGATGCGGCCGACGAAGAGGGCGAAGGGGCGGTACGGATCGATGCCGATCCGCTCCAGTGCGCCCGTGTCGTGGTCGGGGCGGTACAGGCTCGTGTCGATGCCGTTGTGGATGACACGCACCCGGGCGGGGTCGAGTGCCGGATAGCAGTCGAGGATGTCGGCGCGCATGCCGTGGGAGACCGCGATCACGGCATCCGCGGCCTCGATGGCCGTGCGCTCGGCCCAGCAGGAGAGGGCGTAGCCGCCGCCGAGCTGCTCGGCCTTCCAGGGGCGCAGCGGCTCCAGGGAGTGGGCGGTCATCACATGCGGAACGCCGTGGAGGAGCCCCGCGAGATGGCCGGCGAGATTGGCGTACCAGGTGTGGGAGTGAACCAGTTCGCGGCCCTGCAGTTCGGCGGCCATCGCCAGGTCCACGGAGAAGGTGCGCAGCGCGTCGTTGGCGTGCTCGAGTCCGGCCAGGGCCTGGTGGCGCAGTACGCCCTCGGCCGCGCCCTCGCCCCAGCAGTGGACCTCGAGATCGGTGAGAGCGCGTAACTCCCGGGCGAGGAACTCGACATGGACCCCGGCGCCGCCGTAGACGTCGGGCGGATACTCGCGCGTGAGCAGTCCCACCTTCACTGAGACTCCCCTCACCGGAACGGTCGGTTCAGCGCCGATGGCCTGGTGTCGGCCGGGGGTCCGGCCGCGGCGAAGCCGCTGTCCGGCGGGTGCCCCGGGACGACGACAGCACCTCATGATGGTCACTCAGATGAGGCGTGCGGGGAAGACCGCGGTCAGGATCACTCGACGGACCACTGCGGCAGGACCGCGGTCAGGATCACTCGGCCGACCGCGGCGGCGGACGGTCGAAGACGCAGTCGCCGCAGAGCCCGCCGCCCGGGCAGCGGTAGTAGAGACAGCAGCTGCGCCGCCGCATCGCCGGGCCCTGCACCGTGCCGGACAGATCGGGGTGTGCGAAGAGCTCGGCAGCGAGTGCCGTGGCCCGCCCCGCCACCTCCGGCCGGCCGGCGCGCCGGGCCCAGCCGTGCAGCTCGCGCACCGCTCCGGCCAGTGCGGAGCCCGCGTTGCCCCACAGCAGCTGCGGCGAGATCCGGGTGTCGCTCATCAGCGCATCCGCCAGCGGCACGAGATGGCCGTACTGCACCGTCTCGCGGATGGCGGCAGCGGTGGCGGGCAGCGGGCGGGAGCCGTCCAGGCACAGGTCGTCGGGCGCGCTTCGCGACGGGTCCCAGTGCAGCCGCGCCGGGTCGAGGTCGGGCAGCTGCCCGAGGAGCGCGGCGCTGCCGAGTGCGACCGACCAGAGCCGGGCGGTGAACCCCAGGTGCGCGATGGATGCGGCGACCCGTCGTTCCGGGGTACGCAGCCGGGCGGCGACCGTGTCGACACGGGCGGTGAGCGAGGCCGTGTTGCCCGCGTACAGCTGCGCCAGCGGAGTATGCCCGCGGTCCGGCGCCCCCGTCCGCAGGGCGAAGAAACCGCCCACGGACGCCACCTCGTCCAGGTCCACGCCCGCGCTCCCGTCCCCTGCCGTCGCCCGTGTCCGCACCAGGTCACCGTATCGATCAGGCGGGGCCCCTCACCCGACCCCGATCTGCTCGCCCGCCGTGAGGGGGACTTTTGACCTACGCTCGTACTACGTCGGCAGTACGTCCAAGTGCCTGCTCAAGGACGACGACGTAGACGCGGAAGAGGGAGATCGTGGACTCTATGAGTTCCCTCGCGCCGGCCGTGGTGCTGTCACTGGTCTCCGCGGTCGCATATGCGGCCGGGGCAATCATGCAAGAGCATGTCGCTGCCTCCACCTCGGCCCGCCCCTATGCCCCGCTGCATCACGCCGCGTGGTGGGTCGCCGTCGCGCTCAACGGCCTCGGCGCGGTGCTCCATGTGCTGGCTCTCGCGTACGGGCCGCTGAGCCTGGTCCAGCCGCTCGGCGCGCTGACCATCGTCTTCGCCCTGCCCATGGCCGCGCTGTTCGTACGGCGCCGGGCGGGCGCGGCCGCCTGGCGCGGCGCTCTCATGGCGACGGTCGGGCTCGCGGGGCTGCTCGCGCTGACCGGCACGGCCGCTTCCCACTCGCTGGACGGCGGACAGCGCGCGATGCTGGCAGGCGCGACCTTCGGCGGTGTGGCGCTGCTCTTCCTGGTCGCCCAGACCGTGCACCGGCCGATCATCCGCAGTGTGCTGCTGGCCGCGTCGGCGGGAGTGGCCTTCGGCATCGCCTCGGTGTTCACCAAGACCGTCGCGGTGGACTGGTCGTGGTCCGCGCCGGCGGCCCAGTGGCCGAGCCTGCTGGTGATCGCGGTGCTGGCATGCGGCGGTCTGCTGCTCTCGCAGGCCTCGTACCGCGGCGCGGGCCTGGCGGCCCCGCTGGCCACCGTTACGGTCGTCAACCCGGTGGTGGCGGCCGCGGTCGGCATCACGATGTTCGGTGAGTCCTTCCGCTACGGGCTGACCGGCACCGTGTTCGCGCTGGGCTTCGGCGCCCTGGCGGCGGGCGGGCTGATCCTGCTGACGACGGAGCGGCTGGCCGCGGCGCGTGCGGCGGCACAGGCGCAGCTGCATGCCGAGGCACAGGCGCACATGCGCCCCTCGCAGCGGCCGGTGCATTCTGCGGAACCCGGGGAAGCCCGAGCGGGACACCCGGAATCGGAAGGGCGCCATGCCGACCCGCAGGCGCGTGTCTCAGAGCGAGACGCCACCCGACCTGAGGTAGGCGACGGGATCGATGTCGGTCCCGTATCCGGGGCCGGTGCGGACCTCGAAATGGAGATGCGGTCCCGAGCTGTTTCCGGTCGATCCTGAGCGGGCGATCCGCTGACCGCTGCTGACCTGCTGCCCGGCGCGCACGGTGAGCGCCGACAGATGTGCGTACTGGCTGTATTTGCCGTCCGCGTGGCGGATGACGACCTGATAGCCGTACGCACCGGCCCAGCCGGCCGAGACGACGCGGCCGGCGGCGACGGCCTTCACCGAAGTGCCGGTGGGGACCGGGAAGTCGACGCCGGTGTGGTAGCCGCTGGCCCAGGAGGAACCGGCCTTGCCGTAGGGGGTGCCGGTGCTCGCCTCGACGGGGGCGCTGAGTCCGGTCCTGTGCGAGGGCTTGGTGGCGTGCACCTGCTTGGCGGGCTTCGTGGGCGTCTGCTGTTTCGGAGGCTGGTGCTTCGGGGCCTGGTGCCTCGGAGGCTCGTGCTTGGGAGGCTGGTGCCTCGGAGGCTGGTGCTTCGGAGGCTGGTGCTTCGGGATCTGGTGCTTCGGGATCTGGTGCTTCGGGGTCTGGTGCGGCTTCGGCTGGGTCGCGGGCCGTGGCTCGGCCTCCGGCTTCTGCCTGGCCGGGGCCTCGATGCGCAGGATCAGCCGCTGGCCCGGGTGGATCAGGTCCGGGTCGCTGCCGACGACCGCGCGGTTCTGCGCGTACAGCTGCTGCCAGCCGCCCCTGACCTGCTCGGAATCCGCGATCTTGGAGAGTGAGTCACCGCGGGCCACGGTGTAGCCCTCGCGGTGCGTCGGCACGGTGGTCGGCGTCGCCTTGCGGGGTGTGGGCTTCGGCTTGCTCTCCGGCGCTGATCGCCGGGCGGGCGCGATCTCGGGAGCGTCCCCGCCGCGGGTGAGCCCCGCGCGGGCCGAGCACAGTGGCCAGGCCCTCGGCCCCTGCCCCTTGAGGACCTTCTCGGCGATGGCTATCTGCTGGTCCCTGCTGGCCAGATCGGCACGGGGGGCGTACTGCCTGCCGCCGTACGCCTCCCAGGTGGACTGGCTGAACTGAAGCCCGCCGTAGTAGCCGTTGCCGGTGTTGATCTTCCAGTTGTTGGTCGACTCGCAGGCGGCGACCTTCTCCCAGACGTCCACGGAGGCCGCATGCGTCGTGCCCGCGCCGATGAGCGGCAGGGCCATGCCCGCGCCGCCCGCGGTGACCGTCAGAGATGCCCGGTTGATACGGCTCGGCTGGTAACGGCGGTGCCGCCCGGTTGCGCCCATGGTGAGACTCCCCCACTGACATGTTGGTCACGCATGCAGTTCACGTCGCAAGCGGTCAACTTAGGGGCTTGACACAGGCCATGACAAGGGTTCAGGAACGGCGCAGGGGCGCAGGGCGGCTGCCGCCGCGGGCGAGGAAGTCGGCCAGCGGTAGCGTGGCGGCGCCGACGGTGACCGCGTCCGGCCCGAGCCGTCCCAGCTCGATGGCGGTGCGGTCGGCGGCGTACCGCAGTGCGTACTCCCCCGCGTAGCGGCGCACTACGGAGAGCAGATGGGGCCCGATGAGCAGTCCGGCCCAGCCGCCGATGAGGATGCGTTCGGGACGGAACAGGTTGATCAGATCGGCGACTGCCGCGCCCAGATACTCCGCGGTGTCGTCGAGGAGGGAGAGCGCCACCGGGTCGGGTTCGGGGCCGTCCGGACCCGGGAAGGCCGCGGCCAGCAGGGCGGCCAGCGCGGTTTCGTCGTCCGCATCGGCAGGGAGCGGCCCTCCTGCCTCCCGCCAGCGCTCGCGCAGGGCCTCCGCGCCCGCGTACGCCTCCAGGCAGCCGAGGGAGCCGCAGCGGCAGCGCCGCCCCCGGATCCGTACCGTCGTATGTCCCCACTCCAGGGCGCTGCTGCGGGCGTTCTCGTCGGGGGTGGCGGCGTGTACGACGCAGGCGCCGACACCCGAGCCGATCAGGGCGACGGCGGCCTCGCGGGCGCCGCGGCCGCCACCGAACCACATCTCGGCCTGGCCCAGGGTCTTCGCACCGTTGTCGATGAACAGTGGTACGTCCCGAGGCAGTTCGACGGATTCGCGGAGCAGCTTCTCGAAGGGGACGGCGCTCCAGCCGATCGTCTGGCCGTGCACGATCGCGCCGACGGTGCCGTCGTCGGAGCCCCGCTCGATGATGCCGGGGACTCCGATCCCGACGCCGAGCAGTCGCGCCGGGTCGGCGTCCGCCTCCCGCAGGACGTCGGCGACGCCGGTGCGGACATGGGAGACGACGCGCTCCACGTCGTAGCCGTGCTGGGCCAGCAGCCGTTCGGTGCGGGCGAGTTCGGTGAGCGACAGATCAAAGAGCTCGACGCGTACGCGCGTCTCGCCGATGTCGATGCCGATCAGCAGGCCGCTGCCGGGCGCGACGCGCAGCAGGGTGCGCGGCCGGCCGCCGTCCGAGTCGACCACCCCGGCTTCCTCGAGCACCCCTTCGGCCACCAGTTCGGAGACGACATTGCTGATGGACCCTGAACTCAGCCCGGTGGCCGGGCCGAGCTCCTGACGGCTCAACGGGCCTTCGAAATACAACCGTTGCAGCACCCGAGCACGGTTGCCTCGTCGCAGGTCACGCACTGTCCGTCTGTTGCGCTCCGCCATGGTGCTCCTTCCCTCGACGCAACATACCCCGGTCGGGGACCTTGACGCGACCTTCTCTCACCTCTTAAATCACGATCTAAATTAAGTCATGGAGGCCGTTCGGGAACCGAACGCAGCCATCCCCGGAAAGGGGCCACCTCTCATGCGCACAGTCAGAGCCGCAGCAGCCGTCGCCGTCGTCACCGCGCTCGCCGCCACCACCGGATGTGGAGGAGGCACCGCCACCGACGGAGGTGGCAGCAATGAATCGCCCAGGACGCTCACCTACTGGGCCTCCAACCAGGGCCCCAGCATCGAGGCCGACAAGAAGATCCTCACCCCCGAGCTGAAGAAGTTCGAGGAGCAGACGGGCATCAAGGTCAAACTCGAGGTGATCCCCTGGTCCGATCTGCTCAACCGGATCCTGGCCGCCACCACCTCCGGACAGGGCCCCGACGTCCTCAACATAGGCAACACCTGGTCCGCCTCCCTCCAGGCGAGTGGAGCGCTGCTGCCCTGGGACCAGAAGAACTTCGATGCCATCGGCGGCCGGGACCGCTTCGTCTCCTCCGCGGTCGCATCGGCCGGGGCCGAGGGCAAGGACCCCGCGGCCGTCCCGCTGTACTCGCTCGCGTACGCGCTCTACTACAACAAGAAGATGTTCGCCGAGGCGGGCATCTCACAGCCGCCCGCCACCTGGGACCAGCTCGTCACGGACGGCAAGAAGCTCTCCGGGAACGGGAAGTGGGCGCTGGGGGCCGAGGGCGGCAACCTGGCGAACAACATCCATCAGGTCTTCGTACTCGGAAAGCAGCACGGCGCCGACTTCTTCGACTCCTCCGGCAAGCCCACCTTCACCTCCGACGGCACGGTCGCCGCGGTGAAGCAGTACGTCGACTTCATGGCCAAGGACAAGATCGTCGCGCCTGGCAACGCCGAGTACGCCCAGAACCAGTCGCTCCAGGACTTCGCGCGCGGCAGGACGGCCATGGTGCTGTGGCAGGCCGCCGCATCGACCTTCGCCGCCCAGGGCATGAAGCCCGCGGACTGGGGCGTCGCTCCGGTACCGGTCCCGGCGGGCGCTCCCGGCACCGGCAAGAACACCAACTCCATGGTTGCCGGCATCAATATGGCCGTCTTCAAGAACACCAAGAACATCGACGGCGCCAAGAAGTTCGTGAAGTTCATGACGAGCGACGCCGAGCAGAAACTCCTCAACAAGACATACGGATCGATCCCACCGGTCAAGGCCGCGCAGCAGGATCCGGCGTTCGCCGCCCCCGAGTTGAAGGTGCTGCGCGACACGCTCGCCACCAGCGCCGCGCCGCTGCCCCAGGTGCCCACCGAGTCGCAGTTCGAGACGGCCGTCGGCACCGCCGTCAAGGAGCTGTGGGCCGAAGCCGCCGCCGGACGGCCGGTGACGACCGAGTCCGTCAAGGCGCGTCTGGCCAAGGCCCAGCAGCAGATGCAGCAGTGAGGCGCGCCCGATGACAGCCACCATGGCCGAAGGCCGCACGGACCGGGCGGACGGCGGCGAGAACGTGGGCAAGGGGGTTGTCCGCGGCAGACTGCCGCGGATCCCGGCCCGGATCCGCCGCGGCGGCCTGCCCTATCTCCTGCTGCTGCCCGCCGTCGTGCTCGAACTGCTCGTCCATCTGATCCCGATGGTCATGGGCGTCGTGATGAGCTTCCGCCGACTCACCCAGTTCTACATCCGCAACTGGAGCGAGGCCCCGTGGGCGGCGCTCGACAACTACCAGGTCGCCGTCGACTTCGACGCCCCGATCGGCCAGGCGCTGCTCCATTCGTTCCTCGTCACCTGCGCCTTCACCGCCCTGGCCGTCGGTCTGTCCTGGCTGTTCGGCGTCGCCGCGGCGATCACGATGCAGGACAGCTTCCGCGGCCGGGGCTTCCTGCGGGCCGTCTTCCTCACTCCGTACGCGCTGCCCGTGTACGCGGCCGTCATCACCTGGGCATTCATGTTCCAGCGCGACAACGGCATGATCAACCACGTACTGCACGACCAGCTCGGCCTCACCGACCAGCCCTCCTTCTGGCTGATCGGCGACAACAGCTTCATCGCGCTGGTCGTCGTGGCGGTGTGGAAGTCCTGGCCGTTCGCCTTCCTGATCGTGACGGCGGGGCTCCAGAACATCCCGCGTGAGCTGTACGAAGCCGCGGCGATCGACGGCGCGGGCATCTGGCAGCAGATCCGCAAGATCACCCTGCCGTCGCTGCGCCCGGTCAACCAGGTGCTGGTGCTCGTGCTGTTCCTGTGGACGTTCAACGACTTCAACACGCCGTATGTGCTGTTCGGCAGGGCCGCGCCGGAGGCCGCCGACCTGATCTCGATCCATATCTACCAGTCGTCGTTCGTCACCTGGAACTTCGGCTCGGGCTCCGCGATGTCCGTACTGCTGCTGCTCTTCCTGCTGTCCGTCACCGCCGTCTATCTGCTGCTCACCTCGCGGGGAAGGAGGAGCGCCGATGCCTAGGCAGGCCCTCTCGCCGAGCGCGCCGCCGCGGTCCTTCGTCTGGACACGCCGCATCGTCCTGACGTTTCTGACGGCGTTCGCGCTGCTGCCCGTCTATGTGATGCTCAGCAGCTCGCTCAAGCCGCTGCAGGACGTCTCGGGGAAGTTCCGGTGGTTTCCGTCCGGGCTGACGGTCCGGCCGTACATCGACATCTGGCACACCGTGCCGCTCGCCCGCTACTTCCTCAACTCGCTGATCGTGGCGGGGGCGGCGACCGTGCTGTCGGTGGTGATCGCGGTGTTCGCCGCGTACGCGGTGAGCCGCTACCGGTTCCGCGGGAAGCGGGTCTTCACGATCACCGTGCTCTCCACGCAGATGTTCCCCGGGATCCTCTTCCTGCTCCCGCTGTTCCTGATCTTCGTCAATATCGGCAACAGCACCGGCATCGCCCTGTACGGGTCGCGCGGCGGACTGATCCTCACCTATCTGACGTTCTCGCTCCCGTTCTCCATCTGGATGCTGATCGGCTATTTCGACTCCATCCCCCGGGATCTCGACGAGGCGGCGATGGTCGACGGCTGCGGGGCGCTCGGCGCGCTCGTACGGGTCGTGGTACCGGCGGCCGTGCCGGGCATCGTCGCCGTGGCCGTCTACGCGTTCATGACCGCCTGGGGAGAAGTGCTGTTCGCCTCCGTCATGACGAACGACACCACCCGCACACTCTCCGTCGGGCTCCAGGGCTACGCCACCCAGAACGACACCTACTGGAACCAGGTCATGGCCGCCTCGCTCGTCGTCAGCGTGCCCGTCGTCGCCGGGTTCCTGCTTCTCCAGCGCTATCTCGTCGCCGGCCTCACCGCGGGCGCCGTCAAGTGAACCGCCCCATCGCCCCCGCACCCCTGCAGAAAGGCAGTCCGTGAACGACCTCAACGCCCTCCCGGCCGACTTCACTTGGGGCGTCGCCACCGCCGCGTACCAGATCGAGGGAGCCGTGGCCGAGGACGGCCGCAGCCCGTCGATCTGGGACACCTACTCCCACACTCCCGGCGCCGTCGCGGGCGGCGACACCGGCGATGTGGCGTGCGACCACTACCACCGCTGGCCCGAGGACATCTCGCTGATGAAGCAACTCGGCGTCGGGGCCTACCGGTTCTCGATCGCCTGGCCGCGCGTCGTGCCCGGCGGCGACGGGCCGGTGAACAGGGCGGGACTCGACTTCTACGACCGGCTGGTGGACGGCCTGCTGGATGCGGGCATCGCACCGTTTGCGACGCTCTACCACTGGGACCTGCCGCAGATCCTGCAGGACCGGGGCGGCTGGCCCTCGCGGGACACGGCCGAGCACTTCGCCTCGTACGCCGCCGCCGTCACCGAGCGCCTCGGCGACCGGGTCAAGGACTGGGCGACCCTCAACGAGCCGCTGTGCTCGGCGTGGATCGGCCATCTCGAGGGCCGGATGGCTCCGGGGCTCACCGATCTGCGGGCCGCGGTGCACGCCTCGTACCATCTGCACCTGGGTCACGGTCTGGCTGTGCAGGCGATCCGCGCGTCCTCGTCCGACGCCCGCGTCGGCATTGTCAACAACCTCAGCCCGATCGAGCCGGCGACCGAACGCGAGGAGGACCGCGCGGCCGCGGTCCGCGCCGACGGCCACACCAACCGCTGGTGGCTGGACCCCGTCCACGGCCGCGGCTATCCGCAGGACATGGTCGATCTGTACGGCGTCGAACTGCCCGAGCACGCGGGCGACTTGGAGACGATCGCGGCACCGCTGGACTGGCTGGGGCTGAACTACTACTTCCGCCAGATCGTCACCGCCGACCCGACCGGATCCGTGCCGTACGCCAAGCAGATCTGTCTGCCGGGCGCGCGCCACACCGCCATGGACTGGGAGGTCCACGCGGACGGCCTGGAGCAACTGCTGCTGCGGCTGACCGAGGAGTACGGCGCGCAGCGCATCCTGGTCACGGAGAACGGCTCGGCCTATCCGGACGTCGTACGGGCCGACGGGACGATCGACGACCCGGAACGGGTGCGGTACCTGGAGGAGCATCTGGCGGCATGCGGCCGCGCGGCGCGCCGGGGCGCACCGGTCGCCGGGTACTTCGCGTGGTCGCTGATGGACAACTTCGAGTGGGCTTACGGCTACGACAAGCGGTTCGGCCTGGTGCATGTCGACTATCCGACGCAGCGGCGCACGATCAAGGGGAGCGGACACCGGTACGCGGACATCATCCGCGCGGCGACGCGGACGGCACGCAGGGCGGCGTGATCGCGCGTTGACGTACTCGTAGCCCCCGGCTCAAGTCCTGATCTGGCGTCTCCGCTCAGGTCTTCAGGTCGTCGAGGAGCGCCTCGGCGGCCGCGCGTGCCGGTTCGGTGAATGGCATGGCCTTGCTGTTCCTGGCGTGGGCGCGCAGGGCGTTGGCGCAGAAGAGGAGCTGCGCCAACTTCCCCGATCGCGTTTGCAGGTCGGCACCGAACTCGGCCTGGACCCTGTCCGCGAGATCAGGAACGCCAAGGGAGAAGCCCCAGAGCGTGGCCGCGTCGAGGCCGCGCGGACCCGCTCCCCAGTCCTCCCAGTCCAGCAGCCAGCAGCGGGGGGCGGTTAGGTTCCCCCAGTGCAGATCGGCGTGAGCCGTGGTCCATTCGTCGATCGTGGTGTCCACGTCGGTGCCGAAGACCTCTGTGATGCGGCGCGTGAAGTGCGCCTGCCGCATGCCCACACGCACTGTCTTGTGGGCGGCGAGCGCGTCCAGGGACTCCTTGAGTGTCTGCCACCAGGAGTGCGGGAGCTCGGGGGTAGAGGTGATGCTGCCGGACATGGACACGATGGCGTCCGGCACGAGGGTCATCTCGTCGGCGCGCCACACGACCTCTCTGCGGGCGTCCCACCACCGAAGAGCCTCAAGGAGGTCGGGCTTCGAGACGCCCCGTACAGCGGCCGCCGCTTCAAGGCCGGCCCATGAAGGACTGTCGGCCCTGTCCGGCCGCCTCCATTCCACGCGCAGCCAGGTCTCACGGTCCGTGCGGAATCCGGCTGTGCCGCCGTTATTGCCGTAGACGCCAGCCGGTCGGTCGAGACGGACGTCGAGCCTGCGCTCAATGTGATCGAGAACGTCGTCGTGGAGGTGCGTACGCAGATCGACGAGCGATGCCCTCATGCCTCTCCTCACTCGACCGTCCTATCGACGCCACGGAAGCCGCGGTCCACTCTGGCACGCAGCAATCCCCGATATTGGGTGATCACGTCCTCGCTTTCTTCCAGGCAGGCTGCGGTGAGCACCTCCCGAAGGTGGTCAATACGGCTGGTGCCAACCGCGACGCGTCCGACCCGGGGGAGGAGGAAGGCAGTGCGGAACGCGGCCTGGAGGTTCGAGCATTCCTGGTCAGGAGCAAGGAACGTACGCGCGTTGACGTTCTCCCACACAGCGTCCTGGGTGCTGCCCCCGAAAGGGGCCATCCCCCATCGCCCCTCCACACCGAGGCCGAATCCTGCTGCCAGCGCCTCGCTTGCCATGAGCGTGGACTCGTCGACGAGTAGGCCGGTCCGCACCATGAGGACCGATGGTGCGGGCCCGCCGTTCACAGCCCCCAGAAGGGCGATCGGATTCCAAGAGGCGATACCCCATGCCCGGCACAGTCCGCTCTCCACCGCCTGTTCAAGGGCATCGCAGGCTTCGGCCAGGGCCGCGCTCGCAGCCTGCGGTGGAAGCCCGACGAGGCTGTGTTCGGGATTGTGGAGATACACCAGGTCCGGCGACCGACCGAGATCCTGGGCCGTCTCCTCCAGCGCCGTACGGAGTCTGCGTGGAGCGAGGGAGTGCTCTGCCCGATGTGTGCCGGAGAAGAAGCCAACCTTGGTCGAGATGTGGAACTGGGGCAGCAGGTCTCCAGCGACGTCCGCCAGCGTCCGGTGGGCGGTGAAGTCCTGGTAGTTGTAGCCGGTGTCGAGCGCTCGGACGCCGAGGATCAGCGCTCCTTCCAGGAGTTGGCGGTCGTAACGAGACCGGTAAAGCCCGAGGACAACTCCGGGGTCAGTTCGGCACACAGTTCCTCCTCGATCAGAATGTCGGCTAGCTGCTCCACATCCACGCCGGTCTCGTCCCCCGCCTGGGCCAGGCCTACCGGGGTGCCGCTCAACAGCAGGCGCAGCGCGGGTAGCGCCTTCGCCGCGAGCGTGAGCTGCTTGCCTGCAGCGATGACGTCGACCTTGTCCCCGTACTTCTCGATCAGCGGCGGAAACTCGGTGACGCACACGACGGCGGCCGGCTTCCCGAAGAGGCCCTGAGCCGATACGTGCCGCAGCGCGGGGCGCTCTCGCTCCCGTGCTGAGAGGAAGCTGGCAGGGGAGTGGGAGCCCATCAGCTCAGTGGCGGCTCGTGCGAGCTGATCCTGCTGGACGGCCCACTGTTCCGGCGCGCCCCAGCGGTCCAGGTCGTGCCGGAAGACCTCCTGCTCGCGGCACTGATCGGCCAGCCACGCCAGCCAGTTCACGCCGGTGCGTTTCACGAACCCGAACGTCATGTGCAGGCTGTGGCCGTTCCCACGATCATTGCGCGTGGCCTGGTGCCAATAGCCGCGTGGGATGTGCATGACGTTGCCGGCCTTCAACGTGCCCGCCCAGACGATCTCTTCGCTGGGCTCGTTGTTCGGCGCCGAGTCGCGGTACATCGGTGCGGGGCGCGAGGCTCCCCGTACCTCCCAGCTCTTCTCGCCCGCGACCTGGACGATCACCACGTCATGGTCGTCCCAGTGCAGGGAGAAGCCGGATGCCTCCTGGGTGGTCAGGTAGGCGTTGACCTGGACCAACTCCCGCGACCACCACTGCAACGCCCGGCAAGTAGCCTCCAGCGTCGGGTCGAAGAAATCCACCTCGTCCAGAACGAGGGTGCACCCGGCCCGCATCAGGTCCCGCAGACGGCGCATGTCCGCCATCCTGATGGCCTGGCCACGCCGGGTCACCGCATCGTGGAAGTACCGGTTGGGATGCAGCTCCGAGCCGTCCTGGAAGACTCGGAATTGTGGGGTGTTCAGGCCCCTGCGCATCACGAGGTCGAGCAACTTGTGCGGTGTGAGGAGTCGGCCCAGCAGGGCGCCGTCGTCGATGCCGCCGAGGACGAATCCGGTGCCGAGCGCACTCGGACCGGCCCAGCCGAGCGCCTTCTCTATCGCCTGTACGAATCGGTGGTCCATGGAATCCTCCGTGAGGACGTGAAGGTACAGGGGGATGGCCGGGACTCTGGACGAGGTGTACAGGGCCCCGGCGTATGCGGTGGCGATTACACCTCGGGGTGATTCAGCCCGTCGCGGTTGTCACCGTCGTCGCCCGCCGAGGTTCCGGTGGGGTCGGACTCGGCCGCCTGCGCGGCGAACCGGTCCTGGACAGTGACCAGGTTCTTTACCGCGATGAGGAGATCTCCGTTCGGTTCCATGACGCCTCCTTCTTCTTTCTCGTTCGTACGGGATGCCGTCCTGCCCCTGTCCGGTGTCGGGCACGGGGGCCGGACGAGGGGCAGGGCGGTCTGACACGGCCCGCCGGTCGATGCGCAGGCGGACCGAACCGCCTTCGGGGAAAGGCGGCGTTCTTTTGCGTCCATGCCGTTCAAGTGCGTTCGGACGGCGGGGCGCGGGCTAGAAGTCGCGGGCAGGTCGGGTGTAGTCGTCGGGGCAGCAGGGTGAGCTGCTTGCTGTCCCACGTGGTCCTGATGGACGACAAGGGCCAGGCCACCGGCAGCGACCAATGAGCCGAAGGCCCAGATCGCGGCGAGGATGGTGCCCATGGGGTCTCGGCCGTCGTACGAGGCGGTGGATAGCGCTCCATGCCGCCTCTGATGTGCGCACAGCCGCTGGGAGGTGTTCATGTTGTCTCCGGGAATGGCGCACGGAGAGGAGCGGCGGCGTCTTCGACGGCCACGCGCAGAGCTTGCACATCAGTGATCAGTTGGCCGTCGACCGGACAGATGCGCCAGTGCGGACCGGGCCCCTGCACCCGGTGAGGTGGCGGAACGACCACGTGCTGGGTCATGCCGAGTGGTCTCGTGTCAGGTAGGTCCCAGGCGGCTGCCGCGCCCGTCTGCACGAACCAGTACAGCGCGGGCTCGTGCGGGTCCTCGATAACGGCGCCGCTGCTGGTCCCCAGGATCTCCAGCGCCGTAAGCCGACACTGCGAGGCACACGGACGGCATCCCACCGGTAGCCCGCGGCTTGCAATTCGTAGCCCGCCGCGGTTTGCATGGTGGGGGGACGTGGGATCTCGTGGGGCATGACGCACCGACTCCTCGCCGAGCATTGAGGCTTGGATCTGGAAGGTGCCATCGTGGCGAGGCCACTGACCTCATTCGAGGACTTTGATGGGTCATCAAAAGGACTTCTAGAGGGCTTCGTCGGGCTCTGATGGGTGATTTCACGCCGCAATGAGGACGTGGCGTGGGACTCTCAGGCGAGAGTTCTTCCCCGGAGGTGGTTCATGTCCCGTCCCGCAGGCAACACTCGACTCAAGGCGGCTCGCGTCGCCGCCGGATACAACTCCCAGCAAGCCCTCGCGGACGCCTTCACCCGGACAGCTCCGCAGCTCGGCATCCGGGGACTGGCCGTCGGCGTCCGGCAAGTCCGGCGCTGGGAATCCGCCGCCCCGCCGTGGCCGCAGCCCGATGTGCGTCGCGTCCTAACCAACCTGCTGGGCCAAAGCATGGAGGAATTGGGTTTCACCCCACCCTGGGGCCCCGAAGGCTCTCAAGCAGAGACCACCCGGCGGGGCCCAAGTGTCGCTCCCCTGACCAGGCACCGCCTGGCCGCGGTCCCCGCCCAGTCCGTAGCCGTGATCCAACCGACCAGCGTCGCCCGGGACTTCGAGGCGGTGACCCGATCCCATCGCCACTTGTACTGGTCCGTGGCTCCGGCCACCCTCCACCCAGCGGTGCTGGAGCACGCCCGCCTGGGCTGCGCACTCCTGCCCGAGACCGCCAGCCCAGGTCGCCGCACCCTCGCAGCAGCACTCGCAGAGTCCTATCTGCTCGCCGGGCGCATCGAGTTCTTCGATCTGCGTCAGCCCGACCAGGCCGGGGACACCCTCCTGCGCGCCCTGCAGGCCGCAGGCGAAGCGGATGACTCGCTACTCGGCTCGGCGATCCTGGCGCACGCCGCTTTCATCCCCGGCTGGGCCGGAGAACACGAGGCGGCGGTCGAGCGCATGGTGGCCGCCCGGACCTACGCGCGCCGCGGCCCCGCATCCGCCGAGTTCTGGGCCTGGCTGGACGCCGTCGAGGCGGAATGCGAAACCCGTTGTGGCAACACCCGTACTGCCCTCCACCTGATAGGCCACGCCGAAGACACCCTCGCCACCGGCTCGGAACACGCCACGCCCGCTTGGATGGATTGGTTCAGCCCCGCCCGGTTGGCCGCCTTCAAAGGCAATACGCAGCTGAAGGCCGGCCACCTCCCGCAGGCGCGCGAGACCCTCGTCCAGGTCCTCGAAGCACTGCCACCCGAGTCCGACAAGCAGCGCACCGTAGTCCTCGGCGACCTGGCCGCTGTGGAGGCTGCAGGCAGCCGCCCAGAGGAGGCATGCGGCTACGCCTTCCAGGCGCTCGACCAGCTCGCCATCACTTGGTACGCGACCGGCATGGACCGCGTACGCGAGGTCCGACGCACGCTCACCCCATGGCAGAACGAGCAGTGCGTCCGCGACCTCGACGACCGGCTGTACGACTGGGGGACGACCGTCAGCGCTCTCCAGCGTTGAACTTGGCGACCTTCTCCGGCAGCTCTGCGAGCGAGTCGATCCGCATCGTTGTGATCGCGTCGGCGTCGGGCTCACGCTGCTGAATGGTTCCCCACGGCCCGCGCCGGATCAGGGCCGTGAGAAGGCCCGCCTGGACGGCTGGGCGGATGTCGTTGTCGAGCCGGTCCCCGACGTACAAGATCTCGCCCGGCTCGGCAGGCGTCGCCTCGATGACGTGCTCGAAGAATTTCCGATCCGGCTTCGACGCCCCCCAATCGTCACTGGTGGCGATCATGTCCGCAGGCAGGTCCAGCCCCCGCAGCAGCCCGCCGGCCCGCACAGTCTGATTCCCCGCGATGCCCACCCACAGCCCAGCCTCCCGCAGCCCCGCCAGCGTCGGCCGCACGTCGGAGTACAGGTCCTCCTCACCGAACCACTCCGGCTTGCCTGCCGCGGCGCGCTTCTCACGCTCCTCGGTCAGGTCGAAGCCGGGCTCGAACTCCTGGAAAGTCTCGCGGTAGTCCCGCCCTTGAGCGATGACCGCCCCGAACATGGCTGCGAAGGTGTGTCGAGGCACACCAAGCCAGTCCGCCCACGTCCCGTACTCACGGGTCTCGTCCACCAGGCACTCACCGACGTCGAACACCACAGCGCGAATCATGCTCGGCAGCGTAGCCCCGGTACGAGATCTTGTGGACAGGACACTCGACCCGCACCATGCTGCGGGTCGGGCGGGCACCGATGCGGTCTCCGAGGAGGCGGGCGTCGGCGAGCCGGGCGCGATGCCGGTGCAGCCGCCTAGTGCCCGCCGCCGCCGGGCTCGAACCCGGCCAGCATCTGCTCCAGCGCCGCCTGGTCCGGCCCCACGAACGCCGCCGCCCCGGCCGCCGAACCCAGCGTGTCGATCATCGGCCGGGCGATACCCGGGGCGGGCGGCAGATGGGTGGAGAGGATGAGTTCGGGCTCCCTGTCCCGCAGCGGCTGGAAGCTGGCGAGGAACTTCTGGACATCCACGTTCTGCACCCACGGACTGTCGACCGTGGCCCACAGCAGTTGCGCGGCCCTCAGATCCTCCACGCCGACCGCACCGACGTCATCGGCCTGTGCAAGGTCGGCGCTGGGCATCGGCCCCCCGAAGCAGTCGGAGCTGAAGCACACCCCCGACCGGTCGTCGAAGAAGCCGACCGTGGCCGGGTTGTCGAACAGCGGCGGCCGGAACCCGGTGAGGGTACGGTCACCGACATCCAGGGTCTGCCCCGGGTTGAGCAGATACAGGCGATCGAGCGGCAGCGGCCGCTCACAGGACATGATCCCGACGGCCACGAACGTGGTCACGACACGCGCCTTGGGCGCCGCGGCCAGCAGCTCGAAGATCCCGCCCGTGTGATCCCGGTCCGGGTGCGTGAGCCAGATCCAACGCACATCGGCGGGATCCAGGACGGACCCGACCGCCTCCAGGAAGTTCCGGTCGGGCAGCCCGAGGCCGGTGTCGATGACGACGGGCTGGGAGGCGAGCAGCACGAAGGCGTTCACCGGGATGTGCCCGATCCCCGGGACCTCGAGGCTGTCACTCAGGACGCTGATGTCCGGGCGGACCTTGTGAACGGGCATGTCACATCTCCAGGCCCCCCTGGGTCGGGATCGCACTGGCTACCTATTCATCGTCGACCTTTCCCAACAGCGCCGCATCCCGCGTACAGATTCGGCGGCCCGATCATGCCGCCTCGGGTGGGCTCGGCCCGGCGGCAGACCGCGAGGCAGGGGCAGACCACCGCCTTGCGACATCACATGGCATCACATGGCGCCGAGTGGCACCGTTCGGCGCCATCCGGTGCCACTCGGTGCCATTCCATGCTCCATAAAGCACCTGAGCACGCATGGCGCCACAATGACTCAGGTCGCCCTCTCTCACGTTTCCACAGGTCAGAGCAGCCATCACAAGTCCGCAGGGCGCAAGGTGCCACCCGGACTTGCAGCGGGCGCCATAGTGGTGCCATCATGGCGTCATGGACCTCACCCCGTATGTCGACACCCTCCGCCGCGAACTCGCGGTGGCCGCCGAAGCCGGCGGGGAAGATGCGCGCGAGCTGGCCGAGCGGCTCACCGCTCCGCTGGAGTCGGCGACCCGTCTGACCATGCTCAATGTGCTCTCCGCCGCGATGGACGAGATCACCCGCGAGCTCGCCCCCGGCTCGGTCGACGTACGGCTGCGCGGGCTCGACCCCGACTTCGTGGTGACGCTGCCGCCCGCCGACCGCGGCCCCACGGAGCCGGCCGCCCCCGTCGAACCGCTGAAGGCGCAGGCGCCCGCTGACGGCGACGAGGGCGGCACCGCCCGCGTCAATCTGCGTCTGCCGGCCCACCTGAAGGCGCGCGCCGAGGAGGCCGCGAGCCGCGAGGGCCTGTCGGTCAACGCGTGGCTGGTCCGGGCCGTGTCGGCCGCGGTCGACGGCGGTGGCACGCCGCGTACGACGGAGAGGACCCGCACCATCGGACAGAGCTTCACGGGCTGGGTGCGCTAGCCGCGCCCGCGCCCCAAGAGAAGAGAAGCACAGCACCCACACCACGTCCCACCAGCGGGGACGACCCAAGGACTCATGAGGACGGTACAGCCATGCCTTCTTTCGACACTCCCGAACCGATTTCGGCCACCGCTCACGTGGACGCCGGTTCCATCCGGTTCACCGCGGGCGACCGCCTCGACACGGTCGTCGAGGTGCGGCCCCGCGACCCGAAGCGGGACCAGGACGTGCGGTCGGCCGACCAGACCGAGGTCACGTACGCGAGCGGCGTCCTGACTGTCAGGACGCCCAAGCAGCGCCATCTCTTCGGGCGCACCGGCACCGTCGACGTGACGGTCGAACTGCCCACGGGCTCCCGCGTCGACATGACCGGCGCCTGGGCCCAGGTGCTCGGCGAGGGCCGGCTCGGCGAGGTCCGCGTGAAGACCTCGTCCGGTGACGTCCGCCTCGACACGACCGGGCCGCTCCAGCTGACCGCCTCCCACGGCTCGATCACCGTCGACCGGATCGAGGGCATGGCCGAGATCAGCACCAGCTCCGGCAGCCTGCGCGTCGGCACCGTCGACGGCCCCGCCGTCCTGAAGAACTCGCACGGCACCACGACCGTCGGCGCCGCGACCGGCGACCTGCGGGTGAGCGGCGCCAACGGCGACATCGACATCGCGCGCGCCGAAGGCTCGGTCGCCGCCACCACCGCCCACGGCACCCTGCGCGTCGCCGAAGTCGCCCGCGGCACCGTCCAGTTGGAGACCTCCTACGGCGCCATCGAGGTCGGCATCCGCGAGGGCACCGCCGCCTGGCTCGACGTCAGCTCCGACCACGGGCAGGCACGCAACACGCTCACCGCCTCCGAGGCCCCGGAGAAGACCGAGGACACTGTCGAGGTCCGCGCCCGGACCCGCTACGGCAACATCGACGTGCGCCGCGCCCAGGCCTGAGCACCGGCCCCGCGAACTCGCCCACTCCCCCCGTCCCTTCAGCCTTCGAACGGAGGGCTCCGTGCCTTCTTCTGTCATGCCCACGTCCAGTCGGGGCGGCGGTCTGCAGTCGTCCGCCGCCGTCTCCACCCTCGGTCTGCGCAAGTCGTACGGCGACAAGACCGTGCTCAACGGCATCGATCTGCGCATCCCGGCCGGGTCCGTGTTCGCACTGCTCGGGCCGAACGGCGCCGGCAAGACCACCACCGTGCAGATCCTGTCCACGCTCATCACTGCCGACGGCGGGCAGGCCCAGGTCGCGGGCCACGACGTCGCCACGTCACCGGACGGGGTGCGCACCGCGATCGGCGTCACCGGGCAGTTCTCCGCCGTCGACGGCCTGATCACCGGCGAGGAGAACATGCTCCTCATGGCGGACCTGCACCACCTGTCCAAGCGCGAGGGCCGCCGCACCGCCGCCGAGCTGCTGGAGCGCTTCGACCTCACCGAGGCCGCGAAGAGGCCCGCCTCCACCTACTCCGGCGGCATGAAGCGCCGCCTCGACATCGCCATGACCCTGGTCGGCAACCCGCGGATCATTTTCCTCGACGAGCCCACCACCGGCCTCGACCCGCGCAGCCGCCACAACATGTGGCAGATCATCCGCGAGCTGGTCTCCGACGGCGTCACCGTCTTCCTCACCACTCAGTACCTGGAGGAGGCCGACCAGCTCGCCGACCGTATCGCCGTGCTCAACGACGGCAAGATCGCAGCCGAGGGCACTGCAGAAGAGCTGAAGCGACTGATCCCCGGCGGGCATGTCCGGCTCCGCTTCTCCGACCCGTCCGCCTATCAGAGCGCCGCTCTCGCGCTGCGCGAGGTCACCCGGGACGACGACTCCCTCACACTGCAGATCCCCAGCGACGGCACCCAGCGCGAGCTCCGCTCCATCCTTGACTGGCTGGACTCCGCCGGCATCGAGGCGGACGAGCTGACCGTGCACACCCCCGACCTCGACGACGTGTTCTTCGCCCTGACCGGCGGCACCGACCAGCGCAAGGAAACTCTCCGATGAGCTCCCTCTCCCTCGCCGTGCGTGACTCGTCCACGATGCTGCGCCGCAACCTGCTGCACGCGCGGCGCTACCCGTCCCTCACGCTGAACCTCCTGCTCACGCCGATCGTCCTGCTGCTGCTCTTCGTCTACGTCTTCGGCGACGTGATGAGCGCGGGCATTGGCGGCGGCGGCGCCGATCGCTCCGAGTACATCGCCTACGTCGTGCCGGGCATCGTGCTGATGACCGTCGGCGGCACCGTGGTCGGGACCGCGGTGTCCGTCTCCAATGACATGACCGAGGGCATCATCGCCCGCTTCCGGACGATGGCGATCCACCGCGGGTCCGTGCTCATCGGGCACGTCGTCGGCAGCGTGCTGCAGTCGGTCATGAGCGTGGTCCTCGTGGGCGCCGTCGCCGTGGCCATCGGCTTCCGGTCCACGGATGCCACGGCCCTGGAGTGGCTTGCGGCGTTCGGGCTGCTCGCGCTCGTCGCCCTGGCGCTCACCTGGATCGCCGTCGGGATGGGCATGGTCAGCCCGAACGCCGAGGCGGCCAGCAACAACGCGCTGCCGCTGATCGTCCTGCCGCTCATCTCGAGCGCCTTCGTCCCGGTCGACGCAATGCCGGGCTGGTTCCAGCCGATCGCCGAGTACCAGCCGTTCACCCCGGCCATCGAGACCCTGCGTGGGCTGCTGCTCGGCAGCGAGATCGGCAACAACGGGTGGATCGCGATCGCCTGGTGCCTGGCTCTCTCCGCGCTCGGCTACTACTGGTCGAAGGCGGTTTTCAACCGCGATCCGAAGTAGCCGAGACGACCGCGCGGGCCGCCTCCCGCAGCTCGTCCCGCCCGAGGACGGCGTACTCCGACACCGCGTCGGGGTACGCCGTCCGCGTCCTCGGCCGCCCGCCGGGCCCGGCTCCAGCGCGCCACTCAAACTTCGGTGACACACGATCAACCTTCGATGGCACAGCACACCCGGGCACGCACAGTGAAAACGCGTGCGCCGCGGGCCAACGGATTGCGGTTCTATCCGCCCTGGTGCACGTCGGAGCGAAACGTACGGCGGTGCGTCGCGGGACCCACCCCGCGGCGGGCGGCGAAGTGGTGGCGCAGGGTGTCCGCGCCGCCGAAGCCGGCGCGGGTGGCTACCGCGTCGACCGGCAGGTCGGTGGTCTCCAGCAGTTCCTCGGCAAGCTGCAGCCGTTGGTCGAGCAGCCACCGGTGGGCCGTGGTGCCCGTTACCGCTTTGAACCGCCTGGCGAATGTCCGCGGCGACATCGCCGCCCGCGCGGCCAGACTCTCCGCGGTCATCGGGTGGTCGAGGTGCGCCTGCATCCAGTCGATCAGGCCGGACAGTTCATAGTTGGTGCGGACCTCAGGGACGGGCATCTCGATGAACTGTGCCTGCCCGCCGGATCGATGAGCCGGCACGACCATGCGACGGGCCAGGGCGTTGGCTGTCGCGGCGCCGTGCTCGCGGCGCACCACATGGAGGCAGGCGTCGATTCCGGCAGCCGCTCCGGCGCTGGTCAGGATGGGACCGTCTTCGACGTACAGGACCTCACGGTCGACCCGCACCTTTGGATATCGCTCGGCGAGCAGATCGGTGAACTGCCAGTGGGTTGCGGCTCGTCGCCCGTCGAGCAGGCCCGTCTCGGCGAGCAGGAACGCGCCTGTGCATACGGAGAGCACCTGGGAGCCCCGGGCTACCGCGGTCCGCAGCGCCTCCAGGAGTGGCGGCGGAGCCGCTCGGTCCAGCTGCGGCCAGGCAGGAACGGTGATGAGGTCCGCGGCTGCCAACCGCTCAAGACCGTGGTCGACCTGTAGGGAGAATCCGGACGTGGTCCCGACCGCGCCCGGGGAGGGCGCGCACACGGCGAAGTCGTAGACCGGCAGGTCGTCGCCCGCGCGGTCCAGGCCGAAGACCTGACAGACCACGCCCAGCTCGAAGGCTGCGGCCTGCTCTGAGACCACGGCAGCCACGTTGCGGATCACGCCACCATCATGGCAGACATTCATGGCAGAAAGTTCCCGGACCATGGCAATCATGCCACTGTCCGCCGTGGTCAGAGCTCGTCAGGCTGTACTCATGGCATTCAGCGAACACACCGGCAGCGGGCCGGACAACCTTCTCACCGCGCCCTTTCCCCTTCCCGGGACAGGGCGCGCCGCAGTCGCCGTCGCCGCGCCGGGCCCGGGGCCACAGCAGTGGGCAGGCGCGCCGAGCGCAGCCTTCGACGTTGACGGGTCCGTCGTCCTGGCCTACCGGGTGCGGGCCGAGCAGGACTTCAATGTCGTCGCCCGCTCCGTCGACGGCGAGCGGTTCACCGCCGTGGGCGTCCTGACCGCGGACCGCTTGGGCGCCGCCATGGTCGAGCGCCCGGCCCTGGTGCGTACCGGCTCCGGCGCGTGGCGGCTCTACGTCAGCTGTGCCACACCCGGCTCCAAGCACTGGTGGATCGGCGTTGTCGAGGCCGGCGATCCGGAAGGATTGGCCGAGGCGGAGATACGCCCGGTATTCGAGGGCGACAAGCAGACGGCGGTCAAGGATCCGGTGATCCGGTACGACGGTCGGCGCTGGCACGCATGGATCTGCTGCCACCCCCTCGACGAGCCGGGCGAAGAGGACCGCATGACGACGGCGTACGCCACCAGCGACGACGGATTGCGGTGGCGGTGGCACGGCACAGCGCTGACCGGCCGCCCCGGTGAGTGGGATGCGCGTGGCGCACGGCTGACCAGCATCCTGGCCGACGGCCGCGCCAGCTATGACGGGCGAGCCACGGCGCAGGAGAACTGGTTCGAGCGGACCGGACTGGCGGCGCAGGACGGCGCCACCGAAGGACCGCTGATCGTGCCGCTCGAGAACTCCCCCGTCGTGGATGTCCGCTACCTCGACATCCTCACGCTGCCCGGCGGCGGCTACCGGATCTACTACGAGGCGCGACTGCCCGACGAAAGCCATGAGCTGCGGACCGAACTGATTCCGCCCACCGCCGCGGCCTGACGAAGCCGACCCCGTTACGTGGCGAGGTCGGGCTCAGCCGGTCGCGGCCTCGTCGATGCGCCGCCGGAGGCGACGCATCCCGCGGAGCCACCGATCCGTGTCGGTCGCCCGGAACGCGTAGTGGTCCTGCACTTCCGGGTGCGGAAGGATGAGGAACCGCCCGTCCGCCAGCCCCTCCATGACCTTGTCGGCGACTTGCTCAGGCTCGAGGACCGTGCCGCCGAGCACCGCCTTGGCGGCACCGTCGGTCTTCTCGTACATCTCGGTGCGAACGCCCAGCGGGCACACGACCTGGACGGTCAGTCCCTTCTCGCCGTACGTGGCCGACAGCCACTCGGCGAAGGCCAGCGCGCCGTGCTTGGACACCGAGTACGGCGCCGATTCGAGGTGGGTGAGCAGGCCGGCGGCGGAGACCGTGGCCAGGAAGTGACCGCGTCCCCGTTCCAGCCAGGGCCCGATCAGATGACGCGCCACCCGCACGTGTCCCATGACGTTCACCTGCCAGACCTGGTCCCACACGTCCTCCGGGGCGTGCTCCCCGCCGCCGGGCTCGATGCCCGCGTTCGCGCAGAACAGGTCGATGTCGCCGAGGTGGGCGCGCGCCGCCGCCACCAGGGCGGCCACACTCTCCTCGGCGCCGGCGTCGCCCGGCACGGCGAGCCCGCCGACCTCGGCGGCGACCCGGGCGGCCGCCGCGCCGTCCAGATCGTTGACCACGAGCCGGGCGCCCTCGGCGGCGAACCGGCGGGCGAGCGCCGCGCCGATTCCCGACCCGGCTCCCGTGACGACCACACCCGCGTCCTTGAGCTCCATGGCTGCCATCTGCCTCACTCGTCCGCGACCTTGAGCACGAGCTTGCCGAGGTTCTCACCGCGGAACAGCCGCAGCAGGGTCTCGGGGAACGCCGCGACTCCGCCGGACACGACGTCCTCCACCGATCGCAGTCGCCCCGCCTCCTGCCACCCGGCCAGTTCGGTGACGGCCTCGGCATACCGGTCGGCGTAGTCGAAGACCACCATTCCCGTCATGGAGGCCCGATTGACCAGCAGCGACATGTAGTTGCTCGGTCCCTTGACCGGCTCGGTGTTGTTGCACTGGGAGATCGCGCCGCAGATGACGATCCGGGCGCCGCGCGCCAGCCTGGTCAGCACCGCGTCCAGGATGTCGCCGCCGACGTTGTCGAAGTAGACGTCCACGCCGTCGGGGGCGTGCGTGCGCAGCGCCTTCCGTACGTCCTCGGTCTGGTAGTCGATCGCGGCGTCGAACCCGAACTCCTCGACCACCGAACGGCACTTGCGCTCTCCGCCGGCGATGCCGATGACGCGGCAGCCCAGGATCTTGGCGACCTGGCCGACCACGTTGCCGACCGCTCCGGCCGCTCCGGAGACCACGACGGTCTGCCCCGGCTTCGGGCGTCCGATGTCGAGCAGACCGAAGTAGGCCGTCATGCCGGACATGCCGAGAGTACCGAGATACACGGGCAGCGGCGCCAACGCCGGGTCGACCTTCGTGACACCGCGCCCGTCGGACACGCAGTATTCCTGGACACCGAACGAGCCCGACACGTGGTCCCCCACCGCGAAGTCGGGGTGGCGGGAGGCGATGACCCTGCCCACCGCGCCGGCGCGCATCACCTCGCCGATCTCGACCGGCCGGATGTACGACTTGCCCGCGTTCATCCAGCCGCGCATCGCCGGGTCGATCGACAGGTAGAGCACCTGCACCAGCAGCTCGCCGTCGCCCGGCTCGCCGACCGCCTCCTCGACATGCTCCCAGTCGGTGGGGCGGGGCTGCCCCACGGGACGTGCGGCCAGGCGCAGTTGATGGTTGGTGCGGCTCATCTCCGCGGCTCCTCGGCTGTGGTGTGCGAATCCCGCACGCGGCGCGAGATCGCTGCCGGTGCCGGGCCGAACGAGACGTACCAACTGGTCGGTACGTGCCTCGTGAGGCTAGGTGCTGCCATGCCAGGAGGCAAGTGGCCCCGGGAGCGGCAGCGGCGCGAGTGGTTCACATCACATCACCGGCGGGGGCAGCCCGGCGCCGACGTCGTGGGACGCGGCCACCACCCGCCGCCACGGACCGCCGTCGGTCCGCGCCGCACCAACCGCCGTCACGAACCACCGCCAGTCCCGGCAGGTGCACTCCACACGTCGAGCACAGGACCCCTGCCCGAGTGGGAACCGACAGCGCCGATACGCCTCCACCCCCAGCTCTGGAACGCGCTGCGCGCGGGGACGTTCGCCGGCTCGACGAGCACGGTCACCAGAGCCGTGTCGGAGCGCTCGAGGAGCCGGCGCACGAGCGCGGTGGCGACACCGCAGCGCCGCTGCGCCGGAACCACCATCAGCTCGGCGAGGACCCAGCCCTGCCCCGAGGCGGTGAGTTCCTCGAGCTCACGCGGCAGCTCTCCCCGGAACCCCTGCCACCAGCCACCCTCCCGGTCGAGCCGGAACCCGTAGGCGCACCCGGCAAGCCGCGCCGCGCCGGTCACCACCATGTCGAAGCCGGGTGCCTGCACGTCTTCGGCGAAGCGCCGCAGAAACTCCTGCCGGTCGTGGAACTCCTCTCCGGAGAAGCCGTGGTAGGCCTCCACGTACACATCCGCCACGCTCTCCCGCTGCTGTTCGGCCTGCCACCGGGTGAGACGCCGCACGAACACCTCAAGCATGCATTCCTCCCCTGCCGGCCCCGGCTTCGGCATCCCCGGCGCCGGGCAGCCGCCGTCCGGCCTCCATCGTGAGCGGCGCGACCCCCGCAGGGGAACCACCACGATCGTCTCGATATGGCCGATTCGGTGTACTTGCCGCCGGCCTCACGGGAGGTAACCAGCTCGGAGACAGGCCTCGGCCGGCCGACAACCCTCGCCCCGGCCGGAGGCAGATCCGGCGAGGCGAGCGGTCACACGTGGGCCGGTGCCGTCGGCTCGGTCCCCGCCTGGGTGACGACCGACGCCGCCACCTGTGCCGCGAACTCCAGCATGCTCACCGCACGGTCCGGGCTCAGCCCGCGATCCCAGCCGCCCGACGTGCCCAGCCACGCGAGGGCGCCCGCCATGAAGGCGTCCCCGGCGCCGATGGTGTTGACCACCTGGACCGGTACGGCCGGTACGGAGACGGGCGGACCGGCCGGGGTGTACGCGACGGCGCCCTCGGCACCCCGCGTCATCACCACCAGGCAGCCTCCCGCGGCCAGTCCCCGGCAGGTCTCGTCCGGGTCTGTGTCCGGCCACAGCCGCAGCACGTCCTCGTCGCTCGCCTTGACGACATGCGCCAGTTCGCACAGTTCACGCAGCAGGCCGAGGCTGCGACCGCGGTCGATCGTGCGGTCCTCGCGCACATTGGGGTCCACCACCAGGAAGGAGTGCCGGGCGGCGGCCTGCGCGGTGAGCGCGACGGCCTGTGCTGCCGGTTCGACGACCGCGGCCAGTCCTCCGACGTACACCGCGCCGTAGCGTCCGGCCTCCGCGGTCTGCTCCGGCAGTCCGAACGTCGCCGTGTCCTGGAGGTGGAAGTGGTAGCCGGTGCCCTTCTCCCCCGGGTCGGCGACCGCCAGCGCCGTGGGGAGGCCGGAGCGGGCGCAGAGGGTGAGGTCCACGCCCGCGTCCCCCAACCGCCGCTCGATGACCCGCGCGAAGCCGTCGCCGCCGAGGGCTCCGGCAAACGCGACGGGCATGCCGAGGCGGGCCAGGCCGACCGCGACATTGGCGGGGGCGCCGCCGGGCTGGGCGCGCAGGATCTCCGGTTCGCCGGGCACGGGGACGAGATCGATGAGTGCCTCGCCCAGGACCAGTACTCCGTCCGGCGCGCCACTCACGGCTCCACCACGATCTTGCGGCCCTGCCCTGCCTTGAACCGGTCGATGGCCTGCGGGTACTCCTCCAGCGGCAGCCGGTCGCTGATGAAGACGGACGGATCGAGCACTCCGCTCGCGAAGAGCGCGGCGGCACGCTCATAGCTGTGCAGCACGGCCATGGAGCCGGTGATGGTGATCTCCTGGTTGTAGATCCGGTACGGCTCGATGACCGCGGTCGTCGCATAGTCGGCGACCCCGAACTGCAGGAAGGTGCCTCCCTTGGCGACCCGGCCGAGACCGTCCTGGATGGCGGCGGCGTTACCGGTCGCATCGATGACGAAGTCCCAGCCACCCGGCTGGTCCAGCTCCTGAGCGGTGGCTGCCGAGCGGGAGCAGCCGAGCCGAGAGGCCGTGGCGAGGCGGTCGGGATTGACGTCGAGTACGTCCACGCCCGCGGCGCCGGTGCGCTTGGCGAGCTCCAGCATCATCAGGCCCATGGTTCCCGAGCCGTAGATCAGCACACTGGCGCCGAGGGTGCTGCTGTTCAGCACGTCGTATCCGCGGACCGCGCACGACAGCGGCTCGATCAGGGCCGCGTCCTTGACGTCGATGTGGTCGGGCAGCCGTACGCAATTGGCGACGGGCGCGACGGCGAACTCGGCGGCGCCACCGGGCACCGTGACGCCGATGGCCGCCCACCGGTCGCAGAGGTTGCCACGTCCTGCCCGGCAGTAGCGGCATTCGTGGCAGTGCAGGGACGGGTCGACGGCGACCTTGTCGCCGACGGTCAGCTCGGTGACGTCGCTCCCGACGCCCACGACTTCGCCGGCGAACTCATGGCCGGGCAGGATCGGCAGCGTGGGCGCGAACTCGCCCTGCAGAATGTGCAGATCGGTGCCGCACAGACCGCACGAGGCCACGGAGACGACGACATCGCGGGGCCCCGGGGTGGGGTCGGGAACCGTCGTGACCAGGACCTTGCCGGGGGCTTCGACGATCGCTGCCCTCATTTAACAGCTCCAAGAGAGAGGCCCTGGACGAGCTTGTCCTGGGCGGCATATCCGGCGGCGAGCACCGGCAGGGACACAACAACGGACGCGGCGCACAGCTGGGCGAGGAACAGGCCCTGGCTGGTGACGAATCCGGTCAGATAGACGGGCGCCGTCTGGGCGACCACGCCGGTGAGCACGCGGGCGAAGAGAAGCTCGTTCCAGCTGAAGATGAAGCAGATCAGGGCGGTGGCCGCGATCCCGGGGGCGGCCACCGGCGCCACCACCCGGGCCAGGACCGTGGGCAGCCGGGCGCCGTCGACCTGCGCGGCTTCGATGATCGAGACCGGTACGTCGGCGAGGAAGGACTGCATCATCCACACCGCGATCGGCAGATTCATCGAGGTGTAGAGGATGACGAGAAGCCAGATGTTGTCCAGCATTCCGGCGTTCTTCGCGAAGAGGTAGACGGGCAGGAGCCCTGCGACGACCGGGAGCATCTTGGTGGACAGGAAGAAGAACATCACGTCCGTCCACTTGCGTACGCGCCGGATGGAGAGCGCGTACGCCGCCGGGAGGGCGAGGACGAGCACCAGCAGCGTGGAGAACGCCGACGCGGTCAGGGAGTTGATCAGCGACGGCCAGGGGCTCGGACCGCCGCCCGCACCGAAGAACTCCCGATAGCCGGCCAGGGTCAGCGGCGCGCCGAGGGTGGGTGGATTGGTCGCCGCGTCCGCCTCGGAGTGCAGTGACGTCAGCAGCATCCATGCGGCGGGCAGACAGAACCCGATGCCCGCCACCCACGCGAGCAGGCCAAGCGCTGCCGAGCGGCGCCTGGCCCGGCGCGCGGCGGGTGGCAGCAGTTCCGGCGGCAGTTTCGAAGGAGCCGGGGCGGCTGTGGTCGCGGTCATGCGCGGTTCGCCTCCTCACGGAAGAGGGACGAGACCACCCGGAGCGCGAATGTCGCGATGATCATCGTGCCGATCACGACGACGACTCCCGCGGCGGACGCCAGTCCGTACTCGTGGGCCTGGTAGAAGGTCTGGTAGATCGTGTACGGGAGGTTGGCGGTGCCGAGCCCTCCGGAGGTGATCGTGAACACCGCGTCGAAGTTCTGCACGATGTACACGGAGCCGAGCAGTACGCCCAGTTCGAGATAGCGGCGCAGATGCGGCAGCGTGAGATAGCGGAAGGACTGCCAGGCGCTCGCTCCGTCGAGGCGCGCGGCCTCCATCATGTCGGCGGGCCTGCTCTGCAGCCCCGCGAGCAGGATCAGCATCATGAACGGCGTCCACTGCCAGACGAGCGCGGCTTCGACGGCGACGAGCGGCATGCCGGATATCCAGTCCGGCTGGGCGGGGGTGTCGTCGCCGAAGAGTCCCGCGACCCAGGTCCAGGCCCCGTTGAGCAGTCCGTACTCCGGGTTGTAGAGCGCGTGCTTCCACAGCAGCGCCGCGGAGACCGGGACGATCAGGAAGGGCGTGATCAGCAGGGTGCGCACCATGCCGCGGCCGAAGAAGGTGCGGTCGAGGAGCAGGGCGAGCAGCAGCCCGAGCACCACGGTGGCGACGACGACGCTCGCGGTGAGCAGGACGGTGGTGAAGACCGAGTCGCGCAGCTCCGGGTCGGTGACCACGGAGGTGTAGTTGGACAGTCCGGCGAAGCTGCGCGCGTCCGGGTTGAGGGAGTTCCAGTCGAAGAGCGAGATCACCAGCGTTGCCACGAACGGCAGTTGGGTGACCGCGATCAGGAATACGAGGGCCGGAAGGAGCGGGGCCCGGGTGGCCCAGGCCCGTACGCCCCCCTTCCGTTCCTTCGACTGACGCGCCTGCTTCGACCGGACCTGTGGGCTCAGCGGCTGTGTGGTGACGGAGGCACTCACTGCTGCTCCTTGCCGACCTTCTCGGCCAGCTTCTGGGAGGCCGCCAGGGCCTGGTCGACGGACTGGCGGCCGGCGATGGCCGCGCTGATCTCCTGCGAGACCTTGGTGCCGAGGTCGGTGAACTCGGGGATGCCGACGAACTGGATCCCGGCCGCGGGACGCGGCTGGGTGCCGGGGTTCTGCGGGTTGGCGCCGGCGATGGCCTTCTCGGTGATGTTCGCGAAGGCGCCCGCGGCCTTGCGGTACTCCGGGTTGGCGTAGGTGGAGGCCCGCTTGCCCGCGGGCACATTGGCCCAGCCGCTCTTCTGGCCGACCAGTGCCTCGTACTTCTTGCTGGACGCCCAGGAGATGAACTTCCAGGCGCTGTCCGACTTCTTGGAAGCCTTCTGCATGCCCCAGGCCCAGGTGTAGAGCCAGCCGGAGCTCTTGGTCTTCTCCACCGGCGCCGGTACGTATCCGATCTTGCCCTTGACCGGGGATCCGGCGGCCTCCAGGGAACCTGCGCCGGCCGTGGCGTCGTACCACATCGCTGTCTTGCCCTGGGTCATGTTGTTGAGGCACTCGGCATACCCGGACTGGGCCGCTCCCGCCTCACCGTGCCCCCGCACCAGGTCGACATAGAACTGGGTGGCCTTCTTGAACTCCGGCGATGTGAGCTGCGCCTGCCAGTCCTGGGTGAACCAGGTGCCGCCCATGGTGTTGACGACGGTGGTGAGCGGGGCGATGACCTCGCCCCAGCCGGGGAGCCCGCGCAGACAGATGCCCTTCATCCCGCTCTCGGCGCCGTCCGCCTCGGCCGCGAGATCGGCCACCTGCTGCCAGGTGGGCTGCGCCGGCATCGTCAGCCCCTTCTTGGCGAAGACGTCCTTGCGGTACATGAGGAAGGACGACTCGCCGTAGAAGGGCTCGGCGTAGAGCTTTCCGTCCTTCGCGGTGAGCGATTCGCGCAGGGGCTTGAGGATGTCCTTCTGGTCGAAGGCGGAGTCCTTCTTCGCATACTCGTCGAGCTCGTGCAGCCAGCCGTTCCTGGCGTAGAAGGGCACCTCGAAGTTGCTGATGGTGGCCACGTCGTACTGGCCGGCCTGGTTGGAGAAGTCCTGACTGATCTTGTCGCGGACGTCGTTCTCCGGGAGCACGGTGAAGTTGACCTTGATGCCGGTCTCCTTGGTGAAGTTGTCCGCGGTCAGCTTCTGCAGCTCGACCATCTGCGGGTTGTTCACCATGAGTACGTTCACCGACTCCGCCTCTGAGGAGGAGGCGCCTGCTCCGCTGCACCCCGCGAGCAGGGCCATGGCGGCCGTGCCCGCCCCCGCACTCAGGCGGATTCCACGTCGTCGCTGAAGGGCCATGTTTTCTCCTGATCGGTCGTAACGGCTCAGTAATCGGTGGTTCAAGACATGACGGCTTTACCCTCGGCCGGGCGGCCGGGGATCAAAGAACTTATGGGGTGAGGCAGTTGTGCGGCGCCGGCGGGCTCAGACGCGGGTGACCTGCGGGCCGAGGAGGGAGTAGCGATGCGCCTCCGCCGACGGCAGGCCGGCGTCGGTGACGATGGCCTCGAAGTCGCCCACGTCGGCGAAGCGGCAGAAGCTCACCGCGCCGAACTTGCTGTGGATTCCGGCGAAGATCCGGCGGCGTGCGCTGCGCATGGCCTGTGCCTTGACCTCACTGACCGCCGGGTCGGGTGTGGTCAGGCCGTGTTCACGTGAGATGCCGTTCGCGCCGACGTACGCCAGATCGATGACGAAGTCGGAGAGCATCCGGGTGGCCCAGTGGTCGACCGTGGCCAGGGTGCCGCCGCGGACGCGGCCACCGAGGAGCAGTACGGAGGTCTTCTCGGCGTCCGCGAGAACGGTCGCCACCGCGAGCGAGGCGGTGACCACGGTCAGCGGCCGGTCCCGCGGCAGCGCTTCGGCGACGAGCTGCGGGGTGAAGCCCTCGTCGACGAAGACGGTCTCCGCGTCGCCGAGCAGTTCGGCGGCGGCCGCAGCGATCCGCGATTTCTGCGGCACATGACGGGTGGTCCGTACCGCGAGCGTGGTCTCGAATCCGGCGGACTCGACGGGGTAGGCCCCGCCGTGCGTACGCCGCACCAGGCCGTGCTCCTCCAGGGTGTGCAGATCCCGCCTGATGGTTTCCTTTGCCACCCGGAACTGGCCGGCCAGCCGGTTGACGTCGACCGACCCGTCCCGCCGGGCCGTCTCGAGAATTCCCCGTCGGCGTTCCTCGGTGTCCACGACACACTTCCCTGCTTCTGCTGGTGCTGCGGGCCTGGCGTCCGTTCGGGCCCATGCGTCGTTTGTACAAGCAGTCAACCCCGCTCGACCAGGCTCTTCGCAAGATCTGCTGTGCCCGTATCTGCCCGTTTCACCACAGCCGTCGCCGCTGGTCGGGGGCCATCGGGCCCCAATCGCGGTGGGCGTTACTGCCCGCTTTGCACCCGGCGGGCGTCCGAACCGTGCCCGCGGGCGGAAACTTGAGCGGCGGCGCACTGTGGCCGACCCGGTTTGCGACCCTTCGCCGACCTGTCGCTGCCCCGGCTCAGACCCGCAGTGCCGACCCGTGGCCGACCCGGAATGCGGAACAATCCGGAGGGCTTGAGGATCAATGAATGGCTGGCTCCGCCCGTACGTATGCGTGGGGGCGGAGATGGATTTTCCGACGGACATCCAGGAGCACACGTATGAGTGGAACAGCCCAGATCGGTGTCACGGGACTCGCGGTGATGGGCCGCAATCTCGCCCGTAACTTCGCCCGCAACGGCTTCGCGGTCGCCGTGCACAACCGCACGGCGGCCCGGACGCGGGCGCTGGTCGAGGAGTTCGGTCACGAGGGCACGTTCGTGCCCGCCGAGTCGGCCGAGGAGTTCGTCGCGGCCCTGGAGCGCCCGCGCCGCCTGATCATCATGGTCAAGGCGGGCGATCCGACCGACGCCGTGATCCAGGAGTTCGCACCGCTGCTGGAGGAGGGCGACGTCATCATCGACGGCGGCAACGCCCACTTCGCCGACACCCGGCGCCGTGAGAAGGAGCTGCGGGAGCGCGGCATCCACTTTGTGGGCGCGGGCATCTCGGGCGGCGAGGAGGGCGCGCTGCACGGGCCGAGCATCATGCCGGGCGGCTCGGCCGAGTCGTACGCTTCGCTCGCGCCGCTGCTGGAGAAGATCGCCGCCAAGGCTCCCGACGGCACGCCGACCGTCGCGCACATCGGTCCGGACGGCGCCGGCCACTTCGTGAAGATGGTGCACAACGGCATCGAGTACGCCGACATGCAGCTGATCGCCGAGGCGTACCACCTTCTCCGCGCGGTGGCCGGCTACTCCCCGGCCCAGATCGCGGAGACCTTCCGCACCTGGAACACCGGGCGTCTCGACTCGTATCTGATCGAGATCACGGCGGAGGTCCTGGCCCACACGGACGCGGCAACCGGTAGGCCCTTTGTCGACATTGTCCAGGACCAGGCCGAGCAGAAGGGCACCGGCCGCTGGACCGTGCAGATCGCCCTCGATCTGGGCGTGCCGGTCTCCGGCATCGCGGAGGCGGTCTTCGCCCGCTCGCTGTCGGGGCACGCGGAGCTGCGGGAGGCCTCCCGAGCGCTGCCCGGTCCGGCGGCGCAGCCGCTGAGCGAGGCCGAGGCCGGGCGCTTCGCCGACCGGGTCGAGCAGGCGCTGTACGCGTCCAAGATCGTTTCGTACACGCAGGGCTTCCACCAGATCCAGGCGGGCAGCGACGCGTACGGCTGGGGCATCGACCTCGGCTCGGTGGCCGCGATCTGGCGGGCGGGCTGCATCATCAGGGCGGCGTTCCTGGACCGCATCCGCGGCGCGTACGACGCGCAGCGGGACCTGCCGAGCCTGCTGTCCGACAAGCAGTTCGCGGCGGAGATCGGCACGGCACAGGACGACTGGCGCGAGGTGGTCGCGGCGGCCGCCCGGCAGGGCGTCCCGACGCCGGGCTTCTCGGCGGCCCTTGCGTACTACGACGCCCTGCGCGCCGAGCGGCTGCCCGCGGCGCTCACCCAGGGTCAGCGCGACTTCTTCGGCGCCCACACCTACCGGCGGACCGACCGTGAGGGTTCGTTCCACACCCTCTGGGGCGGCGACCGCTCGGAGGTTGGCACCGACTGAGTCTGCGCTCCTGGGGTGAGGGCGATCAGCTCGCAGGCCCCGGCTGGGGCTCCGGCTCCGGCGGGGGTACCGGCTCGGGGCCGGGGCCCGGCGGCTGCGGAATGGGGTCCGGCGCAGGTCCCGGCGGCGGTGACGGAGGCGGCACCGGGCCGGGCAGGGGCCCCGGATCAGGTCCCGGGAGGGGCGGCGAAGGCGGTACGGGCGGCTGGGTCATCCGGTTCTCCTGAGGTACGGAGTCGTGCGTTCCCAATGTCTCCCGTTGCGCTTGCCCACGCGCGCCGGGTCCACGCGTCATGCTCCGGACGCGACGGCCCCGGCGGCGGCCCGCAGCCCGGGCCGCGGGCTGGACAGGACGGGAACGGCGGTCGTCGTACGGGCTGCCGCGTCCGCCATCGACGCCTGGGCCAGCACGATGACATCCGCCTCCAGCACCGCGTCGACTGCGGCGGCCACCGCGTCCAGATAGCCGCCGCGGTCGCCCGCCTCAAAGCGCTCCCAGGCGCCCTCGACATGCAGGGTGCGCAGCTCGACGGCACGGCCCGCCGCTTCCTCTCGGATCAGCGCGACGGTCGGCTCCAGGGTGCTGCGCACGGTCGCCACCACCACGATCCGGTCCACCGCGGCGGCCGCGGCGGCCATCGGCCGGTCGACCCGCAGCACCGGCACGCCGAGGCCTTCGGCGCAGGCCTCGGCGACGCCGCCGATCGTGGAGCAGGTGCACAGGACGGCGCTCGCGCCCTCGGCGACGGCACTGGTCAGTACCGTCGCGACGGCGGGCGCGACCGCGGCCGGACCCTCTCGGCCTGCCCGGACGAGCAACACCTCGTGGACGAGGTGGCGCAGCTCAAGACCTGGGTGGTCCTGATCCCGCAGGGCCTCGAAGACGGGGATGTGGACGGGTGAGGTGTGCAGCAGCGCCAGCATGACCCGAAGGCTAGGCCATGTCCCGGCGTGGCCTGATGGCGCGGCCGCGATCACCAGAGCTGCGGGTTCGCCCTCAGCTGTGCCTCCGCCGCCGCGACCAGCTCGGCCGGCGGCTCAGGGGCCTCGTCGGGATGCCGCTGGGCCCACTTGGCCGCGTACGGACACAGCGGCACGACGGGGACGCCCTCGCGTGCCGCCATCGTGTAGAACTCCCGCACCAGCGCGCCCGCGACGCCCTGGCCCTCGTACTCCGGCCCCACCACGGTGTGCACAGCCACCAGGGCGGCCGGAGTCGCGTCGAGGGTGAAGTAGACGATGTGGCCGGCCGGCTGACCGTCCACGTACGCCTGGAGAAGCCCCGTCGGCCGGTTGTCGCGGATCTCGGGTGCTGCCATGGCGGCTGTCTCCTTCTGGGCGCTGGGCGGGTCAGACGACGGCGTGCGGACTGCGTTCCGTATCGCCGCCGGGTACGGGCGCGGAGGCGTCCGAGCCGAGCGCGACGATCCTGTTCTGCGCGTCGACATGGACGACACTCGGCACCAGCGTGCGCGCCTCCGCGTCGTCGACCTGGGCATAGCTGATCAGGATCACCAGATCACCGGGGTGCACCAGATGAGCGGCCGCGCCGTTGATGCCGATGACGCCGGAGCCGCGCTCGCCCTCGATGACATACGTCTCCAGCCGGGCGCCATTGGTGATGTCGACGATGTGGACGAGCTCGCCGGGAAGCAGATCGGCGGCCTCCATCAGAGCGGCGTCGACGGTGACGGATCCGACGTAATGCAGATCGGCCTGGGTGACGGTGGCCCGGTGGATCTTGGACTTGAACATGGTGCGCAACATCGAAGCACTCCCGGATCTTGGCTCTCGGCCTGCGTTCTTGCAGGTCAGAGGCGTTTTCTCGCCCAACTGTCTGTCGCATCCTCGGGCAGCCACGGTGATGTTCTTCACGGCTCATGCTGACCGACTGCTGATTCCCTGGCGCTGCGTCAGGCAGATGCAGAGGCGCTGTTGGCAGCCTTCCACCCCGCCGTACGCGGACCGCACCAGCTTACGCAACCGCTCTCCCTGCCGGGAGCCGAGGACTGCATGCAATGCCTCACCAGAGGCGGGCCGCAGCCGCGAGTGCTGAGGAGCCAGTTGGGTGCAACCGGTGCGCCGACCCGTGGAACACCCTGGCGAGCCCGTTTGTCAGGAACGGCCCACGTCTATGGATTGTGTTGCTCATTCGGTCGATGCCTTGCTGTCCGAGTCATGGCTCCAGAGGTCGTCCGAGTCGGGCGGAACGGCGGTTGCAGACGACATACAGCAACAAACGATCACTGCCCAAGCGCCTTCTGAAGGAGTCGAACACGATGCCCACACGTTCGCGACGGCGCGTCGCACTCGCCGCCACCACCGCAGCGCTGATTGCCGCTGCTCCGTTGGTGCTGGCCGAGCCGGCCTTCGCCCAGTACCCACCATGTCCTCCCCTTCAGCTCAGCGATGACACCGTGGCCCCCGGTGATGAGCTCACCTTCTCCGCGGCCTGCTTCGAGGCGGAGGAGGAGGTTGACGCCAACCTCGTCCCCGGTGGTGCTGCCACCACCGCATCAACGGCCGCACTCAGGACATCGCCGTCATTCGTGCAGCCCGTCGTGGCGCCGACGGCGGAGGGCGGCCACGGGGGCGGAGACGGGGACGGGCGCACGGTGTACCTCGGCACCTACACCGCCTACGCCAACGGCGATGTGGACGGCACGGTGACCATCCCAGAGCACACGCGCCCCGGCCACTACCGCTTCACACTCGAAGGCGAGACCTCCGGAATCACGCGGTCCGTGCCGCTGACCGTGACCGGCGACGGGGACGGTCGCGGGGACGACCACGGACGGCCCGGCCACGGGGACGACCACGGACGCCCCGGCCACGGACACCACCCCGGCTCAGGCCACGGCAACGGATCCGGTCATGACCACGACCCCTCGGAGCTTGCGACGACCGGTTCGTCGGATGCAACGGTGGCGCTGCTCAGCGCGGCCGGCGGCCTGGTGCTGCTCGGTGGCGGATCACTGGTGATCGTCAGGCGGCGGCGCAGTCACACTGAACGCGGCTGAGAGGCCCGCGGATGCCGTGGACAACCCGCAGACTTCGGGACAGCGCAGTGCTGTCCCGCTTCACCGGCCTGGTGCGACGGAACCGCCGTCGCACCAGGCTGTCGATGTGGGTGGCCGGAGGCTGTCTCCTCGCCGGTTCGGGCTGGGTACTCGTCACTGGCCTGTACGCCCGTAGCGAGCTGCTCGCGGCGCGGAGCGAGCTGGATACTCTGCGGAACACCGTGACGGCACCCCTCTCCCCGGTCTCGGCGGCGAGCGACGGCACGAGCCGCCGGGCGCGCACCGAAGCGGCGGCCCGTTCCGCTGCGCTGCACGGGGCCCTCGCTCATCGGCTCACCACCGGACCCGCCTGGTTCGTGGCCGCGCAGCTGCCCGGCCTCGGAGGTCCTTTCGAGACCATCCGCGGTACGGCCAGGGCCGTGGACCGGCTGACCGGCGCGGTACTGCCTGCCGTCGTACGAACCGTCGGCGACCTCACCAACGAAGCGGGTGCCGGCGACGGCCACCTGAATCTGTCCGAACTGCGCAGGGCCGCCCCGGCGCTTGAGCAGGCCTCGCGCCAGGTGACCGCGGCTCGTGCGGAGACACGCGACCTGCCCCGCCGGACCTGGCTGCCCGTCGTGGACCGGGCCCGAACGCAACTCCTCGAGAAGCTGGACCGGATGGCGCCCACCGTGGAGGACGCCGCCACCGGGGCCCGCCTCCTGCCGGCGATGCTCGGCGCGGACGGGCCGCGGCGTTACTTCATGGTGTTCCAGAATCCCGCGGAAGCGCGGGGAACCGGTGGAATGCCCGGTGCTCAGGCCATGTTGACGGCGGACAAGGGCACGCTGGCACTGACGGAGTTCGGACACGACGCCGAGATGGTGACCGCGCGCCCCAAGGTGGATCTCGGCGCCGAGTTCACCGCCATGTACGGACACAGCGACTCGGTGAACACATGGCCCAACTCCAATATGAGCCCGCACTTCCCCTTCGCCGCGCGCATCTGGTCGGCGGCCTGGCTCGACAAGAGCGGCGAGCGTGTCGACGGCGTGCTCTCAGTGGATCCGGGCGCGCTGGCTCGGCTGCTGGCAGCTTCCGGGCCGACGCGCACGAGCGATGGCACAGCCGTCGCCGCGGACAACGTGGTGGATCTCAGCGAGCGCATCAACTACATGACGTACCCCGACCCGCTTGAGCGCAAGGCTTTCCTGCTGAACGTGGCCCGCGCCGCTGCCGGGCGTCTGCTGACCGCAGCCGAAGATCCCCAGCGGCGGCCCGCACTGCTCCTCGGCCTGCACGAGGTGCTGGGCAACGGGCAGATGCAGGTCTGGAGCGCCCACCGCGACGAGCAGCGGGAGCTGGAGTCACGCCCGGTTGGCGGCTCCTTGCCGCTGAGCCCGGCGCCCTACGCCGGGTTGGTGGTCAACAATGCCGCCGGCACCAAGCTGGACTACTACCTCGATCGCACGCTGGACTGGTATCCCGGTCGTTGCACCGCCGCCGGACGCGAGGTCACGGTCAAGGCGGTCCTCGCCAACCGTGCACCGTCCGCAGGGCTTCCCACCTACGTCACGGCCCGCCTGGACAAGCCGCCTTATGCAACGCACGAGGGTGACAATCGCCTGCTCGTCTCCTACTACGCGACCGCCGGGGCGAATCTGATCAAGGCAACCGTCGACGGGCACACGGCTCTTGTGTCACCTGGTTTCGAGCGCGGGCATCCGGTGTACACACTCGACGTCGAGGTGCCTGCGGGCAGCAGCCGCACGGTGATGCTGCACCTGCTGGAGCCTCCGGCCGACGACGCGCCCACCGTGCTGCACCAACAACTGCCGCGGGCACTGCACGCGACGGTGCACCCGTCCTCGGGCTGCCACGGATCCTGAGCGGGAACCCCACCCGGTCAGCCGAGCATTGCGGTGGCGATCCCATCCACCGCTTCAGCAATACGGGCGGCACACGCCCTTGCTTCCTCCTCGGCCGCACCATAGGGGTCGTCCAGGTCGTCGTCCCACGATCCCCCGCCGCTTGCCCCCCGCCGGACCGCGGCCCCTCTGGTCAGGGCCGCGGCCCGCTCGGCCGGGTCGTTCAGACCGGCCGCGTCGTCCTGATGCAGCAGCCTGGCGAACTCCCGCAGCGTGAAGGCGCGGCCGAGTCCATGCACCGGGGAGAGTCGCACGGCGGCCTCGCGGTGCTCCGTCGCGGCGCCCAGCACCAGTTCCGCGTCGCGCACAAGTGGGGCGGTGAGCCTTCGGGCGGCGGCTCCGGTGGGATCCCCGCCCATCTCGATGAGCAGGGAGGCGGCGGCCGGGTCCATCGGCGCGCCGTTCACGGCGATGGTTCCCGCGCTCGACACCTGGAACCTGCCCCGGGCCAAAGCGAGTCGGAAGGCCAGCAGACGCTCTGCCAGGGGTGAGCGATGCAGGTTTCCGGTGCAGACGACGAGCACACGGAAAGGTTCACGCACGGTTGAGCGGCGGATCACGGCATCACCCACGACGGAAGGATTCGGAGAGCCCAGCACCAGGCGATCCTTTCAAGAGGCGTGGCTACGCCCGGCGGTCGCGCAATCGATGTGCCACGCCCCGCCGGAGGCTGCACATTAATGCCAGCGGGACGGCCAGACCCATCACGCACACTGCCAGCCACTTGCTCCACATCGTGGGCGTGAGGTGCGGGCTGTGCACGACGGCCACGGCAGCGATGACGGCGAGCCACACGTGGATCCGCATCATGGCCTTGGCCGGTGAGAGGGGGAGGTACAGCACGACCAGAATGATCAGCATGCATTCGAGCAGGGAACGCTGCCGGTAAAAGGCCCCGCCGAAGGTGGCGATATATGCGGCGGCATAGGCCGAGGCGCCCAGCACGGCGGCGCGGCCGACCCCCTCGGTGTCCGCCCAGGCCCTGCGCAATGCGGTGGGACCAAGAAAAAGAGAGGCGATCCAGATGACGGTACCCAGATACAGCCAACGTTCCGGGACCGCGGTCTCCGGCCCGAACTCCCAGGGGAACGGCCCGAGCAGCAGGGTGACCAGATACTGAGGATGATTCAGCAGGTTCTGGGAGCCGTATCCCCCGCTGAAGCCGAGACTGGTCCCGTTGTGGACCTCCAGGCTCTCCACCAGGCCGAGGAGCGTCATCAGCCGAGGAAGTACGAAGGAGGCGGCGGCCCCTGCCACGACAAGTGATCCCACCAGGTACTCACGGCGGAATCTGACCCGGGCGAGCAGAGCAACCCCGAGAAAGAGGGCTGCCGCTGGTCTCAGGTAGAGACATGCGTAGATGCTCAGCATCGTGCTGACACAGGCGAGCGAGAAGCGCGCCCGGGTCTGCACCAGCAGGGACCACAGGACGATGCTGGTGACCAGCCCGTCCTTCAGGCCCCAGGCGTCCCACAGCAAGAGGGACGGACTTGCGCCCACCATCAGTCCGGCGGCGGCGGCGCGTTTACGCCCCCGCCCGGATGTGAGAGCCAGTCCGTACGCGGCGACCGCGCCGGTGGCCGCGAGAAGAGCCAGAACCGTCTTGGCGGCCAGCCACCCACCACCGGTCAGGAGCCTGCACAGCGCCATGATCGCCGGGTAGCCCCACACCGCGGAACCGACCAGCCCCGAGATATCGTGGGTCTCCCAGAGGCTCTGACCACGCCAGGCCGCGGTAATCATGTCGCTGGCCGATTCATAGCCCCGGGCATCCGGAAAGAGCGCGTCGCCGTTGGTCTGCGAGTGAACGACCAGGACAACACCGACGTGGAGAACCGCGGCTGCCGCGAGTACCGCCGATGCGCCCCAGAGGGAACTTCGCGGGCTGTCGGTCGGGGAAGGAAGAGGACCAGCCGGTTTCCTGAGCACGGTCGATGCGCGCATGGTCAACCGGCCTCTTTCGCTGATGTCCTGTCCGGCATTTCACTTCGTTCCACGGATGACATAGAGCCCACGAATGCGTTCGATCTCGAACTCGCTCAGGCGAAGGTCCCTGCACCAGCGCTCGAGCCGGCGCCGCGGCTGGGGCCGCTCGAATTGAGGCGAGAGCCAGTCGAAGGTGTCCAGGATCGTCCAGGTCCGCAAGGTTTCGGTGTCGGTCAATCCGAGGTGGCGGTGATTGGCGACGGGAACCAGCCGGGCCAGGTAGTCACCCACCCGCGGAACTGCGCTGAGACGCATGGAAAGTGGCAGCAGTCGTGGCGTCACGGATTGAACAACGCGATAGAGCTTGCCGGGGGGAATTCGCTTGGTGACGGGCCGCAGCAGTTGCCGTAGATGCGGATAGGCGACGATCGCTGCGTACACGTCGATGCAGAACCTTCCACCGGGCCGCAGGTAACGGAAGATCGTCTTAAAGGTCCGCTCGACGTCAGGCGTGTGCTGGATGACCCCGAGGCAGACGAGGCGGTCGAATGACTCGTCCACCAGGGGGAGGTCGTAAATACTGGCCTGAAATAGCCGCAGATTGGCGAATCGGCCATTGGATGTGGCGTTGGCATCCACCGCGTTGGAGATGTCGAAGGAGGTTACGGCGGCCCCGGCCTGGCAGAGCACCTCGGTAAAGCGTCCGGCACCGCTTCCGCACTCAAGAACTTCGCGGCCCTGAAGTTCATCGGCGGTCCAGCCGCTCTCCCGCAGTAGGCGATCTCTGGATACGGGGAGCCCCACATACGAGTCGAGCTGGGTGAGCCGATGCACATTCCATTGATACCCGAACGAATTCCCGTAGTTGTCCTCGGGAACGAACCGCGGGATCCCGTCACGCACCGGATAGGTCCGTCTACACCTTTCGCAGGTCAGTGTGGTTTCTCCGTGAAGCCGCCCACGGCAGTTCGGACACTGAAGCGTTTCGAACCAGCAACCGTCCCGGTTCTCCTCCGCGAGGCCGTCGGCCAGTCTCCTGTGCATGCAGGACAAGCTAGCTGCCATCCAGGCCTGACCACCATGCCTACAGTGCCCGCCGGAAAAGGTCACCGGTTCAGAGCACATCGCGATGTGTCCCGAAGCGAGGGGCGGGCGTTGCGCGGTAAAGCCGGGCGGAATTCCCTTACCCATGTGGTATGTATCTCGGGGCTTCGGCGGTAAGCCAGCGATGAAGTGCACCGGCAAGCGGGATGTCGGCCGACCGGTCATCCGACGGTGCAATACATGGGGAGCAATATGTGCGGGGTAGCTGGAATCGTATCTGTCAGCCCTCCCGATCCCGAACTGGTACGTGTGATGTGCCGCCGCATCACCCATCGGGGGCCCGACGGAGAGGGCTACCACACCGACGCCAATGCGGCGCTGGGGATGCGGCGACTCGCCATCATTGACGTGGCCGGCGGAGGCCAGCCGGTCTACAACGAGGACCGCACCGTCGCGGCGGTCTTCAATGGAGAGATCTACAACTTCGTCGAACTGCGCGAGCAACTGGTCGCGCGCGGGCACCGATTCGCCACCGAGGGCGACACCGAGGTGCTCGTCCACCTCTACGAGGAACACGGCGAGGATCTGGTCGCGCATCTGCGGGGTATGTTCGCCTTCGCGATCTGGGACACGGCACGGCGCCGGCTGCTGCTCGCACGGGACCGGGTGGGCAAGAAGCCGCTGTACTACCGGCAGTCCGGGACCTCACTGGCGTTCGCCTCGGAGCTGAAGGCGCTGATGGCAGATCCAGCGGTGTCCCGTGAGGTGGACCCGGAGGCTCTGCATCACTATCTGACCTACCAGTACGTGCCGGCACCGTGGTCGATCTACCGCGGAGTCCGCAAGCTGCCCCCCGGACACCTGCTGGTCTGGCAGGACGGGGAGGTGAGTCTAAGGCACTACTGGAAGCTGGACTTCACGCCCCGGCCGGTGGGCTGCGAGCGGGAAGCGGCAGAGCAGGCAAGGGAATTGCTGCTGGATGCAACGCGGGTCCGGATGGTCAGCGAGCGTCCGCTGGGGGCGTTTCTGTCCGGCGGCATCGACTCCTCCGCGGTGGTGGCCGCCATGGCCCGGCTCAGTGACCGGCCCGTGAAGACGTTCTGCATCGGATTCGACGACCAGCGTTACGACGAACGGTCCTACGCGGCCACCGTGGCCCGCCGCTATGGAACCGACCACCATGAGTTCGTGGTGGCGGGTTCGTCCGCGCTGGACGTTCTGCCCACGGTGACGCGGCATTTCGACGAACCGTTCGCCGACTCCTCGGCCATCCCCTCCTTCTTCGTGGCCGAACTGAGCCGTCGGCACGTGACGGTGGTACTCAACGGCGACGGCGGGGACGAATGCTTCGGTGGCTACCGGCGCTATGCGTACATGAAGAGAGTGGGGCGAAGGCAAGCCCCCCCTCGGCTGCATGGCGTGCTGAACCGCGTCGGCTCGGCACTGGCAGAGGCCGGCACCTCGCCCCGGTTGCGCAGGGTCGGACGGGGGCTGCAGCTGCTGGGCGAGACGCCACAGCACCGATACGCCAGCCTCATGTCCTACTTCACCAACGAGAGCAAGGACGCGCTCTACACGAAGTCGATGCACGAGCAGCTGGCCCACGTCGACAGCTATGACCTGATCGGGGAGGTGTTCGACACGTCCCGCGCGGACGAGGACGTCAACCGGTTGATGGACGTCGACGTCAACACGTACCTGCCGGGAGACCTGCTCGTGAAGGTCGACATCACCACGATGGCTCACTCGCTGGAGGCCCGATCTCCGTTCCTCGACCATCATCTGATGGAGTGGGCCGCGGGGCTGCCCGGCCGGTGGAAGGTCGACGGCCAAGTGACCAAGGCGCTGCTCAAAAAGGCGATGGCCCCATGGCTGCCGTCCGAGCTGATCACCCGCCCCAAGACCGGCTTCGGGGTACCGCTGGCGGACTGGCTTCGCTGCGAGCTGCGACCGCTGGCTTTCGATCTGCTGACCGACCACACCGCTCGCTCTCGCGGCCTGTTCCGGCCCGAGTTCGTGCGAGGACTGCTGCAGGACCATGACGAGGGGCGCGACCGCTCCACGCGGCTGTGGTCGCTGCTGCAGTTCGAGCTGTGGCATCGCACTTGCGCCGAGACCGCCTGTGACACCGCAACAGCGGCTGCCGAACCCGCCGCCCAGGGGCACTGTGGCTGACACCGCGCGACAGGTGCTCGGCATACTCGGCACCCGGGCTGCGTGCCTGGTGGTGTCCGTGTTCACCAGCGCTGTCATCGCGCGGTCCTTGGAGCCGGAGGGCCGCGGTGTCTACTACATGGCGGTCACGGTCGCCACCACGGCCACCATGCTGGGACACCTGTCTGGGGAGCAGTCGCAGAGCGCCTTGTGGACCGACGCCGGGCGCCGGGAGGCGCTCGCCGGCAACAGTGTGCCGCTCGCTCTTGTGCTCGGGACACTCAGCGGGCTGGCGGGGACTGCCTCTGTGGCCGCGGTCGGCCCTGAAACTCTGAACCTGCCGGGGATGTACCTGGTGATGGTGGCCTGCCTGAGCGTGCCGCTCGGCATCGCGTCGAACTACGCCGGCAACATCGCACTGCTGCGGGGGCGTGTGGATGTGGCGAACTGGTCCCTGCTGGCGGGGGCGCTCGCCCAATGCGCGCCTGTGGCCGCACTGGCGGCCGGCGAGAGGTTGAGCGTCGCAGCTGCGCTGATGGTCTGGGTCGCCGCCGGGGGTGTCCCGCTGGTGGTGTTCATCTCGGTCGGGGCGGCCGCGGGTCGCCACAGGGACCTGACGCTGGCACGCACGACGGTGACCACCGGCGCCCGGTACCACCTCGGACCCGCCTCGGTGTTCCTTCTGATGAACGCCGACATCTACTTGCTCAGCGCACTCACCGGAGCGCGTGAGGTAGGCATCTACTCGCTGGCCGTCGGCCTGGCCGGGTACAGCCGCATGCTGGCGGATGTCGTTTCCCAGGTGATGCTCAACCGCCAGTTCAACTCCAGTGACACCGAAGCCGCCGATGTCACCGTGCGAATCACCCGGTACGCGGTCCTGCTGGCCCTGGCCTCGGCACTGGTGCTGACAGTGGCCGCGCCGGTGCTGGTTTCCGCCGTGTACGGTGCGGCGTACACCGATGCGGTGCCGCTCGTGATGCTGCTGGCTCCCGGCGTGATGGCGCTGGGGGCGAGCCGGCTTCCGAGCACCTACCTGCTGCGGTCACGCCGTGCGCCGACGGTCGTCGTACCATCCGTGATCGCTCTAGTGGTCAACATGGCGCTGAACCTGCTGCTGATTCCCGTGTGGGGCGCTGCAGGCTGCGCGCTGGCGTCCTCGCTGGCATACGTACTGCTGGCTGCCCTTCAGATGCGACTGTTCTCCAGGATGACCGGTGTCCAGGCCCGGAAGCTGCTTCCCAAGGCCCCGGATCTGCTCACACTTCTCGCCTCCGCGCGTCGCTGCATTCCGAACCGGCAGGCTGCCGCCTAATGCCCCCGACAGCCGCGTACGGTCTTCGGCCGACCCCGAGCGACCCATCACCCGGACGACGGCGCGTCGCGATTGATACCAGAACAAATGCGACTGAGAGCCTGGACGGCAAGGAAGCACCCCGTGTGTGCGGAACTGCTGCTGAACGGAGCTGTGAACAGTGACTGGATGCCGCGACACCGAGCCCGCAAAGATCGCCGGGAATGCCGCCACCGATACCGAGCTGTCCCGCGTGAGCCTGATGATCGGTCAATTGGGGTTGGGCGGTGCCGAGAAGCAGGTAGTGATGCTGGCCCGTGGTCTGGTCGCCCATGGCATTGAGACCACCCTGCTCCTGCTGTCCGGGCGAGGGCCGCGTGAGGAAGAGCTGGCCGGTTCCGGGGTGACGATCGTCAGCCTGGGTTATCGGGGAATCACCCGGCCGTGGGTGGATCTCCGGCGCACCCTCAGCGACACCGCGGCCGCCCTGCGGGCGTTCGCCCGGCTCGTGGCGCATCTGCGCCGCGCGCGACCACAAGTCCTGCACGCCTTCTTGTTCCACTGCTACATCGCGGCAGCTCCCGCGGCCCGCCTGGCGCGTGTTCCGGTGTGCGTGGCCGGTCGGCGCAGTCTGGGCACGTTCAAGGAGGGACGCCGCGCGCAGCTGGCCGTGGAGCGGGTGACCACCGGTATGACCGACTTCGTCGTGGCGAATGCGCATGCCGTAGCCGAGGAGGCCCTGCGCCAGGAAGGCCTGCCGCGGGACAAGATCGCCGTCATTCACAACGGTATGGAGGAGCGGGATTTCCGGGTGGCCGCGCCGGCGCACCTGGCCACGGACCTGCCAGTCGTGCTGTGCGTCGCCAACCTCCGTACCTACAAGGGTCACGAATATCTCCTCGACGCCATGTGCCGGTTGCAGCAGCGGGGGCACCGCTGCACCCTGGTGTTGATCGGGGAGGGTCCGCAGCGGCCTGATCTGGAACGACAGGCACAGCGGCTGGGCATCGACGTACGGCTTCTGGGCCATCGCACGGATGTGCCCGCATTCCTCGCCCGCGCGGACGTCGTTGTGCTGCCCTCCCTGGAGGAGGGCTTGAGCAACGCGGTCATGGAGGCCATGGCCATCGGTCGGCCGGTGGTGGCCACCTCCGTCGGCGGAACACCTGAATTGCTGCGCGACCATGGGGTGCTGGTGCCGCCGGCTGACCCCGGAGCCCTGGCGGATGGCCTGCAGTGGATGCTCACGGACCACGCCGCCGCCGCACGGCTGGGTAAGGCTGCTCGGGAGTGGGCTCTTGAGCACCTGAATGCCGACAGCATGGTGGAGCGGCACGTCAGTCTCTACCGGGAACTGCTGGAGCGCAGATCCGACAGGTGAACGCGGGCGGCTGCCGGGGCCTTTGACACCGTGGCGGTCCGCCACGGCACGGCCGACAGCGCCCTCCACCGGGATCGGCGCTGCCGACCGCGCTCGGCAGCTCGGAACGCGGTCGGTTCGTGCGACCTCGGTACGTGAAGGTGTTCAGGCCGCGGCTGTCACGCTGCGAGCGGCGTGGGACGTCTGCGTGTCGCCATGATCGGTGATCGCCGCGAAGACGTACTCGTTGCAGCCCAGGCCCCCTCCGCAGGTCTTGAGATGACGCAGCTCCATCCCATGGCGCCGACCCACACGGAACACCTCTTCCGGAGCTGCGACTTCGAAGGGATAGCCGCCGACCCAGTCGATGAGGTCGTACCGGGCGGACATGCCTCGAGCGCGTCGCGCCTTGCCGCCCTCGGGACGTCGCCCCTTCACGGCCGACTTCAGCAGGGTGACCGCTCGCCGGGGAGCGTACAGATACATCCCGCTCCCGACGACCAGCACACGCCGCGCCAGCGGACCGGAGGAGTTGTACGTGCGCTTGACATGTGTCCACGCGCGGCTGCGCAGGCCCTGATCGTTGTAGATCGACACGTACAGCAACCCGCCGGGGGCAACCAGTCGGCAGGCAGTGTCCAACGCGTCCCACAGGGCGCCCGTGTGGTGCAGCACCCCCCAGGAGTAGACGATGTCGAACTGTCCGAGGCGGGAAACCAGAGACGAATCCAGCACCGAGCCCTGCTCGACCTGCCAGTCGCTGTCGGGTGCGTACCGGTCGCGCAGCTGCCTGGTGGTCGCCACGGCGTCGGGGTCGTAGTCGAAGGAGTGCACCGTCGCGCCGAGTTGGACTGCGGCCAGCGAGAAGAGCCCGCTGCCACAGCCGATGTCCAAGAACGTACGCCCCGCAAGGTCGCCGGTTCCCAGGGCCACCACGAGGGACTCCCGGGCGATGGCAATACGGTCCTCGTCGACCAGCCGACTGAACTTCTGCCAATTCTGGCCAAAGGCGAAGCGCTTACCCTGCTCCACCTCGCTGGTGCAGTCGATCACCTCATGGTCTCCTTCCTTCTGGGGGCATGTACCGCAGGCGCCGACGCCACCCCTGGTGCTCGACCCGACGAGAAACGTGCGTACTGACGCGGTATATCAGACGCTGGTCGAGAAGGGCGTCGACGCTGCGGTGACGGATACGAGAATCGACCGAATACCGGGCTTTCGGTGAGCCTCCTTGGCCTGTCGAAATATTTCCGGGCGGGTTACCAAAAACAGCGGACACAGAATTCGCGCCCTTGCCGGATACCGAAGTGCGCTCGGCCTAATATCGGGCACATGTCGACCACCACGCACCGAAGCAACGGTTCGGGCATTCCACGCCTGCGCGTGATGAGAGTCATCACGCGAATGAACATCGGTGGTCCGGCAGTTCAGGTCACCGCCCTCATGCGAGGGCTGGATCCCGAGCGATTCGACCATCTTCTGATCGCCGGTCAGGTGGGTTCGGGTGAGGCGGACTATCTGGACCAGCGAGCGGCCGACCTGCCGGTCCATCGGCTGGAGTGGATGGGACGGGCCGTGCGGCCCACCGACGACGTGCGCTGTGTTTTCGAACTGGCGAGAGCCATGCGCCGGTTCCGGCCCCATATCGTCCACACACACACGGCGAAAGCGGGCGCCCTGGGGAGAGCGGCTGCCGTCATGGCGCGTGTCCCCTCAAGGGTGCACACCTTTCACGGCCATCTCCTGCACGGTTATTTCTCCCCGGCGAAGACCCGCGTCGTGGTGCAGACCGAGCGCACGCTGGCAGCCCTCACGGACCGCCTTGTCGCCGTCGGCAGCCGGGTGCGGGACGACCTGCTCGCCGCGGGCATCGGAAAGGCGAAGCAGTACGAGGTCGTGCCGCCGGGAACCAGGCTCACCGACGCACCCGAGCCCTCCGAGGCCCGGCGAATGCTCGGTCTTCCGGAAGGCTGCCCCGTAGTCGCCTATGTGGGGCGAATTACCGGAATCAAGCGGCCCGATCGCTTTCTCGCCGTGGCCCGCGAAGTACGCCGCACCCTTCCCGCAGCCCATTTCGTGGTGTGTGGAGAAGGCGACTTCCAGCCGGATCCGGAGGCAGTCGCCGATCTCGGTGACCGCCTCCACCTGCTGGGCTGGCGCGCTGATGTGGAGACCGTCTACGCGGCCGCCGACCTGGTGTTGCTGACCTCGGACAACGAAGGCATGCCCGTCAGTCTGATCGAGGCCGGACTGGCGGGGCTGCCCGTGGTGGCCACGAACGTCGGCAGCGTCGCGGAGGTCGTGCAGGACGGTACGACGGGGCTCCTGGCACGACCGTCGTCCGCTGAACTCGCCCGGCACACAACGACTCTTCTGCGCGACGGGAAACTGCGCCAAGAGATGGGGGCACAAGCACGTACGTTCACCGCCCAGCGCTTCGGCGAGGAACGTCTGGTGGCCGACACGCAGGCTCTTTACACCTCCATCGCGGTCGCCCGCAATTGGTGGACCGCATCCCCGTTCGAAAGGTGAGCACTGTTGAACGTCCTAGTCACCGGAGGTGCCGGCTTCATCGGTGCCAACCTCTGCCGAGAGCTGGCATCGCGTCCGACCGTGGGCAAGGTCATCGCTCTGGATGACCTGAGCACAGGTTCCGCAGCCAACCTGGCGGGAGTCGACACGGAGCTGATCGAGGGCAGCATTCTCGACCCCGAGCTCCTCGACAGCATCGTGTCGGGAGTGGACGCCGTCGTCCACCTCGCGGCCCGCCCGTCCGTACCCCGGTCTCTGGCGGACCCCGTCGCCAGTCACCGTGTCAACGCGACCGGGACGATGTATGTCCTCGAGGCATGCCGACGCCATCGCGTCCCCGTGGTCGCCGCCTCGTCCTCCTCGGTCTACGGAGCCGTCCCCGTGCTTCCGAAACACGAGGAGCTGCCCACCCGGCCCATGAGCCCCTACGCCGCGAGCAAGCTCGCCACCGAGTCGTACGTCCTCGCCTACGGTGCCTCGTTCGGCCTCCCGGTCCTGGCGTTCCGGTTCTTCAACGTCTACGGGCCGTTGCAGTCAGCGGGGCACGCCTATGCCGCCGTGGTACCGGCCGTCATCGATGCCATGCTGCGCGGCACGCCCGTGAGAATTTTCGGCGACGGACTGCAGACGCGGGACTTCACCTACATCGGAACCGTCGTGAGGGTGCTGGCCGACGCTGTTCTGCGCAAGGTCACGTGCCCCGGTCCGGTCAATCTGGCCTTCGGTACGCGGGTGCCCGTCATCGACCTCACCCGGCAGCTTGCGGACATCATCGGGTCACCCGCCGACATCCGGCACGAGGCGGCGAGGCCTGGCGACGTCCGCCACTCCCAGGCGTCGGGCGGCCTCCTGCGCGAACTCTTCCCGGATGTCGCCCAAGTGCCCCTGGAGCGAGGGCTGGCCGACACCGTGCGCTGGTTCCGTACCCTGCCCGAGTACGAGGCGCCGGCAGCTGCCGAGTCCCTCCCGGTGGAAGTGGGCTGACCACAGCTCTGAGGGAGCCCCGGCGACGCGTCGGGGCTCCCCTCAGAGCTGTCCGCCCTCTCTTACGTGTACACGGGGACTCTCAGCAGCAGTCCCCACGCCACCGCAGTCACCGCGGTCACCACGACAACCGCTGCCAGCACGGCGCTCTGCGGGAACACCCTGAACATGACGAGCACCGCTGTCAGGCAGGACATGGCCGCGAAACCGCCGATGACAACCGCCACCTGACCGGCAGTCAGCCCGAGGCTCCGCAGCCGGTGGGCGATGTGATCCCTGCCGCCCTGCAGCAGAGGTCTGCCCTCCCTGCGGCGGGCGACCATGACCAGTCCGGTGTCCGCGGTCACGACCAGCGTGATGAGCAACAGACTGGTGTACTCGTAAAGGGCGGCGGTGTCCTTGTGCAGGACCACCGTGGCCGAGGACACCACAAAGCCCACGAAGAGCGAGCCCGTGTCACCGAGAAAGATCCGCGCAGGATGCCAGTTGTGGAACAGGAAGCCCGCGCTGGCTCCGGCGACGGCAGCCATGACCGCGGCAATGCCGACCAGCCCGATGGAGAGGGCGGCGCAGCACAGGAACCCTGCGGTGACGGCGGTCACGGTGGACACCACCCCGTCCATGTTGTCCAGCAGGTTGAACGCGTTGGTGGTGAAGAGGATCCAGGCGACCGCGACCACCACGTCGAACCATGAACCGAAGAGCACGGGATGGCCGCACCACAGCACCACCACCAAGGCTGCCGCGGCCTCGACACACAGACGCAGGCGAATGCTGAGCGGACGCAGGTCGTCGCCGAGGCCCAGCACGGCGATGAGCGAGGCGCTTGCGAGCAGGACGCCGACCGTGGCATCGGTCCCCTTCACGGCGAGTGTCGCCACCCACGCCGCAACAACGGTGGCGATCGCGACCGCGATGCCGCCGAGGTAGGGAGTGGGATGGACATGTGCTTTGCGTGCGCTCGGCTGGTCGGTGTAACCGCGCCGCAGGGCCAGGCGTCGCAGGGGCTCGGTCAGCAGGGCGGCGATGAAGAGTGCCCCCACACCTGCGCCTGCCGACACCAGCCACGGACTCAGACCGGACATGGGCCCACCAGCGCCGTCCGGCCCTTGGGGTCGCCTGTTCCTCCCTTCGCCGAGCCGTCGGCGGCAGCCCCGAGTGCCTGCCGCCGCACGTCGCTCCGGGCGTCTTCGACCGCGTCGTCCAAGACGTCGTCGAGGTTCCGTTGCGGCTTCCAGCCGGTGAAGTTCCTGAGTTTCGTGGTGTCGGGGACCCGGCGCTCCATGTCCTCGAACTCCGGTCCGTAGACCTCGCTGTACGAGAGGCGTTGCATCGGCGAACTGCTCTTGGCGCACGCGATGATCCGCCGCGCCAGATCCAGAACGCTGATCTCCTCGTCGCTCCCGATGTTGAAGGTCTGGCCCACGGCGTCCGGCAGGTCGATCAGCAACATGAGCGCTTCGACCACGTCTGCGACATGGAGAAAGCAGCGGCTCTGCTGTCCGGTGCCGTAGACGGTGAGGGGCTCTCCGCGGACTGCCTGACGGGCGAATCTCGGGATGACCATGCCGTAGGCGGGGCTCTGCCGAGGGCCGACGGTGTTGAAGAACCGCACGATGGTGGACTGCAGTCCGTACTCCCGGCGGTAGAGCTCGGCAAGGATCTCGTCGACCGCCTTGGCGGTGCTGTAGGACCACCGTGGGACGGAGGTGCTGCCGAGGACACGGTCGGATGTCTCGCTCAGCGGTCCGGACGAGTTCTTGCCGTAGATCTCCGACGTGCTTGCGACGATTACTCTGCGGCCATAGCGGTGAGCGGAACTGAGGACCGCTTCGGTGCCTTTGGTGTTGGTAGTGAAGGAATTCAGCGGCTGTTCCACGATGAGTTTCACACCCACGGCCGCCGCCAGGTGCACCACGACATCACATTCACTCACCAACGTGTCGACGAGCGAGGTGTCCAGCACGGAGCCCTGGACGAACTGGAAGTGCCCCGCCTCGCGCGCATGTGCAAGGTTCGTCAGGTTTCCCGTGCTGAGGTCGTCCAGTGCAACGACCGGCTCACCGTGCGCCAGAAGTGCATCGACGAGATGGGAGCCGATGAAGCCGGCTCCTCCGGTGACCAGGTATTTCGGACGTTCCATCACGCCGTCACTCCCTGTTTGCGGGTGGGCGTTGCCAGGGGCAAGTGCCCGGCAACGCACGGCAACGATAGCCAGGGATGACGCAAAAAGAATGAATTGAATCCCGCAATTAGTCCATTCGCCACCCTTGGCCACCGACATGCCCCCATTCGCCTGGCGAGTGTTCACTCGGGAGACGGACAGCAAGCCGCGTCGAGCGAGCCTGGGGCATATCCCATCGAAGCATTCTGCATGGCCAGCAGAGAGGAGTCCGATCGTGCCGACGGCAACAAACAAGGTGGTGGTGGTCGGCCAGGGGTACGTAGGTCTTCCACTCGCCGTTCGTGCGGTGGAAGCCGGGCGCAACGTCGTTGGTCTCGATGTGGACGAGATGCGTGTCAAGCGCCTTGCCGGCGGAGAGTCGTTCGCCGAGGACGTGACATCGCCCCGCCTACTGGCTGCCCTCAACTCGGGCCGCTACGCCCTGAGTACTGATTACGCGGATGCGGCGGGTTTCGACGTCTGCGTCATCACGGTGCCCACGCCTCTGAAGGACGGTGCCCCCGACCTGAGTTTCGTGGAGAGCGCCGCACAGGAGGTCGCCCAGTACCTCCGGCCGAACGCCACGGTGATCCTGGAGTCGACAACGTATCCCTGCACTACGGAGCACGTGGTGTGCCCGATTCTGGAGGCGGGCAGCGGACTTCAGGCGGGCAAGGACTTCTTCCTCGGATACAGCCCGGAAAGAATCGACCCGGGAAACCCGACCTGGCGGCTGGAGAACACCCCCAAGGTGGTCTCCGGTATGGACGACGAATCCCTGAGGAATGTCGAACTCTTCTACGACGACATCGTGGACCGTACCGTCCCGGTCAGCTCACCACGCACGGCCGAGCTGACCAAGCTCTTGGAGAACACGTTCCGCCATGTCAACATCGCCCTCGTCAACGAGCTCGCGATGTTCTGCAAACCGCTGGGAATCGACATCTGGGAAGTGATCGATGCGGCGTCGACCAAGCCTTTCGGCTTCATGCGCTTTCTGCCCGGGCCCGGCGTAGGCGGACACTGCCTGCCCATTGACCCCTCCTACCTCTCGTGGCAGGTCAAGCAGCGGCTGCGGCACGACTTCCGATTCGTGGCACTGGCCAACGACATCAACAGTCATATGCCCGACCATGTGGTAATGCGCGTTGCCAGAGGGCTCAACGCCCGGCGCAAGCCGGTCAACGGCAGCCAGGTTCTGATCCTCGGGCTCGCCTACAAGAGGAACACCGGCGACATCCGTGAGTCCCCTTCCGTCGCGGTGGCCCTCGGACTTCGGCACATGGGTGCTCATGTCCTTGCCGTGGAACCGCATGTCGACCCTGTTCAGCTGCCCGGGGACATTCTGTGCGTCGAACTCACCGAGGAACAGGTCGCGGCAGCTGATGCGGTGGTCATTGCCACCGACCACGACTCCTTCGACTACGCAATGGTGGAGCGTGTCGCCGACTACGTATTTGACGCCTGCAATCGCTGCCGCGTGGAATCAGTTGAGCGTCTCTGAGAGGCGCCGGTGCACTCCATTGGGGTGCGAAAAGTCGAGTGCACATGCCATGCACCCCAAATCCCTCAGCCTGCTCCTAGGCTGACTGCCCACTCACTCGCTCCGACTGGGGAATGACGTTGGATCTGCGCGACTACCTACGAGTCCTTTCCCGTCGATGGCACGTCATCGCCCTCGTGACTGTGCTGGGGACAGTGGCGGGCGTCCTGGCGAGTGTCCTCGTCACTCCGGAGTACCGGGCGACGACCACGCTGTTCGTGTCTCTCCAGGCCGACGCCGACACGTCCCAGCTCAATCAGGGCAACTCCTTCGCCCAGGCCAGAGTCCAGTCCTACGCCGACGTGGCGCAGAGTCCCGAAGTAACCGGACCGGTCGTGGAATACCTCCGGCTCGACATGACCTCTGCCCAGCTGGCTGAACGGATCGAGGCCGAAGCGCCGCTCAACACGGTTCTGGTCCGCCTGACCGTCACCGACACCCATGCGGCACGAGCCGCCCGGATCAGCAACACGGTCGCGCACCGCTTTGCCGACGTGATCAGGAGGCTGGAGAGTCCTGAGGAGAGCAGCCTCCCGTCCCCGGTACGGCTCACCGTGACGCACCCTGCCACCGTGCCGACCGCGCCCTCGTCCCCGAACACCCCCGTCAATGTTGCCCTGGGTCTGGCGGTGGGCCTGCTGCTCGGGCTGGGGCTGGGTGTCGCGCTGGAGACGGTGGACACGTCGATGCGTGATTCCAAAGCCCTCGCCGAGTGCCTGGCAGGCGCCGGGGGGCCTCCGGTGCTGTCCAGCATCGTGCAGGACCCGCGAGCGGCACGACAACCGGTCTCCCTGCGCGACGACATGCACAGTCCGCGTGCGGAGGGCTTCCGGAAGCTTCGTGTCAATCTGCAGTTCGCGGAGGTGGATCAGCGGCCGAAGGTGATCGCCGTCACCAGTCCGCTGCCGCGTGAGGGGAAGAGCAGCGTGTCGGTCAACCTGGCCGCCACACTCGCCGAGGAAGGGGCAAAGGTATGTCTGATCGACTGCGACCTGCGCCGGCCTTCGATTGCTCCGGCTCTCGGCCTCATCAGGGACGCCGGGCTCACCACAGCTCTAGTGGGCCAGGCCGATCTGCATGAGGTCATCCAGTCGGCCGGTACGTTCTCGGTGCTCGCCAGTGGGAGGATCCCTCCCAATCCGACACAGCTCCTCGGAAGCACCTATTTCGCCTCGCTGCTGCGCACTCTTGCCGGGCAGTTCGACCATGTCGTGGTGGACACGGCTCCGGTCCTCCCCTTCGCCGACACCACGGCGATGGCACCCGCCATCGACGGCTACCTGCTCGTGGCGCGCGCCGGGCGGACAAGCCGGAGCCAGGTCGTCGACGCCCTGCGCATCCTCGAACGCGTCAACGTCCCCGTGCTGGGGGCGGTCTTGAACGCCGCTCGGGTACGAGGAGAAGGCGACGCACATGCCTATGCGTACACGTACCGGCCGAAGCAGGACACGACAGCCCGGTTCACTGCGCTGGTGTCGTCGGGGCTGGCGGCGGTGGTTCCCGGTCGAGGACCGGCCGACAAGCAGCACCGAGCGCGGGTGCCGTCCAAGACACAATCGTAGAAACGGGCGGCGTGAGGTCATGCGTGGTGCACTGGCGGTCTCCGTCGTGGTCGTGGCCCTGGTCGGTGGCATGCTCGTCACCTCGTGCGAGACTGGCGGCGCAGCCGGAGACACCGGCCGGGGCACGGACGGGCGGGCTGCGGCAGGGATCGAGCAACTGCGGGCCGAGGTCGTCGACACCCTGCCCCATGACCCGAAGGCCTTCACCCAGGGCTTGGAGATGACCGACGGCGGCGTGCTGTACGAGAGCACGGGCGTGGTCGGACAGTCCTCGGTCCGGGCGGGGCCCCTCGACGGTTTTCCGGCGGTCCGCACCGAGTTGCCCGGGCCGCTGTTCGGCGAGGGGATCACCGTCATCGGGTCGACCCTGTGGCAGCTCACCTGGAAGAACGGCCTGGCCGTCGAACGGGACGCAAGGACGCTGGCCGAGTTGCGCCGGGTCCCTTACCGGGACGAGGGCTGGGGCGTGTGCCACCAGCGCCATCGCGACCGGCTGGTGACGAGCGACGGCTCCTCCCGGCTCACTTTCCGGGACCCCCGAACGCTCGTGAAAACAGGGGAGGTTGCCGTCACGGCCCTCGGGCGACCGGTGAGCCGGCTGAATGAGCTGGACTGCATCGGCGACGTCGTGTACGCCAACGTCTGGCCGTCGGACCGGATCATGCGCATTGATACGAACACCGGAGCGGTCACGGGGGAAGTTGACGCCAGTGGCCTCCTCACGCCACAGGAGGCTGCCCGAGCAGATGTCCTGAACGGTATCGCGGCCATTCCCGGCACCGGTCAGTTCCTGATCACCGGCAAGTGGTGGCCCAAGATGTTCCGGGTCGCCTTCGTGCCCCGGTGACCGACTCTGCGGGCCGTTGTACGGGTGACGGGGGAGGCCTGATCCACTGGCCGGAACCGTGCGGTACATTTTGCGCGCCCTTGACCTGCAATTTTTCAGACACGGAGACCAGTCCCCAATGAGCGACATCGTCAACGGACTTGGCCGCGCGAGCGCGTACGGCGCCCTCGGTGTGGTCCTCCTGATCCTCGGCATCCTCCTGATCGACCTGCTGACGCCCGGCAAGCTCGGCAAGCAGATATGGGAGGACCGCAACCGCAACGCCGCGCTGCTGCTCAGCTCGGCGCTGCTGGGGATCGGCGGCATCGTGTTCACGTCGATCTGGACGACGTACGACAACTTCGGCAAGGGACTTGCCTCCACCGCCGCGTTCGGTCTGCTGGGTCTGGTGATGATGGCGGTGGCGTTCCTGGTGGTGGACCTGGTCACGCCGGGCAAGCTCGGGGCGACGCTGGTCGAGGCGGAGCCGCACCCGGCGGTGTGGGTGACCGCGTCCTGCAATCTCGCGGTGTCGGCCATCGTCTCGGCGTCCATCGCCTGAGCACCATGATCTGGCTGGACAAGCGCCGCCACCAGCAAGGAAGTTGATACTGTCGAGGCTCGCCCGGAGCCCCTGGGCGGGGCTTTCGGGGGGATTCATGAAGCCGCGGCTGGTCTTCGTACACGGCATCGGCGGTCCACGCGACGCAGCCGCCGAACTCGACTCCTGGCTGCGCGCACTGGCCGACGGCGCCCGCGCCGCGGGCCATGCGCGGCGGGTCCTCGATCTGGTGCAGGGCTGGGCTGCGGACGCGCGATTCGCTTACTACGGCGATCTGTTCGGCGTCGCCGAGGCACAGGGGTCATCGGACACGGACGACGAAGCCGACCTGGTCGGCGAGTTGCTGTTGGAAGCCCTCGACGAGCGGCTGGCCGAGCCCGTGGCGGACGACGAGATCCGCATGCTCCGCCACGCCCGCGCCCAACTCGCTCCTGAGGGCGCCTCGCAGGGCCTGGGCGAGGCCGCTCGGCAGGTGCTCAACGCCGCCAACACCCTGCTGTCGGTGCCCGGTCTGCGTACCTTCGGCGGCTGGGCCAGCGCGAGTCTGATGGTCGGCCAGCTGCGCCAGGTCGCCCGCTATCTGCGCCGCGCCGAGCCGGATGCGCAGGGCCTGACTCTCGACGCCCGGATCCGCCACCGCGTCGAGCAGGCTCTGGACCCCGCCGGACCCACGATCGTCGTTGCGCACTCCCTGGGCACTGTCGTATCGCTGGAGACCCTGCACGCGCACGGGGAGCGCATACCGCTGCTCGTCACCCTCGGTTCGCCGCTGGGGATGCGCAGGGCGGTGCAGCCCAAGGTGCATCCGCAGCCGGTGCAGGTGCCCGGCCCGGTCGAGAGGTGGCTCAACTTCTGGGACCGGGACGACTTCGTCGCCGGGCGGCCGCGGCTGGAGAAGTTCGTACGCCCCAACGACCGGTCCGTGCTGCCTGTCAGCAAGCGCATCGACTCGGACGGCGTATGGGTGCACCCCGCTGTCAAATATCTCGCGCAGCCGGCCGTCGCCGGGCCGGTCGTCGAGGCGATCGAGGCAGCCACGGCCCCATGACAGCGACAACTCCCCACCGCCACACCCTGGTCATCGCCCCGCAGTGCGCGGAGCTGGGGCTGCTCGACGGTCTGGAGGACGTGGCGCGGTCCTTGCACGATTCACTCACTGACCACTGGACGGGGGCGTGCGCTCAGAGCCCGGCCGCCGAGTCCTCACTGCTGTACGGCACTTCCGTCTCCCAGGCGCAGATCGAGGCCGCGATCCGGGGCGCGGCGCAGCAGGCGGGCGAGGCGGGAGCGGTACTCGTCCTCGCGCTGATCGGTCACGGCATCACCCCCGGCCAGAACCCCACGCTCTATCTGATGGCGGGCGACTCCCGAGCCGATGTGATCGCCTCCGCGGTGAACGTCGGGGAGCTGCTGACCCAGGCTCTGGAGACCCCGGGGCTCCCCGGAGTCATCGCGCTCGTCGACACCTGCCACGCCGGGGGCGCAACCCCGGATCTGAAGGCGCTGGACGGTGGCGTGCGCCAGGGCGCAACCCGGTTCTCCCTGCTGATGTCCGTCGGCGCTGCGCAGACCGCGTACCGGCTCGCCTTCACCCGGGGCGTCGTCCAGGTGCTCGCCGAGGGCATCGGCGGCGCGGGCGAGTTTCTGCGTCCCGCCGCGGTGGTCGATGCCGTGAAGGACGCGGTGCCGGGGCAGGACGCCCGCTTGGTGGAGTACGACGGCGCGCAGTTCGGCGAGCGCCCTTGGCTCGCGCGCAACGTCAGGCACCTCCTGCGGGCCGGATCGGTGCTCGGGCCGGTGGCGACCGAGGAGCTGGACCAGGCACTTCAGCCGCTGGGCGGCGCTGCCCCGCCGCCCACGCCGGTCACCGGCGCCGATGTGCTGGAGCGGATGCGGGGCGCCCTGCGCGGGCTTGGGCCCGGGAGCGCCGGCGAGACTGCCTGGGCACTGCGCGTCGTCGACGGTCTGCTGGACTGCTTGCGCACCGTCGACCTGCTCACCTCCTGGCCGGGGCAGCCACTCACCTCCGAGCGGCTGCGGCGCGCGATGTCGTCGGCAGCGGGCCGGTCCGGAACGCGGCTGCCCGATGCCTCAGGGAGCGAACTGCTGCGGGACGCCGTGGAGTATCTGAGGCTGCGCGCCCCCCGTGTCGGCCAGACGCACACCACGCCCCTGGCGGCCTTCGTCGCCGCGCTGGCCACCGAGGACATGCTCGCTGCCGAGAGTCCCCGGCTCACGGCCTGGGCGCACTCCGTCGGTGCCGAGGTCGAACTCAACGACGCCTTCGAGGCCCTGCGGCAACGGGGCACCAAGTCTCGGCTGCGGCTGATCGTCAGTCTGCATGCCGCCGTCGCCGACGAATGGCCCGAGACCCTTGACGCCTGGCTCCTTGACCGCGGCGACGTGCGCGCGCACAAGGAGTTCGGCTGCACACCGGACCAGAAGGGGGTCGAAAAGAGGCTGGCCGGTGTGCTCAGGTGGGCGTCCCTGCACGCCAGAAGAGCGGGCGCGCGACTTCAGCGGGTCGAAGTCGCCGCCTCAGCCGCGCTGTTGCTGCGCTGGCGGCCCGAGGAGACGGACTTCGGGGAGCGCGTGGGCGTCGCGTACGACGTCGTACTGCGCTGGAGCGAGCGGCTCTGCCCGCCGGACCATCTGTGGTGGATCAATGAGCGGGCCAGGGAGAAGCTGGAGGCAATGAGCGCGTGCGGAGCGGGCGGCGCGCCCGTGGACTGGCTCGGCGAGCAGGAGACGATGCAGGCACAGGAGCTCAGAAAGCGGCTCGGGCACGGCGCGTACGCCCGGGCGTTGGCACTGGAGCACCGGCCCGCGCGGTTCGAGCAGATCATGGAGGTACTCCTGGCGTACGCCCCGATCGTGCTGTGGCCCGGCGGCGACGGCGGCGTGCCGGACAGGTCCCGGGACAGCCTCGACAGGTTCTGGCATCTGCTGCCCACGGAATTCAGCGAGGCCTACCGCCGCAGCTGGGGACAGCACACACCACCGGGCGAACCGGCGGAGCCGGACGGCCGGGAGCATCTCGCGCAGTGGCGGTCGGTGTGGCACGACTGCGAATGGCTCGACTTCTGCGACTGGTTCGAGCAGCACACGCTCGAGCAGCCCACAACGGATGGGGAGAACTCCGCATGACCTGGCAACCCTTCTATGTCGGGGACGGCACGCCGCGGGATGTCGATCTCGGCGAGCCGCCTCCGTGGCGGAGCTTCCCCCGGCAGGCCCTGCACAAGCAGTTCCAGCCACCCCCCGGTCTGATCAAGGCGGTCAACGCCGCGCTTTCGCTGCGCCGTCCGCTGCTCGTGACGGGCGCGGCGGGCTCCGGCAAGTCAACGGTGATCGAGCAGGTCGCGGCGGAGCTGAAGCTCGGCGACGTACTGCGCTGGCACATCACCTCGCGCAGCACGCTCACGGAGGCGCTGTACCGGTACGACGCCCTGGGTCGCATCCACGCACAGCGGCTCGACGGGCCGGGCGGCAGCGACGACATCGCTCCCTTCCTGCGGATGGGCCCGCTGGGCACGGCGCTGCTCCCGGCCGAGCGTCCGCGGGCGCTGCTGATCGACGAGATCGACAAGAGCGATCTGGATCTGCCGAGCGATCTGCTCGATGTGCTGGAGCGCGGCGAGTTCGAGATCCCCGAACTCGCCCGGTACACGAGGGACGTTGTCGAGGTGCGCGAGTGGGGCGGCGATGTGCGGCGGCCCGTGCAGCGGGGGCGGGTGCAGTGCGAGCAGTTCCCGTTCATCGTGATGACCAGCAATGGCGAACGGGACTTTCCGGCGGCCTTTCTGCGGCGCTGCATCCGCTACACCATGCCGAAGCCGACGGTCGACGCGCTTCGCCGGGTCGTCGAGGCGCATCTCGAGATCGGTACGGATACGGAACGGTCCGGGGCGGTCGACACGCTGATCGAGGCCTTCGTCGGGCGGGTCGCGGCGGGCGAGAGCCTGGCGGTCGACCAGCTTCTCAACGCCGTACACCTCCTGACCGGCGGCGGCGCTCCTGCCGGAGAGGACAAGCAGGAGGTCTTGGACCTCGTCCTGCGCGAGCTGTCCCGTGCGTGAGCAGTCCTTGGCTCGGGCGGTTGCCGCACTGAGCGCTGCGGCGCCAGAGCTGGACGGCACGGCTCTCGCCGATGCGCTGTGGCTCGCATCGCGGTTGGCGGGGGACGGGGAGGCCGCATCCGCGGGGCCTGAGCCGCATCAGCCCGCAGAGGCGGCGCCCGCACCGGAGCCCGTGGCCGAGTCTTCGGCGCCCGCGGGTGCGGGGGCGGCCGCACCCGAGCGCGCCCTGCACGAGCGGCTCGCCGGGGCGAGCTCGCGGGTCCGCGGTGACGCGGTGGCCCCGTCACGGGCCGCCGGCCTGCCGCTCGCACTGGAGGTGACCCGCGCCCTGCGCCCGTGGAAGCGGCCATGGCGTCAGGGGCGCCGGCCCGAGCTGGACATCGACGCCACGGTGGACGGCTATGCCCGCAGCGGGGAGCTGATCCCGGCGCTCAGAGCGGCGCCGGAGCGATGGTTCGACCTCGTACTGGTCGTGGACCGCTCCCCCGCCATGCAGGTGTGGCAGGAGACGATCGCCGACTTCACGGCCGTACTGGACCGGCTCGGCGCGTTCCGTACGCTCCAGGTACGCGATCTCGGCTTCGGGGAGGAGGGACCCGAACTCCGGGACGGACAGGGCCGGTTGACGGGCCCGGGCCAGCTGCGGTCGCCCGACGGGCGTCGGCTGGTGGTTGCCGTGTCCGACTGCGCGGCGCCGGGGTGGCGGGAGCCCGGAGTGTGGCGCCAGCTGCGGGAGTGGTCGCTGTCGACGCCGGTCGCACTGCTCAATCCGCTGCCGACGAAGCTGTGGCGCAGGACAGGTCTCGATCTGCCGACGGTCCGGGTCGCGCCCGGCACGCCGGGCTCGGTCAACTCCCATCTGGCCTTCGACCCGCCGCCGTTGCTGCCAAACAGTGATGACGGTCCGTGGCTGCCGATCCCCGTGCTGTCGCTGTCCCCGCACTCTCTGGGCCGCTGGTCGCGGACTCTGATGCGCACGGCCCCGGAGGGATGCGGCGCGGTGCTGGTCCCGTCCGGCGGGCGGCCCGAGGCGCGCCCTCGACGGCGATCGGGAACGGGGAACGCCGAGGGTTTCCTGCGTACGGCTTCGCCCGCGGCGGCGCGCCTGGCCGTGCTGTGCTCCGCCTTCGACCGGCTGAGCATGCGACTGCTGCATCTCATCCGCCAGGAGCTGGTGCCCGAAGCGACGGTGGCGGATGTCGCGGAGCTGCTCACCAGCGGCCTCTTCGCGCTCGGTTCGGATGCGGGCGGAACGGTCGAATTGGCTCTGCCCGACACGGTGCAGCAGCGGCTGAGGCGGGAGCTCGCGGAGCACGAGGTGTGGCGCATCAACCGGGCGCTGAGCCGTCATGTGTCGTCGCGGGGGAACGGGGGCGGGCAGCTGCCGTCGGTCGCGTACGCCCCTGAGGGCGCGGCGGAACTCCCCGCGGAACGTAAGCCGTTCGCACAAGCATCACGGCGGACGCTTGAGCTGCTGGGGTTGCCGGTGGAGGAGGCCGAGCGGCACGAGGAGCGGGCGGGGAGGCCGGTGCCCGCTCACCTCCCGCCGGACTCGGCGGAGAACTTCGTCGGCCGGGCACGCCCCCTTCAGGACCTGCAGCATTTCATCACGTCGCCAGGATCGCCTGTCGTAAGTGTCACGGCCGACGGTGGCGCCCCCGGTGCCGGGAAGACCACGCTGGCCCTGCGCGCGGCGCACCTGGTGAAAGACCACTTCTTCCCGGACGGTCAGCTCTTCGTGGATCTGCGGGGATCGAGCACCCACCCGCTGGATCCGTCCTCCGTGCTCGTCGGCTTTCTTCAAGCCCTGGGCGCTTCGCTGGAATCGCTTCCGTCGGACCAGGAGCGGCTGTCCGCGCTCTACCGCGCGTCCATGGCCGGACGCCGGGTGCTGGTGGTACTCGACAACGCCCACGCCGAGAGTCAAGTCGCTCCGCTGCTGCCCGACACCGGCACGCCCGGTTGTGCGGTCGTCATCACCAGCAGGGGCCCGATCCTCGGCCTCTCCACACATGTGCTCCAGCTGGGACCGCTGGATGACACGGAGGGGGTGAATCTGATCAGCAGCATCGTCGGGCGAGCGCGGAACTACGTGGTGTTCGACGACGGCGTGCAGCTCGTTCGGCGTTACGGCGGTTGGCCGCTGCCCATCGCACTGATCGCCAAGTGGATCGCCCTCGGAGACGTACCTTCTGGTCTGGCGCTGGAACTGCGGCATGAGGGCCCCGTCGGCTCGGCGTTGGACGTCGCGCTCAAGCTGCGACTCGACCATCTGGAGCCCTGGCTCGCGCGGGCAGTGATGCTGTTGGCCATGCTCGACACGACCCAGCTGCAGACCGGAGAGACGGCAGCCGTGCTCAATACGACTCACGGCGACGCAGTCGAGACCCTCCAGACACTGGTCGAGACGGGACTGCTCGAGAGCGACGGCGCCGTTGGGTCCCACTACCGGTTCCACGACGAGGTTCAGCGCGTCGCCCGACGGCGGGCCAGGGCAGAAATCCCTACGAACCAGGCGGAATTGGCCGCGGAACGACTCCTCCGTCACTACCGCCGGGAGGCGGTACGTGTCTGTACGGGGGACCGTCCCGGTGATCGCCTCGCCGACCGCCTGGGGCTCATCGGTTCCGGCGAGGCCGCCGTCGCACCGGGTATGTCGCTGGAGTCGTTCCTCGGGGAGTCCCCTGATGTGCTGACCGTCATGGGTGCGGCGGAACTCGGCAGGAGAGTCGCCCCGCATGTCCGAGCACATGTGCTCCTGCTGCTCAGGGACCTCGCCGAGTCTCCTCTTCACGCGGCGCAGTATCGAAGTGCAGCGCTGTCGGTCGCCGAGGACGCCCAGCGCATCGAGGACAGCCTGACCCATGCCAGGGCTCAAGTCGCCTTGGCCCTCGGCCTTCTGCACCAGAACCAGGACGCGGAGGCTCAGGTCACCCTGGAGGCGGCCGCGGCGCAGAACGACGCCGCGACAGCGGGCATCGTCGACCTGCTCTTCGGAATAGTCGCGCAGCGACAGGGCGACTACCCGCGTGCGGCGGCGCACTTCGAGCGGTCGGCTGCCACCGCCGCTTCCGACCGTGACCGCTTCGCGGAGGCACAGGCCCTCGACCGCCTTGCCCACCTCAACCTGGAGCTTGGCCAGGCCCACGAGGCGATCGACGCGGTCAATCGCCAGCTGAAGCTGCTGCGGGAGGTGGGTGCGCCCCTGCGGAGAGCTCACGCTCTGTGCGTACTCGCCGAGGGTCATGCCCAACTCGGCCAGCACGCCATTGCGCTGTCCTGCCTTCAGGATGCGCTGGGGCTCTTCCGGGCTCATGCCCAGCACGAGGCCGTGGGATCGACGGGGCTGCGCATCGCCCAGACGCACCTGGCCGCCGGCAACCTCGCAGCGGCGCTCGCCGCGGCCGAGGATTCCCTCGCGGTCCTCGCCGGGACGGGCAACGCCTCGCACCAGGCCGACGCCCTGATCGTACTCGGTCACGCCCTGCACCACGCGGGCGAGGCGGACCGCGCCCGGCAGCGTTGGCACGAGGCGCTGGCGCTCTTTCTGACGACCGCCGACGGCGGCGGCAGGGTGGCCGAACTCCAGGGGCTGCTGCGGACCGACGGGGCCGCGCCACTGAGCCGACGGCATCACAACACCGTCGTGGCGGTGGAGATTCAGGACTTCGCCGCGCACCGAAACGCCGACCGGACCGTCCTGCTCGAGACACTTGACGAGGTCTTGGGGAGCCAACGGAGACCGTGCTTGTGGGACGGCACGATCGTCCTCGCCTTCGACTGGGACATCCCGGTCGAGCGTTTGCTCGTCGCGCTGGTGGACCGCCTGCCCAGAGCCCTGGATGCCCTGAACCGACGGCTCGCCGTACGGGTGGCGGTCCATTCCGGCATTGTCGACAGTGTCGTATCGAGTCCCGCCGTGGACACGGCCCTCACCCTGCTCCGCACGCCCGACCTCGACAGGATTGCGCGGTCCTCCGGCGCGTCATGTGCGGTCTGTGTCTCCGCAACCGCCATGGAGGCCGCTCTCCAACACCCCGGCACAAGCCTGTCGACGGAGCGCTTCGCCAAGATTCGCCTCACCGACGGGGGTGAGACGCTCAGGGCGTGGCTCCACATCCCCGAACCCGCACCGCCGGTCGATGAAGAACTCCAGCGCCTGCGGGAGGCGTTCATGACCGAGGATCCCGACGGTCACCGCATGGGGAAGCTGCTGCGGGACTGTATCGACAAGATCCTCGACGGCCCCGGGACCGGTCGCTTCGACGTGGAAGAGCTGACCCCCGACGAATTCGGTCGTCTTGCCCGGTCCGTGGAGCTGGCCGTGCTTGAGGATTTCCCGCTTCTCCCGCTGCCGGACGTCGGGTTCTTCATCCGCTTCGGGCTCAACGGGCCTCGGGGAGCGGTCGCGCCGGTGGTGCAGAACGCGATCTGCCTCATCCTGGACGCCAACGACCGGGAGTCCAAGTGGTGGGCCGGACTGAAGCGCGTACGAAGCGGATCGCAGGTGGACGCAGTCAACCAGGACGGAGAGCGAGTCATTGAGCTCGACCGCTCCGTGGAATGGCTCCACCGGAACGCCGACCTGCCGGAGAACCTGCTCCTCCAGCTCCCCGAGCCGGTACGCACCGCCATCCTCTCCGCGTCCACCGGCGCCGCGCGCGCGGCCGAGCTCTTCCGGCGCGTGACCGAGCGAAGGATCTCGACCGAGACGCTGCGCACAGTGACACAGCACCTCGATTACGCAAAGCGCATCCGCGACGCGCGGCGCGTGCTCTCCGAAGAGGGCATCGTCATCCTGAGCCACCTGCCGCAGGACCGGGAGCGTGCACGCGCTCTAGGGCTGCCCGTTCCGGAGCCGGGCGAGTGGGTCAGCTGTCGCGCGCCCTAGCCCACAGGTGGTGCATGGCGTACGAACGCCACGGCCGCCAGGCTTCGGTGTCCCCCACCGTCGCCTCCCCCGCCGGCAGCACATCCGGATCGCCAAGGGCCCGCATCCGGATGTAGCCCGCCGTCCTCGGTCCGATGCCCGGCAGAGCGAGCAACTGCCGCTCGGCCTCGTCCCGGTCCGCGCCCGGATCGAGTACCACCGAGCCGTCCGCCAGCGCGGCGCTCAGCGTACGCAGTTCGCTGGGCTCTGCCTCCGCCAAGTCCTCCACACGCGGGAACAGATGGGTAAGCCCCCCGCTCGGCTCGGTCAACCGCTCCCCGTACGCCGCGACCAGCGCGTCGCCAAGCTCCCGCCGGCCCAGCACCGCCCGCACCGCGAGCTCATGCGGATCGGCCGTGCCCGGGGCTCGCAGGCCTGGGCGGGCCGCGATCAGGGGGGCCAGTATCGGGTCCGTGCCGAGACGTTCGGCGACCGCGCACGGGTCGGCGTCCAGGTCGAAGAGGCGGCGCATCCGCTGGCCGGCCGTGGTCAGATCGCGCAGACAGACCAGGTGCAGCCGGCACTCCAACCAGCCTCCCCCAGCCTTCGGCCGGGGGGACCCTCTGCCCGGCTGTTCGTCCACCTCGGCAACTCCGGGGCCGCCCGGCAGCCGGAGCGTACGCCGGTAGACGCGAGAGCCGCGCTCTCCTACAACCTCCTCGATGCCGGTGATGGCGCGGGCGGCAAGGTAGTCGAAGACCTCGACGGACGCGTACGGGCCGCGGTAGGCCAGCCGCAGCGGGACCCCCGCGGCGCCGCCGCCCGCCGAGCCGACCCGGCCGACAGGGCCGAAGCGCGAGCCGCGTCCGGGACGGGCGGAGCGGAGTTCGCTGGGGGTGGCCGCGTAGATCTCGCGGATCGTGTCGTTGAACTGCCGTACGCTCGCGAACCCTGCCGCGAACGCGATCTCCGTCACCTGCAGGGTGGTCGTCTGCAGCAGTACGCGCGCGGTGTGGCCGCGCTGGGCCCGGGCCAGGGCGATGGGGCCCGCGCCGAGTTCCGCGTTCAGCTGCCGCTGTACCTGGCGGGCGCTGTAGCCCAGTCTGCCCGCGAGGCCCGCGACACCCTCCCGGTCCACGACCCCGTCACCGATCAGTCGCATGGCACGGCCCACGACGTCGGCGCGGGCGTTCCATTCGGCGGAGCCCGGCACGGCGTCCGGGCGGCAGCGGCGGCAGGCCCGGAAGCCCGCGCCCTGGGCTGCCGCGGCGGTCCGGTAGAACCTCACGTTCTGCCGCTTGGGGGTGATCGCTGGGCAACTGGGCCGGCAGTAGATCCCGGTGGTGGAGACGGCGAAGAAGAACACGCCGTCGAACCGCGCGTCTCTGCTGCTCACCGCCTCGTACCTGCTGTCCTCGATCGTCATACGGCCAGTATGGGCACCCTCCCGGGGCCCGGGCTGGCGGAAATCGGACACGACGTTCGACCGGCGGCGACGGCCTAGTACGCCGTGATGACCAGCGGGCCGCCGTGCGCGGACGCCCGGCTCATCCAGTCCGCGCTCAGGTACAGCGACCGGCCCGGTACTGCGGTACGCAGCAGGCGCTGCCGGTGCAGAATCCGGCCGTCCTGGCGGACGACGAGCACGGGCAGGGCGAGCCGCCCGGTCGTACGCAGCGTGAACCGGTCCCGCATCGGCGGGGGCCCGGCCGGGTCGATGCGGTTCGGCGCCGCCCAGCGCAGCGGAGCTTCGACCTGCACGGTCAGCACGCGACCTGGCCACGGTTCGCCTGCGAGAGTGCGCAGCACCTGTTCCGCCGCGTGCCGGCCCTCTTCCGCGGCGATCCCGGCCGGCTCCACGCCGTGCAGCAGATTGCCCGCGGCGAAGACCCCGATCTCGGCCGTGCGCAACGCGGTGTCGACCGCCGGTCCACGGGTGCCGGGGTCGAGTGGGATACCGCCGCGCCGGGCGAGCTCATGGTCGGGGATCCAGTCGCCGGTGAAGACGACTGTGTCGCAGCGGAGTGTGGTGGTTCTGCCGTCCCGGTGCCGCAGCCCGACGCCGGTCAGGCGGCCTCGGCCGAACAGCTCCGTCACCGTCGCCCCGGTGAGCAGCGGGACGCGACGTCGCGGGGACACCAAAGGAGCGCGCGGCTGATCGGTGACCATCGCGACGACGTTGGCGCCCGCCGCCCCCAGGGTCCGCACCGCCGAGTACGCGACGGGCTCCGCGCCGACGACGACGGCACGGCTGCCGACCGGCTGTCCGTACAGATGGACGGCCTGCTGCAGCTCGCCCGTGGTGAGTACGCCCTGCGGCCGGGTGCCCGGCACAAGGCGCGCGCTGCGCGGGCGTTCGCGCGCCCCGGTGGCGAGGACGACGGCCCGTGCGCCGATGCGCTCCAGGCCGTCCGGGCCGGTGGTGTCCAGGGTGCGGGGGCCCGCCCAGCCGGTGACGGTGACGCCGGTGCGCAGATCCGCTCCGGCGCGCACGGTGTCGTCGACGAGGTGGCGGGCGTACTGCGGGCCGCTCATCGGACGCCGCAGGTCGCGCAGCCCGAAGCCGCCGAAGTCACCGAAGCCACCGGGGTGGCAGTGCCGCGGGATGCCGCCCGCCTCTTGCTCCCGCTCCAGGATCTCGACCCGGCCCGCGCCCGCCGCGGCGAGCCGCGCAGCGGCGGCGAGTCCGGCCGGTCCGGCGCCCACGACCAGGACGTCGACCGCTCGCGTCACCCGGTTCATCCTCGCGCCTCGAACAGCGCGCGCACCGTCGGCCCGCAGTAGAAGCCCTGGCAGCGGCCGCCGCGCGCCCTGGTGCGGCGCCGCAGTCCGTCGAGAGAACCCGGTGGGACCGTGCTGTCCAGCGCGTCGCGAATCTCACCGCGGGAGACGCGTTCGCAGTGGCAGACGAGTGTGCCGTACTCGGGGTCGGCGGCGATGAGATCGGCACGCTGGTAGGGACGGGGGAACGTCTCGCCGATGTTCGGCATGCGTACGGGCTCCAGTTCGCGGGCGGGCCCGAGGTCGAGTCCGGCATCGGCGAGCAGGTCGGTGACATGGGCGGCGATGGCCATGGAGGCGGTCAGACCGGTGGAGCGGATGCCGCCGACGGCGATGTACCGCTGCCGTGCGTGCGCCCGGATGCGGTAGTCGTCGTGCTCGGTGGCCGGTCGCAGGCCCGCGTAGACGGCGGTGACCTCCTCCTCGACCAGCTCGGGCATGATCCGTCGGCCCTTCTCCAGGAGGAAGTCGAGCCCCTCGGCGGTCGATCCGGTTGCCTGCTTGTCGTCGAGGTCCTCGGCGGTCGGGCCGAGCAGCACATTGCCGTACACCGTCGGTGACACCAGTACGCCCTTGCCGAGCACGGTCGGCACCGGGAGCAGGATGTGGTGGACCAGGGCGCGGGCGAGCTTGTCGAAGACGATCAGCTGGCCCCGGCGCGGGGTGACGGTGAAGTCGCCGTGGCCGAGCTGCCGGTCGAGTTCGCCGGCGTGCAGACCCGCGGCGTTGACGAGATGGCGGGTGCGCAACAGACCGCGGTCGGTGACCAGTTCATGGTGGGTGCCGCTGCTGACGCTCTCCACCCGGCAGTTCAGATGCAGGCCGACCCCGGCGCGCACGGCCTGGGTCGCATACGCGAGGGTCGTGGTCCAGGGGCAGATGATGCTCTCGCCGGGGACGGCGAGTGCACCGAGTGCGCCGGGCCCCAGGTGCGGCTCGCGCCGCCGTACCTCGTCCGCGCCGATCAGCCGGGCGTCGTGGTAACCGTTGCGCTCGGCCTTGGCGGCGAGGGCGGGGAGCGCTGCGAGCTGCTCCTCGTCCCAGGCGACGAGGAGCGCGCCGAGCGGTTCGAGGGGGATGCCGCTCTCGGCGGCGTAGGCGGCGAGTCGCCGCCGACCGTCGCGTACGAGGCGGGACTCGAGCGACCCGGGGACGGCGTCGAAGCCCGTGTGCAGGATCGCCGTGTTGGCTTTGGAGGTGCCGTTGCCGACGTCGTCGCTCGCGTCGACGAGGGCGGTGCGGAGGTGGTGACGGGCGAGTTCGCGGGCGATGGCCGAGCCCACGACACCGGCGCCGACGACGATCACATCATGCATCGTGTCCGGCAACTGCCCGGCACTGGTGACGGTCATGGCGCTCCCCGCCTCACCTGTCGGCCGGAGGCGTACGGTCGTCGGCCGCGGGCGCACTCTCAGGGAGTGCAGGCGTACGGTCGAGGAGCGCGGCCACCTCGCGGCGGAAGCCCGCGAGCCGTTCGGCGGCCTCGGCGGCGCCGATCCGCGGCTCGTAGACGGCTGACGGCTGCCAGGCGGGTACCGCCTGCTCGGCCGTCAGACCCGGATCCATGCCGAGCCGTGCGACGGCGCCGACGCCGAGGGCGGTGGCATCGGGCAACGCCGATACTTCGACCGGCAGTTGGAGCAGGTCGGCCTGGGTCTGCATCAGCAGCGCCGAGCGGGTCAGACCGCCGTCGACGCGCAGACCGGTGAGCGGTGCGCCGAGGTCGGCGGCGACCGCGTCGGTGAGCTCGGCAACCTGCGCGGCGATGCCTTCGCACAGCGCGCGCACGAGGTGCCCCGGTCCGGTGTCCAGGCCGAGGCCGGTGAGCGAACCACGCAGATCTCCGCGCCACCAGGGGGCTGCCAGTCCGGCGAGCGCCGGTACGAAGGTGACGCCGCCGCTGTCGGGCACGGCGGAGCCGACCGGGTCCAGATCGGCGGCGCCCGAGATCACTCCGAGGCCGGTGAGCCAGCGCACGGCCGAGGCTGCCGTGTAGACCTGTCCGTCGAGGCAGTAGCTGGTGCGTCCGCCGAGCCGCCAGGCGACGCAGCTGACAAGGCCGCTGCCCGTACGGCGCGGGCGCGGCCCGGTCTGCGCGAGCAGGAAGGCCCCCGTGCCGTAGGTGCATTTGGCGGTGCCGGGCTCGGTGACGCTCTGGGCGAGCAGCGCGGCCTGCTGGTCGACGAGGAGCCCGGTCAGGGGTACGGGGGCGCCGAAGGCGTTGGTGATGCCGACCGGGCCGTCCGCGTCGACGACCTCCGGCATCCGCTCGTCGGCGAGGCCGTAGATGCCGAGTGCTTCGGGCGACCAGGCGACCCGGTCGAGGTCGAGGAGCTGGGTGCGCCCGGCCGTCGCGGCGTCGGTGACGAACGCACCGGTCAGGCGGTGGATCAGCCAGGCGTCGCTCGTGGTGACCACACCGTCCCGGGTGAGCTCGCGGCGGATCCACGCCATCTTGGGCGCGGCGAAGTACGGGTCGAGGGGCAGTCCGGTCAGTTGCGTCAAGACATCCGCATGCTGGGCGAGTTCGGCACAGAGCGCCTCGGCCCGCCGGTCCTGCCAGACGATCGCGTCGGTCAGCGGTTCGCCGCTGACGGGGTCCCATGCGAGCACCGTCTCGCCCTGGTTGGCGAGGCCCATGGCGGCGACGGGCTCTCCGGCGTCGGCGATCGCCCGGCGTCCCGCGTCGATGACCGAGGTCAGGAGCGCCGCGGGGTCGACCTCCACGCTCCCGCCGGAGCCGTAGCGGGGGTTCACCGGCGCGGAGCCGGTCCCGATCACACCTCGCTCGGGGCAGATGACCAGCGCTTTCGTGCCGGAGGTGCCCTGGTCGACGGCAAGCACCGGGCCCGTCATCGGCCACCCCGCTCTTCGATAGTAAGGAACCTTGATCATTGACGGAAAGAAGCGTGGTGCAGGCAGCGTCCGCCGTCAAGAGTCACCTGCGCCGATGGACGTCTTCATGTATCTGACACATAATCAATACCTTGCTGCTACACCATGGTTGAGTAAGATCACCGCAAAGCCCCGCCCCACCCGCCCCCGCCGTACCAAGAGGGTTCATGACAACCGCAACGCGACCGGACTGATGCCCCAAGACGCTTTCCGACCGGTGTACCACCCGGCGGGTCATGACAGTGAACTGCGCTCCGCCATGCAGGACTTACGCACCGGCCGCTGGATGTCGATGCGGAATCTTCTGACCGCCACCTCCGACTGGGCACTGTGGACCCAGCGCACCCAGGTGCTCGCGGCGGTGGCCGCGGGATCGGACGCCGTGCAGGCCTGGCGCGCCGAGGAACCCCGCTCTCTCGCCGCGACCGTGATGCACTGCCGGGTCACCGTGGAGCGTGTACTGCGCGCCCACCGCGAGGGGCACCGGCGCACTCAGGAGCTGTGGCACGAGGCGTGGGAGGCCTGCCGGATCGCCGCGCACCAGGCTTCCGAGGACCCGGTGCCGTGGGTGTGTCTGCTGGCCCTGGCCCAGCTCGACGAGAAGCAGCGGATGGACGAGCACCGGGTGGCACCGCCGGGGCCGATGCTGTTCCCCGGCCCCTGGGGGCTGCTCGCGGAGGCCGACAAGCGCGATCCGTACAACCGCGAGGCGTACCACCGGATGCTCCAGTTCGTGTACGCGCGCAAGTCCGGCGGCCATCTGTCGGAGGCGGTCAACTATGCGCAGTGGGCGTCGTCTTCTGCTCCCGGCGGCTCGGCACTGCGGGCCCTCCCGCTCTATGTCCGGGTGGAGCGCTACCGCCGCGAGAAGGGCCATGAGAAGGCGCTGGATCTGCACTGGGTGACGGACGACGCGGCCCGGGACGCCGAGCGCGCGCTGCACTTCTGGTTCGACCTCGTCGACCCGGCCAGGAGTTCTCTGCTGGATCTCAATCATCTGGCGCACGCGCTGTGGGGCGCGCATCGATTCACCGACGCGGCCCGGGTGTTCGAGGCGCTCGGCCCGTACTACACCGCGCCGCCGTGGGCGTACCGCACGCACAGCCCCGGCAACCCCGGCCTTGCGGAAGAGGTGTTCCTGCGCGCCCGCAGCCGCTGCCTCGCCGCCGCGCGGGACGCGATCCCCGACCCCTGACGCTCGTCCCCGCGCCCCTGCCCCAGCGCGTTCGAGTACCAGCACCTCCCCGTCCCTGTCCGCTCAGTGCATCTCCCTTTCCCCCGGAGGTACTTCGATGTCCATATCCCCGCCCAAGTGGTCGAGTCCGGACCAGACTCCGCCACCCAAGGACGAGGAGGAGCGACTGCGGGAACTCGGCTATCAGCCGGTTCTGGCGCGCCGCATGGGAGGCTTCGGCAACTTCGCCATCAGCTTCTCCGTCATCTCGATCCTGTCCGGCTGCATGACGCTGTACGGCTTCGGCCTGAACACCGGCGGCCCGGCGGTGATGCTCTGGGGCTGGGCGGGTGTAGGTCTGTTCGTCCTGTGCGTCGGCATGGCGCTGGCCGAGGTCACGAGCGCGTACCCGACATCCGGCGCGCTGTACTACATGGCCGACCGGCTCGGCGGCCGCAAGTGGGGCTGGTACACCGGCTGGCTCAATCTCCTGGGCCTGCTGGGCGCGATCGCCGGAATCGACTACGGCGCCGCGCTGTTCACCGGGGCCTTTCTGAATCTGCAGTGGGGATTCACCCCCACCCCAGGCTCCACAATGATCATTTTCATGTGCATTCTGCTGCTGCACGCCGTACTGAATCTGTTCGGCGTCCGCCTGGTCAGTCTGCTCAACTCGGTCAGCGTGTGGTGGCACCTGGGAGGCGTCGCGCTGATCGTCGGCGCGCTGGCCGTCGTGCCGTCCAGCCACCAGTCCCCCGAGTTCGTCTTCACCGAGTTCGTCAACGGCACCGGCTGGGACAGCCCCATCTATGTGGCCGCGATCGGTCTGCTGCTGGCGCAGTACACCTTCTCCGGCTACGACGCCTCCGCGCATCTGTCGGAGGAGACGTCCAATGCCTCCGTCTCGGCCTCCCGCGGCATCGTGCGCTCCATCTGGGTCTCCTGGATCGCCGGTTTCGCCCTGCTGGCGGGGCTGACCTTCGCCATCCAGGACTACGCGGGCACGCAGGAGAGCGCCACGGGCGTGCCGCCGGCCCAGATCCTGCTCGACGCTCTCGGCGAGGGCGGCGCGAAGGCACTGCTGCTTGTCGTGATCGTGGCGCAGCTGTTCTGCGGCAACGCCGAGGTGGCGGCGGCCAGCCGGATGGTGTTCGCCTTCAGCCGTGACAATGCGCTGCCCGGCTCGGCGCTGTGGCGGAAGGTGAGCAGCCGCACCCAGACCCCGGTCAACGCGGTATGGCTGTCGGTGGTCTTCGCCTGTCTGCTGGCCGTGCCGTCGCTGTACTCCGTGACGGCCTACGGCGCGGTGACCGCCATCAATGTCATCGGCATCACCCCCGCGTACGCGATCCCGATCTATCTGAAGCTGCGGGCCGGCAGTCGCTTCGAGCCCGGCCCCTGGAGTCTGGGCCGCTGGAGCAAGCCGATCGGCTGGATCGCCGTGGTGTGGGTGACCATTGTGACGGTGCTGTTCTGCCTGCCGCAGTCGAACCCGGTGACCGTCGACTCGATGAACTATGCCTCGATCGCCCTGGTCGCGGTGCTGGTCCTGGCCACGGTGTGGTGGTTCGTGGCGCGCCGTTCGTACAGCACACCGCAGGCGTACGGCTCAGCCCGTGAGCAGGCGGAGATCTCGGACCAGATCGTCTGAGGCGCACCGCGAGTCACCGCGGTCGGGGGCCCGCGGCGGGCCGGCCCCCCCCCCCCCCCGGGGGGGGGGGGGGGGGCGGGGGGGGGCGGGGGCCGTGAGCCCGGGCGGCCCCCCGGCGTCGCGGCCCCCACCCCCCAGCGG
>NZ_JBJDQK010000011.1:0-39909 GCF_044903445.1 Streptomyces sp. NPDC019890 | reverse complement strand
TCTGGTTTTTTCTTTCTACTTTGTCCCCGCCGGGGCTTGTTGGGTTTCTTAAGCTCCCCATCTTGGGGGCCCCCCCCCCCCCCCCCCGGGGGGGGGGGGGGGGGGCGGCCCCCCCCCCCCCCCCGCCCGCGTTGTCGGCGATCTGCTGCTGCGGGGAGCGGGCGCCTTGAGCCGGGCCTGCCCGCGGAGATCGCGGCACCCTCCGCCATGCGGCCTCGCCCGAGGCTGCGTACCTGAGCGCGGAGGGGCCATGCCGGGGCCGCAGCAGATGACTCCGGGCGCTTCTGGAGAGACGCTGGAGGCATGTCCGCATACCCGCCGATCGTCGTGCACCGGATCTCCCCGTCGGGTGGCCGTCGGGTGACCGTGCGCGACCAGATCATGGGCCTCGCCCACTCCGACAACGACCTGATGGAATTCCTCCGCCGGGCCGGGCTGCCCGACTCCGTCGCACTCCTCGACGACCCGACCTGGATCGAGTGGGTGGGCGACCGGCGGCACGAGTACGACCCGCTGGAGATCGTGCCCTGAACACCCGTGCCCCGACGTAGAGTTCGGTCGATCGAATGCTGACGGGCGGGGGCACGATGAGCAGAGCTCGTGCAGTGCGGAGTGCGGGTGGGTGCGCGGTGCTGGCCGTGCTGGCCGTGCTGGCCGCCGGCTGTACGGCGCCCGCACCGGATGTCGACCCCGGGCTGCGGAAGGCCGTCCAGCCGGTCGTGCACGAAGCCCTGGTCGCGGGCCTGCAGAAGGAGGGCGGCCTGCTGGCCGACTCCTCACTGGCGGCCGGGGCCCGCTGGTTCTGCGCGGAGAAGGTCGTCGAGATCCGTGAGACGCACGACGGGACTCTGAGGGTCGGTCTGGACGCGATCTGCGCCGAGCTGACCTCCCGGGACCGGACTCTCGTACAGGGAACGGGCGTGCGAGCACCCTGGGTGATGGAGCTGACCGAGGACGGCAGGGGCGGCTACCGCGTCCGCCGCCAGGACTGCCCGCCGGACGGTGCCGGATACGACGAGTGGATCGGCCGCTCCTTCTCCGAAGGCGGCGCGGAGGTGGTGCGGCACGGCGATTGGGACGGCACCGCCACGATCGAGGCGACGGCGCGTGCACAGTTCCGGCTACCGGCGGACGCACCGGTGACAACGCTGTAGAGCGCCGTTGTCAGTGCCGCGCGAGATGCTTGACGGTCCGACACCTTCCCAAGGGGGAAAGCGCTATGACCGATCCCGAGCTCGCCGCGGCGCAGGCCTACGTACGACTGCTGCAGACCACCCGGGCCGTCCTCGACGATCCGGAGCACCCGCCCCTTCCCCTGCCGCTGCTCGCCGCCCCGATCGCCGAGGCGGACGAGGCGCTGCGCGCCGCCGGCCTGGCGGGAAACGAGGCCGACTTCTTCGATCTGGTGAGCAGGCTCCAACCAGCGCTGCGCGAGGACCGGCCGGTGCCCTGAGTCAGGTTCGGCGGCGCGGCGGCGCAGCTGCGCCTCTGCCCGATCCACCATGTTCGGCCGGATGAGGCCGAGGGCAGGGCCCGCAGGTCGCCGGACGCCGAACGCCGGAGGTGAGCTGCACCCGGGACGCATGCCCCGTGCGCAGCCCACCTGTGCAACCGTGCGTGACGCTTACCGGCCGGACGGCCGCTGCATCCGCTCGGCGGCCCTGTCCGCGGTCTCGTGGGCCTTGCCCGCAATCTGCTCGCCGCGGCCCTCCGCCTGCATGCTCCGGTCGCCCATGGCCTTGCCAGTGGCTTCCTTCATCTTGCCCTTGGCCTGCTTGGCCTTCGCCTTTGCCTTACCCATGACGGTTCCTTCCGTGATTGGGGTTGATCGGCGTAACCACCTTGCGCCCGTTGCCCTGAGTACGCAAACGGACACATAGCGCAACAGTCGGCGAGTACCCGCGGTCCCTACGTCTCGTCGCCCGGAGCTTCGCGTCGCTCGAGCGGACGCGTGGCCGGGCCGTGCAGGACCGCACCGTCCGTGGCAAAGCGGGAGCCGTGGCAGGGGCATTCCCAGACCCGGTCGAGATCGTTGAAGTGCACCAGGCAACCGAGGTGCGTACAGCGCGCGGACAGGGCCTCGACGTGCCCCGAATCGTCGCGGTACACGGCACGCCGCTTCCCTTCGAGCCGAACCACCGCGCCACTGCCCGGTGGGATGTCCTGCACCGAGTCGACATGGCTGGTGTGCAGTCGGTCGCCGACGAAGTGGTGGGCAACCGCCGTCTGGAACCTGGCCAGTTCCCCCGTTTCCCGCATCGCGGGCAGCCTTCGCGGATCGTACAAGTCGGTCCAGGCAGGCCGGGGTCCACCCGCGATGTGGGCCGCGAGCAGGCGCCCGGCCAGTACACCGTTGCTCATGCCCCAGCCGCCGAATCCGGTTGCCGCATAGACATGTTGGCTGCCGGGATGGGCATGCCCGATGTACGGGAGATGGTCGCTGGAGTCATTGTCCTGGGCCGACCACTGATAGGCCCGCTCCGCCGCCGCGTACCCCGGCAGCCGCTCGCACGCCCAGGCATCGAGGCGAGCGAACCGTTCCCGTACCCGGCCCGCACCCGGCTCGAATGATTCCCCGGTGACGATCAGCAGCCGCCGTCCGTCGTCGTACGGCGCACTGCGCAGGGACCGGACCCGGTCCTCCGGGGTCAGATACATGCCTGTCGGGGCGGCGTCGGCCGGCACCGGCGCAGCGATCACCAGTTCGCGACGCGGCTTCAGCCGGGTGAACAGCAGCGTGCGGTCGAAGACCGGATAGTGCGTCGCGATGACGGCGTCGCGTGCCTCGACCGCCGCACCGTGCTCGGTCGACAGACGGCAGTGAGCGCCGTCGCGGAGTCCGGTGACACGGGTGCGCTCGTGGATGCGCCCGCCCGCACCGGTGATCTTGTCGGCCAGGGCGAGCAGGAACTTCCTCGGGTGGAACTGGAGTTGCCCCGCTACACGCACCGCGCCGGCCACCGGGAAGGGAAGCTCGGTGTCGGTCACGAAGGATGCGTCGAGCCCTGCCCGGCGGGCGGCCTCCGCCTCGGCCTTGACCTCGTGTGCCCGCTCCGGATCCGTTACGTACGTATAGGCGGGGGCGCGCTCCAACTCGGCGTCGATGTCCAGGTCGGCGCAGAGGGCTGCCGTGCGGTCGACCGCGTCCTGCTGCGAGAGCGCGTACAGCTCGGCGGCGTCGGCACCGTGCTCGGCCTCCAGGCGGGCGTACGCCAGACCGTGCAGAGCGGTCATTTTGGCGGTGGTGTACCCGCTCACACCGGCGGCGATCCGGTCGGCCTCCAGGACGACGACGTCCAGACCCGCCCGGACCAGTTCCCAGGCGGTGCACAGACCGGCGATGCCTCCGCCGACGACGGCGACGTCCACGGTCAGATCCGCACCGAGGGGCGGACGGGCGGTTCCTGGGGCGGTGGCCATCCAGTACGAATCGTCGACAGTCGGGCGTTCCGCAACCATGTCTCCTCGGCTCTCTCGTGCTGGAGGGACTGGGGCAGGCTCCCTCTCAAGCCGTGGCAGTACCGTCGGCGGTGGGCAGGATCCGGCCCACCGTTCGCCGGGCGATGCGCTGTCGACCGCACGGGTAACCACTGGCCGACGGCTCAAACGTGGCTCCCGAGCCACCGCCGTACAAAAGCAGCGGCTGATGGCCTGGCATGAGCACAGACCATCAGCCGCGTATGTGGCGCAGGCAGCTACTCCGGGAGCATGTCCCCACTGCGCATGCTGCGCTCCTGCTCGCTCTGCTCCCGCAGCTTCCGGGCCCTGTCCTGGAGCCGCTGACGCTCCTGCGGGTCGCTCGCGCGCTCCGCGGCTTCCGTCAGTTCCTGGGCCTTCCGACGCATCTGCTGTGCGCGGCCACCGGATTCACCTGCAACGCTCATCGTCACTCCTTGGACGTTGGGAAGAGCGGACTCCCTCAGCGAACCAGCGCCACGACACGCCCGCATCTCGAACGGTCACGCACTGCGACCACGGGCCCCGACGGCCGCCCGACGGCGACGGGCGGCCGTCGGTCCCGGCCGACGCGCGCCCAGGAGGTCCTCAACGGCCCCCAGAAACACGGAAAAGGCCGTGTCGGATTCCTCCGACACGGCCCTGACCTACGACTTCGAAAAGTCGGGACGACAGGATTTGAACCTGCGACCCCTTGACCCCCAGTCAAGTGCGCTACCAAGCTGCGCCACGTCCCGATGCGCTTCCATCCGGTTTCCCGGCCGAGCGCGCAAGAGAACATTACCTCACTCCACGGAGCCGCCGGTCACAGCGCCGGGCGCCGTCGCGCCCCGACGCGTGGATCTGCTCGCAGCGGCCTACGACTCGACGGGTCCGGAGGAATTCCAGCCCGGCGCAGTCGCCTTCAGCCGCAGATCCTCGGGAACGACTTCCTTCCCGCAGTGCCGGCAGCTGTGCACCAGGTCGAGTTCCTCGCCGCAGGAGTGACCGAATACTGCGGGCGGCTCCGGGACGATCCATCGGTCGCCCCATTCGCGCAGGGTGGTCAGCACGACCAGCAGGTCCCGCCCTGCCTCGGTCAGGTGGTACTCGAAGCGGGGTGGGTGCTCGCTGTACTGCCGCCGGGTCAGCACGCCGATCGACTCCAGATGACGCAGGCGCGCGGTGAGGACGTCACGGGGAGCGCCGGTGTTACGGGCGATCGCGGCGAAGCGGCGATTGCCGAAGCTGATCTCCCGGACCGCCAGCAGTGACCATTTCTCTCCGATGGCCTGGAGCGATGCCGCGATCGAGCACGGCCTGCCGCGGGAGTCCAGGGGGCGGGTCGGAAGCGTGCCGTCCTCCGTGGTGCGTGCCTTCATGCTCACTAGGTTGCCACATCCAACTCACTCCCTCCAGCATCCCGACCGAGCAGTAAGTCTGCGTTCCAAACCATTGCGAGCGCGGCGGCGCGGTGCGGGGGACAATCGAGGCGTGGACGAGGCACGCAAAGACCGCGACGACACGGCACGCAGGGATCGCGACACCGAAGGGCGCGCACGCAACGCACGCCCCCGCGACGGGCTGGGGCGACCGCTTCCGTACGGAACGCCGGGAGTGGAGCGCCAGCCCGAGGGCGTGCTGCGCCCCCCGGGGCAGACGCTGGCGGAGGCGCAGCGGCTGCTGGACGCGGGCATGCCCTTCCATGCGCACGAGGTGTTCGAGGACGCGTGGAAGTCCGGACCGGAGTCGGAGCGCGAGCTGTGGCGCGGCCTCGCCCAGCTCGCGGTCGGGCTCACCCACGCCGCCCGTGGCAACACGGCGGGCGGCGCCCGTCTGCTGCTGCGGGGCGCGGACCGGATCGCCGGTTACCAGGATCCGTACGCCATCGATGTGGCCGGTCTTACGTCCTGGGCGCACGAGCTCGCGGCACGGCTCGACCACCCGGTGGACGCGGGCGCCGAGGCGCCCCGGCTAACGCGATAGCAGGACGACTTCCAAAGTGCGCGGGCCGTGGACGCCCTCCACCCGGTCGAGTTCGATGTCGCTCGTCGCCGAGGGCCCGGAAATCCAGGTCAGCGGGCGGGTCGGATCGAGTCGCGGCATCGCCTGCGGTACGGAGGCGACGACCTGCTGGGGGGCGCGTACGACGCAGATGTGCAGATCCGGAACGAGAGTGAGGGCCCGTCGCCCCTGCCCCGGGCCCGCGTCGAGCACGATCGTGCCGGTCTCGGCGATCGCGAGGGCGCAGCCGGTCACGACGGCGTCGATGGCGTCGAGTTCGTACGGAGTCAGCCGACCTGCGTCCGTGCGCTGCTCGACGTCGGTATCGCTGAGCCAGCCGGCAGGCAGTCCGTCCGGCACGGCGACCGACCGCGCACCGTGGGCGTCCAGCAACTCCCTTACCAGAGCGGGCAGTTCGGGCTCTGTGGCGCGGTGCACGATCGCCCGGTAGTCGGCGAGGTTCTCGTGCAGCAGATCGAGGATCGCGGCCGGATCGCCGGGGTTGTGGCTCTCCAGATAGTCGCGGGCGGCTTCCGGTACAGCGGGCGCGTCGGCAACGGCGGCGCGGATCCGGGCGAGGATGCGCTCGCGGGAGGTGGCACTCATCGGCGGTTCTTCTTCCACCAGTCACGGAAGGATTGGGCGGGCATCTCGGGCAGCTCCCGGTCGGCGGTCCAGGCCCCGGCTCCCGGCAGCCTCTTCGGATGCAGCTTGCGGGTGCCGGAGGCCGCCCTCTCGCCGGCGGCGAGTGCGGCCGGGTGGTCGAGGACCCACCCCGCCGCCTTGATCGCGGCCTTCTCCAGGCGATGTCCTCTGCCGCCGCGGTCCGCGACCTTCTCCCGCAGATGGACCAGGACTTCGGGAATGTCGATGGCGACCGGACACACCTCGTAGCAGGCGCCGCACAGTGACGACGCGTACGGCAGGGAGGCGTCGATCTCGCTCTCGATGCCGCGCAGCTGGGGGCTGAGGATCGCGCCGATCGGGCCCGGGTAGACCGATCCGTACGCATGGCCGCCCGCCCGCTCGTACACCGGACAGACATTGAGGCAGGCGGAGCAGCGGATGCAGCGCAGCGCCTGGCGGCCGACCTCGTCGGCCAGCGCCCCGGTGCGGCCGTTGTCGAGCAGCACCAGATGGAAGTCCCGCGGTCCGTCCGCGTCGGCCGTGCCGGTCCACATCGACGTGTACGGGTTCATGCGCTCGGCGGTCGAGGAGCGCGGCAGCGTCTGCAGGAAGACCTCCAGATCGCGCCAGGTGGGCACCACCTTCTCGATGCCGACGACGGAGATCAGCGTTTCGGGGAGGGTCAGACACATACGGCCGTTGCCCTCGGACTCGAGGACGACGAGGGTGCCGGTCTCGGCGACCATGAAGTTGGCGCCGGAGACGCCGACCTTGGCCCGCAGGAACTTCTCGCGGAGGTGAAGGCGGGCGGCCTCGGCGAGTTCGGCGGGGCTGTCGGTCAGTCCGTCGGGGGCTGCTCTGCCCCAACTCCCCATCTGCTTGCGGAAGATGTCACGGATCTCGCCGCGGTTGCGGTGGATCGCGGGTACCAGGATGTGCGAGGGGCGGTCGTCGCCGAGCTGCACGATCAGCTCCGCGAGGTCGGTTTCGTACGCGGAGATCCCCTCGGCCGCCAGCGCCTCGTTGAGGCCGATCTCCTGGGTCGCCATCGACTTGACCTTGACGACCTCGCTCTCGCCGGTCGCCTTCACCAGCTCGGCGACGATGCGGTTGGCCTCGTCGGCGTCGGCGGCCCAGTGGACGGTGCCCCCGGCCCCGGTGACGGCGGACTCCAACTGCTCCAGATAGCGGTCGAGATGACGCAGCGTGTCGTCCTTGATCTGCTTGCCGGCCTCGCGCAGCTCCGCCCAGTCGGCGAGTTCCGCCACCGCTTTCGCGCGCTTGTCGCGAATGGTGTGGGTCGCGTGGCGGAGATTCGCGCGCAGCGTCACATCGTGGACGGCTTCCTCGGCGGCCTCGGGGAAGGACGGCATGCCGAGATACGTACCACTGGTGCCGCTCACAGCAGGGGCTCCTCTTCGGTGCTCGCGAGGATGTCGGCGATGTGCAGGGCGCGCTGCGGTGCGTCCTGGCGGCGCAGGATGCCGTCGACGTGCATCAGACAGGAGCTGTCGGCGCCGCACAGCACGTCGGCTCCGGTGGACCGGGCGTTGCGGACCTTGTCGCGGCCCATGGCTGCGGAGACGGCGGGGTTCTTGACGGCGAAGGTGCCGCCGAAGCCGCAGCACTCCTCGGCACCGGGCAGCTCGCGCAGCTGAAGGCCCTTCACCGCTTCGAGCAGCCTGCGCGGCCGCTCCCCCAGCCGCAGGGTGCGCAGCCCGTGACAGGAGGGGTGGTAGGTGACGGTGTGCGGGAAATACGCGCCGACGTCGGTGACGCCGAGTACGTCGACGAGGAACTGAGTGAGTTCGTACGTCCGGGTGGGAAGTGCCGTCTCGCCGAGCTTCGGATACTGCTCGCGCACCATGGCCGCGCACGACCCGGAGGGGGTGACGACGTACTCGTATCCCTCGAAGGCGCGCGCCGTCCGGCGCACCAGCGGCTCGGTCTCGCGCCGGTAGCCGGTGTTGAACTGCGGCTGTCCGCAGCAGGTCTGCGCGGCGGGGAAGTCCACCTGAACGCCGAGCCGCTCCAGAAGTCTGACGGTCGCGATGCCCGTGGCCGGATACACCGCGTCGTTGACGCAGGTGACGAAGAGTGCGACACGCATGGTCGGAGGATATGCCCCGACCGGCGGCCTCGGTAGGTCCCGCGATCGGTGGGGTGCCGGCTACCCCGCATACTCGGCAGGGTGAGAAAGATCTATGTGATCGGCATCGGGGCGGGCGACCCCGATCAGCTGACCCTGCAGGCGGTCAAGGCCCTGAACAAGGCGGATGCGTTCTTCATCCTCGACAAGGGTGAGGAGAAGTCGGATCTGGCACGGCTGCGACGGGACATTCTCGACGCTCATGTCCAGGGCGGGTCGTACCGTCTGATCGTGGCGCGCGACCCGGAGCGGGACCGGGAAACATCGGATTACTCGCCCGCTGTCGACGACTGGCGCAGCCGCCGGGCCGATCTGTACGAACGGTTCATCGCAGAGGATCTTGCCGAGGACGAGTGCGGCGCGTTCCTGGTCTGGGGCGATCCGGCGCTGTACGACTCCACACTCGCGATCCTTCAACAGATCCTCGAACGGGACACGGTCGCCTTCGATCACGAGGTGGTGCCCGGAATCAGCAGCGTCTCGGCGCTGCTGGCCAAGCACCGCACCGGGCTGAACCGGGTGGGCCGGCCGGTGCAGATCACCACGGGCCGGCGGCTCGCCGAGGGGTGGCCCCAGGGCGTGGACGACGTGGTCGTGATGCTGGACGCACGGCAGGCGTTCACTCGCCATCTCGACCAGGATCTGTTCATCTACTGGGGCGCGTACGTGGGCACCGAGGACGAGATCCTGGTGTCGGGGCGGCTTGCCGAGGTGTCCGGCCGGATCGAGGAGCTGCGGGCCGAGGCCCGCGCCCGCAAGGGCTGGATCATGGACACCTATCTGCTGCGGCGAGGCTGAGACGCTGCTCGCCCACGGGTCGCGCATCTGGCCGAGATGGCGGTCGTCACCAGAGCGTCGGTCACCTTCCGGCTGGAACGGGTCGGCTCACCAGACCAGATGGAGCGCTTCGGGCGAACGGTGGATCAGGGCCGGCCGCATCACGGGCGGCGGCCTGTCCTCGTCGAGCCGCAGGCCGGGCAGCCTGCGGGCGAACAGGCCGATGGTCAGGCGCAGTTGCTCGCGTGCCAGCTGCGAGCCGGGGCAGCCGTGCGTCCCATGACCGAAGGCCACATGCCGACGGGAGAGTGGCCGGGTGATGTCGAAGACCTCCGGCCGGTCGTGGCGGCCCTCGTCGCGGTTGGCCGATCCGTACGCGACGAACACGGTGGCTCCGGCGGGCAGTTCGGTGCCGGAGATGGTGACGGGGCGGGTGGTGGTACGGCGGAAGCCCTGCACCGCCGAATCGTACCGGGCGGCTTCCTCGACGGCCGCTGGTATCAACTCCGGGTCGGCACAGATCAGTTCCCACTGCCGCCGGTCGCGCAGCAGATGCAGAAGTGTCGTGCCGATCAGCGCGGTGGTGGTCAGATGCCCGGCGATCAGGAAGTTCTGTAAGTTCGATACGAGCTCGTGGCGCTGGTCGAGCGTGAGCTCCCCGCTGCCGGGCGCCAGCGCTGCGACCATGCCGGAGCAGAGGTCGTCGCGCGGGTTCTCCCGCCGGTCGCGTATGTATGTGTCGAGAAGCTTGTGCAGTGCGACGACGTCCTCGGCTGCGCGGACCTGGGAGTCGGGATCGAGCGGGCGGAACAGCAGCTCTTCGGCGCGGTAGCCGCCGTGCACCGCCGCCGGGACGTCCTCGGGGTCGAAGCCGATCAGCCGGCCGATGACCTGCCCGGGGAGCTTTCGCGCGTACGCCCCCATCAGCTCGACGCGGCCGTCCGCGGCGAAGCCGTCCACGAGTGACGCGGCGCGCTCCGCGGCGTACGGGACCAGCTCGGCGATCCGCCCGGCGGACAGACCGCGGTTGAGCGGCGCGCGGTGACGCTGATGGGGCGGGCCGTCGGTGGAGACGACGGTGGGCCGCTTTCCGTACCCCTTCGCCAGCACCTCCAGCGCCTGCGGCGATGGCATGACGTCGGGGAGCAGCGCCCGCACGGAGGAGAACTCCTCGGGCCGCCCGAGGACTTCGCGTACGTCACAGTCCCGCGCGACGAGCCAGGCGTCGAGCTCGGGAACGAAGGTCAGGCCCTCGGTCCGGCGCGCCTGCGCGTAGAGCGGATAGGGATCGCGTTGCAGCTCGTCGAGCCTGGCGTGATCTTTGCTCGTCACGCGGCGCCTCCAGGTGGCTCCGGTTCGGAAGGACTCGGCACGGTGGGCACGCTTGTTCGTCCGGCCATCGTGCCCGAGCGCTGCCGCGTCGGGAAGAGCCCCTCAGCGGGCGGGCGAGTTCGCGGCATACTGCCGGACTGCCGGCCCGGCCCTGCGGAACGGCTCGCGGCATGCTCGTTGTGCAGCTGGCGGGCCCGAACCTGCGATCACGCGTGGCCGATGTCCCCGCGATGCTCGCCGAGCCGGGGCGGCAGCTCCTGCTCGGTCCAGACGGTCTTGCCCTCGTGCGCGTGCCGTGTGCCCCAGCGTGCCGTCAACTGGGCGACGAGAAGCAGCCCCCGGCCGCCCTCGTCGGTGCTGCGGGCACGTCGCAGATGCGGGGAGGTGCTGCTGGAGTCGGTCACCTCGCAGATGAGGCGGTGGTGATGGAGGAGTCGCAGGGTCACCGGGCCGCCGGCGTAGCGGTAGGCGTTGGTCACGAGTTCGCTGACGATCAACTCGGTGGTGAAGACCAACTCCTCCAGTCCCCACTCGGCGAGCTGTGCGGCGGTCAGCCCCCGGGCGCGGGCCGGTGCGGTGGGCTCCGCAGGCAGCTCCCAGGTGGCGACCTGCTCCGGTGCCAGGGTCCGGGTCCGGGCCAGCAGGAGGGCCACGTCGTCGACGGGCCGCGTGGGCAGCAGCGTGTCGATCGCGGCCTGGCAGATCTCCTCCAAAGGCCGGTCCGCTCCGGCCAGCGCGGTGCACAGCCGGGACAGTCCGGCCTCGACGTCGTGTTCGTCGGTGTCGATCAGACCGTTGGTGTAGAGGGCCAGCACGGAGCCTTCGGGAAGCTCCAGTTCCGCGCTTTCGAACGGCAGCCCGCCCAGTCCCAGCGGTGGTCCGGCGGGGAGTTCGGGGAAACTTACGCTTCCGTCCGGTGTCACCACGACCGGCGGGGGATGGCCCGCGCGAGCCATGGAACAGAGCCGGCTGACCGGGTCGTACACGGCATAGAGACAGGTGGCGCCGACGACCTGTTCCCCGGGCGAGTCCGCGTCGCCGGGCTCCTGTTCGCCGGCCAGCCGCATCACGAGGTCGTCGAGATGGGAGAGCACCTCGTCCGGTTCGAGATCGAGGTCGGCCAGCGTGTGCACGGCGGTACGCAGCCGGCCCATCGTCGCCGCGGCGTTGATGCCGTGGCCGACCACGTCACCGACGACCAGGGCCACACGGGCTCCGGACAGCGGGATGACGTCGAACCAGTCGCCGCCGACCCCTGCGGCGCCCCCGGCCGGCAGATAGCGGTGGGCGACGGAGACCGCGGGGTGCTCGGGAAATTCGCGTGGCAGCAGGCGGCGTTGCAGTGCCAGGGCGGTGCGGTGCTGCTGGGTGTAGCGGCGGGCATTGTCGATGGAGAGCGCGGCGCGAGCGGCGAATTCGTTCGCCAGCGTGAGGTCGTCGGCCTCGAACGGTTCGGGATGCCGGTAACGCCACATGCTCAGGAGTCCCAGGACGAGGCCGCGGGCAGTCAGGGGAACCACCATCAGCGAATGGACGCCACGGGCAACCGCCTTCACCGCCCGGTCCGGGTCCAAGCTCGATCTGGGGTCCATCGGTTCGAACTCGGCCACCAGAACAGGGCGCCGGTCGGCCAGAGATCGCGCCTGTGGTGTGTCAGCGGCGAACGATCTGAGCGTGCCCACCGGGAACAGCAGCTGTTCCTCGCTCCCCGGGATGCTCTTGAGCGCTGCCCTGCGGAGGGGACCGGCTGCGTCCGGGATGAGCTCCTCGCCGAGGCTGACCGACTCGAGAAGATCGACCGTCACGCAGTCGGCAAGGTTGGGGACGGCGACTTCGACCAGTTCGTTCGCGGTGGTCTGCACGTCCAGCGTGGTCCCGATGAGGGCACTCGCCTCATTGAGCATGGCCAGCCGGCGCCGGGCGCGGTGCCGGTCGGTGACATCCTCGACCAGCTGTGCCACGCCCAGCGTCCGGCCGCTGGAATCCTCCATACGGAACGCGGACACGGAGACGAACCGCTCCCGGCCCGGGTCGGTCTGCAGGCGGGCCGACAGCTCCGTGAAGATCATCGGCTTCCCGGTGTCGATCACCTCACACAGCCGGGCCTCGATCGTCTCCGCGTCCTCCTGGACGACGTAGTCGCCGGTACGCGTGCCACGCATCCGCTCGACCGGAAAGCCCCCGAAGCGCGCGATCGCCCGGTTGACCCGCAGGAGCCGCAGCTCCGGATCGTGGATGGAGAGGCCGATCGGCGACCGGAGGAACAGTCCGTCCATGACCGACCGGTCGATCTCCCACTGGGCGACTTCCTCGGCCGGCGCAGCCACCAGGAACCACTCGTCTTCGCAGTCGGCCCGCCTGACGCGACGTGCCCGGACGCCGAAGGCGAGCCGTCGGCCGTAGCGGTGCCGAACAGGCAGGATCCCGAACCAGCCGCTGTCCGCGACGCAGGCCGCCGCGGCCTCCCGTACGACGTCGCGGTCCCGGGGATCCACAAGAAGGTCCACGCCAGGCCGGCCGAGCACCTCCTCCTCCGGGTAGCCCAGCAGCTCACGGGCGCGGTCGCTCCAGCCGACCACCCAGCCACGGTGGTCCAGCACCACAGTGACAGCGCGAGCCACCGAGAACGGGTCCTCCGGGCTCTCGCTGATCAAAGTCACGGACGAGATCATCCCTTTAATGCTCCATCGGGTCCGATGGACGCGCATGCGCTGGTCCAGCCCCATCACCGCGGGCGGCGGAAGCGACTGCAAGCCGCTCCGTCCCCGACCGTACCCGGGAAAGGTGAGCGGCCGTGTCGGATTGCTCCGACACGGCCCCTCACCTGCGACTTCGAAAGGCCGGGACGGCCGGATACGAACCTGCGACCCCTTGACCCCCAGTTCTGGGGCGCCTGAGCAGCGTGCTCCGGGTCGTCCTTCGAGGTCGCCGTCAATCCTGCCTGGCCGGCTCCCTCCCGGACGAGGAAGTGCGTCGGACAATGGAATGGGCGTGGTCCCGGATATGACCTGCGGCGCGGCCGGCACTGCGGCGTTTCGCCGTACTTCCCGGCCGGTCTCTCCGACGCGACGCCGAAACCGCGAGAAAGGCGGTCGCCATGACCAGCATCACCCACCGCACCACCGCCCTGTTCCGGATCGAGGCGAACAAGGCGCTGGACAAAGCGGGCACCAGCCCCACGCACGTGCAGGCACCGCTCTCCCACGAGGGCCCGATCCCGGGGTGATGGCGATGCGCAGCCGCTTTGAGCCCGACCGGCAGCTGACCGCCCGCATGGTGGTCACGATGTTCCTGCTCGGGTTGCTGTACGTGGCGTTCATCGCGACGCTGATCGTGCTGCTCAAGTCCGTCGTCCTGGTGGTTGTCATCGCCGCCGGGCTGCTGGGTGCGCAGTACTGGTACTCGGACCGGATCGCCCTGTACGCCATGCACGGACGCCTCGTCACAGCCGAGGAACAGCCTCGATTGCACGGCGTCATCGACCGGCTGTGCGCCACCGCCGACATGCCCAAACCCCGGGTCGCCATCTCCGACATGGACCTGCCCAACGCGTTCGCCACCGGCCGCAACGCCGACCACGCCGTCGTCTGCGTCACCACCGGACTGCTGCGCCGCCTGGAAACGGAGGAACTCGAAGGCGTCCTCGCCCACGAGCTCTCCCACGTCGCACACCGCGATGTCGCGGTGATCACCATCGCCTCGTTCCTGGGCGTGATCGCGGGACTCATCGTCCGCTTCGCCTTCTACTCCCAGCTGTTGGGCGGACGCAACCGCGACCAGAACACCGCCGCGGCGCTCGCGATCGTCATGGCGGTCTCTGCCCTGGTCTATGCCATCAGCTTCCTGCTGATCCGGGCGCTGTCCCGCTACCGTGAACTGGCCGCCGACCGCGCCGCAGCCATGCTGACCGGGAAACCCTCCGCCCTGGCCTCGGCGCTGACCAAAGTCAGCGGCGACATCGCCCGTATCCCCACCCAGGATCTGCGCACGGCTCAGGCGTTCAACGCATTCTTCTTCACGCCCGCCCTCGGACCCGGCACCGTTCTGGCCAACCTGTTCTCCACCCACCCAAGCCTGGAACGCCGCATCGAGGCGCTCGCAGAAATCTCCGCCGAGCTGGGTGAACCGGGCAGCAGGGCGTCATGAGCACGATGGGAAGGAGCTGAGCCCCCATGGGTTTGCTGGACGCCCTGTTCGGACGGAGCAGGCCGGTCAAGCCGGACCTGGACCAGCTCTTCGGCCTGCCGTCCGCAGCGATCACCCTCCAGGCCGCCATCGGCTTCAGCCCGACCGGCCTGGGCTCGGTGTGCTTCGCCTCCATCGAGGGCGGGGCATTCGCACAGGTCCAGCAGGAGGTACGAGCCCTCCTGGGTGCAGACACCGAACGGGGCGGCGCACCGGTGGAGTTCAGCCGTGACGCCTACGGGTACTCCTGGCTGGTGTCACGCCGCGACCCCGACGACCTGCCCGCCCTGGTCAACGACCTGCACGCGGTGAACACCGCCCTGCAGGACAGCGGCTTCGGACCGCAGCTCCTCTGCTCCCTGGTCACCTTCCAGGACGCCGAACCGCGCCGTCTCGGACTGGTCTACCTGTACAAACGCGGCACCTTCTACCCATTCGCTCCGCTGCCTGGCCAGAAACGCGACAACCCGCTGGAATTCCAGGTCAAGGCCACGGTCAAGGACGACCTGCGCATCGAGGAGGACCTGAGCCGCTGGTTCCCGCTGTGGGGCGCCCCCGGCCTGTGAACGGCAGGAACCTGTCCGACCCGGGAACAGAGCCCGAAGCTGCACCCCCTTCGGCATTCAGGTGAGCTTGCGCCGCGGCTGGCGGTACCGCTCTGGCGAGCGCCGCCGAGGACGGTGAACCTGAATGCAGCGGCCGATCGCCGGTCGCGCCCAGACCACGGCATCCCCCGTCGGAAAGGTCCGCCCGGCATGTCACTCAGCTATCCGCACCGGGGCCACACCGCCCTCAGAGTGGGCGGAGCCTGCGTCCTGCTCGCCCTGGCCGGCTGCTCGAACGGCGGCAACGGCAGCAGCAACGACACCACCCCCGCCACCACCAGCGCCTCATCCGCCCCGAACACCTCCAACACCGGCGCGGCGCACATCACGATCAAGAACTTCACCTTCAGCCCGGCGAATCTTCAGGTGCACCCCGGGACGAAAGTCATCGTCGAGAACCAGGACTCGGTCACGCACACCGTGACCGCCACCGGGGCCAAGGCATTCGACACCGGCGACATCGATGCCGGCGAAACAGCCACCTTCGTCGCTCCGTCCACATCCGGCAGCTCTCCCTACATTTGCACCATCCACCCGAACATGAAGGGCACCCTCACCGTGAGCTGACGCCAGGACGAGCCGGGTGGCGGTGAGCACGGCGAGCTTGCCGCCGGTGGGCTCCGGGACGCGAAAGGCCGTATCGGACTGCTCCGATACGGCCTCTCACCTGCGACTTCGAAAAGTCGGGACGACAGGATTTGAACCTGCGACCCCTTGACCCCCAGTCAAGTGCGCTACCAAGCTGCGCCACGTCCCGGTGCCCGTCTGACCTGGGGTTTCCCCCGGCCGAACGCGCATGAGAACAATACCGCACTCGGGGCGGTGGTCACGAACCGCTTTCCGCGCCGCGGCCCCCAGGTGATCTCAACCGAACGTGCGGCTGCACGGCCGGCGCGCTACGCGCACTGCGCGTCGCCCGTTCGCTACGGCCAGTGCCGCGTGCTCCGCTCGGGCCCGGTGCGAAGCCGGACGGCCGACGCGGTCGGCCGACGCTTCCGTCGGCCTGGTCAGTCCGACTGCGGATCCGCCAAGTCCGGGTGCGCGTCCAGCAGCCTCCGTGGGGCCGCCTGCCGCCAGGAGTCGAGCAGGATCGCATACAGCTCCTCCTCGTCCTCCAGCGCCGCCAACCGCACCCGCAGCCACGCATAGTTGTCGTCGTGTCCCGCCCGGATGAAAAACTTCTCCGGTTCGGACGCGATCAGCTCCTCCCGGTCCCCCTTCGGGCACTTCACCCCCATCACCTTGTCGTCGTCATCGAGCGAGGCGAAGATCTTCCCCCCGCTCTCCAGGCGGAACGTGGGCATGCCCCAGGCGAGCTTCTCCAGCGCGCCGGGCAGGGAGAGCGCGACTCTGCGTACGTCGTCGGCGGTGGCCATGTGAAGACCGTACGACGCGGCACTGACACTCACCCCGCCGTTGCCACATAGGGCTCTCCCGACCCATTGACCCCGCGTAACCGTCACTCCTACGCCGTGCGACGCGCACAGAAAGCGCTTTCTACATCGGAGTCCGCCCACCAGCGCCGGGAGCGCTCAGGAGCCCCGGGCGCCGGGACTGGGGTCGAGGTGGACGAGTCGGTGGTGCGTGAGCCGGCCATCGATGTGCTGAAGCACCGGGGCCGGGCTTGACAGCGCCGGGGCCGGCGAGCACGCCGGTGTGCGCCCCCCTTGTGCGCCTTGTGCGCCAGGCATCACCTCCGTGCGCCCTCTATGCCCGCGTCCGTGTCCGTCCTCGCAGCCCACTTGGCTTCTTTGCGGTCAGGGTCCGCGCGGTATCGGTTATTCCGGTGTTCCTGAATGTCACGGCTGTGAACGTCTGAGACATGCTCTTGTCCCTCAGTGCCATATGCCCACTAAACCTTTGCCGTTGGCATGTGGCAGAAAGAGGTGCAGTGGGAATGCCGTACGGCAGGACCGAACGGGCCTGTTCCACGCGAAACACATCCTGAATCAAACGTCAAGGGTCTGCGTTTTGGCCAAAGTTGGCAACGATCTTGTGCCGCCCGAAAACGATCAACACCATGAGGTGGTCGGCCTGTTCGGGACGGGACCACTGCCGATGCACCACCTGCTCGAACAACTGGCCGAGCAGGCGTTTCGCAGAGGAGGACTCGCGATGGACGGATACTTCGCCGGTCGACTGCATCATCAACTACGCCAGCGCGTGCGCGACTTCGCCGAGAGGGAGGTACGGCCTCGGATTCCCGCGATGGAGGCCTCCCGCTCGGTCCACCGGGAGCTGTCCCGGCTGATAGCCCGGCAGGGCTGGCTCGGCGCCACCATCAGCAAGGACCACGGTGGCATGCAGGTCGGGCACCTTGCCAAGACCATCATCATCGAGGAGCTGTCCCGCGTCAGCGGGGCCATGGGCGCAATGGTGCAGGCCTCGCAGCTGGGCGTGGCCAAGATTGTCCATTTCGGCAGCGACGAACAGAAGAAGACCTGGCTCCCTTCGATCGCCGCCGGCGACTGCCTGCCGACCATCGCCGTCACCGAACCCGAATCGGGCGGCCATGTGCTGGGCTTGAGCGCCACCGCCGTACGTGACGGCGACGATTACATACTCAATGGCCGAAAGGTGTATGTAGGCAACAGCCATGTAGGTGATCTGCACGGCGTGGTGGCGAGGACCGGTCCCGGATCCCGGGGGCTCACGGCCTTCTTGGTGGAATCGGACCGACCGGGGTTCGGCATCGGCGAGGAACAGCCCTCGATGGGCCTGCACGGCTTCAGCTTCGGCGAGCTGCACTTCCACAACTGCCGCGTCCCCGCGCCGAACAGGCTCGGAGAGGAGGGCGACGGACTGGCCGTGGCGTACTCCTCCAGTGTGCTCTACGGACGCGCCAACCTCACCGCCGTATCGCTCGGCATCCACAAGGCGATCCTTGAGGAGACCACGCGCTTCTGCACGGAGCGGTATCGCTACGGCAAGCCGCTCCACGAACTGCCCTCCATCAAGCTGAAGCTGGGGCAGCTGCAGTCGCGGCTGATGACGGCCCGGCTCGCCGCGTACCACGCCGTGCATCTGCTCGACGAGGGCCTGCCGTGCGATGCGGAGCTGATGAACGCCAAGCTGGTCAATGTCGAGTCCGCGATCGACTCCGCGCGGGCCGCGATGGAGATCCACGCCGCGGCCGGGCTGTTCACCGACCGCCCCATCGAGCGCTATCTGCGGGACGCGCTGCATATGTTCGCCCCGGCCGGCACCTCCGACATCCAGTTGCTGCGCCTTGCGGAGGTGGCGCTGGGTACGGCGAAGGGCGAGTGGTCGCAGCAGCTGTCCGAAGAGGTGAGGCTGCAGCCGGCGGTGTGACCCCTGGGCGCTGCGCCGGACCCCTCCCCCTGCGCCCTGCGGGCGTGGGGGGACCCTCATGCCCACAGGGGGTGCTCCTGATCCCGGGGCGCAGCCCCCTGCCCCGCTCCACAGACCCCGAGCCCACACGCCGCCGACATGGGGCGCCCCCGGAGGGTCCGGAGGGCTTGGCTCCGCGCCCCGCGGGCACGGAGAGACCCCCGGCGGGCGTCCGGGGGCTTACTCACTGCGGGCGTTGCGCCCCAGCGGGGGCGGGGGCGGCCTAGATTCCGCCGTCCTCGCGGCGGTGGATCTGGTCGATCAGCTCCGCCGCCAGCGACTTGATGGTCTCGAGACCCGCCCGCCCCCAGGGCCGCGGCTCAGTGTCCACAACACAGATCGTGCCCAGCGCGATCCCCGTACGGTCGATCAGCGGCGCCCCCAGATAGGAGCGGATGCCGATCTCGTCGACGACCGGGTTCCCCGCAAACCGTGGATAGTCGCAGACATCCTCGAGGACCAGCGCCTTGCGCCGTACCACCACATGCGGGCAGTAGCCGTGGTCGCGCGCCATGAAGCGGCTGACCCCGCCACTGCCCGCGGCGGCCGCGTTGAGATCGGAGCCGGTGTGCGTGCCCCCCGGGGTGTGCAGCCCGGCGAAGAACTGCCGGTTCTCGTCTATGAAGTTGACCATGGAGAAGGGCGCGCCGGTCACCTCTGCCAGCTTGCGCGCGAACTCGTCGAAAGCGGGGTCCGGCCGGTCCCCGAAACCGAGCTGGCGCAGCCGCCGCACCCGCACGGGCGCTTCCCGGTCGACGGGAGTCAGCAGGAGATGGCCGGTCGGATCGTACGTCATGTCGGAGCTCCGTAGCTCGGTGCCGGAGTCGGCACCGGGGTGGTGGTGAGCAGATGCTGGACGAGGGTGACCAGGGTCTTGATCCCCGAGCTGGCGATCCGCGCGTCGCAGAGCACGACCGGCACCTCCGGCTTGAGGTCGATGGCGGCCCGCACCTCTTCCGGGTCATAGCGGTACGAGCCGTCGAACTCATTGACGGCGACAACGAATCCGATGCCGCGGCGCTCGAAGAAGTCCACCGCGGAGAAGGAGTCTTCGAGCCGGCGGGTGTCGGCGAGGACGATGGCCCCGAGCGCGCCCTCGGAGAGCTCGTCCCACATGAACCAGAAGCGTTCCTGGCCCGGTGTGCCGAAGAGATAGAGCACATGGCTCGCGTCCAGCGTGATCCGGCCGAAGTCCATGGCGACCGTGGTGGTGGTCTTGGACTCGATGCCGTCCAGTCTGTCGGTCGCCGCGCTGACCTGGGTCAGCAATTCCTCCGTACTCAGCGGCTCGATCTCGCTCACCGCTCCTACAAAGGTCGTCTTGCCCACCCCGAACCCGCCCGCTATCAGGATTTTCAGCGCGGTGGGGAAGAGCTCGTCGAGATCAGAGCCGTCGTCGTAGGCCATCGAGCACCGCCTCCAGCAAAGAACGGTCGGTGGAAATGTCGTGGCTGCGGGGCGCCCGCGCGGTAACCGCCCCGCAGTCCACAAGATCGGAGAGCAGCACCTTGGTGACGACCGCCGGCAACCTGAGGTGCGCCGAGATCTCGGCGACCGAGGTCGGGCCGTCGCACAGACCCAACGCCACTGTGTGTTCGGGGCCGAGCTGGGTCTGCGGCGAGGCCCCGGTGGCCATCACTAAGGAGAGCAGATCCAGCGCGGCCGTTGGACGGGTGCGGCCGCCGCTCACCGTGTACGGCCGGATGAGCCGGCCGGCCGCGTCGTCGAGCAACGGCCCGTCCTTGGGGGACGGCACCTTCATGGCCTCGTGACGCTCGGCGCTCCCGCCGAATGTCTGGCCGGCGTGGTCAGATACGGCCGTACGCTCTTGACCAGCATCGCCATCTCGTAGCCGAGGACCGCGGCGTCCGCCTCGCGCCCGGCGAGCACGGCGAGGCAGGTGCCGGATCCCGCCGTGGACACGAACAGCAGGGTGGAGTCGAGCTCCACCACCACCTGACGCACCTCTCCGCCGTCGCCGAAGCGCGCTCCGGCGCTACGGCCCAGGGAGTAGAGACCCGAGGCCAGAGCCGCCATATGGTCGGCACTGTCGGCATCCAGGCCGTGCACGGATTTCACCAGCCCGTCGGAGGAGAGCAGTACCGCGTTACGGGTGTACGGCACACGCTGGACCAGGCCGCCGAGCAGCCAGTCGAGGTCCGAGACATGGCCGTTCGGCACGTCGCTCGCCATGGTGCATCTACTCCTTGGGGGTGTTGTCGTGGCGCTGCGGTTCGGGCTGCGCTGCGAGGTCCGCGAGGGACTGCGACTCGGCCAGTCCGATGCCTCGCTGGAAGGCCGCGATCAGGCCGGGGTCATGGACCGCTTGGTCGTCGTCCTTGCGGGGCGCCGGGGTGTCCCGCAGCTGTGGGACAAGGTGTTCCTGACTGCGGCGCTTGGGCAGTTGGGGGCGCCCCATAGTGCCGCGGACCACGCCTTCCGCGGGCGGCCCGTCCGTGGTGTGAGACGGCTGGGGGGCTGAACTCTGCTGCGGGACCGAGGAGTTGGCACGCGGGACGGCGCCGGAGGGGTTGGGGCGCTCGACATGCTCTCCGCGTACGGGGAGGGGGCCGGGGCCGACATTGGCGGCGTGTACCGGCTGCCGCTGCACCTGTGGCTGGGGCTGCTGCTGGGGCTGGGGAAGCGGAAGGCGCGGCGGTGAGTGCGGCTGCTGCGGGACCGAGGGCTGCGCCGCGGTCGCCCGGGCGGCGGCCGTCCGTCCCCTGGGGGTCCCCGCGGCCTCGGTCGCCGTGGCCGGGGCGGTTTGCTGAACCGCTTCCGGCTCGGAGCCCAGGAGACCCTGCGGCAGTACGAGAATGGCCTGCACGCCGCCGTAGATATTGGACTGCAGCCGGACCGCGATGCCGTGCCTGCGGGCCAGTGCCGAGACGACGAAGAGGCCGATCCGCCCGTCCTGCAGCAGATGGGCGACATTGACCTGATCGGGGTCGGTGAGCAGAGCGTTCATCTTGTTCTGCTCACCGAGCGGCATGCCCAGACCACGGTCCTCGACCTCGACGGCGAGACCGGCCGTGACATGCGAGGCGCGCAGCAGCACCTGTGTGTGCGGGGCGGAGAACAGCGTGGCGTTCTCGACCAGTTCGGCGAGGAGGTGGATCACATCGGCGACTGCGTGGCCGCGCAGCGTGCCGTCGATCGGGGGCACCAGCTTGACCCTGGGGTACTGCTCCACCTCGGCGATGGCGGAACGGAGCACCTCGGTCATGGTGACCGGGTTGGACCACTGCCGCCTGGAGATGGCGCCGCCGAGGACGGCGAGGTTCTCCGCGTGCCGGCGGATGCGGGTGGCCAGGTGGTCGACATGGAAGAGGCCCTTGAGCAGCTCGGGGTCCTCGACCTCGTTCTCCAGTTCGTCGAGGAGCTGGATCTCGCGGTGGACCAGCGACTGGAGCCGCCGGGCCAGATTGACGAAGACTTCGACCTTCTGTTCGTTGCCGACGCTGCTGGAGAGCCGGGAGGCCTGTACGACCGCCGTCACCGCGGCCTCGTACGAACGGTCCAGCTCATGGGTCAGCAGAGTGAATTCGTCCCCGTCCAACGGGGATGCGGTCGGCGGCGTGGTGCGGGCCGGCGGGCCTTCCCCGCGCCTGAGCTGCTCGACCACGGCCGGCAGGTCGGTCTGCACGCGCGCGGTGGTGCGGCGTAAGGCTGCGCACCGGTCGAGTACGGACTTGGCCATCCGGTCCGCGCCCATCGCCGCCGCGGCAATGGCTGCGACGGCAAGCACTGAGCTTCCGGTCAGCACCGCCCAGAGAGCGGCGGAGGGACGTGGATTGGCGATGCGGAGGATGAAGAGCACCGCGGCGGCGCCGCTGAGCGCGGCGACGACCGCGGGCAGCACTGCGGTGCGCAGGAGTTGAGGGCGTATACGGGCGTCCGGCGACGACGGCGGCACGGGTTGCGACCTTCCCGCTGACGACAGGGAGCGGGCGCCTGGCCGGCCGTGGCGCCCGCCCTCGCGGCGGTCCGGCCGCGCGGCGGGTGCGCGTAGTTGAGACATCAGCGTCCTTGGTACGTGGGGCCCCAGGAATCGGCGTACTGCAAGTGGGCAGCTGGCAGCATCGGCTGATCAGCCGGGCAGGGCATCACAAAATGAGCCCATGGCTGATCACCAGCCACACACAGTAGTCGCCAAGCAGGCACGTGCGGTGGGCAGTTGACAAACTTGCTCGCCAATCGTCCCGCCTTGGTATGAGGATTCGCACGACAGGCCGACACCACGGCCCGCCCCCTGCCGGCGTGTCGTCGGCATGTCGCCTGGCGGCAGGGGGGTACGCCGCCTGCTCAGGCGGTGGGCGCCACCTCGGGACTGCCGGTGCCCGCGGCCGTGGCCCAGCCCTCTGCGGGAGCGGTCGCCACCTCACGCCACCACAGCTCGGACGGAACGCTCGCGGCGGTCGGCTCGAACGGCTGGCCCGGTAGCGGCAGAGCGATGCGCGCGCCCGCGCCGGCCGCCGCCGAGACCGTGCCCTCGCCGGGCTCGGCCCACGGATGGGGCGCGAGGTTGAAGGTCCCCCAGTGGATCGGCAGCATGGCGCCGGACGGTCGGCCGCCCTGGAGATCCAGATGGGCGCGCATGCCCTCGGCCGGTGTCATGTGAATGTCCGGCCAGTATTCGCTGTACGCACCGATCTGGATCATCGTGGCGTCGAACGGGCCGTGCTCGGCGCCGATGTCCTTGAAGCCCGGGAAGTATCCGGTGTCGCCGCTGTGGTAGATACGGTGCTCGGGTCCGGCGACGGCCCAGGAAGCCCAGAGCGTGTGCTGCTGGTTGCGCAGCCCGCGCCCGCAGAAGTGCCGGGCGGGGGTGGCGGTGAGCCGGAGGCCGGCCACCTCCGTCGAGTCGTTCCAGTCCAGCTCGCGCAGCCGGTCGGCGGACACGCCCCAGCGCTCGAGGTGCGCGCCGACGCCCAGGGGCACCGCAAAGACCGTGTCCGTCGAGGCCAGCGCCTTGATGGTGGGCAGATCCAGGTGGTCGTAGTGGTCGTGGGAGATCACCACGACATCGACCGGGCCGAGGGCCGCGACGGGCACGGGCACGGGGTGCAGTCGCTTGGGCCCGGCGAAGGAGTAGGGCGAGCAGCGCTCGCCCCAGACCGGGTCGAAGAGCACCCGGCGCCCGTCGATCTCGGCCAGGACACTGGAGTGCCCCATCCAGGTGAGCCGCAGCCCGGAGGCGGGCGGCTTGGCCAGGTCGGCGAGGGTGGTGGCATGCACGGGCACCACGCCGATCGGCGAGCGGCGGGCCCGTGCCTCCTTGCGGAAGTAGATCTTGGCGAACTCGATCATGGAGCTGCCGGACGGTCTGGTCCTGGCCCCCACCGGATTCTGGAAGCTGCCGTCGGAGAAGTTCGGCGAGCGAAGGATCCGCTCCCACCGCTCTCCGGCCGGATCGGCCCCGAACGCGGCGGGGCGCAGCGAGCGCAGCCGGGATCTCAGCGGATGGGAAGAACCAGTGCCGGTCACGGCACCTCCAGAGGTTGAGGTCTTTTCATTATGAGCAAAGGGTCCGACAGAGCGGGAGCGAAGCGGCCGGGCGCAGCCTGCTCGATCCACTCAGCCGCGCGGCTGGCCATAGGCCCGTTCGACATGCAGGCGCAGCACAAGGCGCTTGTCGCGGACCATTGCCTGCCGGTAGTCGTCCCAGTCGGGGTGCTCGCCCTGGACGTCGCGGTAGAGGGTGATCAGCTCCTCGACGGTGGCGTCGTGCGGGTCGGCGGCGACCGCGGTGAGCTCGGCCGTACCGTCGACGGCCGTCCACGCCCATCTGTCGGCGCTGGTGACGTGATACGTGGCGCGCGGGTCACGCCGTAGGTTCCGCGTCTTGGCCCGGTCGTCCGTGATCGACACCCGGATGATCCGCTCGTCCGGGTAGTACCGGTGATTCACGTTGGAGAGCTGGGGCCGGCCGTCCCGCTTGAGGGTGACCAGCACGCCGCCACCCTGCTCGGCGACCAGCTTGAGCAGGGCTTCCTGTGCATCCGGCTGTGCGTCGGTTTCCGTCATGCTTCCAGGAACGCCTGGCCGGGTGCGGGTGTTCCTGGAGGTTCGGGAGACGGGGCGCGCGGGTCTACTGACGATCACGTTGACAGGGCGGCTCGCCCCTCCGGATACTGAACGACGGTTCAGTTAACCACCGTCGTCGCGTCCTGGAGGCAGCATGTCCGAGCTCCCCGTCGAGCTGGTCCCGCTCACGACCGAACAGCGCGACATGGTCGAGCTCACCCGCGCGTTCGCCCGCGAGGAGATCCGGCCGCGGGCGCGCGCGGGCCGACCGGCTCGGCGGCGAGGGTGGGGGCTTCCGCGGCCTCATGCGTACGTTCGACATCTCGCGCGCGGTGCTGGGCGCGGCGGCGGCGGGCGTGGCACGGGCGGCGTACGAGTACGCCTGCGACTACGCCAAGAGCCGTCAGCAGTTCGGCAAGCCCGTCATCGAGCACCAGGCCGTGGCCTTCCGTCTTGCGGACATGCGCACCCGTATCGAGCAGGCACGGCCGATGACCCGGCGGGCCGCCAAGCGGCTCGACGCCGGGCTCGATGCGACGACCGACGCGGCGATGGCGAAGCTGACGGCCGCGGAGACGGCGGCGTACTGCACCTGGGCGGCGGTCCAGACGCTCGGCGGATGGGGGTACTCGCGCGAGTTCCCGGTGGAGCAGTGGATGCGGGACGCCAAGCTCGAGGAGATCGAGGAAGGCACCTCGGACATCATGCGGCTGATCATCTCGAGGAGCATGTGACATGGGGCCCGCGGCTGTGACGGGCGGCGAAGCCGTCGTACGAGCGCTGTCGGCGCACGGTGTCACCCAGGCCTTCGGGATTCCCGGCACGCACAACCTGGAGATCTACCGGCATCTCGCCGCCCATGGCATCGCCCATGTGACACCGCGCCACGAGCAGGGCGCGGGGTACGCGGCCGATGCGTACGCCCGGGTCAGCGGGCGGCCCGGGGTCGCGATCACCACCACGGGGCCCGCGCTGCTGAACATCGCGGCGGCCGTCGGCCAGGCCTACTCCGACAGCGTTCCCCTGCTCGTCGTGTCGCCCGGGATGCCGCTGCGGCATCCGCGCCAGTCCACCGGACTGCTGCACGAGATGCGCAGCCAGAGCGAGGCGCTGCGGGGTGTCGCGGCCTTCAGCCACCGGGTGTCGACGGCCGACGAGATCGGCGCGGCGGTCGCCCGGGCGTTCACGCTCTTCACCACCGGGCGGCCGCGCCCGGTCCACATCGAGATCCCGCTCGATCTGCTGGAGGCCACGTCGACGGCGGTGGAGGTGCGGATCGCCCCGCCGGTCGCACCGCCCCTGCCCCCGCCCCGCGAGCTCGGGCATGCCGTCGAAGCCCTGCGCACGGCGCGCCGTCCCGCGCTCGTGCTGGGCGGCGGCGCACGCGAGGCGGGGGCCGAACTGCTCGCCCTGGCCGAGGAGTTGGCCGCGCCCGTGGTCACCACCGCCAACGGCAAGGGGATCGTGGACGAGTCCCACCCACTGTCACTGGGCGTCTCGCTGCACAGCGCGGCCGTCCAGAAGTGGCTGGCCTGGCGCGATGTGGTGCTGGCCGTGGGCACCGAGTTGGCCGAGTCGGATCTGTGGTCACCACCGCCACCGCTGGGCGGCACGCTGGTACGGGTCGACGTGGACCCGGCGCAGATGTACGCGGGTGTGCCGGCCGATGTGGCGCTGGTGGGCGACGCACAGCACGTCCTGGCCGCGCTGCTGGCCGCGCTCCGGGACGCCGGCTCCGGCCCGGTCATCCCGATGAGCGTCGCGCCACCTGCCACGGAGCTGCATCTCGTACGCACCACTGGGAGCCCCGACGACCGCAGCGGCCGGTCCGACGGCGGGACGCCGGGCAGCCCACCTTTGCGGCTCGCCCACGACGCGGCGGGACGCGCCGCCGAGCAGGTCGCCGAGCTGCGCCTCGCACGCGACGCCGAGACCAAGGACCGGGACGCGCGCTGGCTGCCGTATCTCCGGGCGATCCGCACCGTCCTCGACGCCGACGCCGTCATCACCTCCGACAGCGCCCAGTGCTGCTACTACGGTGCGCTCCCACATCTGCCGATCGGTCCCGGCGCGCGCTATCTGCACCCCACCGGCTTCGGCACGCTCGGCTATGCGCTGCCCGCCGCGATCGGCGCGAAGACCGCGTGTCCCGGCCGGCAGGTGGTCGCGCTCAGCGGGGACGGCGGCCTGCAGTTCTGCGTGCAGGAGCTCGCCACCGCCGCCCAGCTCCAACTGCCGCTGCCCGTCGTCGTGTTCGACAACGGCGGCTACGGCGAGATCCGCGACGAGATGGCCGCGCGCGGCGACGCCCCGGCAGGCGTCGATCTCGCGCCCGTCGATCTGTCCGCCCTCGCCCGCGCCTACGGCGGGCACGGCGAGCGCGTCACCAGCCCAAAAGCGCTCGCCTCGGCCCTTGCCAGGGCCCTCGCCACCCCCGGCCCCACCGTGATCACCGTTCCCGAGGAGACCGCCCGATGACCACTCCCCTGCTGTCGCTCACCTGGACCGACCATGTCACCGGCCGCCAGGGCCACTTGGTGATCGACAGGCTGGTGCGCGGGGTCTCGAGCGGAGGTCTGCGGATGCGCGAGGGCTGCACGCTGGAGGAGGTGGCCGGTCTGGCGCGTGGGATGACCATGAAGGAGGCCCTGCACTACAACCCCGACGGCCGGTACATCCCGCTCGGCGGGGCGAAGGGCGGCGTCGACTGCGACCCGCAGGACCCGCGCGCGTACGGGATCCTGGTCCGCTATCTGCGCGCCGTGCGTCCCTACATCGAGACGATGTGGACCACCGGCGAAGACCTCGGGCTCAGCCAGGACATCGTCGACCGCGCGGCCGCGGAGGCCGGTCTGGTCTCCTCCATCCAGGCCGTCTACCGGCTGCTCGACGACGAGAGGACGGCGCGCCGGCGGCTCGCGGACGCCTTCGGTGTGGAGGTCGACGGCATCGGTCTCGACGAGCTCGTCGGGGGCTGCGGAGTCGCCGAGTCGGTGCTGGTCGCGCTCGACCGGGCGGGTGTGAGGTACGCGGGAACGCGCGTCAGCGTGCAGGGACTTGGCACGATGGGCGGCGCGACCGCGCGCTTCCTCGCCCGGGCCGGGCTGAAGATCGTCGCCGTCGCCGACATCAAGGGCACGGTCGCCAATCCGGACGGCCTGGACGTCGAGGCGCTGCTGGCGGCGCGTGACTCGTACGGCACGATCGACCGTACGGCGCTGCGGCCGCAGGATCTGGAGCTGCCGGGCGACGCCTGGCTGTCCGTCGACGCGGAGGTGCTGGTGCCGGCCGCCGTCTCGTACGCGGTGGACACCGCCAACCAGGCGCAGATCATCGCCCGCTGGATCGTCGAGGCGGCCAACATGCCCGTGCTGGCGGACGCGGAGGAACTGCTCGCTCGGCGAGGGATCACCGTACTGCCGGATGTCGTGGTCAACTCCGGTACGAACGCCTGGTGGTGGTGGACCCTGTTCGGGGACATCGAGGCGGATGCGGACGAGGCGTTTGCGCACACCCGTCGCTCGATGCGGGCGCTGGTCGACCAGATGCTCACGCGCGCGGAGGCGGACGGGACGACTCCGCGGGCCGCGGCGCATGCGATCGTCGCCGACCGACTGCCGGTCATCGCCGAGCACTTCGGCTGGTACAGATGACGACTTCGCTCGACGCGCTGTTCGACCCGGGCTCGGTCGCCGTCGTCGGCGCGTCGGACAACCCGCAGAAGTGGGGCTACTGGCTCGCGGCCGGGGCTCACCGACACGGCCGTCGCCCTTGCCCCGCTCACCCCGGCACGTGCCCGTGCGTTGCTGCTTCCGCTGCTCGTGCACCCCGGCGGGGCCCTCGCGCTCGATGTCCACGGTGTGCGGACGGCGTCCAAGATCGGCTGTGTAGGGTGAGGACGTGGCAAGAGTCCGGTTGAACGTGGCAGAGCGGCGCGAGGAGCTGCTCAGTGCTGCCGTCGAGCAGATCGAGGAACACGGAGTGGCGGCGGTGCGCATCGCCGATGTCGCCTCGGCGCTCGGGGTGAGCAATGCCCTGGTCCTCTACCACTTCTCGACCAAGGAGAAGCTCGTCGCGGCCGCCTTCGCCCACGCCGCCGACGGCGATCTCGCCCATCTGCGCAAACTGCTGGGCCGCCGCACCTCCGCGCTCCGCCGCCTGCGGGCAGCGGTCCGCTGGTACGCGCCGACGGGCACGGCCAAGGGCTGGCGGCTGTGGATCGAGGGCTGGGCGGCCGCGCTGCGCGAGCCCGCGCTGCGGGAGGTGGCCCGCGATCTCGACCAGCAGTGGAAGGCCGCTCTGACGGAAGTCATCGCGGAGGGCGCCGAAGCGGGCGAGTTCCCGTGCGAGGACCCGGCGGCAACGGCCTGGCGGCTGACGGCGTTTCTGGACGGGCTCGCCGTGCAGATGACCTCGTACGCGGGATCGCTCTCGCGCGCGGCGATGCTGGAGTGGACCGACGAAGCGCTCGCCCGTGAGCTGGGTGTGGAACGCGAAGCCCTTACCGCCGCCGCACGCTGAACCGCGAGCGGTCATACTGGGCAACTGTGTCGCACCAGTCGCAGCAACAGCAGACCGATCAACTCCCTTACTACGCACACGATGTACTGGTCGTCGGTGGCAGCGGCGTGGACACGGTCGTCCGCGTGGACTCGCTGCCCGTCCCGCTCGCGGACTCCGTCGGCGTCGGCCCGATCCGCGAATGGCCCGGCCACACCGGCGGCAATGTGGCCCTGGGCTGCCGGGCACTCGGACTGAATGTCACCCTGCTCGACTACGTCGGCGACGACTGGCCGGGGCGGCAGGTCCGGGAACGGCTCGCGGCCGGCGGGGTGGCCTTCGAGCCGCTTCTCTCCCCGGCCGGGACCCGGCGCGCGGTCAATCTCGTCGACCCCGCCGGCCGCCGGATGTCCTTCTACGACGGCCGCGATCCGGCAGACCTGCGGATGCCACGCGAGGTCTACCTCCCCCATCTGCGGCGGGCCCGCCATGTCCATCTCTCGATCGTGAACTTCGCCCGGTTCCTCTACGACGACATCGAGGAGCTGGGCACCCCGGTCTCCACCGATCTGCACGACTGGGACGGACTGGCCGACCACCAACGGGAGTTCGCGCTCCGCTCGGACCTGGTCTTCCTCAGCGCGGCGGGCGCGGGTGAACGGATAGCGTCGGTGATGCGCGAGATCCTGCGCGACGGACGGGCCCAGGCGGTGATAGCGACGGCGGGCGCCGGGGGCTCGTATCTCCTCACCCGTGACGGCGGCAGCACACCGCGCCCCGTCCCCGCGGCGGCGCCGCCGGCTCCGGTGGTGGACTCCAACGGTGCGGGCGACGCGTATGTCTGCGGCTTTCTCTACGGGCGGCTGGCAGGCCGGGACCTGGAGGACTGCGCCCGGCTCGGCGCACTGGCGGGCGCCCATGCCTGTACGGGCGAGGGCAGTACGGCGCTGATCAGCGCGGCGGGGCTGCACTCGGACCGGGTCTGAAGAGCGGCCGGGGTCGCGGGTGCGTCACGGCACCCGCACCCGGCACCGCTACAGAGGCAGCAGATTGGGGCGCTTGGCCTCGACATGGTCGCCGGAGCTCTCGCCGCGCAGTCGCCGCCCGATCCATGGCACCAGATGCGTGCGCGCCCACTGGATGTCGTCCCGGCGCACCTCGAGCGGGCCGCGCGGCGGCTGCGGCGGCCACGGCTGGTCCGGGTCGGCGGGCACCTCGATGCCGAGCACCTGGGCGGCTCGCAGCGCGACCCTCGTGTGGCCCTCGGGCGACAGATGCAGCCGGTCGGCGTCCCAAGCACGCCTGTCCTGCACGGACTTGAGCGACCATAGGTCCAGTACGGGGCAGTCGTAACGGTCGGCGATGGCCCGGACATGCGCGGTGTACGTGGCGATCTTGCCGCGCAGATGGCGCAGTACCGGCACGTCGCGCGTGTCGAAGCCGGTGGTCACCATGACCGTGCCGACGGCTCCGGTGAGCTCGGCGACGGCCCGCTCGAAGCGCTCGGCCACGTCGTCCGGGTCGGTGCCCGGCCGGATGATGTCATTGCCGCCGGCGCAGAACGTCACCAGATCCGGGGCGAGTTCCTTCGCCCTCGGCACCTGTTCCGCCACGATCTGGTCGAGCAGACGGCCGCGTACGGCGAGATTGGCGTACCTGAAGGTGTGTTCCGGCATCCGGTCGCCGAGCAGGACCGCGAACCGGTCCGCCCAGCCGACGTACGTCCCGTCGGGGCCCGGGTCTCCGACGCCCTCGGTGAAGCTGTCACCGATAGCCGCGTACGACCCGAATGCGCCACTGTTCTTGTCTCTCGAATCGTCTGCCACGAGTCCATATCTTTCCCTTACGGGTGTGACCTACGCGACCGTAAGGAGGGGTTGACGAGGGGTGATCTATACCACCGGTCAAGTTTCCCCCAACCCGGAATACGCCGAATCCCCTCGCGCCGCTGGGGGATTCGGCGCGAGGGGATCGGCGGGACCGGTGGATCAGATCGAGACACCGTGCTGGCGCAGGTACGCCAGCGGGTCGATGTCCGAGCCGTAGCTCGGGCCGGTGCGGATCTCGAAGTGAAGGTGCGGACCGGTGGAGTTGCCGGTGGAGCCGGACAGACCGATCTGCTGGCCGCCGCTCACGCTCTGGCCGGCGGAGACGGCGAGCGAGGAGAGGTGGCCGTACTGCGAGTAGCTGCCGTCGCCGTGCTGGATGACGACCTCGTTGCCGTAAGCGCCGCCCCAGCCCGCGGAGACCACGGTGCCCGGACCGACGGCCTTGACGGTGGTGCCGGTGGAGGCGGCGAAGTCGACACCGGTGTGGTAGCCGCTGGACCACATGGAGCCGGCGAGGTGGTACGGAGTGATCACGGTCGCGCCGCTGACCGGGGCCGTGAAGCCGGAGCCGCTGGTCTGCGAGGCGCTCGCCGAGTCACCGGAGGAGGACTGCGCGGAGGCCTTCGAGGCGGAGGCCTGAGCGTCACCGGAGGAGGGCTTTGCCTTGCGCTCCGGGCGCGGCTTCGACTCGTGGTGGGCCTTCGCCTTCGACTTCCCGCCGAGGGTGAGCTTGAGGCCCGGGTGGATCAGCGAGGGGTCGTCGCCGACCTGCTTGCGGTTGTCCTCGTACAGCTTCTTCCAGCCGCCGCGGACATGGTGCTCGTCGGCGATCTTGGAGAGATAGTCACCGGCGACGACGCGGTAGGTGGTGGGGGCGGCCTGCTTCTTGGCGAGCGGGGCCGTGGCGGCGGTCGTCGGCACCTGCGGGGTGGCGGCGGTCACCGCCGTGTGGGAGGTCGCGGCGGGCGCGGTCTGGCCGGCCGCATGGGCGCCGGCGGCGCCCATCAGCGGAAGGGCGATGGCGGCGCCACCCGTACCGGCGGCGACGAATCCGCGGGTGATCGGGCTGGTCCTGGGACGGCGGTGCTTACCCTTTCCGGGCATGGCGCATTCCTCTCCGGCGCCTGCGAGGTGAGCTGTCGGGTTCGGGCTGGAGATGCCCGGTCGAGCAAAATGCACGACTTAACCCCGAGCCGTCCGGGATGTCCGGAATCGGCATACTTCTTGGGTCCCCCGCTCCTGCCACGCGTGGGTGGGTTTCGAATTCCGGGCGGCGGCAGGATTAGGCGGTCCGTCCGGATTGACGGTGACGCTAAACGAGCCGGATCAAAAGGAACAAGCCACTGCTTTCGCCGATCATGGGCCACTGCGGCATCAAGGGGAAATTTCCCGTCACCCTCCGTGGAACCGGGAACCGCAACTCTCCGGCCCGTAAGGGATTTCACGCCCCACACGCCGCCACGGACCGTCACGAATATGATCCTGCTCACGAGGCGTGCCCCATCTCCTTTGCAGACGGGGCACGTTATATCTAATCGTCCAATTCGGACAGAAGCGTCATTTAATGACGAGGGCTCTCACTTACGTCCACATTCCCGCCTTTTTGGCCGGAGGAATTCCACCGCCCTGCGTCCAGGGCCCGGGCCCTGCCGCGAGTCGCCTCAGCGGCGGCGCAGCCTGATCACGGTGGCGTCCAGGTCACCCTTCAGTCCGGTGTGCAGTCCGTGGTGCAGCAGCACGGACCCGCGGTGTACGGCGCCGGTGTCCACGCACGCGTAGCCGGCCGCCGGGTCGATGCCGCGCAGCCGCAGCCGCGGCGGCTGCTCTCCGTAGTGCTGCGCCTGCAGCCAGGCGAGTACGACGGTCTCGCAGCCGCGGACGTACTGCACGGCGCTGAGCCCGCCTTCGGGCGCCCGGAGCCGGTACAGCTCGCCGTGCTGGACCAGCGGCCGGATCTGCTTGTAGAGCTCCACCCAGCCGCGTGCCTCGGCGAGCTCCTCCTCGCTCCACGCGGTGAGGTCGCCGCCGACCCCGAGCACACCGGCCATCGCGCTGACGAAGCGGAGGCGCAGCGTGCTGACGCGGCCGTTGAGCTGGACATTGGGGCTGTCGGTGACCCAGGCAGCCATGACCCGCGCGGGGTGCAGCTGGGTGAAGCCCTGCTGGATCGCGAGCCGGTCCAGCGGGTCGGTGTTGTCCGAGGTCCACACCTGGTCGGTACGGGAGAGGATGCCGAGGTCGATCCGGCCGCCGCCGCCCGAGCAGGACTCGAAGGCGACGGACGGATGCGCGGCGCGCAGCCGGTCGATGAGTGCGTACAGCGCATGCACATGCTCGACCCACAGCTTCTGCGGGTACGGTTCGCCGGGCCAGCCCGCGTCCGTGAAACAGCGGTTGAAGTCCCATTTCACATAGTCGACGGACGCGCTCGAGAGCAGCCCGTCCAGCTGGTCCCATAGGTACTCCTGTACGTCCTCGCGGGCGAGGTTCAGTACAAGCTGATTGCGGAACTCGGTCCTGGCGCGGCCGGGGTGATGCTGTACCCAGTCGGGGTGCGCGCGGTAGAGATCGCTGTCGGCGTTGACCATCTCCGGCTCGACCCAGATCCCGAACTGCATGCCCAGCGCGTGCACTTCGCCGGCGAGCGGCCCCAGTCCTTGCGGGAAGCGTTCGGCGTTGGGGGTCCAGTCGCCGAGTCCTGCGCGGTCGCTGGTGCGCTGCCCGAACCAGGCGTCGTCCACGACGAACAGCTCGACGCCCATGGCGGCGGCCCGCTGGGCGAGTTTCCGCTGCTGCTGCTCGGAGATGTCGAAGCCGGTGGCTTCCCACGAGTTGTAGAGGACCGGGCGGTCCCTCGCCGCGTCGGGGATGACGTGCGCCAGCTGCCAGGCGTGCCAGGCGCGGCTGGCTCCGCCGAATCCGCCGTCGCTCCACAGCCCGGCGAAGACGGGCGAGGTGTACGACTGGCCGGGTGCGAGCCGCAGCAGTCCTGAGTCGTCGTAGCCCGCGCCGCCGGTGATCTGCACCAGCCCGTCGGGCAGCTGCTGTACGCAGATCCGCCACGATCCGGACCAGCCGAGCGCGCAGCCGTAGACCTCACCCTGCTCCTCGGTGGCCCCTTCCGCATCGAGTGCGACCCACGGCAGGTGCTGGTGCCCGGTGTGGCCGCGGCGGCTGCTCAGCACCTTCTCGCCGTAGGTGAGCTCGGAGCGTACGAGCAGCGACTCGGCCGCCCACCGGCCGTGCAGTTGGCTGAGCCGCCAGCGCTCGCGTTGCGGCAGCGTCCAGACGGCGGCGTCGGCCCGCAGCAGCTCCAGGCCGGGCCCCTCACCCGTATGGGTGACGCTGACCCAGCGCTCGACGACATCGGAGTCGTCGCGCATGCGGTGGTGGAGTGTGAGGCCGAGGCGGTGCACGGCGTCGGTGAAGCTGAGCCGCAGTTCGTCGCCGTCCAGAGCGGCGCCGCCGAAGGTCCACTCGGTGCCGCGCACCTCGGGTGTACGGACCGAGAGCGCCGGGCGGACGAAGCGCGGACCGCCTTCGACCGGGTATTCCTCGCGCCCGTCGAGCTGCGACTCGAACGGCCGGTACGGGGCCGGGCCCTGGGCCGCGAGTGCCTCCGCGTCGGCGGCGGAGATTCGCGGCCCCCAATGGATATGAACCAGTTCGTCATCATCGGTCAGGTGCAGTGCATAACTGCTCGCGGGTCCGGAGAGGACCCACGTACGACCCTTGCCAACACGCTCGATCATCCCAACCCCTCAGATCCTCACAGGTCCGCACAGGCCCGCACATCATCCGACGGGAGGCTCTGCCTGTGCAACGCTCTTGCGCGGACGGCCGAGATGATTGCCTGATAAAGCAGTGTCGTATCGTCGGGATCGCGCCCTCGTCGGCGAACAGCGCCGACGGCAGTGACTTCAGGAGCCCTTGGTGACGCAGCAGCTGCCGCAGGTCCCGTCGACAGAGCCCACACTGTCCGGAGTGCGCAACTTCCGGGACGTGGGCGGCCTGCCGACCGTGGACGGCCGGCAGATACGGTCCGGACGGCTCTTCCGCAGCGGTCATCTGGCACACGCGACCGAGGCCGACGCCTCGTTCCTGGCCACACTGGGCCTGCACACGATCTTCGACTTCCGCAACTCGGCCGACATGCGCCTCGAGGGCCCGGACGTCGAGTTGCCCGGCGTGCGGAATGTGAATCTGCCGCTCAGCGACCCGGCGGACGGCGCCGAGTTCTGGCGGATGGTCCGGGACGGCAACCTCGACCAGCTGAAGTCGATCCTCGCGGACGGCAAGGCGGCCGGGAGGATGTCGGCCTCGTACCGGACGATGGTCAAGCACCGCACCGCCGAGCACAGCCAGGTGCTGCACGCGCTCGCCGCCGACAGTGTCCCCGCCCTGATGCACTGTGCGGCGGGCAAGGACCGGGCCGGTCTGTCCATCGCCGTCTCGCTGCTGGCGGTCGGCGTCGAGCGGGACGCCATCGAGGCGGACTACCTGAAGTCCAATGACCCGCACCGCCGCTATCTGGTCCGCCGCAGCGACAACTCGCCGGCCGGGATGTCGCCTGAGGTCATGGAGCTGCTGAGGCCGCTCTTCGACGCGCGCGCCGAGTATCTCCACGCGGCCTTCGAGACGATCGAGCAGACCTGGGGCGGCACCGAGCGCTATCTCAGCGAGGGCCTGAAGGTGAGCCCCGAGACGCGGGAGCGGCTGCGCGAGCGGCTCCTCGACGAGGCCTGAGCCATCGGCGGGCAGGGGCCGGCTACCCGTTGCCGCCGAGCGTGAACAGCAGGTAGAGGAAGGCGGCGAACAGATGGCCCGCCACCAGATAGGCGAAGAGCCGGATCACCAGCCCCCGGGGAAACTTCCCCTCTTCGTTGTGCTTGGACATGGCAGGCCTCTCAGGTGTGTCAGGAATGCGGATGGATGTCCGGGCTCTGCAGCAGCGTGTGGACGAACAGCAGCTCGGCCCCCTCGGGCGTGGCTGCCGCGATGCGGTGCGGGGTCATGGAGTCGAAGTGCGCGCTGTCACCGGGGCTCAGCTCGTGCACCGCTTCGCCCAGACCCAGCCGCACTCGCCCGTCGAGGACGTACAGCCACTCCTCGCCCGGATGCACCCGGACCAGATTGCCCTGGGTGCCGTACGGCACCACCAGCCGCAGAGCCTGCATGGCCCGGCCGGGTCCGCCGGCCTGGTGGTAGGTCCAGCCCTCGGCGACCGTCGGTTCCCGGCTTCCGGCGCGGATGACCGGCTCACGATCCGGCGCCGTCTCGCCGAGCAGCTCGGCGATCGTCGTGCCGTAGATGCGGGCGAGCGCGAGCAGCATCGGCAGCGAGGGCTGGCGGTGGCCGGTCTCGAGCCGGGACAGATGGGCGGGGGAAAGCCCCGCACGCCGGGCGGCCGTTTCCAGGGTGAGACCGCGCCGGCGGCGTAGTTCGCGCAGCCGTGGTGCGACATCGGGCAGCGTGGTGTCCGCCGCCGCTCCGGAAGGGGTGGTCATAGGTCCATTGCGTCAGGAACCTGCCTCGGAGGCAACTTTCTTGCCCCAGAGGCAAAGGCGACAACATCAGCGGTTGGCGACGGCCTGCTTCACCAGCGTCTTGCCGAAGTCCCACATCAGCCCGCCACCGCCGTGCGCGTCGTCCATCACGGCCGTGAAGGCGGCCACGAACCGCTCCACCTCCCGCTCGCCGATGGTCAGCGGCGGAATCAACTTGATCACTTCCAGATGGTCGCCGGAGACCTGGGTGAGGATCCGGTGCTTCTGCAGCAGCGGCACCACGACCATCTGCGCGAAGAGTCCCTTGCGGGCCGCCTGCAGCATGGTCCAGCGGCTGCGCAGCCGGATCGAGTCCGGTCGCCCGAACTCGATGCCGATCATCAGGCCGCGCCCGCGCACCTCGTGCAGCAGCTCATAGCGGTCGACGAGCGCGGCAAGGCGTGACCGCAGCAGCTCGCCGGTCACCCGGGCGTTGGCGACGACCTGCTCGTCCTCGATCACCGAGAGCACGGCGAGCCCCGCGGCCATCGCCTGGGCGTTGGAGCCGAAGCTCGCCGAGTGCACCAGCACCCGGTCCATCGACGAGTAGACCTTCTTGAAGATCCAGTCCTTGCCGAGGGTCGCTCCGACCGGGACATAGCCGCCCGACAGCGCCTTCGCCACGCAGACCAGATCCGGCTCGACTCCTTCCTCGTGCTGGTAGGCGTAGAAGTCGCCGGTCCTGCCGAGTCCGGTCTGCACCTCGTCGGCGATCAGCAGCGCCTTGTGCCTGTGCAGCAGTTCCTGTGCCGCGTACAGGAATCCGGGCGGCGTTTCGTGCACGCCCTTGCCCTGGATGGGCTCCACGACGAAGCCCGCCACATCGCCGCGCCCCAGCTCCCGCTCCAATGCTGCGAGATCGCCCATCGCGATCGCCGTGTCGGGCAGCAGCGGCGCGAATCCGTCCCGGAACCCCGACTCCCCGTTGACCGACAGGGACCCGGTGGTCAGCCCGTGGAAGGCGTGCGAGCAGTAGATGATCCGCGGCTTCCCGGTCGCGTACCGGGCGAACTTCAGGGCCGTCTCGACCGCCTCCGTACCGCTGTTCCCGAAGAACACCCGGTCCAGGTGCGGACTGTGCGCCAGCAGCTTCTCGGCGAGCAGGCCGGGCAGCGGCTGGCAGTCGAAGCGGGTGAGGTCGGCGAGCGAGGCGTCCAGGACGTCGTGCAGTGCCTTGCGTACGACGGGGTGGTGCCGGCCGAGCCCCATCACGCCGAAGCCCGCGAGCATGTCGAGGTAGTCGTTGCCCTCGGCGTCCCAGAAGTACGCGCCCTCGGCCCGCTCGTACACCTTGTCGAAGCCGATGGTGTGGAGCATGCGCGGCAGCTGGTGGTTGAGATGCCGCGCATGCAGCTCATAGCGCTCGGCTCCGCGCTCCGCGAGGAGTCTCGCCAGATCGAAGCCCTTGAGCGGCTCGGTCATTCCTCAGCTCTCCTTGACTGGCTCTGCCTGACGGGACCGGCCGGCCGGCTCTCCCAACTGGGTCTCCTTGACGGCCATGGCGGCACTGATCCGTCCCGCGATCTCCACCGGTGTGAGCCCGATGTCGGCCAGCACCTCGGCGCGCTTGGCGTGCGCGAGAAACTGCTCCGGGATGCCGAAGGTGCGCAGCGGCACATCCACTCCGGCGTCCCGCAGCGCCTGTCCGACGGCAGAACCGACGCCGCCGTTGCGGCTGTTGTCCTCCACCACGGCCACCAGGCGGTGGTTCGCGGCGAGCGGCGCGAGCTGTTCGTCGACGGGCTTGACCCAGCGCGGGTCGACGACGGTGCAGCCGATGCCGCGCCCCCGCAGCAGCTCCACCGCCTGCAGACAGACGGGCGCGAGGGCGCCCACCGACACCAGCAGCACATCGGCGTTCTCGGCCCGGTGCAGCACGTCCATCCCGCCGATCCGCGTGATCGCCTCGACCGGCTCGCCCACCGACTCCTTCGGGAAGCGCAGCACGGTCGGCGCGTCGTCCACCTCGACGGCCTCGCGCAGCTCCTCGCGCAGCCGGTCGGCGTCGCGCGGCGCGGCGATCCGCAGCCCCGGCACGACCTGCAGTATCGACATGTCCCACATGCCGTTGTGGGAGGGCCCGTCGACACCGGTGACCCCGGCACGGTCGAGTACGAAGGTCACTCCGCACTTGTGCAGGGCCACGTCCATCAGCAGCTGGTCGAAGGCGCGGTTGAGGAAGGTGGCGTACACGGCGACGACCGGGTGCAGCCCGCCGGTCGCGAGCCCGGCCGCGGAGACGGTGGCGTGCTGCTCGGCGATACCGACGTCCCACACCCGGTCGGGGAAACGCTCGGCGAACTGCGTCAGGCCCACGGGGTGCAGCATCGCGGCGGTGATCGCCACGACGTCCGGCCGCTCGGCCCCTATCTCCGCGATCTCGTCCCCGAACACGGAGGTCCAGGAGGGCCCGCCCGCGGGCGAGAGCGGCTCGCAGGTCAGCGGGTCCATCACGCCGACCGTGTGGAAGCGGTCGGCCTCGTCCTCCAGGGCGGGCTGGTAGCCGCGTCCCTTCTCGGTCAGACAGTGCACGAGGACGGGCCCGTGAAAACGCTTCGCACGGCGCAGCGCGGACTCGACGGCGGCGATGTCGTGCCCGTCGATCGGCCCCACGTACTTCAGTCCCAGATCCTCGAACATCCCCTGCGGCGCGAACGCGTCCTTGAACCCCTTCTTCGCGCCGTGCAGCGATTCGTACAACGGCTTCCCGACGACGGGGGTGTGCTGAAGGACGTCCTTGCCCCACGCCAGCACGCGCTCGTAGCCGTCGGTGGTACGGAGCGTGGCGAGGTGGTTGGCGAGGCCGCCGATCGTCGGCGCGTAGGACCGCTCGTTGTCGTTCACGACGATGATCAGCGGCCGGTCCTTCGCCGCGGCGATGTTGTTGAGCGCCTCCCAGGCCATGCCGCCGGTGAGGGCGCCGTCCCCGATGACCGCGACGACATGGTCGCTGCTGCCCAGCACCTGATGGGCCTTGGCCAGTCCGTCCGCCCAGCCGAGCACGGTCGAGGCGTGGGAGTTCTCGATGACGTCGTGCTCGGACTCCTCGCGCGAGGGGTAGCCGGAGAGCCCGCCCTTGCCGCGCAGCTTGGAGAAGTCCTGGCGGCCGGTGAGCAGTTTGTGTACGTAACTCTGGTGCCCGGTGTCCCACAGGATGCGGTCGGCGGGCGAGTCGAAGACCCGGTGCAGGGCAACGGTCAGCTCCACAACGCCGAGGTTGGGGCCCAGATGGCCCCCTGTCCTGGCCACCGCATGGACCAGGAACTCTCTTATCTCCTCAGCGAGTTCTTCGAGTTCCGCATCGGTCAGCGCCTTGAGATCGTGCGGCCCCCGGATGCTCTCAAGAATCGTCACGGTCGGACCCCCTTCACATCCTGTTCAGCTCACGGTGACGGCGGGCGACCCCGAGGCCACCCCTTCGCCCTCCATGGATTCGGCGATTTTCATCGCCTCTTCGATGAGGGTCTCGACGATCTTCGACTCGGGCACGGTCTTGATGACCTCGCCCTTGACGAAGATCTGGCCCTTGCCGTTTCCGGAGG